>PBKR01000027.1 GCA_002721545.1 Nitrosomonadaceae bacterium | reverse complement strand
TCTAGCCCCGCCACCGAACAGCCCGGCATAATCTCCTTAAAATCATGGAGCATAAAACCTTTGCCACACCCCACATCCAAAATTGAGGCGTTGTCGGGCAAATTATAATGCTGGCGCATCTGCTCGACCGCAGCCTTCCACCTGCCATCATATTTATAACCGCCGTAGCCACATTTTCGATCCCCGTCAAAAAAGTCCTTCCCAAATTGTTTGGCAAGCTTGATTATCTCAGGGGTTTTTTCTGCGGCACGTTTGTCGTAATTACGTTTAGTTGTTGGATGAGTATTTAACAGATTTATTTCAGACAATATTTATACCAAAGGATACAGGGGACAGATTCGCCCTATGAAAAATTAGAACTCAGGCCAACAGACATAGCGGTAGATTTTAACAAACTAGACTAATCCAGCATAGCAGTTTTTACCGCCAAATCCGAAGAAAGATCCTATGGATCATCATCCAACTCAATTTTCTAAATTTTCCATACAAATATAATTTAAGAACTCCATACTTAATCCAGCTGAGGATTTTGCTTCCCTTGAGAAAAAATTTATCAAATATGGAATAATTTAAAATTGCTTTTTCCAAAAAAATATAACATTGATTCATAGAGTTTTTCGAATTTTGAAGAGCCATGGCCCCCTGCTCGTAAAGCATTTGCTTTTGAAACGCCACCACGTAGGATTCGGGAAACCTATTCGCATAAGTGGCACTCCTCATCAGTTCGACAATATGCTCTATTCGTTCCTTCACCGCTTCGGGGTCTTTTCTGAATTGAGAAGCCCGGCTCCCCGAAAGTACTCGATATAAACCCAGTGGCTCGGGGATGAAACAGGTTCCGTAGTTTAGAGAAATAAGGGGCATTAAAAAGCCATCTAAATACTCACCTGCTTCCCACGGCATGCCCCCGGACTCTAAAACAGCACTTTGTCGCCAAATTATCGTGGATGCCATTGGCGATTCCGCGCCTTTCAGGTAATTTTTCAAAACTTTCTCTGGAGAAAGATAATAGGGGACTTTTGATATATAAGGAGGTTCTGGAGCGGTGACCAGTTCGTTCTCATCTCCATCAATCCGCCTGCTTATAGCAGAACAAAACCCGGCACTGGGAAACTTTGCCAGCATAGCCATCGATTTTTCAAATAATCCAGGCAAAATCATATCATCAGCGGCTGTTAGAATAAAATAGTCGCCTCTCATTAATTCGTAAGCTTTGATATAAGTGGGCGCATTGCCTAAGTTTTTATCATTTTTATAAAATCGCACCACAGAATCCTGTTTAGCAAACCCCTCGATAATCTCCGCGCTGTCATCGGTAGATCCGTCATCAATAATAATAAATTCCATAGGGCGGAAAGACTGGTTTAAGATGGCCGGAATAGATTCGACCAAATAATGGGCATGATTGTAATTTCCCATAATTACGGACAAGGTAGGGATTTTCATAAAAAGCAACCTGTATAACTAAAATGTGTCTAACATAGATCAACCACGCAGTTATATTCAATCCTCTATTAAATAGAAAAGGGCAAGTTATCTCTTTCAGTGATCATTCAAGGATATATCAGCGGGTTTGACTATCATGTTTTCAAAAAAAATTCTGTGCAACAGCGGATCGCTGTCTTCCAACGGCCTGCCATATTTAACCTGAGGGATAACTCTGCGGTCAAACGAGATTTCAATATTACAAAACGTTTTTAGATTTCATCTTAACACGAATTATGGCGGGCCATACCATGCATATAAATGATCTGAAAATTATAAGAGAACTGCAAAAAGCTTAGCCATAAGCGCAGGCAAATTATTCATTATCACAAAAAAGGTGCCATTTCAGAAAGAGGTTGTGGACTAAATGTTCCATCACCATTATCTACGTATCCCTGTTTGAAGAGCACATCTTGATTTTCGTCAACCACAACCTCGCAAATTATAGGCCCTTGGTCTAATGAAAGTCGGTGCACCACCCGCTCAACATCTTCGGCCTTGTCTAAACGAACATACGGAATCTCGAATGCGTTAGCAATCTTTTCAATTGATGGCATTCCCAGACTCCATTCTGGATGGGTGCCATACAATCTCCCGCCCAGAAATTCTTTCTGTGTATTCCGAATTGCTAAATATCCATTATTATTAATTACACTGATTATAACATTGATATTATCATAGCGTATCGACTGTAAATCCTGGACATTCATCAGGAAACTTCCATCTCCTATAACACACAGGATCTTAGAAAACTCCTTAAACTTAGATACCCCTACCGTCTCTGCCAGGCCTGTTCCCATAGCAGAAATCGTTGACGAGCAGATAATTCGGTCGCTACTCTTTAGTACGGAACTCTGAAATCCTGCATAAAGTGCCGTGCCACCACCATCAACTACCAGACATATCTTTCCAGTTGTCTGTTTTGTTAATTCTCGAATATAAACATTTGAATTGGGTAATGGGGTGATATTTGGGCTATACCAGTTCTGCCCCTTAAATTCAGATATATCTGGCCAATTGAATTTTTTAATATTTTTCTTGGAAAGCCACTCGATATACGTTGCAACATCACCCTTGATCTTGAGATCAAATTGGACATTCAGATTGTCAAGTTGGTCCCCATCAATGTTGACAATAACCTTCTTGGCTTGTGGCGCATAAGAATCAAACAATGTCGTGGTATGCGGGATCGACAAATGAGTACCAAGACAAATAAACAAATCAGCGTGAAACACAGCTCTATTTGCCCCGCGCTGCCCACTCATACCTATGATACCTAGATTTAATGGGTGGTCGGTTGCAAATAGATCTGAAGCGGTCCATGTTGTAACAAATGGAATCTCATGTTGTTCGATCAACTTATCTAAATAAATCGAACCGCCTGCCAATCGTATACCGTATCCAAGGATAAGCAGGGGCCTTGTCGACTGGCTCAATAATGTCAACGATTCGGAAGCACTATCAAAATCAAGATACGACTCCCCCTCCTTTTCTTTAGTATTGGTAGACGCGAGTTTTTCATCGAATTCTATATCAGCCCATTGGTAATCAAGAGGCAGATCCAACCACACTGGACCAGGACGGCCACTACGTGCAACTTCTATAGCATGGTTCAATTCACTAACGAAATTCTCTTTATCATTGATGAACTTGGTGTCTTTTGTGATAGGCCTGACAATATCGCAAATATTGACTTCCTGGGTACCTACCTGGCGTACCTTACGGCCATATGAGGTGTGCTGGGACCTTACCTGCCCACTCACGAAGAGACAAGGGACGGAGTCCTGCCATCCAGCCAGTAGCCCCGTTATCGCATTGGTCGCTCCAGGGCCTGTTGTCACAACCACACACCCTAGCTTTCCGGTAACCTTAGCATGAGCAACCGCAGCCAGCGCCGCAGATTCTTCGTGATGCATGTACGTTACGCCAATCCCGTTTCTTTCAAGAGAATCGAAGATATGAACTACACCACCACCCTGCAAACCAAAAACATGGCTGACGCCATTTTTTTTCAGGATTTTAGCAAGAGCATCCGAGAGTTTCATAAGGGCTTACCTTAATTCACAGCAACTATTTCTTACCCACACCCATTGCAAAAAGATAGTGAGCCATAGGATAATACCCAGTATGAATCAACTCATCGTTCATCGAGAAGACAAATGTATTGTGGAAATAATTATCCATTAAGGATTTTAAAGAGTCTGCTGTTTTTAAATTGATATGTTGATGGTCACTACGGAAAGTTGCATATTGAGATGCGGTCTCATTAGGTGTGCCAATAATCATGATGCCTTGTTGGTTCAAACATTGAACCATATTTTCAACGAAAGGCTTTTCGTATTCGGGTTCAAGATGTTCGATAACATCTATATTGAATATACCGTCATACTTGTCTGGCAGCGAGTTTACCGAGATATCGACTGTCTCAAAAGTGATATTTTTAAGCATTGACAGCCTACGACGATTACCTGTCGTATTGCGCTCCTCCCAATCAATACAATGTAGCTTTTTCACAACCTGAGCAACTATTGGTGCCCCAAATCCATCACCACATCCAACTTCAAGAACATCACCCTTTCCCTCTAACATTTTCGCACAGAACTTGTAACGAGACAAAACGAAGGCCATATGCTTAGGATCATTTATGAGACTGTACGATGTCCACGGGCCTAAATTTAATTCCTCTGTGGCAAATTGATCGTTAGTTGCCTCAATATGCAAATTCCAAGCTTCCCTAGATTCTTTCTCTTTCATCAAACCATCCCTATCAAGTTATTTCCAATTATTTTGATAACGCCGCAATTTATACATATCGTTATCTCGCTTAAGTTCACTTTCCAAACGTTCTGTTCCCCACTTGTCATGCACAACAGAGAAATTTCTGCCCCCTGCTACCTCACGCCCCCTTGATGCAGCCCACTGCAAACACCTATAGATATCTTCAAAGCTAGTTCCATTATCATTCGAGTCCATAAATTTTTTGACTCTTTCAAAATTTGATTCAGCTTTCTCACCAGCTCTAAGAGTCTCAAAATGGGTCTTTGTTTTAACGAAACCGGGCCCAATAATAAAAATATTAAGATCCTCTGTCTCATCGTCAATTAATTCGCACATTTTAATCAATCCAATTTTAGCGACAGCATAAGATGAGTAGCATCGGAACGGGTTGTTTGTCCCGCCACCGGCAAGCAAGGCTATATTGGCCTGTCGTGAAATATCGCGGAACGGATACAAGGAGTGTATCGCTTTTAGCTGCGATGTCATATTAATAGCGACCGACTTTTCCCAGTCATCAAAATCAAGATCAAAAAACCGTCCAATCGGCTCACTAGTCCCGACTGAACTAAATAAGTGCGTCCATTTAAACTCCTGAGAACGTACGAAATCTACTAAACCTTGAATATCCTGCGACTTGGTTAGGTCACATTGTAAAAGTTTAACATTCTCCAATCTCTCTAGTTCTGAGCGGGCGTTGAAATCATTTCGATATGTTCCAATAATATCAAAACCATCACCATGAAAAAGTTTACATATATTGCCACCAATATCTGCACTGACACCAAGAACAATCACTTTATTCATATTAACATAAGAACTTTTTTATTCTGTCAATTGCCTCTAAAATTCTCTCTTCTGCGTTCGCATAGCAAAACCTTACATACCCCTCACCCGCCTCACCAAAAAAATTCCCCGGACAGGTGCCGACTCCAAATTTTTCAAGCAATTGACTACTAAACTCTTCGGCTGTTAAACCCGTACCTTTAATATTTGGGAAAACATAAAATGCCCCGCCTGGCTTCAGGCATTGTATGCCATCAATATCATTTAGGCCTGAGACGATTAGATCTCTCTTTTTCCGATAGGTCGAAATCATACCATCAATATGCTCTTGACTACTGGTCATCGCCTGCACTGCTGCTAGTTGTATAAAGGGGGAAACACAAGATGTTATCGTTTCAAGGAGCAAACCCATATGCTGAATTACCTTCTCTGGACCAGCAATAGCCCCAATCCTCCATCCTGTCATCGCATAAGACTTGCTAAAAGAATGGACGAGCAAGGTACGTTCTTTACACTGATCATAAACAGTGGGAGTGAAAAATTGAGTGTGATCATCTTTATAGACCATACGCCCATATACCTCATCGCTTAAGAGATATATATCAAAACTTTCAGCAATTTCATATATTTCCTTAATCTCCCCCTCATTCATTACAGCCCCAGTGGGGTTGTTAGGCGAGTTAATCATAATCATTCTTGTTTTTTTTGTGACTGCTTTTCGCAAATCCTTTGGATCAATCTTGAATTCGTTGCTCTCATATGTTGGCACTTTCACAGCCTTGGCACCGCATAGCTCAATTATTGATGTGTAACTCACAAAACAGGGATCAGTAATAATCACCTCTTCCCCAGGATTTACGAGACATGCGATTGCCAAATAGAGTTGTATGTTGGCACCCGGTGTCACAAGAATCTGGTTAATTGAAGGCAAGAACCCCCGTGATCGCATGGTTACTTTTGCTGCGACCTCACGGAATTCCTTCATCCCTGCAGAAATCGTATAATGCGTAAAACCACTTCGCAAAGCATTACATGCGGCCTCAATCACTTTTGGTGGGCTATCGAAGTCTGGATCTCCAATTTCCAAATGAATTACATCAATACCCTTCTGCTCCAGTTCTTTTGCTTTAGCAAGAATCTGAAACATTTTCTGCCCGTGCAGTCTGCCAACTATTTTTGAAAAGGCTTTCATCGATTAATTTAATGAGAATTACTGACTAGTATACCGCATGATTCGTACTAGGAAGAAAAAACAGATACGTCTTTGAGCTGAAAATATTCTCGCATAAAAACACAAGCAAAAAAACACAAAAAGAAGACACGTAGGTCGCCAGGAAAAACCCGGTCAAATACTTAATTTGCAATGCCAGTTCAATTAAAAAATGACACAGTATCAGCAATAAAAGGTAGTTTTTCCATTATCAGCATCTGGGTTTTTCTTGAAAATAAAATACTCTGCGAAAGGTAGAAGATTTTCCCAATTACGAAATTGCTGCCAAGAAGAATTGTTAAACCTAGAGCAATATTTCTATCATTGCTCATCAAATAAGTTAAACGATAGATCACCATTAACATAAAGAACAAAAAAATAAATGGGAATGCATTATCGGTTCTTGTGAAAAATAACGCCGTCAACGGCATAACAATGAGGGCTCCTACTAAAAAAATTCCACCGTATTTCTTCAACCATGGGCTTACCAAAAATTTCCGAAATTTAGTCGCCGTTCGGGTTAATTTTGAAATATTAAATTCCCTAATATTATCGCTGGTCTCCTCCACTGCAAAATTTTTACCACAAAACTTGGATAACGGCTTTAAAACAGACGAGACCGACACCAAAATGAGTGAGATAAATGCCATCATACTTCCCATAAGACCAAAAACAAAGCCTACTGGAACAAAAACAACTTCGACCGGGCCCACAACATTTGCTGGAAAAATCAAAAAAATTCCTTTTGTTGTGTACGGCAGGGGTTTTCCATTGGCATCAAATATCAAATAATAAATAGGCTCGGTCAACGCAAGCACTGAGCCAATTTGAGGTATAGGAGTTACCTCAATACGGTGGCGAGGAAGCCAGTCTGACATGCCTAACTGATCAAATTTTTCATAGGTCTTTTGGAATACTTTGCTAAAACGTCCTTTTTGGACCTGGAACTGTGTGTTTAAAAAGGCTTTGAGTTTATTTTGCATTGCCTCAGTAGAAGCTGGGGCTTCGAAAATATTGACATCATCAATTCCAATAACTTTTGTCTTTTGGTCTTTTAACTGCGCATAGTGCTTATATCCAAGGATACCCATAAAGGCTAAAAACTCATCATGAGTCAATTCATCTTTAGCCCATTTCATCGATTGTCTAATCGATGCAGGAGTTAGTGTCGAGGTAATTACAGAGTCACCAAAATAACAGGTTGTCCCCTGCAGTTCTAAACTATCCTCCTTTTCCTTACTCACATAAAATTTACTACTGGTTGGGGTAAATGGAAAACGCGGCACATCAAAATCAGGCCATTTAAAATCTATCCAAATACGAGAGGCTCCTATTTCATCGCAGACCTTATCCACATTTGCACTTTGCTTTTTGATTTCCTGTGCAGTAGGGCTCCCCCAATGCAAAGGGACTCCCAGACGATGAAAGCTCAAATCTACCAAAGATATAAGAATTAACCCGAATACCAGTTGCTTCTTATCGAGGACTTTTTCAAAGCGATCAGAAAGCAAAAAGAAAGCTAGTAAAAGAATTATCACTCCACCAAATGAGTACCCATATTCAAGCAAGGAAATAATCGACAAATCCTGAGATGCCCCGACCTCCCACAGCTTTAATGAAAAAATACTTAAAATATTTAACGCAAAAGTGATGCCCAGCAAAGTTGAAATGATTTTTCTTAAAGCCGCTCTATCAAAGTTGGAAGTCAATACATAAGCAGAAACTATCAACAGAATAAAATCCAGCACAAAAAAGGATCGCACAGGAAACCTAAACTGTCCAAATATAGGCAAAAAGTTTAGAAAAATATTAAGTATAGAAAAAACTCCTAAGGCCCTTAAAACCATTACAAGAGCCACCCCATGGAACAGATCTATTTCCCTTGGAAGGTTTTTCCGCTTCCATAAGGAGTAGAAAAATAGCGACAAGGGCACCAGCCCCATATAGTGCACACTTTCGATTACATTGTTTCCTGTATAGCTCCAAAAGGCTTCTTGGGCATATTTGAACTGAAGATAAAGTGCCCCTGGAGAAAAATACCCCAGCCATGACAATGGGTTAGCGGAGCCATAAAACATTTCCCAGTTTCCCAGTGCATTGCGTGTTGAAAACCCCATCAAATCAAAGGTCGGGACTAGTTGTACCAGTGCATTTATAAAACCAAATAAGATGGCCATCAAAACCAATATGAGCCTATAAGCGAGACGCCTGTCCATCAACACCTTTCCCGCTAAATAGATCACCAAACTCAATAAAGTTATCCATTGAACACAATAGTTACCCACAAACAACATTAAAGCCACTACCAGAGCTAGGAGGAAAAAATACCTGTGCTTTGGAGCAACCATTATCTTCTCTGCCAGTAGCAACATGAAGGGGAAATAGGCCAAGGTGCATATAAACACCATGTGGACAATATTGGTATAAAGGGCCAGATTCATCAAAAAAAGAGCTGCCGAGAAAAACGGAATACATGAATCAACCAAAGAATCTTTAAAAGATTTCTTGATCATATATTGGGAATAAAAATAACACCCCAAGGTCCCTGCAAAAATATGCAGCATGGTAAAAATAGTGCTGATTCGGGCCGGCTCCACCCCAATCAACACCAGAAATATCTTCAACGGGTGCAATAAATTCTGCTGAGAATCTCCTACAGCATCAAATCCTACCGAAAACAAGAAATCAAAAAAGGGATAGTTCCCCTTTAGCATGTTCTGGAAATAATGCATTTCTACAGGAAAATGTTGCCAAGATACCATGCCCCCAAATACTATTTCATCCTCAACAATAAAGCCCCACAAATAGAGAACAAAAAGTCCAAAAAGGATCAAAACATATATCCAAGAATTATTGCGATTGCCAGCGATATCCTTTGCTTTGCCCGTGAACACTTTAGATACCTTTTTTTATCTAATTAATTTTAGAAGAATGGAGAAAAGCACTGCGCTCCCCAGACTCGGACGAATTAAATTTCAGTCCAAGGAAACCATGGATACGTTGCATTTAAACCAGCAAAAACCGGCTCAAAATTTTCTTTAAATGCCGGCACAGTCATCAACTCCAAGATAATTCTTTCATTGCTCTCTATACGTGGGGGAACTCCTCGATGAATACTATCGGTAGGATTGAAAAAAATCCAAGTGCCGCCAGGCCCCTTCACAGATTTTACAGACCCATCCTTCAATCTTATTTCAGTAGTTCCAGTTTCCTCGCCTGGAGGAGAGAGGTAAACCAACATTTTGTGCACTCCATAAGCCAAATGGTCAACATGCCATGCATTAGGCCCTTCTTCCGTAGCGCCTGATAAAGTTTTCCAACACCTAATATTTACAATACGAGCAGGATGACCCAAGCAGTCCCTTACAGTGGAACTGTAGTTGGAAAAAATTTTTCGCAATAAATCCCGGTGACCTGAAATATCGTAATAACAAAAATGATCGTCAAATTTGGACTGTATAGCCTCAAGGTACGGATTATTTAGGTACTCAGGATGACAATCCTGAGCATTCATCTTTTGATCCGGGGCACTCTCCAGTAAATCCATTAGAGAAGTCAGTTCGTCAAAATTCAGGGTCCCCAGTTTAAAACCATTCCTTAAAAATTCTGAGTCACGGTCCACCCTCCGCCGACCCATTCCCCAATAATATTCCAAAACTTTAGAATATCCCCACCATGAATATAATGATGCCTTCTGAATACACTTACTAAGAACCAAACCAAATCTCGAATAATCCTTTTGCAATTTATACTTCAAGGTTAGTTTTCGCTTTAGGTGAAATTAAAAATGGGCACAAAATAAGCTACAAGTACAGTTTAGGGTAAATTTCAATCCCGGCCCTTACCCTATTCAAGAAACCGGCATTTCCCAGCCAACTTGTTTACCTCTAATCTATCCTAAATTGAGTTATATTTGTTTTAATTGCAATCGACCACGGCCTACTTACCATTAGAACAACGAAAAACTTGGATAGCTTTTGTGTCACAAGGATCAAGTATGTAGATTTAAGGAAGCAACTTATCAACGCTATCACGATAAAATGGTATTGATTTTACTATGTATATGATATAAGTACCAAATTAATTTATTTGCATTGAGAGCCTAGGTTTCCCAAGTTTCAATCTCTTTTTTCATATTGGACCTATGCTATTACCCGCCTTTCTCAAAACTACTTATTTTGTGGGGTCACAAATCCCAGTAATAAAACTCAATCCACAAAATCCGAGGATGCAAGTTGCTCTCTAATCCGCTCACTCCAGTTGCACGTTTTCTAAGTTGGCTCGAAATTGACCATGCAGTCGCCTACTCTATTTTAGAGAAACTTTGGAAACTAGTAGCAGGCATAACAACCATCTTCTTAATTTCCATCTATATTTCGCCAGAAATCCAAGGGTATTATTTTACTTTTATGAGTATTTTAGCCCTGCAGGCCCTATTGGAACTGGGGTTTTCGGTTGTGGTAGTTCCCTTTGCCAGTCACGAGTGGATAAATTTAAGTTGGGACGGCAAAGGCCCCATTACAGGAGAAAAAAAATCACTTTCCCGGCTAATCAGTCTTGGCCGCTTATTGTTCAAATGGTATTTGATTGGTGGAACGTTGTTTGTCCTGACTGTTTTCTCTATTGGATATTGGTTTTTTTCTCAAGATCATAATTTGGAAGTTGTTTGGCAGGGCCCTTGGTTTTTCGCCGTCTTAATGACAGGGTTTCAGTTTTTGGTGATCCCTTTTTATGCAATGCTTGAAGGTTGCCATCAAATTAAAAATTCCTACCTCTTCCAATTGCTTAAAACATTCTTTAGCCCCCTTTTATTATGGCTAGTTATGATCTTGGGTGGAGACTTATGGATGATAGTGGCAATGCTTACAACTAGATTGATATTAGACTTAGTTTTGATATTTGGGCGTTGTCGAAATTTCTTTTGGACCTTCATCCAAACAACTCCTACTACCCATATCCATTGGAAATCAGAGATATGGCCAATGCAGTGGAAAATATCCCTTGGGGCCATAGCAGGTTACTTTATGTTTTCGATATATACCCCAATTATGTTTCATTATCATGGTGCCGCCACTGCAGGACAATTTGGGATGACTTGGCAAATGGTAGAAATTTTAAGTGCCCTGGTATCGGCTTGGATTTTACCCAAAGTTCCGCGTTACAGCGCTCTTATTGCTCAAAAAAAATATGTGGAACTAGACAGGCATTTTTTTCGTAATTCAACCATAGCTGTTTCGATGGCTTTTCTTGGAGCTATCGCCGGTGGAGTTTTTATTTATGGATTAAATGTATTCGAATTCCAGCTTGCTGAACGTCTACTCTCTCCACTTCCCACTTTCCTCCTCCTGGCAGCAGTTACACTAATACAAATACCCAACTGTATTTCCAACTATCTTTATTCTCACAAGCAAAACCCGCTGGTCTGGCTACATGTTGGGTTCGGGTTTCTAAACGGTTTACTTGTTTGGTTATTAGGAAGTAATTTTGGACCTCTGGGAGCATCAGCAAGTTACCTTGCAACCGTTGCACTAGTCTTATTGCCCGGAGAGATTATTATTTTTAACAAATGTCGCAGGGAATGGCATTTATAAATATTGCAAATGAGTTCAACCCCATATAAATATTGATTTTATTTTTTTCAAAAATTTGATAAAATTAAATCGTAAGTTTTGAATCCAAATATGGTTTTAGGTTCAAAACAGAGTACAAAATTTAGGAGTCATTTTTTCTTTTTCTCCGCCTGCTGGAAAACAGTTATTTAGAGAAGCCCCAGTAGAATCCTACTTGAAACCCATTCACCCATCTAAAATATTAGAAGACCCATATAAATGAAAGCAGTTATATTAGCAGGTGGGTTGGGAACCCGCCTTAGTGAAGAAACCGAAGTTCGGCCAAAACCCATGGTGGCAATAGGAGGAAAACCCATCCTATGGCACATCATGAAAATTTATTCCTCTCATGGAATTAATGATTTTATAATCTGCCTTGGTTACAAGGGTTATATTATAAAAGAATATTTTGCCAATTATTTTCTCCACAGTTCCAATGTCACATTCGACATTGCAAACAATAAAATGGAGGTCCATGAGCATAGTGCTGAGCCTTGGCGTGTGACTTTGGTGGATACTGGGGATAAAACAATGACTGGAGGAAGGCTAAAAAAAATCAAACCCTTTTTGGATAACGAAAATTTTTGCTTCACCTATGGAGATGGTCTCAGTAATATAAACATTAAAGAATCCATCGCATACCACACTCAACAAAAATCTCTAACAACAATGACTATTGTTCAAGCCCCGGGCAGATTTGGTTCTATCAAATTAAAGGGGAATAAACCTGTCAGCTTTCAGGAAAAGCCCGAAGGAGACGGGGGTTGGATCAATGCGGGGTTTTTTGTCCTGTCCCCCGAAACTCTCAATTATATTGAAGGAGACAACTGCATATGGGAGGGAGCACCTTTAGAAAAGCTTGCAAAAGAAGGCAAGTTGTCCGTATTCTTCCACAAAGGATTTTGGCAACCCATGGACACCTTGCGCGAAAAGAAACAACTTGAAGATTTCTGGGATTCAGGTCATGCGCCTTGGAAAGTTTGGTAATGAATCCTCAATTTTGGGAAAACAAAAAAATACTTGCCACCGGACATACAGGCTTTAAAGGAAGCTGGTTATCCATCTGGTTAAAAAGCTTAAGAGCAAACCTTACGGGTTATTCATTACCTGCCCCCACAAACCCATCACTATTTGAACTAGCCGAAGTTGCTAAGGGCATGCATTCTATAGTAGGAGATGTTCGCGATTTAGATCATATAAAAGCTGTCCTGAAAAAACATTCTCCCGAAATTCTTATTCATATGGCCGCCCAGTCTCTTGTGGTCGAGTCCCACGAAGATCCCCATGACACTTACACAACTAACGTATTGGGAACGCTTAACGTATTAGAAGCGGTTCGGCATTCAGATTCCATTAAAGTAGTAGTCATTATTACCAGTGACAAGTGCTACCAAAACAAGGAATGGGTCTGGGGTTACCGGGAATATGATAGCCTTGGCGGCATTGACCCTTATTCCAACAGTAAGGCATGTGCAGAATTGATCACTAGTTGTTATCGCGATTCATACTTTAAGCAACCGAACCCTCCCTTTAAAAATGTTTCTGTGGCCACTGTCAGAGCAGGAAACGTAATTGGCGGGGGAGACTGGGCCCAAAACAGGTTAATTCCAGATATCATGCAGTCTCTAATTAAAAAACAACAGGTTGTTATTCGCAACCCTAATTCAATCCGTCCCTGGCAATTTGTTCTGGAACCACTTGAAGGCTATCTGACTCTAGCGGAGCAGCTCTGGGCTAATGGGACCAAATATTCTGAAGGGTGGAACTTTGGGCCCAATGAAACTGATGCTCAATCTGTTCAATGGATCGTTGAGCAATTGGGTCAATTTTGGGGTAAAAAAACAGATTGGAAAGAACTTCCCCAACCCTACCCTCATGAAGCCAACTATTTAAAGTTGGATTGCACCAAAGCCCGCCAGAGACTGAAGTGGACGCCCAGACTTGATCTGGCTACCACATTGGAATGGGTGGTAGAGTGGTATCGAGGTTGGGATAATGGTGAAAATGTAGCAGCGCTTACTAAAAGCCAAATTACGGCATATCAAAGCCTAATAAAACATTAAACTTATCTGATTTTTGAATTTCTAGCCCATACCCAGGTTGACTTATTAAATTTTTTTAAAAACTAATAGATTCTCATGAAAAGAGTTTCAGCCGCCGGAGAAATTCTGAAATCGAAAAAAGTTACGGAAATCAAACACAATATTTTGTAGCAAAAAAACTTGTTCCCTCGGAGAAGTACGAAACTCAACCATTCAAAAAGCTAAAGGAAAGTAAATAAAGTTACTGGATTGGTACGATTTATTGTTTCCGCAAAAATTGGAAAAGCAGATTGCTCTCATGGGTGATAATCTTGAGGTTGTGCTTACTTTTAGTAATGTGAATTGTTTCACTGAAAATGAAAATCTTTGTCAGCTTTATCTAAATTTTAAACCGCTTCGCGGAAAAAGATTCAAAGTATTTTTTGAAAAATACTTTTTACGCATGACTCTAGTCATTCTATGAAGATTGGCAATCCTAGGCTTTTCCTAGTTTTATGAAAGGATTTCAGCCATAAGAACCCATTGATTTATGTTCTTTTCTTTATACCTTTTCTTCCAATTTTCACGTTTAAAACTATGTTTTTTATAAACTATAAAATCAAAAACTGGTTTAATTGGTATAAGCTTGAGCGAAAGGGTTATAAGCAGGAAGCTCGTTTTTTAAAAATCTTACCCAAATATGAATTATGAATAGCTCTATATTTCATACCATTTGCAACTGCCGAATTTGTGGAAAAAATAATTTAAACAACATTCTGGATCTTGGCGAACAACCCCCTGCCAATAGTTTAAGGGATAACCCTGAGGAACCTTTACCCTCTATTCCTCTTTCTATTGTCCTTTGTGACAACTGTAAAACTGTGCAACTCAAAGAAACGGTAAAACCTGAATATTTGTTTTCAAAATATGTATGGGTAACGGGAACCTCATCCACAGCACAAACCTATAGTTCATTTTTTTGTGATGAAGCTTTAAAACGTCTTCGTAACAGAGAATTATTTATCACTGAGGTCGCAAGCAACGATGGAACTTTTCTACAGCGGTTCAAAAAAAGAGGACATAAAGTTCTAGGGATCGATCCCGCCAAAAATATTGCACAGATAGCGCTTGATAAGGGTATCCCCACAAAAGTAGAGTTTTTTGACAAAAAGGTCGCGGAATCTATCGTCAGCGAGTACGGAAAGGCCGATTGCATATTTGCTCGAAATGTAATCCCCCATGTCGACAATATTCACGGAGTGATTTCGGGCATGGCTCACTGCATCAAAGATGAAGGTATCGCTATTGTTGAATTTCATTATGGCGAGAATATCATGTCGGAATTACAGTACGATTCGATTTACCATGAGCATTTATTCTATTTTTCATTCCAAAGCCTTTGTTTCCTTCTGAGAAAACATGGACTCTCGGCATTCGACTACAATGTAAGCCCGATAAGTGGCGGTTCCATAGCTCTTTACTGCTCAAAAAATAAGCGCCCAGAAACTTCCAAGCTTAAAGAGAAACTTGAAAAGGATGAAAATTCCGGATTAAGTCTTGAGAAAAATTGGCTGAAATTTTCAGAAAAATGTTTTGACCATAAAAATAAGCTTATTGAAGTTATCAAACTACATAGCGGAAATGGAACTAAAATGATTGGTTACGGAGCTTCCGCCAGAAGCTCGACCCTGTTAAACTTCTGTGGTATAAACCATCGCCATCTGGTTTGTATTGCAGATGGGAACCCCATCAAGCAGGGGAAGTTTACCGCAGGCACAGATATTCCAATCGTTTCACCCGATGAGGCGTTTGTAAAAAAGCCGGACACCGTACTTCTCCTGGCCTGGAATTTTGAAGATGAAATTGTAAAAACCATAAAGGAAAAACACCAGTTTCGTGGGAAGGTAATACTTCCTTTTCCGAATGATCCTCAAATTATCCAACTTTAACCAAAAATTTTATGAAATTTCATAAACAACAATTCGAAGGAGTCTGGCTCATTGAAGCTGAACCAATAGTCGATAACCGAGGCGCCTTTCGCCGTCACTTTTGCCAAAAAGAATTTCAGGAAATTGGTTTGGACATCAAAATTGTTCAAACAAATATTTCCGAAAATAAAAATAAACATACATTAAGAGGATTTCATTACCAACTTCCTCCCCATGAAGAGGCCAAAATATTAACCTGCTTAAAGGGAGCATTTTATAACGTCATCATTGACTTAAGATCCAATTCGGAATCCTACCTGAAATGGACCTCCTTTGAGCTTAAAGCCGGAGACAACTTGAGCCTGTATGTTCCGTCAGGGTGCGCAAATTGCTGGCTCACTCTGGAGGACTCAACCACAATTTTGTATTATATGTCTGAATTTTATTCTCCAGGATCTTATACTGGGTTTCGTTACAATGACCCTCTTTTTTCCGTACAATGGCCAGCAAAACCTGCTGTCATATCTGAAAAAGATGAGGGGTTTGATAATTTCGACCCTAAATCCATTTAAAACATTTAATTACCCTCAGTAATTTTTTTCCAACATTAAGGTCAATTATGTAAGGCTTTACGATACATGTTGAGGAATGGAGTCCAATAGAGAAGATGGCCGAAGTTTTCCCGCTACAACCTATTGCACACCCTTAGGCCACTTGGAAGCGTGGCCGGAACGATAACATTTCCCGAAATCAAAGCGAAAGGTTACACAAGAGAAAACCAAAGCGCATCTTGGCCCGGCTCAACCATCTGCACCAAAACCCGCTTCACCTCAAAGTACTTTTCAAGCTCTTCCTCAAAAAAGAAGGCCTTACTAACTGTTGCTCTTGCAAGTTGGAACCACCAAATGTTAGGTCCCGCTTAAAAATTTCAAACCACTTATATATTTGGAGTTTTTGCTAATCCTAACAGGAATAGTCTGAATATAATGGGAAGCCAAATCTCTATCGTCGATATTAAATTTAAATTCCACGACAAATATTTCAGGATAATTTTTTTTGCGCACTAACTTGGGTCCGGACTTGAACCTTTGATCAATAAACTCTAACTGTCTATCAACTGTCACCCTGACGTTTCCTTCTTGAGAGAGAAAGTATTTCCGATTATATCTATTTATGAGTATAGGCACTGGATTTTCGTCAAGCCATTTTTTCCTGCATCAGGTACTTGTAAATATAAATGCCGTTGAATTGAATTCCAGCTTGCTTTTGGTTTGTATGGAGATTCTGGTATTTTGAATAAGCTTTTCCAAACACAGAAATTTCTTTTATGCTTGATTTCCAAGACACCTTGACCCGGAGTCAGCGAGTTTCCGTACCAACGGTATCGAACTTTCCTGCGATAACTTGCTCCCGAGAGGTTGTCCGTATAAGCAACATAATCATGCGAATCAAAGTAGATATTATTCACCTTTCGATCAGGGTGAATAGAATAAAATCCGGCAGGATGCAATTTTAGCCAATGCAATAGGTAATAATAATCCTTTGCAAAGGCCACGAATTTGATTTCATTACGTACGTCCTTAGGTATTTGATCGCTCATTATTTCATCCTGGTTTCATAATAGTCTTGTAATATTGCTCGACATCTATATCTTCAGTTCCCACAAGTTCCCCTTCAAGTTTTAATGAACTTCCTGTTTGAACAAGAGTTCGTTTGGCAGTGGACTCGAATTTGATATTATTGGCATTAATTAATGCGGGGCCATATTCTGGTTTCTTGATGTAAGCGGCCAGGCCCGCGTTCGTTATATCTTTGAAGGTAGCGTTGGTAAGTATAAGGCGTGACCCATCTTTACTGGCAACACCGGTGGCAACCCTTTCAATAATTGTATCCGTCACAGTGGCAAAACTTTTTTCACCTACCGAGATGCCCTTATCACTGATTCCCTGAAATATTGTTCCATTAATCACAATCCGGCTACCACTTATATCAATTCCATCTCCACCAGTAGTCTGCCCAATATTTTTAAACAATCCTCTATCTACACTGCCATTTGAAAAATCCGCATCCAAACCATCGGACAAAGTATCTTCAATGTTAACATCTCGCAACTTAAAATTTGATTGAATAATATTTAATGCATCTTCGCCTCTATGACCAATAATAGATGAAGAATCCATTTCCATATCACTTTTGTAAAAAGTCGTTCCCCCCGTCAACTTCCAACCAGGACGGCTAATCCCAGAAGTGTTACGTATAGTCACAAATGAAAATGTAGACAGAATTTTTGAGTTAAGCACGGCAATTCCTTGCCAAGATTCTCCCATTCCCTCTGATTGCCCCTCCAATAGAATGGGTGAATTTTTTGTACCCATAAAATACAAAGGCCCATTTGAAATCAAACCTTCCCCTCGGGAGAATTGCAAAGTTGTCTCTCCCTTAAGAGTCAAACTGTACCCAGGCGGAATGATTAAAGAGCCCTTAACTTTCCACTTACCCTTCCGGGCTTGCAAATTTTTCTTCTCAGAGTCAAGGGTTAGAAAAGGATGCTGTTCTAATTGACGTGTTATAGAAGACTTAGGGATGGGATGATGGTCCAGTGGTGCAAAATAAGTATGCACTTTGGATTCATATTCTTTGTCATGATTTTTAATTTTAGCGGACACCTTAAGCCGGTACCTTTCCAAATCCATTGGGGAATAATAAATCCGGATTGATTGTGGAAGAGTATTCATAGGAGTTGGAGGCAACTGTTTAGGCAGGCTTAATTTCGATGATGCCTTGAATAAAGCACTGTTAGCACCCGACCTTGAGACCCATTCAATAGAATTAATTTCAATATTTTGAGGAATAGCATTCGCTATCTCCAAATAGGGTTTTTCCGCATCATTTATAAGGTGCACATGCGCTATCAATGGATATTCTCCTGAGGTCGGCTCAAGCGGTAGGGATATTTTCTCAAATTTTATCCTTTTTAATTTTAGAAGAGATTCGGCGCGCTGAATTAAGCCTTGCCAAGGTAACTCTGATAATAGCAAAAACTCCTTGTTCAATATAAGCAAAAACTTTTGCTCAGTTGTTTTTAATTCTTCAATCAAGTCACCATCAACTGCAGCGTGTGCTAGATTTTTTATAGTTTTTAAATAGGCATCATAAATTTTGGGGTCCTTTAAAATTGCTCTGCCTAAAGGCTGTTTGCCGGCTATAAGTACATCCCCTGATAAAGTTGGCAATTCAAAATCTCGACTGGGGATAGAAGCATCAAATGCAACCGGTTCAAGTTTAAGAGAAATCGGGTTAAGATACAGTCTAATATTGGTAAAGAGCATGGCATGACTTGCCCCCCATAGCTCCCCTGCTCCAAAGAAACGACCCATTTTTTCAACATCAAAAACCTCGGAAGCGAGCAATCGTTTTTCAACAAATCCTCTCAGCAAACCTACAGCCACGGCATGTTCCGAGGACAGTTTTTCAGATTTTTCAATTCGGGAATTACGAAATGCTTTGATGGGAACGTTGCGGAAATTATGGAAAACCGGTCCTTGATTGTTGCGCCAAAACAGCGATTCGTCAAATTTGATAATGACACCTTCTCGGCGTCCATTATATTCCAGGAGTTCTTTGGAAAAATGTTCCTCCAAGGCCATTATACCTATGTCATCACCATTAATTACCACATCCAAAAAAAAGTACCGAGGTGCCAAAACCCCAACACGGCGTAGCGTTTCGAAAAATAATATCTCACTGTGAAAACCGCGAGTCCATGGAGCCTGAAGGGAAAATCTTCTGACCCCAAATAAATGTTTGCCATTTTTCACATGAACACGAAACGACCATTTTTTACCTTGCAGATGATCTACCAAGTCTCCCTTCAACCTTAATTTCACATTAGTTGTCTGGTTACCATGCCTGATCGATGCGGGAACATAGTCATCAGAGCTGATATTTAAAATATCTTTCCTCAATGCTTCATTTCTTTTTTTATGAAGTTTTTGCAGATGTTTAAATTTAATATCTATATAAATTTTTGGTATCTCTTCCGCACCCAAAGACCGGAGAAGTTTAGCAGGAGCTGATAGCAGGGTTTTCAATACCCCACCCTTATTGATTGCCGAAAAATAACCGTTCCGATGAGCCCAACTTGCCAAAGGACTCCTTAGTTTATCCGGTGCCAGGTAGAATGTGGTAGCGATGGAAATAGAAACTGCCAAGATAGTCAGCAGAATAAGAGAGGAGGCCGAAACTCGGCTAAGTTTTAATTTTTTGAACAAATTTGATCGAGTGGGTGTAGCAGAAACTTTTGATTCAACTTTCATTTTTTTTATACAGTCGGGAGCCGATTTTGATCCAAGAACGTAACGCCCATTCGCGGGAATGTCTCACGCAATTCGCCTACTAATGAGCTAAGGCTTTCAGTGCTGGCAATGTCTAAATTGTATGAGACCTCTACTGATTCCTGACGAATATCAAATCGTCTTAGGTCACAAGTTACCGCATGTTTGGCAATACTGTTATTCAAGGCTTCAAGATAAAGTTCAGGATGCTCCTCTCCTTCTCTTTGCCAGTCCAATGATAAGTAAAAATTTTTGCTTTTATTTTCCCGTTTGGCAGTTTTGATAATAGCCATAAATGCAAGGATCCCAGGACCCGCCACCACTGTCGCCAAGATCTGATTTGCTCCCAACCCAAGTCCCATGGCTATGCTAATAAAGAGATACGCAAGTTCTTCTGGCTCCTTTATCGGAGTTCTAAAGCGTACAATAGATAAAGCACCCACTAAGCCTAGAGAAAGCGCCAGCGAAGATTTCACCACTGTAATAATGTAAAATAATTTTAAAAATTTTCAAAGTATGATTTTTGAGGGCTTTGGAAAATGTCAGCAGTAAGAATCAAAAATTTCTCTCCAGAAGAATTTAATAGATCTATATTTGCAGGAAAGGAGTTGTTCCGGGTTTTATTTGTTAAACACAGAGGATCTTTTTCCAATCCAATGGGCAAATCCTTTCATATCTGTAATATGACTTTCAAGAGGTTGGCATCCTACCCATAATTTTTGAACCCGGTGGTTCCTAAAGTATTTGACCGCACGCCATAACCGTTTCCAAGGATCCTTATTCACCAACCCCGCGCGAAACAAACCAAGAATTTCCAAAAAACTTAACTGGCTAAATCTCTTAACAAAATCCCGCAATAAAATATTTCCTTTTTTATATTCAAGGCTTGAATAATATATTTGTCTCAGCAGATAATTTGAATGACACACCTCAACATTTTCCAACAACTCCGCATAGTTGGCTTTTAAACTATCCAGCCAGACGAGAACTTGGGCAAAAGTGGGGCTCCCAAAATTGTCTTTATTTACTTCAGACACCCCAATATAGTCCAAGCCTTTAGATTCCTGGTCCTGGTCACTGCTAAATTGATAAGCCCCGTGAGAATGAGGTGTTACCCCTACAACCAACAAGCTTTTGGAAGAGAAAACCCACGTATGAGCTGTCAAAAGCATGGAACACAAAGCATAAAAATCCGGATAAGGGACTTGGAATAAATCCCCCTTGACCCTTTTAGCTGCTTTGCGGGAAAACAAGGTTGCCTGTATCTGTAGTGGTAATCGAGTTCGAAACCGGAACATATCCCTTACTATTGAGGAACGCATTTCCCTTGATATTTCTTCACCAGACCTGAAGTCTTTTCCATACTTGAATCCAGTATAATTATAATATGCATATTTATTTCCATCGATTGAATTGGGTTCGATGAATGAACAGTAGTTGTGAGTGATCAATTCAGGATAGTTTTTCTCTTCCAAAATTTTCTCTAACACATTAAAATAACCAGGTATCAAACAATCATCGTCACCCAGCATTAAAATATAATCTCCGGAACTAGCCTGGTAAACCTTGTTCCAATTATCAGTAACCGACAAAACCTCTTCTGTTCGCAACACCTTCAGTCTGTGGTCATTAGAAAATGAAGCTAGAACTTCCTGAGTTTCATCTACGTTCGCATTGTCACAGACCACCAGCTCCATATCATCATAATCCTCATCAAGAACGGAACTGATGCAACTCCTTAAATAGGGACCACCATTTCGAGTTGGAAGAAGTACGGAAAATTTCATTTGCAATTCCTATAACTTTTATAATTTAAAAAAACCGATTGACTAAGTCACATCTATAACGAAGGGTCAATCCCAATTTCATTTAAAACAAAACAATGCATCTGCAACACTTTAGTGATATTATTTTTAATATTCAAGCCCTTGTTAACCTCTATGAATTTTTTAAAACATCCCTTTTCCAGGTTAACTATTGAAGTAAGAAGTTCAATGGATGAGAAATATTCATGACAAACATTTTTCAGATAAAAAACCTAGAAGAAGATTTAAAGAACCAGTTTAATTCTGCCAAACCTTTTCGGTATCTTGTTATTGAAAATTTTTTGGAGGAAACCTTTGCCCAAAAAATATATGACGAGTTTCCCCGGCGCAATCCAAAAACATGGGTCAATGCCAACGGATACCATCAGAAAAATAAATACACCCAACCTTGCCCCGAAACCTCATCTGCCAGAGAATACTTTAATGCAGTAACTTCCCAAGAATTCATAGAAGTTCTACAAAGAATTACTGGGTTAGAAGGGCTACTCGCCGACCCTGATCTCTTTGGGGCAGGATATCACCAAACTCTTGAAGGAGGTTTTTTAGATGTTCATGTCGATTTCAACAAACGCGAGAATTCTAATTTATTTCGTCGGCTCAATTTAATTGTTTATTTTTGCCAAGACTGGAAAGAAGAGAATGGTGGCAATGTTGAGTTCTGGGATATGACCCGCAAAACCAAAATAGCTGACATTCCTCCTCTTTATAACCGAGCTGTAATGTTTGAAACCAATGAGATTTCATGGCACGGGCATCCTAAGCCCTGGCACTCAAAAAATCATGAGCCTAGAAATTCTCTATCCGTTTATTATTATTCAATGGGGAGGCACGAGATTCAACCCTCTGAGTGGCATAATACTATTTATGTCAATACCCAGGGGATAAGGGGTGTAATTAAAAATATATTGAGCGGCATTAAATACCTTCCAAAATGGATTTATCAGCAACTCCGTGCACTAAAACGAAACTCGGAAAGATAAACCCTGTTTTCATATTCCCCTTATCCCAAACTTGAGCTTAAAGCGGGGGACAATTTAAGCCGGCATGTTCCTTTAGGGTAAACAAATAGCTATGTCACAAAGGATTTTCTTTTCACGGAAATATTATTACCTGGTAACCTTCAGCCAAATTATAGACAAGGTCAAATTAGAAACTTTTTTGGGGTGCCTTGTTAAACCCGACAAGGTTCCTTGACAAAACTGTGAGCAACTCATGAACAATGCTAGCCTGTAAAACCAACTTCCTTAAAAATCATTACCTTCCCAACCAATTTGCCAATTTTTTGTGATCCGTTATTTCTCGATCCAAAGGACGTGCACCTACAAAAACTTTTTGAATTCGATGATATCGAAAATACCTTACTTCACGCCACAACCTTGCCCAGCAGGTGATACTGGACACACCTGAAAAAAACATGCCCAACCAATCTGAAGCGGAAAGTCCCTTGCACCTCACAAACAACTCCTTTAAGGAAATAGATCCTTTTTGAAAATCCAACCACCAGAAAAAGACCAACCGCAATAAATAATTTGGACGATCCATTTTCACCTCATTTAATTCCTCGTTATAGTTCGCCTTCATTTTGTCCAACCAAGCATTCATTTGGTTAATGGTCGGACTACCTGGGTCCTGAGCCTTCGCTTCCCTGTCGATACCAAGATATCCCAAACCCTTAACCTCAGTCTTATGGTCAGAGCTATATTGATAAGAACCGTGTGATTTGGGAGTAACCCCTACAATAAGTAGACTTTCAGGATGGTACACCCAGGATTCGGCCTTCATTAACAAAGACCCCAAGGCATAATAATCAGGATAAGGTGGTTGAAACATCTTCCCTCGAATCCTTTCGACCGTTTTTCTAGCAATCAGGTGCGGCGGCATTAATAAAGGAAACTGAGCTTTAAAACTAAACATATCTTTAAGAATGGAAAAACGAATTTCTGATGGAATTGTTCCCCCTGTGGCGGGGTAATTTCGTCCGAAGTTAAAAGCATCAATTTTGTAATAACCCACATCACTGCCCATTGCATTCGGAAAAATAAAAACACAATAATTATAGGTGACACACTCCGGATTATCATATTGCTCCAATATTTTATCCACCTTTGTAAAATAATCAGGCAACAGGTAATCATCGTCTCCCAGCATTAATATATAATCGCCGGAGCTATTATTAAGGGTATAGTTCCAATTTTCGTTTACGGAAAGGAGCTTTTCCGTACGTATAACTTTCAGTCGTGGGTCGCAAGAAAATGAAGAAAGAATTTCTGAAGTTTCATCCGTATTGGCATTATCGGAAACTACTAATTCCATGTCCTCATAAGGATCATCTAGGATCGAACTGACCACATTGGAAAGATATCGACCGCCTTCTCGCGTGGGCAGTAATATAGAGTATTTCATTTAATATCCAAAATAGAAAAGGTATTCGTCGATTAAACCAAAGACTGGTCATAATATGTGATCTGACTGCCCACGTTGTCGAAGCCAAAGGGCAATTGGTACAACTCAGCTAAGCTTTCAGATACCGACTTCTGGTTCTGCGGTTCCACGTAAAAAAGTAAAAAGCCGCCCCCTCCCGCGCCAAGCAATTTTCCGCCAAAAGCCCCTGCCTTCATAGCTTTTTCATAATACTCGTTTATTTCCGGGGAAGAAATTTCCTCTGTGATGCTTCTTTTTAGCTCCCACCCTTCATGCAAAATTCGGCCTATTTCATGCAGGTTTGATCCAGTCGTAAAGATTTTTCGTAAAGGCTCAACCAGGTTTTTCATCCCCGCCAGCACATGATGTTTGTCGTTCATCCTAGCTTTCTGGTTTTTCAGGATTTCACTAGCATCACGCTTCTTTGCTGTATAAAACATCATGATGTTATTCCCAACTGCTCTTTTTGTTTCCCTAGGACAAAGAACAGGGTCTACAGAGACACTTTCATCTTGATGAAACGTGTAAACATTCAAATTTCCATAAGCTGCCGCGTAATGATCCTGCTTCCCTATATGACGACCCAGGATGTCCACCTCAATACGCGCCGCCATATCCGCTAAATCCGCCTTAGTCGCCATCTGTCCTTTAATCGCGAACAATGCGTGTAGCAAACCTACAGCAAATGCGCTGGAAGAGCCCAAACCCGTTTGTGATGGAATATCCGCAAAGGTAGAAATTTCCAAAGGAATATCCATGCCCATCATCCTCAAAGCTTCCCGAACAATGGGATGTTCTATATCATCTATCTTGTCCTTGAATTCAACCTTGCTCCAGTTAATCCGAAATTTGGATTCACCCAGACAAACTTGTCGCTTTACAGCGACAAAAAGATACTTATCAATCGTGGTACTTAGAACCCGGCCATCTTCTTTCCGATAAAATTCTCCCAGATCCGTACCCCCGCCTGCGAAACTAACTCGAAATGGTGTTCTTGCAATAATCATGAGTTCATCAAAAATGGGGCCGCTTCTTCCAGATTATTAAAAACTTTATTGGGCTGTTCTTCAGGAGAGAGTGCTCCCACTTCATCCTTCTCTCCTATAAACACGGATCCACATCCCGCGTTGCAGGCCGCCTGGCAATCTCTCGGGTCATCACCAATATAAAACGTCTTGTCCAAACGAAACAACCAGTCCCGGGATGCCTTGAAAAACATTCCCGGGTTTGGCTTTCGACAAAAGCAACCCTCATCCCAATGGTGAGGACACACCAGAACATCCAGAACAGAAATACCTTCCCCCTCCAATTCCTTTTTCATTTGCTGGTTGATGTTGTCAACAGCTTCCCAAGTTACCATGCCACGGGCTATTCCTGCCTGATTTGAAATAACAATAAATTCATAGCCTGCTTCCGCCAGCATACGCAAGCCTTTAACATTTTTAGACAAAAAAACAAAGTCTTCCCACGAAGTAACGTAATCACCCTTTGGGGCTTTTTTATTAAGAATACCATCCCGGTCAATTAGAAGAATTTTTTTAGGTTTTAGATATTCTTCCATCAACTTCAAACGTTCTAGATCAGAAATGCTGTGATAAGCATCTCGTACGATCATTCCAGAAACCTGCCGGTCGCATACCAGCTTGAAAATTATATCCGAAAAGCTCACGTTTATTTCATCAAAACACCCAAAAACCTCCTTCAAAATAATCATATAACCCAGTTCGACGAAATCGAGCCCCTCTTCTTTGCGGGTTTTATCGTACACCTCAACCTTACCATCTTCTGCCAGGCGTATATTTCCTTCAGACTTTGGGTGGACAACAAAAGTCAGCAGTCCGCGTTGGGCATCATGGAATCTTGCTAATTTATTAAGGTTGAAAGGCACAAAGTTATCGGAATACAGGAGGAGAAAATAGTCATTCAAAAGTGACTTGGCTTCAATCAGGCGACGACCCGTATCCCATTCCGCAGGACCATGCGAATATTTAATACGTAATCCTAAAGATGTCCCGTCCCCGAAGAATTGCGATATTTGCTCACCGAGATAACCTGTCATCAGAATCACTTCCTTAATGCCATTTTCTCGCAGTTGAACGAGCAAATATTCCAGAAACGGCTTGCCATTTACCGGAACCATGGGTTTGGGAGTTTTATCTGTCAGCGGACGCAAGCGAGTTCCTAATCCGCCACAAAGAATTGCCGCCTGCTCAGGAACGATCATTTGCCTCTTCCCACTCGTCAATAGTTTGTTCGATTCCTTCTTGCAAGGAAAGCTTAGGCTCCCAACCTGTTTTTTCCTTTATCAAAGACCTGTCGGCCCAAAACCCTGACTGCTGAATTGGGTTCTTCCAATCGGGAATTATAGACTCAGCGTTCAATTTTCGTGCGACATATTCACAGATCTGACGTACTTTTCCCGGAGCTCCGAAGCCTAAATTGAACACCCCGGAAACTCTAGGAGTCTCGACCAAAGCTTTAATAGCGTCCACAACATCAGAGATATGGATAAAGTCGTTGACCGCACCTAGGTTTTTAATTTCTGGAAACACTCCCTTTTTAATAGCCCTGTAACAAGTGGGAATTAAAGATGTTTCTCGCTGGCCAGGACCATAAACAAAAAAGACCCTCCCCCAGATCAGGTTGGCCTCACACTCCCTCACCAAGTTTTCAGTAATCAAACGCAGTCCTGTTTTAAAAGATGGAAATAAAGACATAGGACCAGGGATATCTGTTTCCTTTACTTGTCCTGAGATATCGCCATACTCCCAGCATGTGCCAGCCATAAATATAGTTTTACATCCCGTAGAGGCAAGAAGACTGACCAAATTAATACTCGAATTGAAATTTTCAAGACAGCGAGGAAAGGAATAGTCCGGGAGCCCGGTCCAAGCCAAATGAATAGCAACATCAGGATGGAAATCTCGAACCTGCTTTTCCCACGTCCCAATATCAGAGAGGTCACATCTATGATAAGAAACGTTTTGACATGGAAAATCTCCTTCCCCCCTACCCAACAACAAAACTTGGTGGCACTCAAGAAGGGGCAGTAAATACGCACCTAAAAATCCAGTCCCACCGGTCAGTAGAATACGCACCTAAAATTTTGCCTTTCTTGTTTAAGAATCGCGGAAACGTATCCATCTAAATTTTCCCGCATACTTTTGGACTTTTCTACCGCGCCAAGAATGATCTCTATCTCTCCCTGACCACAAAGGTAGCAGGCGTTGATAGTTTGATGTAAAGCTTGTGTCATACTATGCCCAGAATAAATCTTTATTAATCTGATTAGATTGCGTTAAATGATTTAAGGACATCAAACGATTACAGACAAGCCCTCGGAACTGGTCCTCGGTAAATCCGGTCTTTTCAAAAAGTGCAACCAATTCGCTACCACCACGTTCAAGATTCCACGCGGGTTTATAGTAGTCCTTCAATTCGTTTAATATTCTTTTGAAGCTGATTTTATAGGTTCTGGAGTCAGAGCCATGCTCACCGGTGAAAGTCAGAATACTTCCAGGAACGGCTTTTTGGGCGGCCTCAGCCAAGTCTCGAACCGTATAATTGCCATCGGGTATCCCCACATTAAAAGATCGACCAGCGACCAACTCTTTTGGGGCTTCCAGTCCGGCTAAAAAAGCGCTAGATACATCGCGCACATGCACCACTGGCCGCCACGGAGTGCCATCACTTTTAATCTCTATTTTGCCAGTGGTGTAAGCACAGGCGACTAGATTATTGAAAACGATGTCACAACGAAGTCTGGGGCTGGCCCCAAAAACAGTTGAAGGCCTGAAACATACGATGGTGAAATTTTCGTTCGCCAATTCCTTGAGCTGCAATTCGGCGTCCCATTTGGTTCTGGCGTAGGCAGTAAGGGGGTTTTTATCGCTGTCATCTTCATCCAGTTCATCATCAGTATTTGAAATACCATACATACTCTGCGAAGAAGCGTAGACAAACCGTTTAACTCCGGCTTCTCTGGCCAAACGGGCGAGCTGCAGGGTTCCCCTTAAATTAATATCTTCCGTCAGGTTTGGAGCCAACTCACCCAAAGGATCATTGGAAAGGCCCGCCAAATGCACCACAGCCTCCACACCCTCCACATCTTCAGGGGAAACACTCCTGATATCCCTGGTGATTTGCCGATAGGGCCGTTCAATAGAGTAAAGGTCTGTGCCTCTGTAATAATCCGTATCAAAACCCACGATGTTATAGGAACGATCCGAAAGCACTTGCGCTAAAACACTCCCAACATACCCCCTATCCCCTGTAATAAGAATTTTCACAAGACAAGATCTTTAACTTGGTTTAAGAATTGTGTTTGAATGTTTCGTTGGATACAAATATAAGGACTGAAACCAAATCAAAGAAGGTGCCCCCAGCCATTCCTAACAAGACTATCCGCTCTTTAGATTTTCCACCTAAGATAGCGTGGACTGATCAGAATAAAGCTTAAAAAACTTAACCAGGTGGTGATTTACCCAGCTCCCGCATTAGATATTTAATGCCCAACCCTTTGATTTATGATAGGGTATTCCAAGTTAAAGATGCAACAATTTTTTGGTACAATGCCTTACGACTATTTATTCCTCTTTCTCTATTATAAAGGCAGTTACCTTTTTTTATATTATTTGCTTCTTGGCTGTTCTCCTGTTAAATTTTTGATGATGAGGGCTGCCTAAAGCTCAAATAACCGTGCCAGGAACATTTAGAGAATAAGGGCTTAGTGGCACAGTTTAAAAGGCTTAATTAAACTTGATTTATTTGCAAAAAATATCGATAAATTAGTATTAACTGCAAAAATAACCATACCACCTTAAGAATTGGAGCCTTCCGATCGTGATAGTAGAAGAAGTCAAACAACTCAACCTAGAAATGGATGGTTCCTGTAACATCAATTGCCCGATGTGCCCCCAATCGACCGGCCGGGAAGAAGGATTTCTTGAAAAATTTCCAATGACATTGTTCCACAAAGTGGTGGATGAAGCCATTCCTTTAGGACTTAAGTTTGTCAACCTCAGCGGTAGTGGCGAGCCCTTGTTAAGCAAAGACTTAGAAGAGGCTGTGGCCTACCTATCCAAGAACAACATATCCAGTATGATTTATAGTAACGGCACAGCTCTTAATCCAAAACGTTTTGAAAAGCTTTGCCAGGCAGGGCTTACGGTTTGCAAAGTTTCCTGCATGGGATGGGATCGCGAAAGTTATGCCAAGTGGATGTCCTTGGATGCATTTGACCGCGTCCGGGAAAACCTGAAAGCATGTTTGGATATTCTGAAAAACAACAACTATGATACAAAACTCCAAACCAATCATCTGATTCAGGATCACAGTCAATTGGAACATCAAAAGGAGCAGTATCTTAAAAATTGGGTGAACTATCTAGGAATAAATGCGGAAATCTGGCTGACCCATAATTGGTCTGGGCAATATGGTGAAGAAAGCGTAGCCAGGCATACGATTTTCAAAGAACGGCGAAGGCGCACCTGCGGTCGCCCTTTGGCAAAAGTTGTAGAAATTCGCGCTGGCGGAATCGGGGGGAAAAAAGGTGCTGTGGTACCCTGCCCAAATGTTTTGGGGCAAGACTCCAAAGCGATCATGGGGCATGTGGAAGACCAGTCTTTGCTTGAGATTCTTAATGGAGAAAAAATGCGTCATCTTAGAGAGGTTCATCTTCATGAAACTTTCGATGAAATAGATTATTGCAAAGATTGCGATCAATTGATTGATGTTGAAGATGCTCTGGTATGGACCAACGTTCCCGGAAGGGTATATGGCGAGAGCCGAATCTCAGGTATAGCTTATGTCGGGGCCGAAAAAGACTGGCAAAATGAGTCTGTTTGAAGTTTCGCGTTTTAGAGAAAAATTATGACAACCAAAATTACCAATGTTATTAAAGTGTCTCTCGCCCATCTTGGTGAAGAAGAGCTTGAAGAGGTCCGTTCCGCATTCGAGTACGGTTATTTTGGTCTGGCCTACAACGTGGATGAATTTGAAACCCAGGTTGGTAAATACATTGGGGCCAAACATGTTGTGGCAACAAACACCGGCACATCTGCCCTGCATGTGGCTATAGATGTCCTAGGCTTACAGCCGGGCGATGAGGTGATCGTCCCATCCCTTACATTTGTCGCCTCATTTCAAGCAATCACCGCTGTAGGGGCGATCCCTGTACCCTGCGATGTGGACACCGATACCCTCTGCATGGACCCAAAAGATGTCGAAAAGCGCATCACCAGTAAAACAAAAGTTCTCATGCCCATCCATTATGGCGGGTACCCATGTGATATGAGCGCCTTGATAGATCTAAAAGAAAAACATGAACTAAGAATCATTGAAGATGCGGCACATGCATTCGGCTCAACTTACAGAGGCGAAATGATTGGCAGTTTTGGAGATATCACCTGTTTCAGTTTTGGATCACAAAAAAATATAACCTGTGGCGAGGGCGGTGCTATCGTTTCTAACGATGAAGAGTTTGACAATTTATGCCGGCAAAAAAGGCTCCTTGGAATGGAACGAAAGTCTCATTCCTCTTCATCGTGGAAGGAGCGTTCATGGATGTACGATGTTCCTGTCCAAGGATACCGATACCACATGAGCAACATCAACGCGGGCATAGGGCTTGCTCAGCTAAAAAAAATAGACTCTTTTCTGACCAGAAGAAGAGAAATGTGCGAAAAATATGACTCCGCCCTCAAGAATATTCCAGGAATCCGTTTTCGAAAAGTGGACTACTCCACTATAGGCCCGCATATTTATGTCATTAGAATTCTGAATAATCGCCGAGACGATTTGAAAAGGTTTCTCATGGAGCGCGACATAGAAACGGGGGTTTCATTCATCCCTAATCACTTCCATTCATTTTATAACAATGAAAACGTGAGCCTTCCTGAAACGGAGCAGGCCTTTAAGGAAATCATATCGCTACCTTTGCATTGCGGGCTATCTGACGCTAATATTGATGACATCATTGAGTGCGTTACCGAATTTTTCAATTCATAGAATCAGTCCACCAAAAAAACATTAAGCGTTAAAGTTACTTCTAAAATTTCACCTCTGCTTGCCACGCAAAGTTTTTAATTATAAACCCTATGAAATTTCACTGCCCCAATTGTAATAACAAATCGGATTTCTTATTTAAGGCCAGTGATTTTAATAAAGGTGATTTAGATAAAAAGTTTGACTACCAGCGATGTCCTGCCTGCCATCTCATCTTTTTGCCAGAAATCCCCACTAACCTTGCCGATTATTACGATGACAACTATTACGAGCCTTACCCTCCAGAAACTTTTTTAAAAATCGCAAAAAAAAACCTGTACCAGATCCAGATGATTCAAAAATTTGTAACTTCCGGTCGCCTTCTGGAAATAGGACCGGGAAAGGGTATTTTTGCACACGTGGCAAAGCAGGCAGGTTTTGAAGTTGATGTCATTGAAATGAGCGACCTAAGTTGTGATTACCTGTCGAAAGTTGTTGGGGCAAACGTAATCCAAAGTGACCGCCCTCAAGACGCGATCAAAATTTTAGACAAACACGATGTCATTGCCACTTGGCATAATATCGAGCATCTTCCCGACCCTTGGGCTTTCCTGGACAGCGCCGCTGACAATCTGGCTCCAGGCGGAATACTATTAATTGCGGCACCAAACCCTGATTCTTTTCAGTTTAAGGTGCTCGGTCCAAAATGGACTCACCTGGACCCTCCTCGCCATCTCTATTTAATTCCTGTAGAAATCTTGATCCAGCGATTAAAACCATTAGGATTAAAATGTGTTATGCTAACGCACAATGACAGAGGGGGAAAGTACTTAAACCGCGAGGGCTGGCAATGCTATTTGATGGAGAAATTTTCCAATAGATTTTCTTTTGACTCCAATATGCCCGAATGGGAGCGGAAGTTTTGGGCCTTGTTTGGATTCGCCTTCAGCTTACCCTTGGCTCTATGGGAACGCACAGGATCACGAGGTGCCGCTTATACTATGATTCTTCAAAAAAATAAATATCCTGCAAAACCAGCCCGAAAAAGTCAATGAAATAAAAATTTCGAAAATTTCTATGGCCTCATCTCAATCCTACAACACCAAAGCTTTAAATTCCGCGTGACATATTTAAAAAACTTACGCATAGGATACATACCCTATAGCCATGACCAACAGGCACCCGCTGACCGCCGCAGATTCTGCTGGTATGCCAGCACGCGAGGCATCTCTTTTGAGGTTGCCGACCCGTCAGAGGAATATGATTTGGTGATCATCCACGCGCAGGCCGATCTCAGCGCCTGGAGCAAATACCAGGGAAAAGCAAAGATAGTTTTTGAACTGATAGACTCCTATTTGGATGTGCCCAAAACGAGTATAAAAGGATTATTAAGAGGGCTGGCAAAGTTTGCTTCCCAGCAACATCGACACCTTCGCTTAAACCACTGGAAAATGCTTCAGGATATGTGTCGGCGGGCGGATGCAGTTATATGCAGTACAGAAGAACAAAGACAAAAAATGCTTTCGTTCTGCAAAAATACCCATATTATTCTCGACAGACAAGGTGGAGTCGCACGCAAGGTTAAAACAGATTATTCTATGGGAACGACTTGCAATCTTATATGGGAAGGCTTGCCACAAACCGTCCATTTTCTTTTTGAAATCCAGGATGTACTCGAATCACTTGCAACAAAATATAAAATTGCTCTACATATACTGACCGATTTGGAATATTATAAATATCTAAATAAATTTGGGAAAAATCAAACATCAGGTATAACGCAGAAGATCTTTAAAAACACTTATTTGTACGAGTGGAATGAAGAGCTTCACCCTTATATTTCCTCGGCGTGTGATATAGCTATCATACCAATCCCCATCAAAGATCCTCTGTCTGCAGGCAAACCTGAGAACAAGCTGTTATTATTCTGGCAAATGGGTATACCAACTATAACTTCTGCCACTCCTTCTTATTCTAGGGCGATGAATAAGGCTGGATTGCAGATGACATGTAACACAAAACAAGATTGGCAAGAGATTCTAGAAAAATATATTGAAGATAAATCTTTAAGAGCGTCTGCGGGGAAAAAAGGAAGAGCTTATGTATTAGAAAATAATAATGACGAAAGAATTCTAAAACAGTGGGATGACCTTTTTGAATCAGTACTATCAAAGCCATCGTGATTAATATTATGGCCTGATCAACTTCGGCACTCCAGTCTTTGGTATAAATAAAAACTCAAAAATAATCGTTACCCATAAAAACCTGATATTCTCCTCCATGAACATGAATAACTCTGATCTCAATAAAAACCTTACCCACTATTATTCCAATAAAATTGAAACCCTTATGGATATTTTTGGAGCCGAGGAAATCACCCTCGAAAACAAAAATATAATTGTTGATGGACATTCATACCCAGTAGTAGACGATGTTATTATTTTGCTGGACCCTTCACAGTACCCACCCGCTGTAAGTAGACTTTTAAATTCTTCGCTTCCCCCTAAAATAAAACCTGTAAATTTTTCAGAAGACATCCAGTTTACATTTGGGTCTGAATGGTTAACCTACCCCGATATCATGCCGGAGCATGAGGATGAGTTTGCTTTATACTTTGATCTCATTAATATTCCAGACTTGAAAAATATGAGGGTTTGTGATTTAGGTTGCGGGATTGGGCGCTGGAGTTACTTTTTAAGAGACAAGTGCCGCGAATTAATCCTGCTGGATTTTTCGGAGGCCATTTTTGCTGCCCGCAAAAATCTAAAAGAATCTGAAAATGCTATTTTTTTAATGGGCGACATACAAAGACTGCCTCTCAGGAGTGGTTTTACGGATTTTTTATTTTGCCTTGGGGTCCTCCATCACTTGCCAGTGAACGCCCTGAGGGAAGTTAGAGCTTTGAAAAATTATGCTTCAACTATTTTAGTCTACCTTTATTATGCCCTAGATAATAGACCTTTTTATTTTCGAATGTTACTCGATATAGTGACTCCTATAAGAAAAGCGGCATCAAAAATCAGGAGTCCCTTTTTCCGGACTGGGTTTTCAACCTTCATTGCTTGGACAGTTTACGTGCCATTAGTCTATTTAGGAAAATTTTTAAAACACTTTCACTTATCACGTAACATCCCTCTCTTTGAAGGATATGACAAAAAAACAGTACATCGGATCAAACAAGATGTTTATGATCGTTTTTTCACCAGAATTGAACAACGTTTCACAAAAAACCAGATCCTGGAACTTGAAAAAGATTTCAAAAAAGTAACCGTGTCTGAAAATTTACCCTATTGGCACTTTAAGTGCGAAAATAATTAATTCAAATGCTAACCAAGGCTAATACAAAGCTTTCCTCATTATTACCTCCCAATATTGCATTAATCATTGCTGGAGTTTTTTTTGGTGCTCTTTGCGCCTTTTCTATAGACCCCTATTTAAATTTGGTAGAGCAACTGGGTTTTAGAATTAAACAGGTTAATATGACTATGTATATGGATTATGTTGCCTCTCTGGTATGGGCAACATTTTTTGGGGCCTGCATTATTTTTTTTCCTGTCAGTAAAATGGACAAAAGTATGTTGCTCTGGGCATGGCTTCTAAAGTGTTTTGTATCCCTGTTCGTTTTACTTTTCTATGAAGGTTACTACTCATTAGACGCGGAAGGATTTTTTAACCAGGGAATAAATTTTGCTGAAAAGTACAAAAAAATGAATCCCATGGAAATTTTTCTTGTCACCAAACACTCGGAGTCTATATTTTTTTTAATCACAAAGTATAAGCTGATGGTCCCTGATATTATTGGGGGTTCTTTCCATAGCTTAAAAATTAGCTTTTCGATGGTTAGTTTGATAGCAACATATCTTTTTTATCACGCAGCAAACATCATCACTAAGAAAAAAAACCGGGCGTTCTTCTGGGCCATTTTGCTCTGCCCTTCGCTTTTAGTACACACATCCGAGATTGGAAAAGAATCTCTCATCGTATTTGGCCTTGCCATCTATGCTGTGGGCTTAGCAGGTTGGCATATTAATAGAAAGGCGATATTTTTATTTCTAATCTCATTCGGATGGCTTGTTTGTGGCTTCATACGAATATGGATGGGTCCTATACTAGGACTCCCCCTATTCTTTTATTTTTTATATACAAATAAAAATTTACTGTCAAAAGTAGTTTGCTCCTTATTGCTGGGCACTCTGATTTTTTATTTCAATGGTGTTACTTTGAAAAGATTGTCTGTCGGAGATGATAAAAATGCACTATATTCTAAATTAGAGAGAATTCAAAAGGATAACCACCGAGGCGGAGCAGCTATAAATAGAGCACCTGTAGAAATTAAAGGGCTTCTTGATGTGATCAAATACGCCCCTTCAGGAATATTTACTGCCTTATTCAGACCTCTGCCTTGGGATATGTCAGGTCTGTTAGGATTATTATCAGGAATGGAGGGACTGTTGTTGCTTTATTTATTTTTTAGAGCCATGTATCGTACCCGACTCAAAGAATTAAATGATCCTATTGTAGTCTGGGGAGTTGTATTGGTTCTTTCTTGGGCAATGGTATATGGGTTTGTAATTCATAATTTTGGCACCGCGTTAAGATGGAAAACACCGATTCTTCCCATTTTTCTGGGATTACTCCTCTACTTGGGACGCTACCGCTCGAAAGACCTAAAGCCATTTGGCTTAAAATTTTCAAACCTTCCTGAGTTGAAGAAATAATCCTCCTATGTGTGGTATAACCGGTTTCCTTGAAACAACTCACTACTTAACATCTTCCCAGAAAAAATCTGTAACACATAACATGTTGACGGCATTAACCCACCGGGGTCCGGATGATCAAGGGTTCTGGATCGACCCCTCAGCAGGTATAGTATTGGGACATCGTCGGCTGTCTATCATTGATCTCTCCCCGCAAGGGCACCAACCAATGCACTCTGCTTGCGGGCGTTATGTAATGGTCTATAATGGTGAAATATACAACTATCTTGAAATCAGAAAGGAACTGCAAGACTCAGGAGTTACTGCAGGCTGGCGCGGAGATTCTGACACGGAAGTTATATTGGCGGCAATCAGTCACTGGGGCCTTGAAAAAGCTATTAGCCGATTTACCGGCATGTTTGCTTTTGCCTTGTGGGACAAAAAACATCAAACCCTTAAACTCATAAGAGACCGGCTAGGAGAAAAGCCGCTCTATTATGGTTGGATGAACAAGACCTTCTTATTCGGATCAGAATTAAAATCTTTGCGCAAACATCCGAGTTGGCAGGGAGAAATAGATCGAAATGTTTTGGCTCTTTTTTTTAGGCGTAGTTGTATCCCTGCCCCCTACTCTATTTATAAAAATATTTTCAAGGTTCTTCCTGGCACTTTTGTTTCAGTTGCACAAAAAGATATCACCAAAGATACGAACTCCCCTCTTGAACCCATTTATTACTGGTCTGCCCAAGGGATCGTAGAGGCGGGGGCAAATGAACCTCTGGGTAATACAGAAGAAGGAATCATTAGCCAGTTGGACACTCATTTAAGAAACTCCATTAAAGGGCAAATGATTGCAGATGTTCCTTTAGGAGCTTTTCTCTCAGGTGGCGTTGATTCTTCCACCGTTGTTGCTTTGATGCAAGCGCAAAGCACTCAACCCGTTAAAACTTTTACCATAGGCTTCGAAGACGACGCGTATAACGAAGCACATGATGCCAAAGCAGTGGCAAAACATTTGGGGACAGATCATACTGAACTTTATGTTAGCCCCCGGGAGGCAATGAGCATTATACCCAATTTGCCCTCCTTGTATGATGAGCCTTTTTCAGATTCGTCACAAATTCCTACCTATTTGATTTCTAAACTTGCCCGACACCACGTAACGGTGAGTTTATCAGGTGACGGTGGAGACGAGTTATTTGGGGGCTATAATCGTTATTTATGGGGAAATAGAATATGGGGGAAAATCAATGGGTATTCAAGTTCTTTAAGGCATGTTTTAAATTGGGGCATCAAAGCACTGTCCCCCAAGGCATGGGACTCCGTTTTTCAGTTTCTTGATCCTATTGTTCCTAAAAGCGTGAAACAAAGAAATCCTGGAGACAAACTACACAAATTGGCCGGAATACTTATGTCTAAGCATCCGCAAGAAATGTATTTGCGATTAGCTACACATTTGGACGCCCCAAAATCTATCGTACCAGGATCCGAAGAAATTTTCACCTTACTTACGAACTCAAAAAGATGGGCCAACACTCAGGACTTTACCTCGACTATGATGTCTTTAGATATGACATGTTACCTTCCAGATGATATTTTGGTTAAAGTGGATCGCGCTAGCATGGGGGTAGGTTTGGAAACTCGGACACCTTTCTTAGATCACCGTGTAGTCGAATATGCATGGAAAATTCCGATGCATATGAAAATTCGGAATAATCAGGGGAAGTGGGTTTTAAAACAGGTTTTGTACAAATATGTTCCGAAGGAACTGATTGAAAGACCTAAAATGGGGTTTGCCATACCAATTGACTCTTGGCTGAAAGGCCCATTGAGAGACTGGGCTGAAGACCTGCTCTCTCCAGATAAATTAAAAAATGAAGGTTTTTTAAATCCAGAACCCATTCGAAAAATTTGGCTGGGCCATATTTCTGGAAAAGAAAATTTTCAGCACCACCTTTGGGATGTACTTATGTTTCAAGCATGGTTGATGGATCAAAAGCGAGTTTAAAACTACTCTATCTGAACTGTCTAGTTTTATAATTTTTCGTATTCATAAATAATATTCAGGATTTATAATGAAAATTCTATTTGTGGGGAACAGTGGACCTATTTTTTTGACCCATCGACTACCACTGGTTCTTGCCACACTAAAAGCAGGACATGATGTGCACGTTGCCTTGCCACCCAGTCCAGCTAGTCCACAAATTGCAAAGCATGATTTTAAATTTCACGAAATCCCACTTTCCCGTTCTGGTATCAATCCTTTCTTCGAGTTAAGATCCCTGATGGCTTTGTATTTTTTATATCGTAAAATCCTCCCAGATATTATTCATCACGTAACCCTCAAACCCGTATTGTATGGTTCCTTAGCTGCCCATCTAGCAAAAATATCCGCGATTGTAAACACCATCTCTGGGTTGGGTTATGTATTCACCACAAATAACTTTAAATCAAAGATGCTTCTTATTCTGGTCAAACGATTCTTTAGAATTTCTTTTTTACATCCAAACAAACGAATAATTTTTCAAAATCCAAAAAATTTAGCAGATTTTCTTTCCTATGGTTTGGTTGACAAGAAAAGTACGGTCTTGATTAAAGGGTCGGGAGTTGACACCGAAACTTTCAAACCTTCCTCCGAACCACATTCCGTTCCTGTTGTAATGGTGGCATCCCGAATGCTTCTGGATAAAGGAATCTGCGAGTTTGTGGAAGCTGCCCGCGAAATCAAGTCAGAAGGAGGTAAAGCTCGTTTTGTTCTAGTTGGCGATGTCGACCTCGATAATCCCATGACCATTTCGACTTCCCAGATAAAGAGATGGGTTAATGAAGGAGTAATCGAGTGGTGGGGCAAACAAGAAGATATGCCTGAAATTTTTTCCCGAGCCCATATAGTCAGCCTTCCCTCCTATGCAGAAGGATTACCTAAGGTATTGATAGAAGCTTCCGCATGTGGGCGGCCTATTGTTACTACAGATGTTTCCGGTTGTAGAGATACTGTAATAAATGGAGAAAATGGGATTTTGGTGCCGAGCCATAATTCAAAAGCACTTGCAGTTGCCTTCAGAAGGCTTATTTCGAACCCTCAACTTAGGCAACACATGGGAGAAGCCGGACGGCAAATTGCAGTAAATGAATTTTCAATTGAAATAGTTATTCAAAAAACGTTTGCTGTTTATCAGGACCTTTCCAGATCCTTCAGCATTCAACCTCTTCATTAAATTTATTGAATACCATTCAACAATAAAACCATTATGCCTAGACGGACAAACCTGCTTCTAGCTCTATTACTCATTCCGCCGATTACAATCCCCTTTTTAATCATCGCCGTTCTGGTCAGAATTACTTCATCAGGTTCGGTGATATACTGGTCAACCAGAATGGGTAGGAACAATAAAACATTTAAAATGCCTAAGTTTCGTACCATGAGGCTAAATACGCCGGATATCGCAACACACCTCATAGAAAATGCTGATCAATTTGTAACACCGATTGGAAGAATTTTACGAAAGACAAGTCTGGATGAGCTACCTCAATTGTGGAGTATTCTTAAGGGAGATATGGCTTTTGTAGGGCCTCGGCCTGCTTTATACAATCAAGATGATCTCATTGTTTTAAGAACCCAAAAAGGCGTACATCAATTAACGCCAGGGGTAACAGGATGGGCACAAATTCACGGCAGGGACGATCTACCAATTCCAGAAAAAGTGGAAATGGATTACTATTATATTCGAAATCGCTCCACCGCTCTTGACTTGAATATTATCTGGCACACATTTTTTACAGTATTTAAATCTAAGGGAATCTCACATTAACCAGCCCAGCAATGCGCTCATAGCCTAATAACTGAATAATGATAAAAAAGGTTTTGATCTGTATAGCAATTATTTTTATTTT
>PBKR01000026.1 GCA_002721545.1 Nitrosomonadaceae bacterium | reverse complement strand
TAGTCATGATGACAACTAAAGACAAAGGAGCAAGGTCCTGGAACCGTTTCAGTTGGCAACGCTTTTTAATGAATAATTTCTCCAGTAAAATTGGACAAATGGCGGCTTTCATTGCAGGAGGAATTGTTAGCTTGCCTTTGGCTCTATGGGAGTTTAAGGGTATGAATGGTAGTGCTTATACTGCTATCTATCAAAAAGAAGTGGAATAAGAATCAAAACTAAAATGGTTTTTTTAAAGGAAAATATTCGGGAGATTATTGAAATTGAAAATTCTAAAAACTTTGGCAAAAAAACTATTGGAATCAAAGCTACTCAACTTTTTTGGGATATCTATAATCAATTTTGACCTATTAAAATACACTAACCATTATAAATGGATATTTAAATTTAATAAGATTCCGAACCAAACCATCGTTTTCAATAAGGCAAAAAAAGTTCAAGAAAAGGACATCCATTTATGCGAAAGGTTGATCAAGGCATATGGTGAAGCTACCAATGATAAGCTGCAGACCAAGGACACTAGTCAATTATGGGAGACAATTTTAAGAGAAAGGTATGGCAAACTGGTTTCCGTATTGGAGTCAGGAAATCCTAAAACACTAGCCGTTACATTATCATCCATGTTTTTAGAGAGTTTTGTTTATGGGCTTTTTGCAGGGGATCTTGTAAAACATTCTTACAGCAAAATTGGAAAAAAGATTTGGTCTATGAAGTACCAAGACAATTTATTGGCTCTTGCCGAATACCTCGGGGTAGTAAGAACTGAATCTCCACAGCAAGGTAAAAGCGCCGAAGCATTAAAAGAAGGGGTAGATCAACTTGTAGCTAAAATCGAAAGCTCCGTCAATACTTCCATGAATTTTCCAGATGTTGGGGCCCCCTATGGAATTAAAGGAAATGGTTCTCTCATTACCATGGAACACCCTGAACATTTTTACGTGGCTTTGCGAATACATCAAGCCGTCCAATTATATTTAGATGGTCAATCTGGGAACAATTTAAATATTATGGAAATTGGAGGTGGGTTTGGAAGCCTTGCCCACTGGATACATAAACAAGGCAGAATACCCATCAACACTTATACTATTATTGACCTTCCAATAGTAAATGTTATTCAAGGTTATTTTTTATCACAAGCTTTCGATCCTTCACAGGTACGTCTATATGCCGAAAACCCTGAAGGCAAACCTATTTTTCAAGTTTTTCCTACACAGGCTGTCGACTCATGGGACACAAAAATTGATGTGCTCATCAATGAAAACAGTATGCCTGAAATGACAAACGAGATTGTTGAAAACTATCTTCGATTTGCCCGGAAGAATGTCGAAGGCATATTTTTCAGTTGCAACCATGAAGCCTACGCCCCTATCTATGGAACCCACCAGGTTCTTGTACCTGAAATCGCAGCACGCGTAAGCGGGCTTACCCGAGTTTCAAGAAACGCTTCATGGGTAAGAACTGGTTATGTAGAAGAAACTTACGAGATTAATCAATTATAAAATTTTTGAAGCAAGGTTGGGCCGATTTAACTCTTCAATTTTCCTTAAAATACTATATGCTAAAAGACCTATATCATTAAAGACCTTTATATTGACTCTAATAATTTTTATAGTGATAATATCTTCAGTTTTGTGGTTTTTTTGAAAAACCAATTTAATCCCTGAAAATGGGAATACTGATTTGAGGTGAGCAAAAAGCGCAATCCAATTGAAAAATTGGCGATTTAAATGAAAGCCTTCCTTAAAAAGCCTAGTCTAACTTAAAACTCAAATATTTAGGCTGGTATTGTAAAAATTATGCTACCAAAAGGAAAAAGTTTGCAGATCGAATCTGCCATTACGAGATTAGAAAATCGTAAAGATGAACTCCGCCAAAAATGGTTCAGTGGTAAGCCGTTTCATTATCTTTTTGTCGACGAATTTTTACCCAGAGAATTCGCAGAAGACCTTTTAGCCTGCTACCCATCTACCGATCAAAATAGTTGGACAGAGACAACTTATGTGCACCAGAGCAACAAGCACCATGTTCAATCGGGGTTTCCGGAGCCTATCAAAGATTATTTTGATCTTACGGCAACACCAAGATTTCTCAAGATTATTTCTGAGATTACAGGTGTTGATGACTTGATAGCCGACCCAAAACTGTTTGGTGGAGGTTTGCATCAGATTCTTCCTGGCGGATTTCTGGATGTTCATATCGATTACAATTTTCACCCCGAGACAAAGCTTTGTCGCAGGCTCAACCTCCTTGTTTATTTAAATAAACAATGGAAAAGAGAATATGAAGGTTATGTGGAATTGTGGGACATGGAAAACAAAAAACAATTAGAGAATATTGCTCCGGTTTTTAATCGAGCCGTCATGTTTGAAACAAATGAGATATCATACCACGGTCATCCAGTTCCCTTGAAATGCCCTCCAAATATGACTCGAAAATCCTTGGCTGTATACTATTACTCCAATGAAAGAGATGACCAATATCGGTCGGAAGAAGAACACAATACTATCTATAAACAAACTTCGGGACTTCAAGGATATGCAAAAACCTTCCGTTCATCCTGTCGATCTTTTTGGGAACGCTTGGACCAGGAGAGTCCTGGGGAATTTTGTAAACACCTGATAAAAAAGTTTTACCGTAAAATAAAGGGACTGCCTCCGGAAAACAGGTAATTCTTCCTCTTTAATTTAAATTACTGCAAATGAAAAAGACTTTTAGTTGTATTGGAGGTTATTTTCGTGTGCATTTCCTAAAATTTTCATTTTATTTCTAATGACTCAAATCCAACTGGATAAGGTAAAAATGAGCTTAAGTCGAATTTCGATGTCAAAAATGGATCCGTAATATTAATATTACGGACAAGGGAAACCTCCTTCATTTTTTTTGGGTGGACCAGAATATTGAACATCGGGTGACTAGCCCAGCGAGTCCGCATGCAAATGGATTTGTCGAGAGGTTCCACCGCTCGGCAAAAGATGAGTTCTTCGCCAATGTCTTCCGGGAAAAATGGTGCGATTCCATCGAATCCCTACAAATAAATTTAAACAAGTTTCTTAATCGCCATAACACCGAGCGAACTCGCTCAGGATATCGTTATCAGGGAAATACCCCTTTATCAACCTTTTTGCCTTTGATGGAAAGCGCGTAGAAAATATTAAAACCCGGCGAGGAGATTCTGTCCAATAAACTTGAACTAAGTACAGTCAATTCGCCTCGATAGTTTCTCTTATCTGAGTTGAAATTAACATGGGTTTTGGGGTAATATTTCTTTTGGGAGTTTTATCTGTCCATCTAGTTTTGAAAAACTTACCCTATCTATAGGATCTTTTTCCCTAAATAATTATTAAGGTAATAAAGGTCCACTAATGCAAGGATTAGAGTTGACAGTCGATTCTCCCCTATCTCTAACTGCTCTTTTAATAGGTCTTGGGGTAGGAACAATTTTATCGTTATTGGTAAGCTGGCATTTTAAAAAATTTGGGTCCACACTTTCTAACAGAGAAGAATTCGCGCAAGTATTTCCTTTCGTTCTATTAACCACGGTGCTTATTATTTCTGTGGTAAAGTCCAGCTTGGCTCTTTCTCTGGGTTTAGTTGGTGCATTATCAATTGTGCGCTTTCGCACGCCGATTAAAGAACCAGAAGAGCTTGCATATTTATTTATTTCCATAGCTATGGGACTGGGGTTGGGGGCAAATCAGATATTGGCCACGGTGGTAGCCGGGCCTTTAATCCTGCTGGTTATGGCTTTCATGAAAGGAATGGGCAGGGAGGTAAATGACAACAAAAATCTCTATTTATCAATAGACTGGCAAAGTGCTGGCGAGAAACACCCTGAGCGTTACTTAGAGCGTTTAAACGATGTGGTCTCGAAGCATGTGCATACCAGCGATCTGAGACGGTTTGATGTTCGTGAGGAGTCAGTGGAAGTTACTTACTTTCTGGATTTTGTGGGCACTGAAAACCTTAATGCCCTGGTCGATGAACTACGAGGGTCATTTCCGCGAATTGGAGTCACTTTTCTGGATCAAAATCGACTGCCCAACGTGTAGTTTAAATGAAAGTCAAATCTAAAACACATGTTGCGAGTGGTCAATCAGATTTTTTAAAAGTTATAAAACGCATTTTAGCTTTTAATTCCCCACCTCTTTTCCTGATCACCCTAACTGTCGCGGTTCCTCTTACTTATCTTTTAACAGCTTGGTATTTGGCTCCAGATAAATTGCGAGACCCCTTGGCAAGTTGGGTACACAGGCAGGGTTATTTTTCCGCAATAAATAACGGCGGTATACTAAAAACACTGATATTAGCTCCCCTGAAAATTATCAAAATAGGTGGAGGCCAGGAAATCCCCAAAATCCACATTGATATAAAATTTAAACACCTACAAAAAATTCGCCAAAAAAGAGCTGACGGAGTGGAAAATGGGTACTTAAATACTCAACCTGACGATTATGTCCCTGCGTCAATCCGATATAAAAATCGAACCATCCCAGTTAAATTAAGATTAAAGGGAGATCTGGTCGATCATCTTCAAAGTGCTAAGTGGTCCTTTCGAATTCATGTGAAAAATGGAGAGCAAATTTTTGGGCTCAGAAGATTCTCCATCCAAGCACCCTGGACTCGTGGTTTTCATAGTGAGGTGTTATTTTTTGAAACTCTTCGCCATATTGGAGTTTTGGCCCCCCGCTACTTTTTTTTGAATGCAACCATTAACGGGGAAAGTATTGGAATTATGGCTCTGGAGGAGCACTTTTCCAAGGAACTTCTGGAGCATAACAGGCGCAGAGAAGGTGTTATTATTAAATTTGACGAATCGCTGTATTGGAACAATCAAGGACCGGTTTTCTATAATTTTCGCAACGTTCCTATCAAAGCATTTCGTAAGTCTCAAATTGAAAAATCCGAAAAACTGTCCTCGGAATATGCCGTGGCTGTAGGTTTATTGAGAGGATTTATTAATAAACAATTACCTGCTTCCGAGGTTTTTGATAGCAAGCAAATGGGACGGTTTCTGGCAGCTACAGAACTGTGGGGAGCCAGTCATCCGGTTAATTTCACGAATCTACGCTTGTACCTGAACCCTATTACTCTGAAGCTTGAACCCATTGCATTTGATGCATCAATTCCAAGCAGGGACGCCCCACTTCCAACCTTGCTAGGAGGAGATGTTATTGTCTTCAACCACTCTTTCGCAAGGGAGGTTTTGGAGAATGCTGAAATTTTCGAGGTTTATATTGAAACACTTGGAAGTCTTTCCGATGATATAGTCAATGGAAGTTTGCTGAGCAAATTGAAAGAGGTTGAGAATAGGACGCTACCCATTCTCAATCGAGAATTTCCACTACTGACATCATTGCCATGGGAAGACCTCGTACAAAGAGCAAAGATCCTTCGCGAAGTAACTAAGACAACTTTTAATTCTAAGAAGAATGCTTTTGAGCCTTCTAATAGAAGCTACTCATATATTCTCCATACATATTTGGGGAGTGATGAAAAAGGGTTTTATCTGGAAGTAGCAAACGCCATTCCCCAGCCTGTTGAGATTAACTCTATTGAATGGCTTTCAAAAGTTGGGGGAGAAAATAAATCTTTTGTTCCCGCCTCGGCAACGCATTTCCCCTTGAAGTTGCCCGCTACACCTCTCAATACTCTTCCAAATGCAGTTAAAATTTATTACTCTCCATATGATTTGGAAAGGTATTCGCTTCGAGTTTTTGCAACAATCAATAATGGGAGCGAGCCCTATGAATCTGAAGCAGTACCTTATTTTGCGCCTTTAAAAAAGCATCCCATTCCAAAGTCTTCAATGTTTCAACAATTGAAACAGCACCCATTCCTGACTCACAAACCTGAGGAAAAAGAACTGCTGGTCAAGCCCGGTCAATGGAATGTTAAGGGGTCTTTGATAATTCCAGAGGGTTACAGTTTAAACATTTCTGGTAATACGACTTTACGGTTTTCAAGGGAAGCAGGCCTGGTTTCAAGAGGCGCTTTGCGATTCAATGGTACGGAAAGTTCTCCAATTATTTTAGAAGGTCCTAACGATGACAAAGGTGGGCTCTGGCGAGGTGTTGCCGTGTTGGGTTCGAGTGAACCATCCCGATGGTCATTTGTTAATATTCGAAATACCACCGGAATGCGCCATACAGATTGGGAGTTAACCGGAGGAACCACCTTTTATAAAAGTGCGGCGCAGTTGGAGCACTGTTCTTTTAGTGGCCACCAAGGAGAGGATGCGCTGAACATTGTGAATTCCAAGTTTAGTTTGAAAAATATTAAAATTGAAAGTACCGCTTCAGATGGTCTGGATATAGATTTTTCAGAGGGTAGCATAGAGGGCGGTCTGTTCAAAAGTATTGGCCGGCTGGGTGGTGGTGATGGAGTGGATGTAAGTGGCAGCAAGGTTTTCATAAATGGCACTGTGCTCCAGGATGTCAGCGACAAAGCATTATCCGTTGGAGAACAGAGTAAAGTAGTTGCCACTAGCATTACTATGGAAGAAGTTGGGACTGGCGTAGCCAGCAAAGATGGTTCGAGCCTGACCATTTCCGAGTCCAGTATAAAAAAGGCAAGGTTCTTTGGGTTGATAGCTTATATCAAGAAGCCGGAATATGGCCCTGCCTCCATCGATGCGCGTAATATGAAATTTGAAGAAGCCGGTGTCCGAGCCCGTGTGCAGAAAGGAAGCTATTTATTATTAGAGGGGGAACAGGTAAAAGCTGAAGACATGGATGTGGAACAGCTTTATGAAACTATAATGAAACCAGGGTTGAAAAAATGAATCATACGGTTCCACTAGATACTCGCAACGAGATCAAATTCATCGCTTCTTCACAAGAGTACCATTATTTACTAAAGTGGGTAAGGTTGCACCCTGCCGGGTTCTACACGGTTTACCCTGACCGAAGGGTAAGTAATGTTTATTTCGATTCGCATGAATATGTCGCTTATTCCGATAACCTGAACGGAGCAACCTCCCGGAGTAAAGTCCGATATCGTTGGTATGGCCCTTCTCTAACACCAGATGCGGGTGCATTGGAAATCAAATGCAAAAGAAACTTGTTTGTATGGAAGCACATATTCAAAGCTTCCAAAGCCCCATACAGTCCATCAGCAAACTGGGCTAGGATTCGTCAATTGCTGAACTCTCAGTTGCCTCTTGAAGCAAAAAAATGGCTGGAAGAAAATCCTTTGCCTGTGCTTATTAATAGATATAATAGAAAATATTTTCTTTCGCAAGATGGAAAAGTCAGAGTAACCATTGATGATAAGCTGGTTTTTTTTGACCAACGTTTCAAGCCTGTCCCTAATATAAAATATAGCGCGAACAATCCTGTTTTTTTTGTTGTGGAGTTTAAATTTGACCAGAATGACCGGGAGCTGGCTTCGCGCTACATCCAAACCATACCGATCAGAATTAGTAAAAGTTCCAAATACTGCAATGGCTTGAGGTTTTTAAGCGGAAAATAATTCTTAGTTCAATTGGTGTTTGCCCACTATTACAAGGTATTATGCAAAAAGAGTTATTTAGAGGCCGCGTAGACCTTGAGCTTGCTTGGGAAATTTGCGACCAGATTCTTATGGATACTTACAGATTTTTTGAAGGATTTTTCCCAACCATTTCTCAGCCTCAAAAGGCAACTGAGAACGCATTAATTGTTAGCTTGTTAAAACGGAACTTCGAGGCGCTAACCTTAATCAGGCATTACATATCACCTTCGAACAAATAAAGTCTGCTGTAATTGATGAGCACACTAGCCTGCCAAAATATATTTCAATAACTGGTTCTTCCTCATCAACCTATGAATGCAAAGAAATTTGCAGAAGAAAACACAACCAAGCCTCTGCTTTTGACCTGATCAAACAAGACAATCAAATTCAAAAAAACAATTAGTGCCATTTTTATGTTTACTGGCATCTGCTAATTAATTGTTTAAGAGGTTACGTTAATCACTCAAAACATCGTTTAATGCGAAAGACATTTTCTCTAAAGATAATTAGTAATACCATTTTGAATAGTTGACATGCTCTAGTATCCACAAGAAAGTTGTTTTACTTTTTATATGTTTTGTGTGCGATTCGGTTAAATTTGTTTGTGTATGTCGAAAATATTTGGAGTTGTGATATAAATGCCAATCGACTAGTAATGTTCTTATTTATATTCATACTCCAATGGCCAATGATGTATACTCAGGCAGCTTATGTAGAAAGTTGTGTTGGAATAGGATTGAGTATTTCTTTGCCGCATGATGTCACTGCTATTAATGCCACCATTGCCGATGTTTGTTTCTTTTAACCCGCTAGAAATAGTAACAACATAAAGAGCCTATGAAATTTTCAGTTTTGTTGCCGACTCGGAACGGTGGGAAGTATCTGGGGAATTGTATTAGCTCAGTTCTGGATCAATCTTATGAGGATATGGAATTGATTGTTTGCGATAATGCAAACACCGATGATACTCCAAAAGTCATTGAGTCCTTTTCAAACGACCCCCGTTTAAAGGCTTTCAAAACAGAGAAGCCGGTTTCTGTGATTGAGAACTGGAACAACACGTTGTACGCGAGTTCAGGCGATTACGTTCTCATGATCGGGGATGATGATTTCCTCCTGTCAGGTTACTTTGAAAGGATGGAGAAGCTAATAAAAAAATATAACCAGCCGGATGGAATCACATACAACGGTTACCGGTATATTTCGCCAGAGGCTATTTCAAAAAACGCTCCGAGTTATTACTCAGACCCTTATTTCGATTTCGATTCTGATTTCCGGGGGGAAGAAAAGTTTCCCCCAGAGAGGCTTCATTCCATTGTGCATGATATGTTTCGGTTTAATGTAAAGGTTCCGCTCAATACCCTGCCGCATTTATGGTCGAGGAAGGTGATTAATCGTGTGGACGGCGATATTTTTCGGCCTCCCTACCCGGATCACTTTGCTCTCAATTCCATGATGTTAAGAGCAGACTCATGGGTTTATCTTCCTGAGAAATGGTTTGTCATTGGCGTGACACCGAAATCGTATGGTCATTTTGTATTCAGCGATGACGAACAAAAAGAGGGCGCCGAGTATCTTGGGATTTCACAGAAATTTGAAGGTCAGCTTCCGGGAAATCCGCTGGTGAATAATATGCATGTCTGGCTGGACCTTTTAAAGGAAAACCATCCAGAGCACTTGACAAATATTAGAGTTTCCAGAGTAAACTATGTGAGGCATCAAGTCTTTTTTTGGGTTTCACAGTATCGGCATGGTAGCATTACTTTGACTGCTTTATTGCGATTGTTAGGGAAATTGAACTTTTTGGAGTGGATGGGCCTGGTTGCTTCAATTGCAGATAAAAAATGCTTGAAGGCATTATTCTCTATGGTGACAATTTTAAAAGCATCAAAAATTAATACCTTTTATTACGGCGCGAATGTTTTGGAAGGTATTTCAAATATTGAAGAATTCTCACAGTGGATTTGTAATAAAAATTCAACTGATAAGTAGGTGACTTTTGAGCCTTAAAGGTCTACGTATTGGATATGTACCTTACGATGAAACGCTGAAACGGCCTGGAGATCGGCGCAGGTTTTGTTACTATGCAGCAAGAAGAGGTATAAAGTTTGAGTTCGCAAAACCATCTGAAACATATGACCTGGTTTATGTGACACATGCTGCAGATTTAACCGTTTGGAGTAATTACCACAAAGGCAATGCAAAAATTGTATATGATTTTATCGATTCTTACCTAGCCGTCCCAAGGTTTGATAAGAAGGGAATTTTTCGCGGACTAGCCAAATATATCTCGGGGCAATATAAGTATTTACAGCTTAATCATTGGAAAACTATTCAGTCCATGTGTCAGAGAGCAGATGCGGTCGCCTGCACTACTTTAGAACAAAAACAGGATATCCTTCCATTTTGTCCTAATGTGCATTTAGTTTTAGATATCAAAAGCATGTATAACCAAGTAAAGAAAGACTATAGTGCAGGGGAGGTTTTTAATCTTGTGTGGGAGGGATTACCTCATTCAATTAATTCCTTTCACGAAATTCGGCCTGTATTATCTTACCTGAAAAAAAAACATAAAATCGCATTACACATGGTTACGGCTTTAGAATACGGCCAATTCATGGGGAAATATTGGAAAAGAAATACTACTGATTTTGTTCATGAATTATTTGATTTTGATAATATTTATCTCTACCAGTGGCATGAGCAACTTTGTTCACACATTATTAGTGCGTGTGATTTAGCTCTTGTACCTCTTTTGTCCACTGATATATTTGATTGGAATAAGCCTGAAGATAAACTTTTGATCTTTTGGCTTATGGGTTTACCCACAGTGGTATCTGCAAACCCTTCCCATTCGAGAGCTATGAAGGGGGCTGGTTTGTCCATGGCTTGTCAGAATCAAGAAAATTGGATAGAAACCTTGGAGCACTATATAAGAAATGAAGAGATCAGAGAGGAGGCTGGACAAAAGGGAAGAGCTTATGCTTTAAAATACAATAGCGATGAAAGAATCCTAAAGCAATGGGATAAGTTTTTTAGTTCTGTGGTTTCCTAATAGTATGCCAGATTGGTATTATTTACATAGAACCCAAAGCTTTCAGGATAAATTTAGGCCAAAATTTCATTGTCCATTTCTCCCTCCTTCTTAATAAGTTCGCGTAGATACTAATCAGTTTTGTTTTTTTCTGGATTTAATGGCACATAAAATCAAAATAGAAATACCTTCGTCACGTCTCCCTCTACTGATAATCACCTCCGGAATCATTTTGGCAACGGGTGTTATTTTTTTTCTGCCCCCATATTTAAACTGGGTTACAGAATTAGGTCATCATATTGCTTTCCAGAATGTTAGACCTTATTACACTGTGGCCAATGATTATACAACGGCCCTAGTATTTGCAGTAGCTTTGGGGGCAAGCATTATTGTTTGGCCTATAAGAAGTAAAGACAAACAACCTTTATTTTGGGCTTGGATTTTTAAATGCTTCGTAAGCCTAGTTTTATTTCTTTTTTTGGAAGATAAGTATCCATCAGATACATTTGGGTTTTGGGCAGGTCCGCTGGCTAACGAGTTTAAAGACCGTGTTGTATATCAAGGTTTAGTTTTTGGTATTGATGCCGGGGAAAGAGGAACAGAGAACATAATGCTATTAGTTTTTAATTACAATAAACTGGTTCCGGAGTTTATGGCAATTTCATACCACAGTATAAAATTACTTTTTTCGATGATTGCTTTGATAGCTATTTATATATTTTATCGGGCATCAGTTGTTTTTACCCGAAGAGAAAATATTTCTTTCTTTTGGCTTCTTGTGCTTTGCCCAAGTCTCTTAATATGGAGCTCAACAATCAGCAAGGAGTCAATCATTCTTTTCACTATCTCTATTTATATTTATGGAGTTGTGAGCTTAAATCATAAAAAACCCGTGCGAAGCTTAATCCTGATAGTCATAGGTTTTATTTTGACAACGCATTTACGTCCATGGATGGGTATCGTTTTGGCATGTCCCATGATTTTTTATTTTCTCTATTCCCGACAAGGTGTTGCTAGAAATTTTTTTCTATTGCTAGCTATTGTCGTAACCGGGCTCTCGATCAATTTTTTTGCGGAAAGATTTAACATGTCTAATGTTGATAGTATACTTCAGGAAATGAATACTAACATCAAGAATAAATCACAGGGAGGCTCCAAATTAAGCTCTGCTACTGAGATCAGATCAGTTAAAGATGTGGTATTATTTGCTCCAGTAGGAATTTTTACGGCACTTTTTAGGCCTTTGCCGGGGGATATCCTCACTCCAATAGGGCTTATGGCTAGTTTAGAAGGCCTTGTTTTGCTATTTCTTTTTATAAAAGCTTTTTTAAGGACAAAACTTCTGGAACTTAAGGAGCCATTGATTATAACGGTTGTTTTTATGGTTATATTCTGGGCTTTTTTATATGGCTTTTCCAGTCAAAATTTGGGAACCATAGTCAGATGGAAGACCCAGATTCTTCCACTCTATTTAGGATTAACCTTATATTTAAGCCGTTCTCGATCTGCCAGTACTTTAAATACGCCATCTTCCAATTCCATTACACTCGAAAAATAATTCTCACATGTGTGGGCTAACCGGTTTTCTTGAACATAATTCCCTCTTTGATTCATCACATGCTGAATCAACTCTACTGCAAATGTCCAGCGCCCTTTCTCATCGAGGTCCAGATAACCAAGGAACATGGATTGATCCACAAGCCGGTATCGCGCTCGGACATCGCAGGTTATCAATATTAGATTTATCTTCCCAGGGACATCAGCCCATGCACTCTCATTGTGGTCGTTATGTGATTGTGTTCAATGGTGAAATTTATAATTTTCGCGTTCTACGTAGAGAATTAGAAAGTTTGGGTAAGGCTCCTAAGTGGCGTGGGCATTCTGATACCGAAACAATGTTGGCCGCGATCAGCTGCTGGGGATTGCATAAAGCAATTTCAAAGTTTTTGGGAATGTTCGCGTTTGCCCTTTGGGATAGAAAAGAACGAAGTCTTCATCTTTCACGAGACCGCATAGGAGAAAAACCTCTTTACTATGGGTGGATGGGTAGGGTCTTGCTTTTTGGATCAGAGCTTAAAGCCCTGCGGAAGCATCCAGCCTGGAAAGGAAACGTCGACCCTGACGTTTTAGCGCTTTTTATGCAGTTTAGCTATGTTCCCACCCCTTATTCCATATATAAAAATATATTCAAAATTAAACCTGCAAGCATAGCAACATTCACTCAAAGTCACACTTCTACCTTTTCCCCTCCGAAGGTTGAAACCTACTGGCAAGCGTATGAATTGGCCAAAGCTGGGGAGCTAAATCCCTTTCAGGGTGATGAGACCGCCGCAATAAATCACTTGGATAAACTGTTGAATGATTCCGTCAAACAACAAATGATTGCGGATGTTCCCTCGGGAGCATTTTTATCGGGAGGGGTAGACTCCTCAACGATTGTTGCGCACATGCAAAACCAAAGTACTAGACCGGTAAAAACTTTCACTGTTGGATTTCGAGAAGAAAACTATAACGAAGCTGTGCACGCTAAAACAATTGCCCAACACCTTAGAACGGATCACACTGAGCTTCATGTTAGCGCGGAACAAGCTATGGAGGTTATTCCAAGGTTGCCAACTATTTATGATGAACCATTTTCAGATTCATCGCAAATCCCTACATTTTTAATTTCGCAATTAACACGTCAAAAAGTTACCGTAAGCTTGTCCGGAGATGGTGGGGACGAGTTGTTTGGTGGATACAACAGGTACTTATGGGGCCCTAGTGTCTGGAAAAAAATAGAAGGATTTCCACCTCAACCTCGAAAAATGCTGGCTCGGATCATTTCTTCAATTTCTCCCTTAACTTTCGATACTATGTATAAAATATTGGGTCCGGTTCTTCCCGGACAGCTCCAACAACCTGATTTTGGAAACAAGCTTCATAAATTCGCTAAAATTCTGGGATCAGCTAATGCAGAATTAATGTATTTAGGGCTCATTTCTACTTGGGAAACACCGTCCAACTTGGTCAAAAATACTACACGACTCAAAACTATTTTAAGGCACCCTTATTCTTGCCAGGGTATTAAGGGTTTTACCCAACGAATGATGTTTTTAGATACCATGAACTACCTTCCTGACGATATTCTTGTTAAAGTAGACCGAGCTAGCATGGCAGTAGGTTTGGAGGCACGTGTTCCATTTTTAAACCATTCCCTTGTCGAGTTTGCATGGAGAATTCCTCTTAGCATGAAGATTAGAAACGGCCAGGGGAAATGGTTGCTCAGACAAGCTCTATATAAGTATCTCCCAAAAAAATTGATCGAAAGGCCAAAGATGGGATTTGGTGTGCCTATTGGCACGTGGTTGCGCGGTCCTCTGAGAAACTGGGCAGAAGATCTGCTGGACGAAAATAAACTAAAAAAGGATGGATTTTTTGACCCAAATTTAATTCGAGAAAAATGGAAGGAACACTTAGCCGGAAAGAAAAACTGGCATCATAATCTTTGGGCGGTTCTGATGTTTCAGGGTTGGCTGGAGAACCAAAATTAAGGTTAAAAACCTATCTACCTGGATTCCCTGACTTTATAATGAAAATTCTATTTGTGGGAAATAGTGGACCTGTTTTTTTGACCCATCGGCTACCGCTGGTTATGGCCGCCCTAAAGGCTGGGCATGATGTACATGTTGCCCTACCACCTAGCTCGATGAGTCACCAGATTGCAAATTATGGTTTTAAATTTCATGAAATCCCTCTTTTCCGTTCCACTATCAACCCGCTTACCGAGATAAGATCCTTGGTAGCTTTATATTTCTTATATCGCAAGATGCGCCCAGATATCATTCATCATGTAACCCTCAAACCAGTATTATACGGTTCCCTAGCTGCTCATCTGGCAAAAATACCAGCCATTGCAAATACTATTTCAGGGTTGGGCTATGTGTTCATCACAAATAGCTTTAAAGCAAATGTGCTTTTTATTCTAGTCAAATATTTCTTCAAAATTTCATTTTTACATCCAAATAAGCGAGTAATTTTTCAAAATCCGGAAAATTTATCTGATTTTCTTTCCTATGGTTTGATTGACAAAAAAAGTGCAGTTTTGATTAAGGGCTCGGGTGTGGATATCGAAACCTTCAAACCCTCTTCCGAACCCCATTCCACTCCTATTGTAATGTTGGCATCCCGAATGCTCTTGGATAAAGGGATCTGCGAGTTTGTGGAAGCAGCCCGCGAAATCAAGTCAGAAGGCACTAAAGTCCGTTTTGTTTTAGTTGGAGATGTTGATAGCGGTAACCCTATGACACTCACCGCTGAGCAAATAAAAAAATGGGTTGACGAAGATGTTATTGAATGGTGGGGTAAACAGCAAAACATGTCAGAAATTTTTTCCCAGGCTCATATAATCAGTCTACCCTCCTATGCAGAAGGATTACCTAAAGTATTGATAGAAGCTTGCGCATGTGGGAGGCCGATTGTGACTACTGATGTTTCGGGTTGTAGAGACACTATTATAAATGATGAAAACGGGATTTTGGTGCCTCCCCGTGATTCAAAAGCACTTGCAAGTGCCTTCAGAAAGCTCATTTCAGACCCCCAACTAAGGAAACGCATGGGAAAAGCAGGAAGAAAAATTGCAGTCAATGAATTTTCAATTGAAATAGTGATTCAAAAAACGTTTACGGTCTATCAGGATCTTTCCAAATCCTTCAATACGCAACCTTTTCAGTAAGTATTATCAATTAATATTCAACCTCAATACTATTATGCCTAGATGGATGAACCTGATTCTAGCTTTATTGATCTTTTTTCCAATGATGATCATCTTCTTAATCATTGTCATTCTGATTAAAGTTACTTCTTCGGACCCGGTCATACATCAATCAACCAGAATCGGTAGAAACAATAAAACCTTTAAAATGCCAAAATTTCGCACCATGAAATTAAACACACCTGATGTCGCGACACACCTTCTAGCAGAAGCTGATCAATTTGTAACACCGATTGGAAAATTTTTACGAAAGACAAGCCTCGATGAGATTCCCCAAGTGTGGAGTGTTCTCAAGGGAGATATGGCTTTTGTAGGGCCTAGGCCCGCCTTATACAATCAAGACGATCTCATTGCTTTAAGAACCCAAAAAGGCATACATCAACTAACACCCGGAATAACGGGATGGGCACAAATTCAAGGCCGTGATGAATTGTCTATTTCTAAAAAAGTTGAAATGGATTTCTTCTATTTAAAAAATCGGTCTATTTATTTTGATCTTAAAGTAATATTTATTACAGTTTTGACCGTATTAAAACTGAAGGGAGTTTCACATTGAACGAGTAATAGCCAAATGTTGCGCATGGGTTCATGGCTATGCAGCGTCCCTTTGACGTTCAATTGTTTTCTGATCTATTCCATCAATGAACTTTACGCCAAGGAAAATCATATTATCCTTACTAACAGCGGTATCTTCTTTGTATTGTGTTGTTTTTCTCGTAGAAAACAATTTTACAACAAAGGTTGCGCTGCCTTCTCATTCACCTCATACACCAAAAATGAGCTAATCTCACGATCAGTTAAATAATTATGAAAAAAAAAATTGTCTTTATGGCTTTAATAATATTGGTTCTTGCTGGAACAGCTATCGCTTTTCAAGAGCTGATATTGCAAAAAATCGGAAGTATATTAGTTTACGAAGATCCCCTTACGCCGGCAGATGCCATTGTGATCCTATCGGGCTCCGGAACAGGAAACAGGATTGAGGCAGGAGCAACCCTGTTTCAAAGGGGGCTTGGAAGGATAATCATAATTAGCGGAGATAGAATATATCCCGGGTATTACACAAATACCCTCATGAAAATTCATGCTATCAACCTAGGCATTCCTGAAGACAAGATTATCGCAAGCAAAATTGAGGGAGAAATCAGCACATGGGGAGAAGGTATTTATAACTTGAAAAAGTTGCAGGAGAACCAGTTTAAAAGTTTTATCCTTGTCACCTCTGCATTTCATACCAATAGAGCGCATGCAGTATATAAAAAACTGATTGATGACCTAGGATACGATTTCGAATTTAGGGTTTATCCTGTAAAAGATAATCGCGCACCCATCAAGGGTTGGTGGAAAACCCGAACCGGGAAAAAACGCATATTACTGGAATACTTAGCAATTTTGAATTTTTATTTTGAACACTAGGTGTATAGTACCGCTAGGTCAAGTTGACGTAAGAGTGTCTATATTGTAAGGTACTAAAAATTATTTGCAGACTCTATTAGAGTGCAGATGAAACTCCTTTTAAGCAAACCTAGAAAATTATTGAAATAGACATGAATGCAGATAGCTTTACACATGTAGATCCTATAAGGGTTGTTTGGTCTAAAAAATGGCAGTTGCTTTTTTTTACCTTAATCGTCGGGAGCGCCGCATACATTTTCGGTTCGTTTTTGCCTCCAGTCTATCAGGCAAAGGCAACCGTTTTATCCATTCCTCCCTCGCTAGACTCGGCCAAAAATAGCTCTGATGCTTTATCCATGAATTCTTACAGAGACTTATCGATGACTGCTGGCTTTTTACAATCTGTCATTGATAAATTTGAATCCGAGAATCCCAATAGTTCAGCCATATTTTACCCTGAGATACTGGAAAAAATGATTTCGATTGAGTCAGCAACGGGCGCAAGCTTAAAAAATCAAACCCCCTCAGCTCTCATAACATTTAAAGTAACTGGTAATGATCCCGCAGTTATAACGAAAATTGCAAACATATTAACCCAGCTGCTGACAGAGGCTAGTAAGAAATTAAGGGCAAAAGAGATCAGAACGATCTCTCAGGCTTTGCAGGATCAATACAATTTAACTTTGGAATCTCTGCTTAAACTAGAAAAAGCTTCGGTGAAAATCAAGAGTGAAAATGGTCTACCCTTAGTTAAAGCAAATTTAGAAACAAAGTTAGCAGTGTTGCAAGACAGTATTAGTGACTTAGCGGAAACTAATGTCGAGCTTAATAAAAAGAAAAGTGAGCTATCAACCATTGAAGCACAATTACTAGACCCAAGTCTGGCAGCAGAAAAACGGTTTAGATCTATACTCGAAATTAAATCTTTTGGTACTAAAGTTAAACTTACCTCTCTTAGTAATATACAAATATTGTTAACCAAAAGAATCACACAACTCGAACTGGAAACTTCACAACTAATGCGCAAAGTTGAACAAATGACTATGAAGGAGAAACAATTAACAAGGGAAATAAAAAACCTAACGAATAGCTTTGAGATTCTTTCAAATCAGATGGAAGAAAACCACATTTCAAAATCTAAAAAAACAAGCGATATAAGGCTAATATCTAAAGCCATAAAGCCTACAATACCGTCTGGGCCACAAAAATTGAAACTAACTTTAGTTGCTGCAGCGCTAGGTCTTTTGTTTGCAATAACCATTGCGCTAGGCAAGGAACATTTGGACCTGACTAGCTAAAAATCTCCTAAGATAATAGATCATTAGCTTTCCTTTAATCTCCGGATAAATGCCAGCTTCTCAATATTTTAAAGCATTAGATAGTTGGCGGGGTATAGCCGCATGCCTTGTTGCAACGTTACACTTCCCTGGTTACAGCCACCTCATAGATTTTCCGTTTATAAGAAATTCCTGGCTTTGGGTTGATTTCTTTTTCATTCTTAGTGGCTTTATAATTGCCACTAAGTATCAGAAACCTCTTAGTGAAGGCTTTAGCGTAACAAGGTTCATGCTTTTACGAATTGGTAGGCTCTTGCCCCTCTATTTTTTTCTAATGTTTGTCATATTTGGATTAGAAGCTCTCCACTGGCTGGTCGACATATCAATTTATGATGGCAATAGTAATGCCTTTCCTAATAGCACTTACAACTTGTTTAATTTGGTAGCTAATTTCAGTCTTGCAGCTGGGTTGGGTATCCCGAACACAGCTACTTTCTTAACAACAGCTTGGAGCATCAACGCAGAGTTTTATACTTATCTTATTTTTTCAATAATTGTAATCAAATTACACAAAAAATATTGGATAGCCATTTTACTATCTATTCTGATTGCTCCTATTTACATCTTATATGCAAACCTAAATGAAGTGGGACCACGGAATTTAGCCGGCCCTGTTTGGTTCATTCGATGCATTTATTCATTCTCATTTGGAGTTCTATTGTCAAATATTATTCCGAAATTTAGAAACTCATTTGCTGAGGTTTTAAAAAATAAGAATTTATTTACACTAGCTGAAGTTATTTCATGTTGCCTAATAATTATCTTTATTAGTGTGGTCAACTATAATTACGCCTATGGGTATATCTTGGCACCTTATTTTTTTGCGCCCCTAATACTGATATTTTCATTAGAATCGGGTGCCATTAGCAAATTCCTAATTCACAAACCATTTCTATACTTGGGTAAACTCTCTTACTCAATCTACCTTGTACATTGGCCATTTTACGACACGTTAAAAGCCTTTACCATGTTAGCTAAAAAAACTTTTGGAGTTGAATTTTTTACAAGTTTCGAAAAATTTAAGACTTTGGATCTAGTACTTTGGCCAAAACTTTTGATGGGGACCGAATTATGGCAAGGAGATCTATTCTATGTATTTGCTATTACAACAGTCATTTTTCTATCTGGTCTAACATTTAAATATATTGAAACACCTACTCGTTCCCGATTTAAAAAATTTATTGCCCGCACCTACTCTCACAAGAGCAAATTCCATTCATAGAATTTGAAAGGTTTTTCTCATTCTTAATAATTGCTTCGATATTAGCTACAACCTTATTGATCTCTCCGACAATGATCTTCCCGATATTAGTAGACAGTTAATTGAGCCGCATTCTTTTTCTCCAAGTCTACCGGACTGAGATAACTGAAATAAGAATGGTTTGAGTTCGTCGTTATTCTAACTTTCTCATAAGATGAGCTACACGGTATCTGCTCCAGATATAACCGCTTTCATTTAACTCCACACGTGGACTGCCATTGGTCTTCCGATTCTTTAACGCCTTGAACTCTTGCATTGAGATCTACACTCGTCCTGCGTGGATTTTAGGGCTGCATAGTCTAGCTCATCTCGTTGCTCCTGTTTTTCGTATACACCGGCTATTCTGTTAACTCCTTGAGGATTAGACTTCGTTGCTCCTCTCTTAGAGCTCGTT
>PBKR01000025.1 GCA_002721545.1 Nitrosomonadaceae bacterium | reverse complement strand
TCAAGCGCAAAGCTGACAAAGCTGGCACCTGAAAATGAGTTGCTTCCGATGACTATAATTTTTTCTGGCATAAAATTCAGGTTTGGCAGGAATTAGTTTATTTTAAAATGGTCCGCTTCAAAATTATATCAATGCGTTATTTGAAAACGGTGGATTGCATCCACTTCAGATTATGAAAACGGTCTTCGTCCTTAAGGGTGCCCTGTTTGTGTCTTTCGCAAATTTCTTTAATTGCGTCCTCAACTGACTTTTTTGGTTTATAGCCCGTGGCGAGTAGTCTGTCAGAGTTCACGCGGTACGAACGAGGATCATTAGACTCGGTAACACTTATTTCACAAGGCACATGCCGGGTCACCATCTGGGCAATATCCATTATGGAGATATTCTCGAATCCGGCATTGTAGATCCCGCTCATGGAATCCTTATGGTCGATCAAATGCAGATAGATATCGGTGATATCGTCAATGTGTATGTTGGGGCGGGTTTGATTGCCGCCAAACACCGTTATCAATCCGTTGACTAGAGCTTGCATTGTCAACATATTCACTGAGACATCCAGTCTCATTCGTGGCGAGTAACCGCAAACGGTGGCGGGCCGGATGATCTGGACAGCCATTTGATCGCTGTAGCTGAGAAGGACTCTCTCAGCAACCATTTTTGTTTTGTTATATTCAGAAATGGGTTTGAGTTCAAGATCTTCTGTGACCTGATCTTCTTCTTTGACTCCATAAACACTGCCTGACGATGCGTAAATAAACTGCTTTACATTATTCCTGACAGCTTTGTCAGCCAATTGCATTGTCGCCAGGCCGCTGATTTCCCAGGTAAGCTTTGGGTTCAAATCGCCGCAGGGATCATTGGCTACAGATGCCAGATGAATGATCGTTTCAATGCCTTCCAAAGGGATGCTGTCAATATTGCGGACATCCGCCTGAATTACATTCAAATGTTTATGAGGTTCTAAAAAATTATCAAACCACATTATGTCAACCACGTTGACTCGATAACCTCTAGCAAGAAGCTTGGGAACGAGAACACTTCCTTTGTAACCACAACCGCCTGTAATTAAAATATTCATAGTCAGATAATAAGTTTCAAGTTTGTAAGTAGGAAAATACTAATAACTTCACCAAGTATCAAGTGGAATGGAGTTAACTATGAAAAAAACAGAAGGGTGATTTTTGAGGATAAATCTATACAGACCCAAGCTGAATACCATCACATGCCACGCTATTTTATATTACCTTCGATGTATTAACAAAATTAAATGTACATATTTATATATTTAAGCAAGTGCCACAGCATTTGAAATGGATTCCAAATCAACTTACTAAACTCGAAAAAAATGGATGGAATCTGGATTCTATTGGCAGGCCTCTGGGAGAACATGCCGAACGTCAAAAGTTTGTAAATTCAGTTTTTGAAGAATTCTATCAAAACGATCATGTTACCCTTTTGTGCCAGCCTAATGCATTTTGTAAAGAAGTTGCTGATGGACAGGCTTTATACAGGGACTGCAATCACCTATCTCTTTATGGGCTGGAGTATTTGAGATCGTTGTTTAGGCCGATATTCCAAAAGATCGAGAATGATTTTAAATGGAATAAATTTATAGGTTCGAAGTCATAAGAAGTTGGCAAATTTCATTTTAGGAGCGGTTTTTGTTATATTGGAGCGCTTGGTTGGGGTTTCAGAGTTTGCAGTAGTATGCTCGGGATATGGCAATAATGAGTCGGGTGGTTTGCAGAGAGGAAATGATGATTGCTGTGGGCTGAGAGTCGATGATATTTTTACCCTGATTATTTTGCGAGAAAGTAAAAATGGAGCAATACGAACAAGCGTCTAGTTATGAGAAGTTCGGTTTTGTTATTATCCGAAATGTTTTATTGCCCGAAGAGATTCGAGATATAAGGGAACTCCTTCTAGAACAACTGGCTGCTTATCCTGAGCGGGAAAGAGTTTTCACCGAAGAGGTTTTTCAATGCCCTGAAATCTATCGCTTGGCATTTCGGGAAAAAGTGGTGCGTATGCTCAAGGAGGTAATGGGTCCAGAGTTGTGTTATTACTCAAATCACACAGTGCAATGTAATCAGTTTGGCCGTTGGCATTGGGATTCCGGCGGAGACCCTGTTCAGGAATTTCATGTCCGTCCTGACTATCGATTCGCAAATTGCGGAATTTATTTTCAGGAAAACACAAGGAAATGGGGAGGAGGGATCCATGTTCTTCCCGGACAGCATAAAATGCCTGTTTCCACAGGTTCTTTCAAAGTAGATTATTTTTTCAAAAGACTGGTCTCCAGGTTCTCTAGTAAGTATTCATTTCCCACCAAGCCGGTGATGGTGGATATCCACCCTGGGGATATGGTGATATTCGACCTCAGACTACCCCATAGCGCCACCTGGCCAGACGATTTGACGGGTTTGACCCAGGGAAGAAATACGGTTTTGCACGGTATTCCAAGGGATATGACTAAAATGGTTCTCTATTGGTTCGCTTCCAATTCCAAAATGGTGCCTGATTTTATGCCCACTTTGGAGCGTCGGGCCTTGGAGGAACAGCCGGGAAGCGAATTGCACTACATAGCCTGGCTGAAAAGGTATTTCCCAGACGATTTTCCTTCCGAATTCGCGGCTCTGGCCAAGCAACATTCTATTGAAATCCCCACTCTCTCTCAGAAAAATTGTCAGGAATACGATAGGATATTTGAGGATAAGAAATCGCCGCCTTATTATTAAGGTTAAAACTTCTATAAACTCCTGATCAAAATGAATGGAAATCAACCTCTGTTCCAGTCATAATCCCCAAATTACTATCCATACGAAAAATATAATCCATGACTCCTTTTCCAGAAGTTGAAGCAATATTAGAATCTTCCGGGTATCAAAAAAGTCCCGATGGCATATTCACATCGGGCCGTGAGGGTTATTGGTCTAATCTTGACAAAGTTGAGAATGAAGAGCTTATTAAAGATTTAGAAAAATTGGGGCCGCGCGGAGCCGTCAGGAAAACTATCCCGCAATATGAAGATATTATTTTTTCTCCAAGTCGAGAAGGAGCTTTAGAGCTATTGCATATCAACAAAGGAGATGTCGCTATTGATTATGGGTGTATGTGGGGTGTTCTTTCTATTGGGTTGGCCAAAAGAGGAGCCCATGTACTAGCCATTGACCAAACTTTAGATTCCTTGAAATTTCTTTCCAGCAGAGCAAAATCAGAAAAATTAGACAACGTTTTATGTGTTCAGGATGATATTCGAGAGGTTAGAATGAGCGACCTGGCGGATTTCTCAATCGTGAACGGGGTATTAGAATGGGTTCCTGAATTTGGAACGATCGAGTTGAAGAAATATTACGGTAAAAAGATTTCTAAAAGCTATGGGGATATGGACCCAGAACAAACTCAGGTTAGTTTTCTACAGCAGGTTCACAAGAATCTTAAGATAGGCGGTAAACTATTATTGGCCATAGAAAATCGTTTTGATTATACTCATTTCCTAGGCAAGCCCGATCCTCATCCGAATCTCCTTTTTACAGCATTTCTCCCTAGAGCAATAGCAAACTTGATTTCAAAGTTAACTCTTGGTCGACCTTATGTTAACTATATTTATTCTTTTCCTAAATTAAAAGATTTACTTATTAAATCCGGTTTTAAAAAGATTGATCTTTATATGGCTTACCCGGACTACCGTTATCCTTCATTGATATTGTCTTATGAAGGCGGGGTGGATGGATATCAAAAATACTGGGAGTGGCGCACGATTTCCTGGAAAAGGCGGATCGCTTATGCGGTTGAATATGTTTTGATGAAATATTTCAAGGCGAGATTTTTTGCTCCTTCCATAATTGCAATTGCAGAAAAATGAAATCATTGATTAGAAATTGCAGTCATGGGAGTGAGGTGTACTTGTTGCAGGAGACTGGCGGGACGGGGAACGTGGAGTCGATGTTCAAATCTTCATCAATGCCAGAGGGAGTGAAAAACCTGCGCCAGGAACTAGAGGGAGTCAATTGGTACAATTCCAAAAACTCTAAAATCATAAAAGCTGTGATTGACCATGAGACCAGTCATTATATTTCTATTAAATACGACTATGTCAGGGGAGAAAATGCAAATTTTCAGGATGGTTATTGGGTAAATAGAAATTGGATAAATTTAGCTATTGAGCATTATTGCGATATTTGGAGGGACATTGCCAAAGATGCTGATGCGTTATATCCACTTCACGGCGACCTCTCTTTAGATAATTTTATTTTCAGTGGTGAGGGCCCGGTTATTTTGGACTGGGAACACTTTTTGATTAGTGCGGCACCTTTAGGGTTTGATGGTCTTTATTTGATATTTGAAGCCCTATGGTTTGAAGTGAATAACAGGGCTCCTTCAAGAAAAACTTTGTCTCACTTGGCAAGCATGATTGATTTGATGGGGGCCAGGAAGTGTCTGGATATCAAATTCTTGGATAATCCGCTTTCTCAAGTTATACAATTCATTCAAAGTCACTTGTCTTTATGGGGCGCGCAATTGGAGAATTGCAGGAATAAATTGCCTGTTTTAATGTTCGAAGATAAAGCAATTGTTAGGATTGATAATGAAATAAGAGTTTTGATTAAATTAGAGAGTTAACACTATCCCCCCAGAATGAATAAATGAAACCAATTTTTGTGAAGCAGTGGCATGGCATTGCTCTCAACACAGTTAAAGGTTTTAATGCTAAAGAAATTCCGGGAAAGGAGTTTTACGCGGATTTTTATGGAAAATTTTTTCAAACTCATGAAAACTGGGATGACTTAGATTCAGACTGGCTCGATCATAAAGTTAACAGTGCCAGGTTTATTCAAGGTCGTCTGAAGGGTATGGAGAGAGTCCTTTCCATAGGGTGCGGCATCGGCATCATTGAAAAATACCTACTGGATTCTGGGGCCAAAGATTTGGAAATTCAGGAGGTTTCCGAGGAGCCTCTGAAATGGATTCGCCCTCTTTTCTCGAGCGAGGCTGTTCACATTGGTAGATTGCCAGAGTGCCAGGATCATTCGAGGAAGTATGATTACATATTTTTATCATGCGTAGATTATTGCTTTGAATTTCATGAGTGGATTGAATTCCTGGATGAGATTAAGGGGTTATTGAATCAAACAGGCCGATGTCTGGTTATAGCCCCAACTTTTCATCTTTCGAATTTCGAGTGCTCGGAATTGAAGCTATGGATTATGTTTAAAATTAAAAAAATTTTATCAGCATTGCGCATTTATGATTTGGGACAGTTTGTCGGATGGCGAAGGCATAAAAATGAGTTTCATCATGCTATGGTGTCAGCGGGTTTCAATGTGCGTGAGGAAGGATTTCTAAATAAAGATGCTATGTTTTCCAAGACCTACTGGATCGAGGGGGAGCCGATTTGAATATGCCTGTTAGAGTAAAAGATCATTAGTTTGGATGGCCTTGAGTGGAACCGTTAGGGAACTTTAAGTAGTATTGTCAACCGACTGAACTTCGGGAACGCTACTTGATGAGCTGCATCTTACAAAAGGTTGGTATTGGGAATGTTATTCAAATTTATACCAATTTAGCCAGTTTTTTATTTTGTAGTTTAGGATGAATAAGAATTTAAATGTGGAGTGAGGTAGAAAGGTCACCAGGTAAAGAGCTTGTATTAAGGGGTTTTTAGGGTAGGTGGATTTCAAGATGCTTCTAGCTTTTGATGAATGATTATTTGCCCACTCGTTGATTGCTTTTTGCGCATTGGTTTTGGCCTGATAGACCTCTATGTCCTCACTGAACTTTTTATCAATTTCCGGAAACTCTTTTTTAAGTGATTGCAAGGCGATATCTCTTTCCTGCGCAAGAGATCCAAAATCTTTTATGGTTCCGCTGTCCATGCGAACACGATATTTCACCAGCGGCTCATCAATATAATCAAATTTAAACTTATAAGCCAGTTTTAAAAAGAAACAAGCGTCTTCGAAAAACTCCAGACTTTCGTTGAACCCTTCGATATTGTCGATGGCCGATTTTCTGATGACAACCGAAGCGATACAAATAAAATATTTTCTTAGTAAGTGAGGAAACAGGTTTCCGCGAGGGGGCTTGAATTTTTTGTATATCTGGCAGATCGTCCCTCTCTCGTTAAAGTAGATCGCATCGCTAAAAACGAGACCTGCGTCGGGAGACTTTTCAAAAAGAGGAATTTGTTTTTCGAGTTTTTGCGGTAGCCAGATATCATCGCAATCTAAAAAAGCTACAAATTCACCTTGAGCCTGGTTTATGCAAAGATTTCTTGCTTTGCCGACTGGATAAGTTTCTTCACTACAAAAATAACGGACCTTTTCGCCATAGCTTTTAGCGATTTCAGCACTTCGGTCAGTGGACGCGTTATCCCAGAAAACGATTTCCCAGTCTGTAAAAGTTTGATTAAAAACGCTGTCTATTGCCTGTTGGACATACCTCTCTTCATTAAGGCAATTCATGATAACGCTTACTTTAGGTCTTTCCATAGTACCTAATATGTAGTCATCTTCCCCCAGTTGTAAGAAATACTCCTGTCGTTGGGGTCAAGTCGCAAAATTTCCTGTGGGTGGGTGAATCGGGCCTTGAATCATAAAGAACCAAGTTGATTGTTCCGGTAATTACTGCAAGGTTGCAGGTGATTTTTTGGTGTAATCGCCAGGCTTAACAGCTCCGGGATTGACTACAGAAAAGTGTATTCCCCCAAATTCTTCAAACGAAGGGTCATCGGTTTTTAGCATGTGCATGACTTTGCCTCGGTCGTCGGTAATTTGTTTGAGTGGGGTTATTTGTATTCCTTCGATCACTTTTGTTTACTCTTCCAATGCAACAAAATCGAATTCAAAGCTCTTTACAAAGTTGCTCTCCAAGTCTGTAAACTTTTTCCTTTAGGCGACTACTTGTAAAGTGTTTCCTTTTAAGAATAACTCATAGGGTTTATTAAAGCCAAATGTTTTTGCGTTTTGGTAACCGTTTTGAATTGTCCCCCCTCCTCTTTTTGTAAAAATCATAATTTAACATGTGAACTACGATTTAGAGGTCGGGTTACTTTGATATAGATTGTTGAATCGTTCCTCTTAAGTTTGGAAAACCTTCGAGCTTCCAGCGATGGAGAACTTTGGATACGAGTGGATTGTAGTTTTGGGAGCCCGATTGTAAATCACCAGTTTCGTCTGATGCCTGGTCCACTTCAAAACGATTTTGAATCTCAGGAAAGGTTTGGTTGGTCGTGCTGTCATAAACAAAAATTTTCGATGTTTTGTCAGCAAAAATATCTTTGGAGCTCGATAATAAGGCCACTTTATCGGTTATTACGGTTCCACCCCTACCATATCGCCAGTTTTTTGTGATCGCATTGATATGCTGTGTATTTTTATTTAACTTACTGTTAACGATGTAAGTCCTGGAATCATCTTTCGATTCAATTCCTATAAAATTCTCATTCAGTTTGGAGTTAAAAATAAGAACCTCTGAGTTTTCTCCCACTGAGACGCCTTTATCTCTGGAGAGGACTAATTTAGTATTCTGGATAAGAATATTTGATGACATTGCATCGATCCCATCATTTCTCGAATTAACAATGGTGCATCCCCGAATTTGCATCGTAGAAATATCAACGTCTAGGGCATCCGAAAAAGAATTTTCCAACAGGCAATTATTCAATTGCACATCTTCACTGTAAATGACGTGCATCATGTCATCGAAGTCTATATTATTGCCGAGCTTCAAATTGTCTAAAATAACGTTTTTCACTTCGTGAAGAGAAAGCATCCCGGTATAAAGTATATTTTCAACCCAGGCACCACTCCCATTTTCAAGGGCGAGATGGGACAGTCTTGAACCGGATGCTTCCGCTCCCTGTAAAGCGACAACACCCCAATATTTGCCTGGATACCGGGGTTTTATAGTTATCGGTTTATCCGCTGACCCTTTGGCGATTAGTTGATTTCTAAATACCAAGCTGGCTTTTTCACTCATCTTAATGGTTGTACCCGGAAGTATTTTTACCGGGTGGTCGATCAGGGTGTCTTTTTCAATATGAATACTACCGCTCCAGACATGAGTTTCGAAAAGTTGTTTTTTAATGACAGGCCGATTTAAAACACTTGGCGTTGCGCCTGTTTCTGTTCCGCTGCCAAACAAATACATCTTGCGGGTCAAGGCGTTTGCGCTCTGTAATGAAAGAGGGTTTAGCCTGGAGTCGGCAATTAATGTAAAACGTGTGGGAACAGGGTGAACAGGGTGATTCCCCAAACTACTGAAACCTGCAAAAGGAGGCGTTTGAACATTCACATGGTTTGCCATGAAAATCGCGTTTAATGTCAGTTCACTGCCGTGGATTGTGAACGGAATTTTCGGGTCTTTTTCAGACAGAAGTCCATCGCCGTTTTGATCCCAGGCGATAGTAGCAGGAACCCCGGCATTTTGGTCCAGGGTCACAGTGATTTGGCTGGCCGGGATTACGCCGGTGATCGTAATATCCAGAATTTCGTTTTGAGATTGCCATGTCAAACCGGGTTTGCCTGTCAAACGGTCGAGGATCGTGTGTTGATATTCCAGTAAACGACTTTTCATGAAATTCCATTCTTTTTCTACATCGCCGGCGCCTATCGAAATTAGTTTGTTCGTTCGAATAGAGTACCAATCGAGAAAACGGTCTCTGGAAAGGGATTGTTCAAACGCGGGCCAAAGAACATTAACTTTTCCAATTAAGTCAGAATAAATCCCTTGATGGACGGCATCATACAAAATGCGATATTTTTCCCACAAAAACTCGCTGGATTTATAATAAAGAGAAAACAAGGAATGAGGGTGAGGGTGTAACAGCAGGTCTTTTGCGGATGTATCAAAGATGATGGAATTGTCCTGAATTACAGGCTCGACCGTACCGCGCCAAGGGTCGCTGATGAGTCGCTGGTTATGTACCCAGTCATTGGCCCAGCCCTGCGCCAGTATATGTAAAACGTTGAAACGTGCCCATTCTGTTATTCTTGCTACACGTTTCAGCTTTCTGAAATCATTCTCAGAGGTTTCAGCGCTGCGGACCAACTTCAGGAAATAAGTCAAATCAGAATAATCTTGATCAGGAAGCTGATTGAATGTTGAAACTTTGCTCCATAGGGAAGGATTGTTGAATAAATCGTAGTCGCGTCTCATCACACGATCCTTGTCGGTCATTTCTCCCTTATAAAGATTAACGGGCATTATCCGGTTGCTTCTCAGAAAATTTTCATCGAGTTTTTCTGTTTCTCGATAGATACCGAAATTTTGTTTATTTATGAATAGTTCGACCATTCTTGTGTCGGGGACTTGTGTTTTCAGGAGGCGGGCCAATTCGTGGGCTAGGTGGTGGCTGAGGATGCCAGTGGTTTTGGGTGTGATGTAATCAACAACTCGTCTTTTCCCGAGCATGTTTTTTTTCTTCGTCTTTATACGCCAGGACTTCTTTTTGAAAGCCCAATTGAAAGGGGCATCCCCTCTGAGCCTTACCTTGACCGGGTGTGAGCGACCATCGGGATAAGTAAGAAATGCCTGTTGCCAGTGTTTGATAGAGGCAGGAGTGTTCTTCATTAAATTATTTTGCGAACTGTCAGGGATGTAAAGGTATATTTTGGGGAGACCTGCGTCGTCATTTGGCAAGTTAAAATTTACATTACTGAGAAGCTCCATACGCAATAGGCTCAACAGATTTTTTGGCGGATTTCTAGAGGAAATTATTGTGTAATTTGTTCTCCAATCCCTGTGAAGTAAAACGAACCCCGTGTATATAACAGCCAATAGTAGTAAGGATATAACTAGGTATAATTTAAATTGTCTTTGGGCGTTCATGAAGGTTCTTTGTCAGCGAGGCAGGCGGCAGGACTGAGAAGGTCAAGACGGCGAAAATCAATGTCCAGAGTGATTCGGTCAACTTCACCCAGGTTTTCAGAAGGTAATTGGATGATAAAAGTTTCGGCTCCTCTTGCAACTGTAACAAAAGTGTTGTTTTTTACGAGAAAGCTTAATGAACCGATGATTATAAGATTATCTTTTAGATCCTTTATGAGTCGCCCGCTTCTGTAAAGGCGTGCTCTGTTAATATCGACACCTATTCCTGGCACTGTGGTCATGTGCAAACGCAGTTGATCTATTTTTGCGGGTTTTTGTAGTGAAAAATCATAAGCCCTATTTTCATTTAATTGCAGGGCTATATTGGGAATTATTTGCCGGTCACCGCTTATGTCCGTCAGATCAACAGCCAGATCACGAAGCCTGGCACCTGTGAACATTGAAGGAATACTTTTGTCGAGGCTTCCGCCGAATTGCGAATTCGTGTAACGGTCACACCATTTTTTAAGTTTTTCAGAAGAGTTCAATTTAAGCGCGGCTGTGAGCGCTATTCGATAAGGTCTTTCGTCTGCAGGGGCAAGCTTCACCGCAATTTCGAGGTCCTCAAAGGGCGGGGAGCTTCCTGTTTCGGTGAGAGCATGCGCCAACCAAAGTCTTGCGTCAAATAGCTTCGGATGCGAATCGACCAACCGTTGCAGGAAAGGTTGGAGAGCTGAAAAATCTTCTTGCAGCAAGGCTCTTTTTATAACCCCTTCAGCGTTATCCATCAGACCGGGTAGAAGGGTGTTGTTTCCTGGAGCAAAATTATTAACGAGATCGAGATGTTTTTCCAGTAGAGAGTTTATTTCAGGGAAGGTGCTTGGGTTATGTCTTGAAAATTTCCATTGGATCAGATAGCTGAAAGCCGTTTCAGGTATTCTTGTCGCGCTCATAAACGCCAGGTTCCGAATACTGGGAACGGTCAGCAAGAGGATTATAATAAGGACTAATGGTATTAAAAAAACAATAAGCCGCTTTAAAATTAAAGATAGTTTTGTTTCTGTAGTCATTTGCGAAATGGAGGCATGTTTAAGGGGTGAGTGGTGTTTTAAAATTCTTATGCGCGTTTATGCCGAGTAACGTGAATTCCGTATTTACTTTGAGATTGATCTGAAAACCTAGTCGGGAAATTGTTTTTTATTAATGTAGGATTCGTCCACTTGCCAGAATGTATTTATTCAGAATTGGTCTGGATGGGTGGAAGTATTGTTTTAAGGCTAAGGTTCTTAATTACTTCTCAGGATTTTGCCAGTTCTTTAACACTCAGTCAAATAAAGAAAATAAACATTGGTCTAACCATGGCCCCCCTTAATTTAAATGGAAATTGTGGGTTGAAAATGGTAAAAATGCTTTAGAAAAAAATCTATAGTAATATATTTCAAGCGTTTAGCGTGTGATAAGAAATTCTTTTTGCATTTGAATTCCCAAAACGATTATGAAGAAAATGAGCCGAAATAAACACTATCCCATTCTTCATAAGGCCTCAAAGGGAGCTACATGGTTTTTTTTGTTAGCGTCCATTATTTTGCTGGGGTACACCTTCTACCGTTCCGAAATAGTTGGCGGCGGTTGGTATGGCGATAGATACTTTAAGTATTACCTGATTTCTGTGTTTGGGATTTTGTTTTGGGGCGTTGTTTTAAGGTTAAAGGATGAAGTGCGACTCAATTTGGTGGTAATGATTTCCAGTGGCGTGATGGGGCTTTATGTGGCGGAGGTTTTTCTTTTTGTTACGGCTAAAGACCCGAGGATGGTTAGTGCGGCACAGGCGAGTTTTCATTTTGACTCGCGAACCAAGTATGAAGTTTATTTAGACTTGATAAGAAAAAAGGTGGACGCTGTTCCGGCAGTTCATCCTATGCAGTTTGTGCCAACCAATGGAATTCCTGTTGGTGGTGTAGCTCCATTATTCCCATTTGGCGGTGTGTCGAATAAAACTACTATTATGTGTAATGAGAGTGGTGAATATGCCATTTTCCCCAGTGATCGATACGGGTTCAATAATCCGGATTCGGTTTGGGATAATAAAAAAGTAAAGTGGATGCTTACAGGAGACTCTATGACGCAGGGGTCCTGTGTCAAACCTGGAGATGAAATTGCAGGGCAAATAAGAAAGTTGACTCAGCAATCGGTTATTAATCTAGGTAGTGGGGGCAATGGACCATTGGCTGAGCTGGCGGCATTGGAGGAATATGCCAAAGCAAGAGAACCTGAAGTAGTGCTTTGGGTATATTTTGAAGGGAATGATTTGGTTGGTGATTTGCAGTTTGAAATGAAATCTAAGTTTCTAGTGAAATATCTGAGAGAGGAGCTTTCGCAGGATCTTATTAATCGACAAAAAGAAATCGACTCAAATCTAATAGAATATATTAATGAAGAGGCGTTGGCTCAGGAGCAGGTTGAGAAAAAGTCTTATAGGGTAATTCATGATTTGTTGGGAATCCTTCGATTGTTAAATCTTCGTGTGAAAATAAGATTTGATAATAGTTTCGTTGATATGGATGCTGATATGAAACCGATCTTTGGGGATATCCTGAGAAAAGCCAGAGATAGAGTTGGCCAATGGGGAGGAAAACTTTATTTTGTTTATTTGCCTGCCAACATTCGTTACGCAGGGGGCCACCAGGATTTGGGTAGTCTGTATAGCCGTGATGATATCCTGAGTCTGGTTAAGGGTCTTGATATCCCAGTGATAGATATTCATGAGAAAGTTTTATTAAATCATCCTGATCCGAATGCGTTGTTTGTTTTTAAAGATGCGCATTATAATAAGAAGGGATACAGTCTGTTGGCAAACGCCATTGTTGATGAGGTTGAAAAAAGGCCTTTAACTGATTGAGAATATACTGCGAGATGCGATTTGGTTTAAAAGGCTCGGCGGCAATTTGTATGCCTGAATATATTAGGTGTCTTAAAAGACCTAGCTTATTTGAAGAGTTGGAATGCATGGCAGGTAGTGTTTATATAACGGGCTTATTTCTCACTGACGCGAATTGGAGGGTGTTTAGAGAAAATATAAATAGGGTGCAGTCCTTTCAGAATCCAGGAAACTCTAAAGAGTAGATTGTCGGCGATGATAGGAACTAGAAAGAACGGATCATGAAAGTTGATTTTTAGCTTAATGGGGCTATGTTCGCTGGCGGTGCTATACAATTGCTATTGTTTGTGGTTAGTCAAGAAAAGGCTTGTCTACATTTCGCTTTCCCGAGAAACGGTGCGCTGGAGCTTTTTAATCGGAATTCTGGAGAAAATCTTGCCCAGTGCCTGGATGGTGTCCCCTTGTCTCTTTATGTTGTCTACAAAAAATTCTTTTTGCCATTTTTCATAAAAGAAATTAATAGAGCACGAACTTTGTTTCGTGGGTAGGGTTGCAAAATTTTCCGCTTCTAATGCAACAAAATCGAACTCAAAATTCTTTATAAGGTTACTTTCTACATCTGTAAACTTTTGTCTTTTGGTGAGTGAGTATTTTTTTAGTTCCTTTAGGTAGATTTTTTCCAGGGAGTCTTCTGGCAATAAGTCAATTTTTGTCAGTTCTGCGGCACAGTCAAAGGCGACCGTATGTAGTTCGTCCATAGCTTCCAGGTGGGCCCTAGCTTGGGTGTTGAACATGACGTTATTCCCTCTTTCGCCTTTTATGTAACTCTCAATATACCCAGGCCGAGTTTTAATTTTGTTTTCGAGCTCATCTTTAGATTTACTAAGCTCTTCAATGGTTTCTTTTGAGAACTGCCGATAAATTTCTTTCAGTTTCTCCGGAAAACTTTCCATGTTGGCGTGAATAAAATGCAACCAGTCGGTTATTTTATACCCTTTGTTTTTTATGAATTGGGTTAATTCAAAAAAAACTCTGTCGTTGTAGAATACCGTTGCGGTTAACCCAAAGCACCGGCACTCAATGTATTCTTCAAAGGTAAGCGAGCTGTTTTCTACGCAAACTTCCTCGATTTCCACGCTGGGTAACTTCTTTTTGTTGAATTCATAGATTCCGAATGAACGGTGCACGGCTCGGTAGCGGGTTTTCATTTTAAATTTATTACGTTGGTCGTCAGTTGCTAATTCTGATCCTTCAAGGACTAGAAGGGTTAGAAGCCTTAGTTGGTTCAATTCTGCTTCAATTAAACCATCTATGCTATTGATGTGTTTTTTCTTTGAGTCCCCAGGCAACGCCAGAATAACTTCTGAATAAGTGCTTGCGGGCGTATCGTTAACTTGTTTGGAGACTTCAATGAGTTTTTCAAAGGAGATATTACTTCTTTTGACATTCTTTAGAACTTCTTTGTCTAATGATTGCGTTGAAGCTCCAAACCTTAGGGATCCCTTTAGTATTTCCGAACACTTGATGATTCGCTCCTGATTATTTTTCCCAGCGCAGACTTGAATGTGGTGCGGGAAGTCATATTTTTCTTTGGTTCTGGCAATGGCTTTGGAAATCTCGATATCTTCAGCGTACATACCAAAATTCACATCGGCTAGTTGTAGATATTTGCCTTTATATCTTGCGGCAATATACACAAGTTCTGCTTCAAATCGTTCGAGATTTGATTTGAATATTTTATTGCGTGAGCCGACACCATCTACGCAGAAGGTGCATTGGAAAGGGCAACCTCGATTGGTCTCCATTAATGGAGCTAATTGAGGGTCCTGAATAAAATCGTCAAGATAACCCATCAGATACGGCGATGGTGTTTGTGTCAGGTCTTCAATTCGAGGTTCCTGATCATATCCATCTTTTCTAATGGGCCCTGTTTTATTTAATTCTCCATCGTAATAGCTATGGACTCCATTTATCTCGGCACGTTTGACCTCTTCGATAGAATGAGTTTCCAGCCAGATATCGGCCAACTCTAGAAAAGGTTGTTCTCCTTCGCCTATGATGTAGGCATCCACAGCAGGCCGATCTTGAAACCACTTTTTTTGGCGATGTGTTTCAAGAGGGTAGTTTCGACCACCAAAAACTATCAAAGTGTTAGGATTGACCTCTTTTATAGCTTTGGCAAATAAATAATTGAGATCGGTGTTCCACATGTAATTGGAGAACCCGACTAAAGAGGGGGTGTGGATAAAATATTCCTTCGAAAATTTTTCAGGGTATTTATATAAAAATATATCCGCTTCGGTTTTCGCGTTTGCATGAAAATAGCTTTTTATGCAGCCAATTGCATAAGGGACATATTCAGAACTGATTCGTTGAGAGGTGTGTGATAAGTCACATAAAAATATTGAGTTCATGGTGAGACTAGCTTTGATCTTTAGGAGATTGGTATGCACATGTTCCCATTATACCATATGCTTGCCTTAAGTTTATATTTTTAAGGGTTTTTTTATAAGGTTTATGCTGTTTTTGTCAGGTTGTAAAAGCTTTGGTAAATTGAATCGTTGCTTTTAAATATGGTGAGGATCATATGGACTTCCCCCCCGGTTTTTTGAAAAGTAATTCCCTGGTACTGGAAATATGGAGAATGATTTCTTTGCGGGTCATTCCCATGATCCATGGGAATGACCACAAAAATATTCCCATCATGATGGTATATAAAAGAAATGAGATCCCGATTTTCCATATCAGGCCAAGCAGAACAAAGGAACTTATTTCCATCGCTAATTGATAAGCGGCCCATCCCAGGAAAACAGCGCCTCCTAGCCCGACTACTTGATAAACCCATTCAAATTTCCACTTGAATTCTCGTGAAACCCACCAAGTGACAAGATTGGTTCCTACTATCTGTAATACAACCATTTTAATAGACATTCCCAGCGCCCCCAATCCCCACCCTGGTATGAACGCCTCATTGGATGCCAGTACCAGATATGCCACTGGAAGGTTTATTGCCATCATAATGCCACCCGTCAGAAGGTGAATTCGAGTTGCGCTGGTTGCCAGCAGCATGGTTTGAGCGGTTCGAATAAGGCCCTGGTGAACGGGCAGAAGAAACATGATTGCCAAAGGAGCCACGCTGGTCAGATAAGCTGGCCCAAGCAAATGTAAAACAATTTCATTGCTCCAGGGGATTAAAAAACCGCTTAGAATAGCCCCAAAGATAAAAACACATCGAGAAACAGTACTATACATATAGTGTTTTTTTTCAAAATCCTGTTTTTCATGAGCTTCGGAAATCTCTTTCCAGAAAATCTTTGAGATGGAAACCGTAGTAATAAGGCAGACCGTAGCAAACTGATAACCGATCGAATAAAAAGCCTGCTCCTTTGCGCCTCCAAAATGTTGTAATAACCAGCGATCATAAAATATATATATAAAGCCCAGCCCGGCATGGATGATCAGAGGAGTACAATATATGCGGTATTCATGAAATAAGTCCATTCCCTTAATGACCTCTCCTTCCAATGCTCGAATCGGGATGAGTATGCAAGCTACAACGATTGCGAGAAAATATTCGGCTATTACCAACATAAATAAAACTTTGATGGAAAGAACATCTATATTCCAAATTACGGCCACTAGAGACAAGTGAATGGACGCAATGAAAATATTCATGTGCTGAACCCTTTGTGTCAAGCGTTGAGATTCGCCGATATGAATTATTGTTTGCCAGGCGCTTTGTTGCATGAAAACAGCCATGAGGGCAAGTATTATCCATTCTTTACTTTGTCCGAGCCAGATATTTTTGATCCAGGTTTCCGGCAGAACAAACGCTATGACTGAAAGGGAAAGCAGGATTTGGAGTGCCTGCCAGGATACAAAATAGGCGATGAAAACCAGGCCCCGAGGTTTTTGTGAAAGGAAGGTGTAAAACGCGCTGGAAGTACCCATATCCAAAAGCTGAACAAGCGATAGAAAGCTGGCCAGCAGGAAGGCATAATTCCCATAATTCTCCGGACCCAGGCCCTTTGCGATAATCAGGCCAGTGGCAAAAGAAAAACCACCCTTGAGGACATTGGAGTAGAAGGAGACAGCGAAACGGGATTTTATAGAAGGTGTATTCAAATCAATTAATCGCTCGTTAAATTTAACAGCTCGTTTTTCCATTCAGTCAGCCAGTTCTCACTTGTTTTGGCATATTCTTGGCAGAATATATTTTTTGCTTCTTGAACTTCTGCCGACATCCACCATGCAAGGGGGTTCTCGTAAATCTCATTCACCTTGGAGGCGGCAGATTCAGGGGTATCATGCAAAATGCCCACTTTGCGAAGTTGTTCGAAATAGGGTTTCGCCGACTCAGATAATTCCCAATGATCCGGGTTCATAAACAGGATCGTTGGATAATTGGCAGAAAGAGTTTGCAAGACAGGGGTCCCATTATATGTATGAATGCTCAACCTACATTCGTTGAGTTGCTTTATCATAGGTTTATTGCCTCTGTATAATTTAAGTTTGGGGTCATTCTTAAACCAACGTTTCTCTTCTTCTAGCCCTGATGATGTTGGGCATAGGCGAAATAACAACAACTCATGGACTTCGGGAGAGACAGAACTGGCAAACAGTTCCTGTTCCTTCGGGTATGAAAGTATCTGGGACGTTGTACAACCACTAACCATCAAATAGAAATAACGAGGAAGAACGGAAATGCCAACCCAGAGGATCCCGCCTTTCGGGTTGCACTTAATTTTTCTCTTTCCGCAAGACAAAGAAGGTGAAGCCATGGACTTAACAATGGGATGCTTAACCCCACTCTCGCCCCAGGAGTAAAATCGGTCAAAAGTATTTAAGTCATGAGATTCGACCACTCCAAAGCGGGCACTTCCCCATCCGCCACCATGATGGAGTCCTATCAGTTTAACTTTATCCGCGTGGCGAGCGGCCCAGAACTTAAATCCCTCGTTCAAATAAAGTCCAACGCCAGTTAAAATGAGTTCAGGTCGCTTCGGAAATTTGGCTGACGATATTTTTTGCATTGCCGAGTAGCCTTCCAAAAAGACCTTGGGTATTTGTTGAGGGAGTATTTTAGCCAGGAAGGACTCGAATTCATTGTTGGACGATAATCCGTTTAGCTCTCCCCTCAATTCCTTGTCAGCGGGAAGAGTTGGCAAAGCAATTTCGGAATAAAACGGTATAGGAAATTGACGCAGAGCAAGCTGTAACTTTACAACATTCATAGGTGATAAATAGCTCTCAACGATAACCTTTTTTTGCCACTGGTCGGGGATGAAACTCGTAGAAGAAGTTAGTAGCTTTTTAAGCTTTGCTTTAAGCCATTCGGTGTCAGAAAAATATTTGGAAGCCTTGGCTGCAGGTTGTGTTTGATGGGTTTCAAAGGGAACGTTCCCATGTTCCCGAATAATCCAGCTATATAGATAGTGCCGGTAGTCCTCGTCATTTCGGAGGCACAGGAGAAATTCCTTGGTGTTTTCTTTCAGGTGGCATGTCCAGGTTTGGTCAGACAGCCATGTATTAGAGACCAATTTTGAGTCGATGGCCGTTCTAATCGAGAGATAAGCATCATAAAAAACAGGAATGAAGAAGAAGAGCCAGGGGCCAATCAGGATGCGCCAATACCTGTCGGAATAGTTTACTCCATGGATTTTATTAAGCCTTCCGGCCAGTTCTGATAAATATTTTTCGTGGAGAGACTGTAAATACAACCAATCACTGTGCCGTTTGTCGCGATCATCCCAGTGATAAGGCAAAACTTGATAATCCAATTTGGACCAAATATCCTTTTGTGAGTAAATCTTGCACCATTCTCCCAGAAGCAGAATTTTTTCGTGCTTATTCCAGAACTGTTGGTCTGAGGTGGTTGCTAAAAACATTCACGTTCATCCTAAGAAAGTTACGATGCGAGGTTGCCGATGCCGGGAAGGGTATTTTAACCCTGTTTTCTCCGGTAAAAGTACCAGAATATGTCAGAGTGACAATCAAAATATCCTTGAAGGATGCTGTGACATATGTCGGGATACCTGACGACTAGCTCAAATTGGTCGGAGGGTATAGGGTACTCACGATTCAATAATGATGCGGAGCCTCCTTCAAATTCATTTCTAATAAACTCATGGTTTGCATGAAAGAAAACTTTCGCGGTCCGGCAAATTTCAGTTAAAAAATATTCTGCGGTAGCAGGCGCCATTTCCCCTAAGCTTGTTGTGTTGACAAACATATCGGTAGAGTTGCTCGGGAGTTGAGGAAGCTCGAAAGATGGAAGCAGAATAAAGTCATATTCCCGCAAGCTCTCTGCTGAAAAATTGCCCTCTCCATACAGTAAGAACTTTTTGTCTGGATAGGTTTTTAATAAATAATACGAAGCGCAGGACAATCCTTCCGGGAGATCGAAGTCCAAATAGCAGAAAGAAGACAATTCACGGCTGAGAAAATAAAATAATTTTCCATAGCCTCCGCCAATTTCTGCAATGATGGGCCGTTTGGATTTTATAAATCCGGAAATCAGTCGACTGTACATGTCTGAGAATACGGATCCGAGGGTGATGAAATGGCCGTTCACAAAAGCGCCGCTTTGATTTCCAAACATTGAATGGCTCAGAGACTTCAGGCCTCGCCCATGACTTTCGCTGTTCAGCCACCATTGAATGACAGGGGCTATCATTTTATTTTCAAAATAATGGGCGGTTTGTTTGTTCGCTGACAATGATTGGCAAGCGTTCCGGCATTTTCCCGGCAGTGCGCTGAAGCAGGCGGGCTATCCCATTTAGCTCGGTGCCGTATCTCGTAAAGCAATTTCGTAAAATAAGCTTGTCTTTGTCATCAAGAAAAAATTTCAAGGCAATCGGTTCTTTTATCATAAAACTACTCAAATGCTTGTTATCTTTTGAGTTCAACCAACCTAAAATATCGTAATTAAACCCTATGACAGAATGATTATCAAGGTCATCGAGTGAATAGGAGTAGCCTGATTTACCTTTTATGAAGCGATGTAAATCCGTCAATTCGTCAATCATAGTCTTGTGGCTACTTTTAGGAAGATGTGACACTAATAAGTCTTGGGTTAACTTGAATACTATTTCCAACCAGTCTGTCAGGTTTTGAGAAAGCATCCACACGCGATGTTTATATATCACATTGTGACCGGCTTCTCCTTTTAGTAGTTTGCTGAAATTTGATGGAATGGAGTAGTGGGATATCAAAGCTTCCTCGGAATCCCAGAGTTCAGAAGTGGTGTCTGCAGAAAACGATCTGAAAACTTCATCTACTTTATTGGGGAATCTGTCAAGATAGCCGGACAGATGCTGAATCCATTTAGAATTCTTGATATGGTTTTGTTTGAGGTACCGTTGCAGTGGTTTGAAGATATCGCAATTATTACAGATCTCAACGAGAAACAAATACTTTCTTGTCTCAAGATAATCTTCAAAACTCATGTCCTTGGTCGCTATGCCCACTTCCTCGACATCAAAAATGTGGGTGTTTTCTATTTCACTGAAGTTCCTTATGACAAGGCGATATTTGGAGACGTATTGATGCTCTGCGAGAAAGTCCACATTATCTTTATAAGGCGTGCCATGCAACATGGTGAGGGTATTTGATTGAATGCGGCTCACCCCGGTATCTAAAAGGGTGTTGATACCAGCTAGCTGGGATTGTAAGGTTTCGCCAGGTAAAGGCGTGATAAGCTCCGCAATCTGTGGCCTGCCTTCCCTGCTCAATGATTCTGCAACGTCTCGATAATCCTCAAGGCTGATGTTAGCCCGTTTAGTATTTTTAAGGACAGAATCGTCCATAGACTGAACAGCCATGTTGATATTAAAATCCTTTCCCAATAGCCGTGTTGCTTCAATAACCTTTTTTTTAGAATTTTTTCCAGTCCACCCCAAAATACTCTGAGGCCAATTAAATTTAATTTTTAAACTATTAAGCAATTTAGCAGTTTTGGCATCCCGTGGAATCATGGCAAAATTATTATCGGCAAGATAAGCGCCTGTAACATTAGCATCGCGAGCTTTTTGGGCGATGTATGTAAACTCTTCCTCAATGTAGTCATCGCTGAATTTATTTACGGAAGTAAAATAGGCGTCACCCGCATTGCAAAAATTACATTTGAAAGGACATCCTCTCGAAGTCTCCATCATGGGAGTCAATTTGCCGTCAAAAAACTTATCCATAAGACCTGTGCTATATGGCGAGGGAATGGTGTCCAGGTTTTTAATTCGAGGGATTTCCTCTCCGGAAACAAAAGATCCATCGGCCGGGGAAATAAATTGGCAACCATCGATAGGGTCCTTGAGAGTTTCGCGGGGGGTGGGGGCTGTAATAAAGCGCTCAATGATTTTGGAAAATACCTGCTCACCTTCGTAAAAAATATGAAGGTCTACTTTTAACCTACGTCGTAATAAACTTTCCTGCTGATGCGCTTGAAATGGATAATTGGTTCCACCCCATACGGTTAATATTTCAGGATTGATAGATTTAGCCAGCTCTGTGAAATGGTAAGAGAGATTGCAATTCCAGGTGTAGTTACTGCATCCAAGAATATGCGGAGGTCTGTCACGCAATGCCTCAAGCAGTTCCTCCGGATATTTAAATAGACTTATATCTATGGCTTTCCCAAAAACCTTTTTAGCGTAGGATGCCACAAGCCCGATATTAAGCGGAAATGCTTCCGCCGCTATTCCAAAGCCCATGTGGGTGGGGTCGGCTAGATAAATACGTAAGGACATAATATCTTCATAATAACTTGATTTGTTGATAAAACAAAACTGACCATAGCATGAAATGATAACTATCCAACTAAATAAAACAGTATAATTAAAGCATAGCTATAGTTGAAAGGCTTGGTTCATCTCTTCCATATGTTTGGAAACAGAACTTTTAATTTTTGATAGTTGATTTTGGTTGTAAGGAATATATTTCCTGGAAAAATTAACATAATTCATCAATTGATCGGTGTTGGATGCGGTGGGGATTATCACAGACACATTTGGATTTGAAAGAATGAACCTTAAAGAATGTTCCACCAGTTCGTGGTTGGGGATATTTAAATTACGCTGTATTTTTTCTAAAGCGTTCAATCGGCTAATAAACCGAGGTCCGGAAAAATAGGTCGACCTTTCATCATTGTCGCCAAATGTCTGGTTCTTTGCAAAGGTTCCAGTAAGAAGGCCGCTGTTCAAAGGAGAACGGATAATTACTCCCAGGCCTTTTCTGGAGGCTTC
>PBKR01000024.1 GCA_002721545.1 Nitrosomonadaceae bacterium | reverse complement strand
TCCTTTAAAGCCTGTATGTCCGGTGATAAGTATATTTTTGTTTTTCCAAAAATGTGGATTCATTACCAAACCTTCCAAGGCGCATGACCTGAATTCCAAGCATCTTCAAGCTTTTTCTTTTCGCGCAAGGTGTCCATGGGTTGCCAAAATCCTTTGTGGAAGAATGCGGATAACTGGCCTTCTTTTGCAAGCTTTTCCAAGGGGGCTCCTTCCCATATACAGTTGTCGCCCTCAATATAATTAAGAGTTTCAGGAGCCAGGACAAAAAAGCCGGCATTGATCCAGCCCCCGTCTCCTTGGGGTTTTTCCTGGAAACTGACGGGCTTATTCCCCTGTAACTTGATGGAACCAAATCTACCCGGGGGTTGAACAACAGTCATTGTTGCTAAAGTATTTTGTTGATTGTGGTGCGCGATAGATTCCTTAATATTTACATCACAGATGCCGTCTCCATATGTAAAACAAAAATTTTCGTTATCCAAAAATGGTTGGACTTTTTTTAGTCTTCCTCCGGTCATTGTTTTTTCTCCAGTATCGACCAAAGTCACACGCCAACGCTCTGCACTATGCTCATGGACTTCCATTTTATTATTTGCGATATCGAATGTAACATTAGAACTGTGGAGAAAATAATTGGCAAAATATTCTTTTATCATATAACCCTTGTAGCCAAGGCAGATGATAAAATCATGAATTCCATAAAAGGAATAAATTTTCATAATGTGCCATAGAATGGGTTTTCCTCCTATTTCTACCATGGGTTTTGGACGAATGGCAGTTTCCTCGCTAAGTCGAGTTCCCAATCCACCTGCTAATATTACGGCTTTCATAATGATTTGAGAAATGGTAATAATTTAGTTAATGTTGGATATAATAACAAGTTACAGTAAAAAAACAATAATTTACAAAGCTTTAGACACTGGTTGAATCATAAAATCATAGTTATAAGGTATAAGATAAAAACTCAGCTAAACCAAAATGAAATTAATTATTCTTTATGCCACTCATTTCGACAACGAAGAAAGATGTTTAACGTAAAAGGTAAACTAACTAACGCAACTAATAAATAAGTTGCCCCAGCCCCATTAGATCCAAACTTACTTACTAAAATCCAAAGCAATAGGCCTGTAAAAATTCCTGATCCAATATTAACGTATAAAAAAGGTTCTTTTTTATGGGCACGAATGTAGCTCGACAAACACCCTGAAAAATGCGTCACAACCATACCAAGTAAGAATAATGCAAAGGGAAATGGAGCAAGTATTCGTTGAGCCAGAGGATGTTGATAACAGTTAAGTCCATATACAGCAAACCCAACGATTAATGCTCCTAAAGAAATAACTGCTATAGAAACACCACTAGCCCGATAAAAACTTTGATCAAGTTCTGAATATCTTTTTTTTGCTATTAGCATCCCCCATATAGGCGTTTTTGTGTCAATCCACGCCATTGCCAAAGGTCCCAGAGCCCCTACTATTTGCCAGGTCATACCCATTTTCCCTGCGGCTACCGGACCATGATAATGAAATACAATAGGGGTAAACAAAGAGTACATAAAATAACCAACTATGCCACCGAGAGCTAAGCGCCATTGCATAGGCAAAATTTCTGTTTGCCATAAAATCCTTTCTGCCGGTTCGAAGGAAAAAAAGGTCTTAAAAAAATTAAAGTATTTGGTTGAAAAAAAAGTGATATTAACAATTAGTCCGCTCCCAGTAGATGCCACAACAATCCATAGGCCACCATCTAAATACAATATTATCCACATTACTAAAGCACTCAATACAGATTGAATCAGTCTGAACTTATAAACATTGGCAACTTGATTGCAGCCTTCTAAAATCGACTGGAAAGGAAGCATCCATAGTTGTAGACCAGAAAGAATCATAAGAGTCAACCAAGGCGCTACCCACGAAATAGAGGTGTCTGCCTTGTTAGATAAAAAATAATAGCCGATAGTGCCTATTAAAATTATGAATAATCCAGATGCAACGGCATACCATTTGAAAACAAGACGACCGAGACTAATTAAACGTGAAAGGGAGGATGGATTGCCAATAATAGAGCCTGAGTCGTCAATGTCTAAATTTGCCCATTCGTGACTCGCAAATTGTGTGATTACAAGATAAAATCCAAGCTCCATAAACACCTGTAGCGCAATTAGACTCAAAATTGTATAATAAAAACCTTGAATTATTGGTGTTAGGTAAAGAGATATTAAATATAAGGTTATGGGGCCTGAAAATAGGAGCCATATTTTACTCAATAGCGCAAATTTCACAGCTTGATCAACAGAGGTTGCTTTTAAAAATTTATCAATGAAGCTCATGGAACTTTGATACCTCTCTTATTGGTTATTTACCCAAGCTAGGATTCCATTGAGGAATCATGGGTCATATAACGGCTTAGATTTTTAAAATCTATTGGATTAGCTTAAGGTTGCCACTAATTGACAAAGACAAATAAGTTAATTAGAGTTTCGCATGGATAAGTCTATGTCTTCTATGTCTTCTATGTCTTCTCATTCTTATTTCTCTTCTTTACTGTCCAGTATTGTAAATCTCTTAGCTATGTTCATATATGGAATAAAATACTCTTAAGAAACTCCGTCAAGAAACTCTAGAATGGCTTGAATTTAAATTATATATCTGAATTTTAAGCATTAACTAAGTTAATTTTATAGGAATATTTTTTATGTTAGATCAACTAGTTTTGCCACAAGCGGTACCCTTATCAATTTTTTCACTTCTAGTCAACTTGGGTATAGGTCTGTTTCTATCTCTAGTAATTAGTTACCATTTTGAAAAATTCGGTTCAACATTGTCCAATAGGTCTGAATTAGCCCGGGTTCTACCTTTTATATTACTAACAACTACGCTTATTATAACTGTGGTTAAGTCCTCTTTGGCGCTTTCATTAGGACTTGTAGGTGCTTTATCTATTGTGCGTTTCAGAACACCTATTAAGGAGCCTGAAGAGTTAGCTTATCTTTTTCTGGCAATTGCCATGGGTCTAGGATTGGGAGCAGACCAAAGACTGCCTACGGTTATTGCGGGTCTAACCATATTACTAGCCATCACCATTATAAGAAGCTTTAAGAAAAGAGAACCTAACAAAAATCTATTTTTATCTATAGAGTGGAAAGACTCTGAAGATAAAGATCTTAGATTAAATGATGTTAACGTTGTTATTGCAAAGCATGTTAAAGGAGGAGCTGGCTTGCGCCGCTTTGAAACTGAAGGTAGAGAAAATGAAGCTACTTACCACGTCAATATTCCTGCCATAGATGGTCTGTCATTATTAGTAGACGAGTTACAAGAAAAGATTCCTGACATAAGAGTAACTTTCATCGATCAAAATCAAATTTCAAGCCTCTAAATGAAAATTGTAAAGCATAAAGAATCAACTCTGTCATTTAAAGAGTCTTTTAAATTCAAAAGCCCATTGTGGAGGTGGAATTTTGTTTTAACTTTATTTTCTATTTTATTTTTTATTTTAGTTAATAGTCTAATATTATTTTTTCCCATCCGTGAAGCTATAACCGACAAATTAGATGAACTAGGGTATATACCTTATGCAAGTTCAAGATGGCAAGGTACTAAACACTTGTTTAAAAATATACTTCTTCCCTTGAGGGAAAACAACTTTCCATTACTTAGATTAGATATTAAACATAAGCATATTCTTAAACTTTTTGATGGTAGTCAGCTAGAAAATAAATTAGAACGTGACGCAGTCAAAGTTCCGGCCACTATAAAATATAAAAATAAAACAATCAAAGTTAAAGTAGAGCATAAAGGACAGAACGAAGATCATTTCAACTCCTCAAAAGCTTCTTTAAAAATGTCAGTAAAAAAAGGGAAAAGTTTGTTTGGAGTGCGCGAATTTGCGATTCAACACCCTAAAGTGCGAAGTTATCTCAATGAATGGGCTTATCAAAATAACTTAAGGCGCGAAGATGTATTAGGGATCAGATACAATTTTGTAAATGTATCTATAAATGGAAGTAACAAGGGTATTTTTGCATTTGAAGAGCATTTTTCAAAAGAATTGCTTGAATCCCAGAACCGAAGAGAAGGTGTTATAGTTCGGCTATCCCCAGAACAAGTGCACCTAAACTACCATATTCCTTTATTTTACCGATTTCATAGTGACTATACAAATACTGTGGCTAAGGCCCACCAGTATAAAAAAATTACCCGTGATAAAACCCTTAGAATGCAATATCAAATTGCCAAAAAAATGTTGGAAGATTTTCAAATGGGCCTAAAGCCTGCATCAGAGATATTCGATGTTTCTTTGATTGCACGCTATATGGCTATAACGGAACTTTGGAACGCTTGCCACGCTCAAGCGTTCACAAATGTAAGGTTTTATTACAACCCTATAACGGGGTTACTGGAACCCATTGGTTATGATGCAAGTTTGTGGTTGGATTCGAAACAGCTTTGTACCTTTAGTACATGGGATTTTGGATTGGAATTTTTGTCCGATAGAAAAATTGCGATAGCCTTTGAGCAAGAGCTCTTTCGAGTTTCCTCTCCAAAATATATTCATTCCCTTAGAAACGATTTACAGCCTAAATATAATAAATTACAAGCCCAACTTGCTAAAGAATTTCCATATGTACCAGAAAGTAAAGCATTATTTGATGTTCTGGCAAATCGTGCAAAATTACTGCATAAGAGGGATCGACTGCGTACCCTTAATGATCACAATGAAAATAATCCTAAAATTACAAAAAGTGGAATATCTAGAGGAGATAATGCTTATCTACCGGAAGATTTACCATTTCGAAGAGCCTATGGTCAATTTTATTCAGGATTGGCTGAGAAAATTAAACCTAAAACCTTACAATTCAGGATCGCTAATTCGCTTGCTGAACCTTTAAATTTTATAGGCATTAATATCGAATCTAAAAAAGAGACACTTTTTGTTCCGACTGGAAAACTAAAGTTGTTGACAAAGATTAGATCAGATCAATCGCCGCTTTGGCTTCCCGCAAAACGATTAAGACGACCTCTTGAGTACTGGACTTATAAATTCCCCGATGATATTTTATTTCAAGAAAGCAATCCAGAAAAAATAAAATTATTAGCGACAGTAAAAGGTATTACCGACTTACATGTACACAAAACTCCCATAAATCATATTTACATTGATCCACTTAATACAGGACGCCCTCAATATCCACCTATAGATTTCGTGCTCAAAAAACATCCATATATAAAAAAAATAGATCATAATAATTTAAAAATAAAGAAAGGCGTTTGGCTTGTAAATGAAAACTTGCTTGTTCCTCCAGGGTTTATTTTGCATATCGAACAAGGTGTTACGCTTAAATTTTCTAAAAACGCGATTTTTGTTACCTCTAGCGCGACTCGTTTCTTAGGAACAGAAGATCAACCGATTACATTAGAACCAGTCGCTAATATATGGGGTGGATTTGCAAGCTTGGAGGCCGGAGCATCTGTGTGGAAGCATGTTCACGTTAATAAAGTCTCACACATTAATACAAATGGGTGGGAATTAACAGGTGGCGTAACTTTTTATAAAACAGCTATTGATTTTGATGGCTTAGTATTGAACCAATCGATGGGAGAAGATGGTTTAAATATAGTGGATAGCTCGTTTACCTTAAAAAACTGTAATTTTTTAAGCTCAGTTTCTGATGCGTTTGATGGAGACTTTTCCCAAGGCAGGATTGAAAAATGTAGATTCCAACACATCCGAGGTGATGGGGTCGATTTTAGTGGCAGTAATATTCAGGCAAATTCCTTATATTTTAAAAATGTAAAAGACAAAGCTGTATCTGCTGGCGAAAAAAGTAAAGTTGATGTAACTAACTTGGAAGTTATTAACTCTGGAGTTGGGGTGGCTAGCAAGGATGGTTCTATTGTGAAAATTTCAAAAGCAAAGTTTAAAAATATTCATCACTTCGGGTTAGCAGCCTATGTGAAAAAAAATGAATTTGATGCGGGAGGAATTATTGAAGCTAATGATTTTACAATGGTAGGTTCGGGTGAAATCGCTAAAGCACAAATAGGGAGTCAGATAGTTATTAATAAAAAATCTATTGAAACCGTTACCCTAGATGTAAATCAAATGTATTCTAAAGGATTCATGAAAAAATGAATTTGCATACGCCGACTCGACGAGAATATAAATTTAAAGCGGATGCTATTCATTATAATAAGCTTAAACAATGGGTGAAATTGAACCCTGCTGGATTTCGAGTTGCCTATCCATCTAGACAGGTTAATAATGTCTATTTTGATACATGGAACTTGAATTCATATACGAGTAATTTAATAGAAGTAAGCGCGCGTTCTAAGTTAAGATATAGATGGTATGGCCTTAGTATTAAGCCTTCTCCAGGAACACTGGAAATTAAATGCAAACGTAATCTATATGGTTGGAAATACAAATTTAATATAGAAAAATTAGATGTTGAAATTACCGATTCTTGGAAAACTATACGGTCGCAGATCCAAAAACTGTTGCCGCTTGATTGGAAGGCACACTTCAATCATCGACCGGCACCTATTTTAGTAAACCGCTATTGGAGAGATTACTATATTTCTAGAAATGGAAAAATTATGATAACCTTGGATACTCGTCAATTAGTGTTGAACCAATATGGAAAAAGAACCCCAAACTTTAAATCCAAGGCCAATATGGCTGATGCGATAATTTTAGAAGTAAAAACTGATAGTCATAATTATGAATACATTCCAAGTATTTTGCGAGATCTGCCATTGGTATGGAGTGGGCATTCAAAATATGTGGAAGGTTTAAAAGCAATAAGTATTTTTTGAAAAACTCAAATTTATCTATAGAAAAAAAATTGCTTTCCCTGAGGGTATCTGCACTTCCTGAAATTGATGGATAAGTAGTTGGAGGAAGTTGCTTTTGAAATCTCCAGGGTTTTTATGGTAAAAGTTCTCTGCTTTGAAATTCCGGGCCTAATTCTCCTCTAATAAGGTATCTAAACTAAAAAGTAGCGAAGTGGATCAATACCAATAGGTGAGAAGTTCTAGAGTTTTAGCTTTGTAAATTAATTACAGAGTTAACTTTGCCTGATACTAAATCTATTTTTATCTTAAACGATGTTTTTGCCATCTCTATCAGTCGTTCTTTCGAATTATAATCATGCCAAATATCTTCCCCGTGCTTTAGAAGCATTATTCAATCAATCTGTTAAACCTCAGCAGATTATAATCATTGATGATGGTTCCACCGACAATAGTGTTGATGTTATATCAGGATTTATAAAACAAGATCCCTCAGTTGAGTTTATATTAAATGAAAAAAACTTAGGTATATTTATTAGTATTATTAAAGGCTTGGAAAAAGCTACTTGTGATTATATTTATTTTGCCGGGGCGGATGACTATTTGTTGCCTGGGTTTTTCGAAAAGTCTTTAAAATTACTAGCCAAACATCCTCAAGCGGGGTTTTGTTCGAGTTTAAGTCGCAGAGCTACTGAGAGTGGGGACTATCTTGATACTGTTCCTGAGCCGCCTTATAGTGCAAATTATTCTCATTATGTATCTGCTCAAGAAATACAGAACAACATGATGAATAAAAACAACTGGGACTTTAATCCGCCTACCATGGTATTTAACCGTAAACTTATAGATGAAGCTAAGGCCTTTACACTTGACTCGGGAAGGTATATAGACGGGTTTGCAACGCTATTAATGTCTTTACAATATGGTGCTTGCTTTATTCCCGAAGAACTTCACGTACAAGTACTTAAACCTAATAGTGTGTCAGCCGACTCAGACGTTTATCCGGAATCGCACTTGAGAGACGTCACTCCCTCGCGGAAACTTATGGAAACAACCTATGCGGACAAGTTTCCACCTAAGATAAGAGATGTTATTAAAAGACGTCACCTATATCTGTATGGCGCTATGGTCATAAACCAAGCTAGGCAGTCACATGAGGATTTTTTAGAAGGTTTGAAAGTCTCACTAGATCGACTCAACTTAATAGATCATCTATATTTTCTTAGCATTCGAATTTTTAGCAGGGTCCAATTTTTAACCGCGAAGCTCTATTTATTTTTACGATTAAGAAATATCAGTTACGACATTATCATTCGAGTTATTAATCGATTAAAAAATAGAATACTGCCAAAGTAACTATTATCCATTTAATGGTATACGGTTCGTAATATTTTATCTATTAGCACAAATTAAGCTTTTCTGATAAAACTTAAATGTTGAGTGCCTCGTCCAAAAAGACCTTTAAAATACTTGCTTTCAACAATAGCCTTTGGGCTTATAGGAATTTTTGACAGTATCGTGTGCGCTTCTTTTAAGGATTGGGCAGTAATGGGCGAAAATTCATCAATATGTGTAATCAACTCGTCTAAAATGTCCTTGACATCATTTATAAAAATAGGATCTCTGGTATTTTCAAATTGAATAATATTTTCTTGTATACCAAGAGCTAATTTTGAAAGAATTTGGTTGGATGACTTTGTTCGTGACGGTGAAACATTTCTGTAATCTAAAAAATTATGTAAATTGTCCCAGTAGCTCTCGATTAGAACTTGATTGAAACTCTTGCTATTTTCGCTAATATCTTTATGCCATCGCCAGTCAGTGCAAAAACGTGGTGAAGTATTAAAAAAGTCAAAATCTTTTGATAATGCGTTCACAGCATCTGGAATAGGGAAAGTCTGACTGATAGTTACAGGGTTTAAAAGGTTATCAATAATCCAATGGCTGGGTTTACGGTTCATACCATTTAGAGTAGCTAGGTGAGATGAAAAAATTGGTGTTAGCATTTCCACCTGAGAATCCATTGAAGCATTAGGGTCTAAAAGTGATTGAGCCATAAGGCGTCTAAGAAATTCTGCTAAACAAGCAACATGATCAGAGGAGCTAATAACTAAAACGCCTCCCGGAGCAACAAAGCTTGAGATATGCTTAAGGATAGGTACTGTTTTATTTTTTCCTAACAGCGCTCGCTCGCAAAATACAGCATCAAATAGTTCGTCACTGCAAAAATTCTGAAAAAGAGAGTGTTCAATATGAATAAACTTTTCAAGCTCAGGGTATTGTGAATAGCAGGCTTTGATATCCTCTATAGCTGTTGGGTTTCCCTCAACGAAAACATAACGCTCCGGTTTTTGACTGGTTGTAAATAGAGAGTTTTGACCAGAGCCGGGGCCAAATTCGATTATTTTTTTTCCCTTAAACAAACTTGGAATTAATCCAAGGTGGTGAAATAAAGCTGCCCTATTTTGAAAGTGTCTTTCCAAACTAGGTAAATCTAGTTTCACAGGAGAAATTTTATGTTTGCCATAGTATGTAACGAGAGTTTCAGACATAAAAATTCCCTCAAGTAAGGTTTATTTGTAGTTTTTTCAATTAGCTTCTTGAATTTTTTCCAAGAAACTTGTTTTAAGTCTATATTTTTTATCAGGGGACATTTAAAGAGATCATTGCAAAGAGGAAACAAAAAGGAAACTCAAAATATCTAAATGATTTTATGAGTAAGCCACCTGTTTGTATAAAAGGTTCATAGATCCTTGGCGTTGAAGAAAATGTCCCATTCCATCTACGCTATACCCAAACTGTTTAAAGTAGGTTTCTATGTCACCAGCTGTTTTTTTTGAGTGATAAAAATTTAAGCTAATACCACTATCAACTTTGTGATCAAAAGGATCGACGTTAAACCCTTTTTCAGCCATTTTTATAAAATCAAAGTGAAACATTTTGGCCACAGGTTGATTAAGGGTTAAAAGTTCCCCTTTTTTACATACAATAAAATCCTCGAGTTCTTGTAGGTAGACATCTAATTGTTCGTTCATTTTTTTATTTTCAATAAGAAGCTGTTTAGCATTTTTGAAAGCGTGTTTGGCGATGGCCTCCATATGTTCAATCAATGCTAAAGAACGGCAGCGCATGATTTGGTTTTTTCCGTATTCTCCAGATAAATAACGATCTGCCACTCCTGGTTGATCAAGAAAACTCTCAAGATCTTCTCTCTTTTCCCAAAAGTTTTTCTTTTCATCTGAACTAAAAACTTCATACAGATTTTGAAATACTGGATTATTGTGAGAAGTTTCCCAAAGTCTTTTAAATAGAGTAGATGGTAAAATTTTCATTCGTTGCAATAAAAATAGCAGCTCTTGAAACATCCCTCCATTATTAAACACCTCAATGAGGAGGTTAAATTTACGGCATTCAAGGTAATCCTCAAAAGGCATTGTTTTGCTTGCCACACAGACTTCATGGTATTCATAAGCCCAGAACTCTTCTCCAAACCCGGTATATCGGCCAAAACACCTTGGTAGGACTCGAAAACGAGTTTGATAACCATATGTTTCTCGGGTTTCGACCTTGCTGGCGGGAGTTCCTGGTAAAACAATAAACTGATACATGCGTATTTCTTCTATTCCTGCATCAATTAGTTCTAACACTGCTTTAAAATGTTTATCTTTTGTGTCACCGGGGAGATTTAAAATAACCTCAGAAAAGCTGGTCGTCTTACGGTCATCAGTTCTTTGGGTCAGCGCCACTATTTTTTCAGTCGAAATATTGCTTCTTTTTATATTTTTTAAAACCTCAGGGTCCGTATGCTGAACTGCTGCTCCAACCAAAAACCCATCTTTTAGGATTTTGGCTATCTCTTTCACACGGTCTTTATTATTTTTAGCGGGGGCGGCCATTATAAACTTCGGCCAATTGTATTGTTCCTTCATTTCAGCGAGAAGTTGAGCCGTATCTAAATCTTCTTTAAAAATTCCAAAATTGTCGTCAGCTATGGAAAGCCCAGAACATGCTCTTCTCTCAGATATATATTCAATTTCTGCATTTATGCGACTTTGGCTAAAACGGCGCAATTTATTCATTGATTCGTTTCCGTCATAGCAAAATGTGCAGCTATATGGACACCCGCGTTGAGTCTGAATCATGGGGTTTAAATAGGGATCGAAAAACTTATCCATTAAACCTGATAAATAAGGTGATGGAATAATATTTACGTCATCGATTCGTGGCAGAGGCTCTCCATGAACAACTTTTTCCTTGAATAAATAATGACAGTTAGGGGCTTTTTGAGCTTTAGATTTAATGATTGCCAAATCGAATTTACTCTCTGTAATAATTTTGAAAAGCTCGGTAAAAGCTATTTCTCCTTCTTCATTAATATAAAAGTCAATCGCAGAGTATTTTCGAAGAAACTGTTCCTGCTCCGCAAGGTCAACAGGGTAGTTTGGTCCTCCAAAAATCGTTATGGTCCCAGGGGCCTTTTGCTTAATGCGGGTGGCGTAATGATAATGAAGCTTTAGATTCCATTGATAATTAGAAAAGCAGACAACTTTTGGGATAGTTTCGTCTAAATAGCTAGCAAAATCTTTTGGGTACTTGAAAATTTTGACATCAATATTGTCTAAGTTTTCGATAGCATAGGCAGCTATGAAAGCACTCCCCAACGGAAAATAATTCGCGTCAACCGTTGTCCCCGTGTGGGTGAGATCTGCAAAACTTACTTCAGTATTCAAATTCTTAAAACCCTTTAGGGCTAATATAAAGTAATTAACTAATATTTCGGTAATCTAAGACAAACACTTAGCTAAAACTGGAGTTATATTTTATTGAACAAAAAATACAAACGATATAGTTGATAAATCTCAAACTTCTGCAGACAATGATTTTACTATAAATTGACAAATTGTACAACTTTTCCATCTATCATAATAAGGCTTAATTATTTAAACCAACAATCTACTTTTTACTTTAATATTTCTGTTGGGTCAATAATCATATTTTCCTTGAACTCCTCACGGCTTAGGAAGGGATAGAGGTCTTCAATAGGTTTGGAAATTATGGTTCCGTCTGGCTTTTTCAGCGAGGAAACCCTTGGAATCAGTGGCTGGTTTTCCTCCATCATAATTTCACATACTATTGGCCCTTGCGCTTGCAGGACAGAATCGATTTTCAAATTCAATTCTTCCGTATTTGCAATTCGGACATTTTGGAGCCCGTAGGCTGTAGCGACTTTAATTATGTCGGGACAAGTCACCCCGGAACTTTGTTCAGCGCCAACAAATCTTCCAAAGTGATTCTGTTGAGTAGCTTTTATAGTCAGATAACCATTATTATTTAAAACAAATAACTTGATAGGCAGGTTGTAATGGACAATGGTTTGCAGTTCCTGAATATTCATTTGCAACCCGCCATCACCGCTGATGCAAATCGTATCTTTTCGATTATTACCTATACAGGCACCGATTGCCCCAGGCAGACCAAAACCCATTGACGCATGACCGCTGGATGTGGAGAGTCTTTGACCTAACTTCGTTTTAAATGTTTGCATGGTGCAAGTAAAGCTGGTCCCCATGTCGGTCACAATCACTGCATTTTTATCCAGCTTCTCAGACAGGGTCTCGACAAAGTAAAATGAATTCACAGCATCCTTACACTCTTTATATTCAGCAAGAACTACAGGGTATTTCAACTTCCAGCCCTGGCACCTTTTAAGCCAATCAGAGATTTCAAAAGGCTGCGCATTTTTTAACTGGGCCAGCAATTCAACCATAAACTCCCTGGCATCTGCCTGAATGGGAAGATCCGGTTTCAAGGAAGGCTTGTTTAATTCGGCGGAGTCTATATCCACAATTATTTTCTTCGCAGCTCTGGCAAACAAAGGGAAGTTATAACCCACCTGTGGTACCGACAACCTGGAGCCTATGCTCAATATCAAGTCTGAATTTTGTACTGTAAAATTGCCACCACGGTCACCGAAGATTCCGCTACGCCCAATGGAAAGCTCATGAGAGCTTGGAATTAAGTCGCTAGTGGTCCATGAAGAAATCACAGGGATTCCCAACTTTTCAACCAACTGCAAAAACTCTTTTTCTCCATTAGCAAGTCGGATTCCATAACCGCTGATCAAAACAGGTTGTTCAGAGTTTTTTATTAATTCGATACACTCACTGACTTGTTTATTTAACAAGACGTTCTCAGGTATCTTTCTTTCCTCAGGTTCATATGAAGGGCATTCATCTGGTGTAATCATTTTGCTTTGAATATCCAGAGGTATATCCAACCAGACCGGACCTGGCCTACCTGTCGTGGCGAGATGAATGGCCTTTTGCAAATGGTACTTTACCTGGCTAGGATCTTTAATAGTTACAGCATATTTTGTGACACTTTTGACCATGCTGACTATATCCGATTCCTGGATTCCAAATTGTCGAAGTCCAGTGCCTTCAATCAGGTTATTTGAGGTCACCTGACCAGAAATGTATATTGAAGGTATGGAATCAATCCAAGCACCGCAGACTCCTGTCATGGCATTGGTTCCTCCAGGCCCTGAGGTGACCAACGCAACTCCCGGCTTACCTGTAATACGAGCATTGCCTTCTGCTGCCATGGCCGCCGCCTGTTCATGATGAGTGCTGATATGATTTATATCTTTATTGGTCCCCAGGGAATCCAGCAAATGCATTGCAGCTCCACCGGAAACAGTAAATACATCTTTAACGCCTATGGCAGCCAACTCTGAAAAAATATAATCGGAAACTTTCATGGTCACAGATGTCTTTTGAATGGTTAAGATAGTATAGTTTCCCAAATTTTCATTTTTGGTATTTTCAAGAAAATTCTTATATGTCTCTAGCCCCCCTGTTTTAAGGTGGGGATTGGTAGATACTTCAGGACCTTTTCTCCCTACAACAGACACCAAGGCATCTGGGGAGGGTGATGTTGATACAAGGTCAGAAGCTCGAACAAGTGTAAATATGAAATCATTAAACTTTTCTTGAATGAATTTTTCGGGTTCTGGCTCTTGAAACTTGATGCAGTTCACAGGGTCAAAGACCATATTCTCTGTGCCTTCGTATGCTTTTCCAGAACGCCCATATTTATCTTTCATGCGTATAAGGTCAGCTTTATTTGGCGGTGACTCAATCTCCATCACCCAAATTCCATTTTCAGACTGAGGATCAATCGGCAATTCGCTTGAAGCTTCTGTTTGATGAAAAACCCCCTCGTCAATTACAATACCATCCATTGAGTTTATTTTTTCCTCGCCCTCTAGATGGGAACAGGTGGCGTTTCCAGCAAGCAAAATTAAAGAGGTTTTCTTTTTTGGGTGGCTGTGCATAGATGTTTTACGCTTGCGGACAATATGCAACATCCAAATTGCAACAAACTCATTTTCAAAAACAAGATATTCGTAGCCCCAGGGTTTCTTGACAATAACCTCTGAATAGTCAAAAGGATCCTTCTTTGCACGTACCTCGGACTCAAGTTTAGTTTCTCTGTTGTCAGATATCAGCTTCTCATCGGACGCTTTAATTTTAAAAACTTTGATCATTCAGGAAATCCGTATCAATCTTTCATATTAAATTCAATGGACTCCGATATTTTTATCAATGTACTCAAAAAATTCATCAAAGAATTCTAACAGAAGAGGAACTACAGGAAAATTTTTCCCAAGCTTTTTAGAATATAGATTTTTAGATAATATTTCTTCAATGGTAAACATTCCCATATCAGTTCCTTCCATTAAATTTAGTTCAGCAAGGGAAACACCCATAATAGAATAAAATATATGAATATTTAGCTTTTGCTGATCTTTATTAACCTCACGAAAGAAATTAAACGTCTCAGGCGAGTACCCAATTTCCTCAGTTAATTC
>PBKR01000023.1 GCA_002721545.1 Nitrosomonadaceae bacterium | reverse complement strand
GAAGGTATAAACCATTTGAATCTTGGCTGGAATCAAATATCGGATGAAGGAGCTAAAGTTCTGGCATCTTCTCCAACATTAAACCAACTACGAGACCTGATTCTTGATTCAAATAATATTGGAAATTCGGGCTCGTTAAGTTTGGCACGATCCAAATACTTAATGAATCTGAAAAACCTTAATATGGTAGACAATAATTTTAATGCTTATGGAGAATCTGCATTACTAGATCTACGCACACGAAACCTGGCAGAAAAAATTTCAGCAGATAAAAGCCTCAATCTAAATGCTCTTTATTTAAAAAACAAAGATATCAAAGCTATATCGTTGCATCAAAAACTAGCAGAAGTCTTTCATTTATCATTGCGTAATAATTTTTTTGACCACCAAGGTCTTAGCGATCTAGTAACTTCTCCTTTCTCAAAAAATTTAAAAAAACTGAATTTGATGGACAATGCTATTGGAGATAAGGGGCTAGTCCTTCTAAGCGAATCCGATTCTATGTCAAACATTGAATTATTAAATCTGGAAAATACTGGAGCAACATCGATAGGTGTCTTAGCTTTATCTCAGTCGTCTCACTTGAAAAAATTACAGGAATTAAACTTAAATAAAAATTCAATAGACAACAAAGGTCTTTTAGTACTTGCCGAGTCTGAAAATTTTAAAAACTTAAAAGTTTTAAAAATTTCTGGTATTGATATGGGAGACAAGGGGTTTCAATTAATTATCAATTCAAAAAAATTAAAGAAGTTAGAAGAATTAGAGGTTGCAGGAAATTCTATTTCAAAAAAAGGTCTATTGAAACTTGCCAAATCACCTTTACTTCTTCAGCTCAAAAAACTGGACATTCGAAGGAACAATTTCCAAGATTCCGATCAATTATTACTTGCCCAGTCCTCTGAATTTAACAATTTAAAATTCAAACGATTTTAAAATTGTTCCTATTAAATTTTAAAAAACAGAAATTTCACCGCCTTTTCCTAACGGCTCTTAGGTTGGAACGAACTGCTGCAGGTAAAAACCAAATTATTCCCTTTCTAAATATGGAGCTAAACATTTTTCCAAAATTTCCGCCTAGTTTTCTATATGCTTTCCATTGAATCTTAAAAGATTCTTTAATCATAGTCTGTTCTTTTTTTAAGGCAAAGGAGTCTTGATGAACACGATATACTCCTAGCACTTCATTCAGATTATGGCCTTTCCCTTCCTCTAATAAGCGGACCCATAAATCATAATCATGCACAATAACAAGATTGGGGTCATAACCACCTACTTTTTGTAGGATTGATTTTCTTATTACAGTAAAACTATGAGGTATAGGATTAAATAAGCACAGATTTTTTCTAATTTCAAAATCATTTTCTAAAAACGGAAAGCTTTGCGGATAAAATTGACCCTTAAAAAGTTCTTGGAAGCGTGAACCACTAACAACAACCTCCTGATTTTTAATCATATAATTAAATTGTTTTTCAAGCCAGGAAGGATAAACAAAGTCGTCCGCATCAAGATGAGCGATTAATTCAGAACGACATAGCGAAGTTCCCTTGTTCAAAGAATTAACAATTCCAAGGTTTTCCTGATTAAATATGCGTAAACGAGGATCCTTATATTGAGCCAGTATATCACCTGTTCCATCGGTAGACCCATTATTTAGAATGATATATTCAAAATCTTGAAAGGTTTGATTAAGGATACTGTCCACACACTCTTTTAAATAATTTTCACCGTTATAAACAGATGTAACCACTGAAATATGAGGCATGGTTCGAATCAATTTTTATCGCATGCGTGGTTAGTTTTTATTACTTCCATTGATACGGAATCTGATCTGAGTTTGCTGGGAGCGATTCTTTTTCTTCTGGATTATGTAATTGGTCGGAACAGTTGGCAATCAGTGCTGTTTGATCCCCAAGAGCTTGGAATCCATACCACACCATCGGAGGAACTTGAATCAACATATAATGATTAGGGCGTCCAAGTTGATATTCTTTAATTTTTCCTTGAGTTTTTGAACCTAGCCTTGGATCAAAAATTACCAACCGAATTTTACTTATTGGAACCGCTAGGTTTTGGGTTTGTTTTTTATGCCTCTTCCACGCTTTTATAACCCCAGAGCGAATTTCACTAAAATAAATTTCCCCAAATTTTGTAAACAATTCAGAGTCTTTACTAATCATATGCAAAATCGAACCGCGATCATCGGTTATTTGTTTCAAAGGTTGCACTATTACTCCTTCTATTTCTATGTCCTTCATTTGATCCAACTAAGATTCTTTTGTGTTGCGCTTTTTACATATTCTTGAATTTGCTTTCTAGTAAATGCCTCAATAGATGGAGATTTCTCGCTATAAAAAGTTTGGTACCATTCTCCTGTCATTCTAATAGTTTCTGGGAAATCCAAAACAGGTCCCCATTTCAACATGTGAATTGCTTTGTCGCAATTTAGCTTTAATAGCGCTGATTCCGGCTTACCAGAATTGGCGTCATTTTCAAATTTCCATTTTGAGCCTGACCAGTATTGAGCCATTTCGGAAATCAGACCATCCACGGATTGATTTACTGTTGCTGGCGGTCCAAAATTAAATGATTGATTTCTAACTTCAAGGTTTCCCTGTAATAATTTTTGCCCTAAAACAAGATAACCACTTAAAGGCTCTAAAACATGCTGCCAGGGTCTAGTAGCCTTTGGGTTCCTTATAACTACCTCTTCTTTCTTAGACCATGCTCGGATACAATCAGGGACTATCCGGTCTAAAGCCCAATCTCCTCCACCAATTACATTCCCCGCTCGGGCTGTAGCAAGAGCCGGACCTTTTTCGTCATAAAAAGATTCCATATAAACCTTCGATATAATTTCAGCACAAGCTTTAGAAGCGCTATATGGGTCCTTTCCTCCCAGTCGATCATTTTCACGGTAGCCCCATAACCATTCTACATTTTCATAGCATTTATCACTAGTTATGAGAACAGTTGCAATAACTGAAGGTTGATTTTGAAGGCAATCAAGAAGATTAAGGGTTCCTATAGAATTAGTTTCAAGAGTAAGAACAGGGTTTTCGTAGGATTTTCTTACGATTGACTGGGCAGCTAAGTGAAAAACAATATCAGGACAAAACTGATTGATCACCTTCTGCAAGGTATTTTTGATTCGCACATCGCCATTAAAATGTTCAATTTTATCAGACAAACCTAACGTATGAAAATGCGAAGGTTCTGTTGGAATATCTACAGAATAACCGGCGATTGTTGCTCCTAAATCTAACAGCCAAGAGCATAACCAAGAACCTTTAAAACCAGTGTGCCCAGTAATTAAGACGCGCTTTCCTTTATATATATTTTCAAACATAAACTTGTCGGTTTAGGTTATTCAGTTTTCCAAAATGCGTTTTGATTTTTCCATAAATCATTTAGAAAAACCGAATCTCGATAAGTATCCATACAAGCCCAATCTCCTTCATGATGGTAAACCATTAGCTGACCGTCATTAGTTAGTTTTTCTAAGGGGCCGACCTCAAAATCACAATCTTCATTGGAACTAAGATAATCAAAAATTTTCTTTTGAAAAACAAAAAAACCACCATTTATCATACCTTCTTCAATTTTAGGTTTTTCTATAAAACCAAGGACCTTTCCATTATCTGACTTAATCTGACCATAAGAAGAACGCGGGCTGACTCCCGTAACAGTCCCTATTTTCCCATGCCTTTTATGGAAATTTACAAGATCATTAATATTTATATCACTGACACCATCTCCATATGTGACCATGAAATCACCATCAATATACTCCTGGACTTTATGAATTCTTGCTCCTTTAAGGGACTTTTCTCCTGTATCTACCATAGTGATTTCCCAGTCATCGACCTGGTTATTTTCGTGAATTGTGATTTTTTTGTCTTGCCCTAGTTTTATTGTGACGTCATTACTATGAAGCATATAGTGATAAAAATATTCCTTAATTACCTCACCTTTGTAACCCAAACAAAGCACAAAATCTTTATACCCATAATTCGAATAATGTTTCATAATGTGCCAAAGAATAGGTTTTGTTCCAATTTTGACCATAGATTTCGGTCGAAACTCTGTTTCTTCCCGCAAACGAGTCCCCATGCCCCCACATAGAATGACAACTTTCATTAAAAACCTCTTTGGTTGAATATAAAAAACTAAGTTAGATCATGCAGAGAATTTTTCGCACAAAGAAAGAGTTTTATCAATTTCTTTTACCATATTCCCGGTTAACCGAAATCCTGTTTTTTTTAATTTGTCTATATTGAAATCAACCGGGCTGTTGTACACCTTAGTATTATTTCCGCCTAAAACTTCAATAGCGATTGCATTACCGTACTTTTTTTTATAGACCTTAGAAATTTGTTTTGCCAACCCCTCTATGGAGAGAGAACCCTCTCCCCCCAAATTAAACAAGCCATCCTCCCATTTATCCGGTATCACATATAAAAAATGATCAACAGCTGCAGCAACATCATACAAAGAAATAAAGTCACGATGTTGCTGTCCTGAAGAATGTATAACCATTTTCCCCTGAGTCATGGCCTGTTGACATAAATCGTTAAAAACTAGAGTCCAACGGTTAACTTTAAGATCCATAGGATAACCATACCCATTGGACAGCCTAAATGTCAGCGTATTCATGCTCTTATAATATTGAAAAAATCTAACCATATCTTCTGCAGCACGATGAGTTGCTGCATAGGGGTGATGGGGTTTTGTAGGTGAGTTTTCAGTGATCTTTCCTTTGCAATTTCCATAGACATGAACTGTTGAAAAATATATGAAATTTTCAACTTGCTTTTTGTTTGCAATTGACAATAAATTTTGGGTTCCTAAAGTATTGGTCTCCCAGGCTTTTTTAATATCTTTGTAAGAATCATGTTCATTTAGAGCAGCCAAATGAATAATAGCATTTATATCATTTGTAATCGCTTTATCTATTGAAGCTGCGTCGAGGAGATTAAACTGGGCAATTTGAAAAGATTTTGCCCAATCTGGTTTTTTGAATATTTTCCTACTTGTTCCCAGAATAATAATTGCTTGAGGGTGATTTCTTTTCAGGAAATCTGCAATCCTTCCTCCAAGATAACCCAACCCTCCCGTAATAAGAATTTTAAAATCCGGCATTAAGAGTATTTATATAGGATTTAGTTTTTGGCTTTAAAACAGGAATACAGGGTATCATCCAAATTAAGAAGATACCTTGGAAATTAAAAGAATTGTAACTTGAACATTATTTCTAGTCCAATATTAACTTATGGTAAAAGGATATTTGTAAATATTTTAAGTAATAAAATAAGTTTATTTGGAAGAACTCGAGCGCCATTATATAATATCAGCATAGATCTTTAGTAGATAGATAATTCCCTTTTAAACTGAAGATCTTGCAGATCAAAACTGACCAAGAATCGATTTTTTCGGAATAATTACCCCCGTATCTGCTATCTTGCATTAATAGCAGGATTGTCCCAGTTTACATGGGTACAATTAGAACGTCTGGAATCATTTAAAGTTTTTTGCCTGTTTGGGATTTTAAATCAAAATCAGATTTAAAATCCCATGAGGAAATAACCTCAAATTTTTATCATTAGGATTACATCCCCCTCATACCTATAAATAAGGAAAAGCCTTTGATTTTTTCAAGACTATCCAGCCTATTAGCCTTGGTTCATGGCAAGGGTTCTTCTCTAGTTTTATTATACCTGCTTGTTATAGGCAGCACATTGATGGAATCTGTTGGGATTTCTTCATTTTATCCAATCACGGAAATGCTTCAAGATTCAAGCCAATTAGATTATTACAGGAATATGCTGATCAGCAAATTTCCAATAGCGGAAACTATAAACCGAGAACATTTTTTATTTTATTCCTTATGTTTCGTAGCAGCTGTTTTTGTTATTAAAAATGTTTTTCTTGTATTAGCAGGATACGGAAATATCGTGGTAATAACTCGTCTTTATTGCGCATGGATGAACCAGGTATTCCAAATATACATGAATAAACCATATTCTTTTTTTCAAGAAAATAAAGCCGGTGACCTTGTTCAACGTAAAATTATGCAAACCGATAAAGCCTCAACAGCTTTGAGGGTTTTTATTCTACTTTTAGGGGGAATTACAAACATCCTTGGTATTTATTTAGTTTTATGCCTAATGAGTTTTAAAGTCACTATGGCAATTACTATTTTTATGATACCTCTTTATTTCTTCACAATCAGAATTTCACGTCGTAATATTTATAAGGCAGGAGACCGTCTTGTCGATCTTGAAAAAAAAGGATTCGGACTCACCACAGAAATTCTTTCTGGAATCAAACAAGTTAAAGTTTTTTGTGCCGAAAACCACTTTCAAAAACAGATAAGAAAAATTTGGCAGGAATATTCTCGCCATTCTATACGCAATCAATTCTTAGTTACTCTACCTCGACCAGTCGTAGAAACAATTGTAGTTCTTGCCGGAGTTGGAGCATTAATTATGTTTAGAAGTGTTTATGCCCAGGAGGCAAATGTGCTCCCTACCTTGGCAGTATTCGCTATAGGTTTATTTCGAATTCTTCCATTATCCGCAGCATGCAGTTCTCAAGTTATGACCTTAGCAGCTATGCTGCCTTCAGCCGAAACTGTTGCAAATATTCTTAGTGAAAAATTTGAAATAAAAAAGGGGCGAGAACTTGCTCAATTAACCGAAAAATTCGAACTTCAAAATGTTTCATTTTCTTACAGCAATCGAGAAATTGTTTTAAAAAACATAAATTTAAAATTTCAAAAAAATAATTTTTATGGGATTGTCGGTATTTCTGGTAGTGGGAAATCTACGATCATAGATTTAATAACTGGATTTTTCAAACCCAAAAATGGCAGGATATTGATTGATGGGGTAAACCTTAATGATGCTGATATTAACACCTGGCTTTGTCAAATAGGTCTAATCAGTCAGGATACTTTTATATTTAGCGGAACTGTTGAAGATAATATTTGCTTTGGTGTTAACTTGGAAAACAGGGATCATTCTTTAATGAGAAAAGCAGCGAGCATTGCCTATGCAGATGAATTTATAGAACAATTAGCAAATGGATACCAAACATTTGTCGGGGAAAGAGGTGTTAAGCTTTCAGGAGGTCAAAGACAACGTTTAGCTATAGCCCGAGCTATTTATCTAGATCCACCTGTACTTATTTTCGATGAGGCAACCAGTTCACTGGACACTAATTCGGAAAAAAAAGTGCAAAAAGCAATTGAAGCTCTACATGGAAAAAGAACAGTTATTGTGGTCGCACACAGATTGGGCACAATAATCGATGCAGATCACATTTATGTAATTGAAAATGGGAATCTTGCTGAAGAGGGTCAACACCAAGAACTTAGAAATGGTAATGGACTATACAGTCAACTTTGCAAAAAACAAAGTTTAAGCTGAGAAGTACTAGTAGTTCTTTAAAACTTTTTTAATCATTTATATGTTATGTTGGTTCCGGTCCTTAGATATAGTCTCCCAAAACCACATACGACTTGAAATAAAAACTACTAATAATGCCTCGTAGTTCTACTGAATTCAACATTGGTAAAAGAACTGTAGGAGATACTTCTCCTCCGTTAGTGATTGCAGAAATTGGCATCAACCATGAAGGAAATATGGAGAAAGCTATACAAATGGTGGATGACGCTATTGATGTTGGTTGCGAATGCGTAAAGTTCCAATCACATGTAATCGAAGATGAAATGATTGAAAATGATGTAGTGCCCGGGAATACTAACGAAACCATCTGGCAAATCATGAAACGCTGTGCTTTGACAGAGAAAGAAGAAGCTTCTTTAAAAGGTTATGTTGAATCTAAGGGGGCAATTTTTCTGTCAACACCTTTTTCCCGTGCAGCAGCAATACGCTTGGAAGCAATGAATGTAGTTGCTTATAAAATTGGTTCAGGCGAATGCAATAACTATCCATTAATAAATCATATTGCAAGTTATGGAAAACCCGTTCTTCTAAGTACTGGAATGAATGATATCCCATCTATTAGACCTGCAGTGGAAATTTTGAGAAAGCAAAAGGTTCCTTTTGCTCTTTTCCACTGCACATCCATATACCCAACTCCCTATGAAAACGTAAGACTAGGGGCGCTTACAGATTTACGTGAAGCTTTTCCTGATGCTTTACTAGGTTTAAGTGACCACTCTATTGGAAATTATACCTGTTTTGGAGCAGTTCCTTTGGGAGCAAGGATCTTAGAAAAACATTTTACTTCAGATTTGTCCTGGGAAGGCCCAGACATTTCTATTTCAATCCTTCCATCAGATTTAAAAGAATTAATTTCTGGATCTATAGCTATTCACGCAGCACTCGGTGGTAAAAAAGAAATCCTTCTTGAAGAACAACCCACCATTAATTTTGCATACGCTTGTGTGGTTGCTATAAGAGATATTGAAAAGGGGGAAGTTTTTAGTGAAAAAAATATTTGGGTCAAGCGTCCTGGAACAGGAGAAATTAAAGCAGCCGATTATTATGAATTGCTGGGGAAAAAAGCAACGATGGATATTTGTGATAACACTCAACTAAAATGGAAGCATGCTAAAACTTGATTTTCCTAACAAAATAAAAGGAAACAAAAAGAAAATATTATTTGTCACAGGAACTCGTGCAGACTTTGGAAAGCTCAAGGGGCTTATTGAATCCATAAAACGCGAAAAAGACTTTGACTATGGAATTTTTGCTACCGGTATGCATTTGTTAAAGCGCTATGGATCTACTATTCACGAAATCCGCAAATCTGGATTTGTAAATATTTATCCTTTTTTAAATCAAGACGATGTGGTTGGCGCCCAAATGGATTATGTCTTAGCAAATACTATAAACGGGTTGAGCCTTTATACAAGAGAGTTCTGCCCTGATCTAATTGTTGTTCATGGTGATCGAGTGGAAACCTTGGCGGGAGCAACGGTCGGGGTGTTGAATAACATCCTGGTAGCCCATATTGAAGGAGGTGAAATTTCAGGGACCATTGATGAAATATTACGCCATGCCATTACAAAACTATCCCATATTCATTTTGTTGCTAACAATAAAGCGCGCAAACGGTTAATTCAACTTGGAGAAACACCTAAAAGTATCTTTGTCACCGGATCGCCGGATATTGATTTGATGCTTTCAAAGCAATTACCCGCTCTTAACAAGGTAAAAAATCGCTACCGAATCAGTTTCTCCGAATACGCTATTTTCTCTTATCATCCTGTTACCACCGAATTGAGGTCAATTAAGAAAAAAATAGCAACTGTTATTGATGCCCTCATTGAAAGTAATATGAATTATGTTGTGATATACCCCAACAATGATAGAGGTTCAGACCTAATCGTTGAGGAAATTTTAAGGTTAAAAGAATTGCCAAGGTTTCGGCTTATCACCTCTATGCGTTTTGAATATTATCTGACCCTCCTAAAGCATTCTAAAGCTATAATTGGTAATTCAAGCGCAGGAGTTCGCGAAGCCCCGGTTTACGGGGTCCCTACTGTAAATATAGGCACTCGCCAGAACAAACGATTTAATTACAAGTCTATTATTAATGTTTCTGAGAATCGATTGAAAATTTTAGAAGCCATACAGAACCTACCAAAAAAACTTGCGTCTTCTAAACATTTTGGCAAAGGTAATAGCGCCGAATTATTTATTAAAATTCTAAAAAGAAAGAGTTTTTGGAATCGGAGCTGTCAAAAAACTTTTAGGGATATATGAAAATTTAAATTATCAGAAACTAGGATTTTAAATTTACTTAAATTTTTGTAAATTCAAAATACTTTTTTTCATGACTATTGCTTTTGTGAAAAAAATATTACCCCCCATATCCTGTTCCTAAATTATTGACAAGCAAACTAAGTTCTAAAATTAAAACAAAATAATATACAGACTCTCCATATTTTAAGGAGAACTTTATATAATTTATCTAATTTTTCATAATTCGAATTCTTACGAAGAGCTATTTGATTTTACAATATTTATATGGCATATTTTTAAAATGACTTTTCAAAGTTTCTTAAAAAATAATCCATGGAATCTTTAACCCAAAATAAAAGTATAGAAATAAACCTTGAGGTCAAATATGGGCTTCCTAAACAGGTTTTATTCTGTAAAAAATGTGTCATTTCCAACCAAAGGCCAAACTCGGTACCTGAATTTAAACATACGTCAAATAGCAAGAAACCAACCATAGAATTCGATAAAGATTTTATTTGTGATGCTTGCCGCATGGCAGAAAACAAAAAGCGTAATATAGACTGGGCAATGCGGGAAAAAGAACTCATAGAGCTTTGTGATCAATATCGCCGTAACGATGGGACTTACGATTGTTTGGTACCTGGGTCTGGAGGAAAAGACAGTTTCTATACAGCCCACATGTTGAAATACAAATTTGGGATGAATCCTTTGACAATTACCTGGGCTCCTCATATATATACTGATTGGGGATGGAAAAACCTTCAAGCATGGATCCATGCAGGTTTTGACAATCATTTAATTACAGCAAACGGCAAAGTGCACCGATTATTAACCCGCTTAGCTTTCGAAAATTTATTACATCCTTTTCAGCCTTTTATACTTGGGCAAAAAAATCTTGCTCCAAAGATAGCAGCCACTTATGATATACCCTTGGTTTTTTATGGGGAAAATGAGGCAGAGTACGGTAATCCAATTAAAGATACAGGATCTGCAGAAAGAGATTGGTCGTATTTTACAGCTTCAAATAGTGATGAAGTATTCATTGGGGGCACCTCTCTTACTAATCTAAAAGATAAGTTTGGATTAAAACCTGTAGACTTAGAACCCTATTTACCCATTAATCCTGAGAAAATAATTAAGAAAGATGTAAGGGTTCATTATCTTGGTTATTATTTATGCTGGCATCCTCAAGGAGCTTATTATTATGCAGTAGAAAAAGGTGGTTTTCAGGCTGCTCCAGAACGAACCCCTGGAACCTACAGCAAATACAATGGCATAGATGATAAGATGGATGACTTCCATTATTATACTACTTTTATTAAGTTTGGGATTGGGAGAGCGACATATGATGCCGCTCAAGAAATTAGAAATGAAGAGATAAGTAGAGAAGAAGGTGTAGGTCTGGTTAAAAAGTTTGATGGGGAATTTCCGGAAAGGTTTGCTGATGAAATATTTAGGTACCTTAGTATCCCTGAAAAAGATTTTCCAATAGCTTCCCAAATGCTTCAAAAACCAATAATGGATAGGAATGATTTTATGAACTTGGTTGATAAGTTCCGTTCTCCGCATCTTTGGAAGCGAGAAAACAACAAATGGGAATTGCGTCATGCAGTTTATAAAGAATAAAAAATTTCCGTGTAGTCACTTTTCCATACCAGCCCCTTAAAAAAACTCACTCCACAAATAAAAAACCAAGCAAAATAATAGAAGTTTCCCTAACAAAAGATATTAGTTTATAAAGACGGCAATAATTTAGCATGTCGCAACACAAGAACTTTTACAAAATAGAGAAAGACAGAAATAATATGAGAGATATAGACCGTGGCATTTATAAGATTTAAGTAAAAATAAAGGGAAAGTCTCTATTTTAATAAAGCGAACCAGAAATATTCTTAATAAATAGGAAAAGAAAAAATTGCTAGAAATGCACAAATTTGAATAGTTGGTCTTTTATTTTTTGTACTTTATTAAAAGATTATATTCGAACTTCTATATGATTTTGTTTTAAATAACTTTTTATTTCCATTACTGAAATTTTATTGTAGTGAAGAGATGCGGCACAGGCCAAAGCACTAGGGTAAGTGTGTCTAGCCAATTCAGATATATGTATAAGCTCACCCATTCCTCCGCTAACAATCACCGGAATTGAAACAGCTCTGTTTATTTCTCTAGCCAAATTAACTTCGAACCCTCTTTGAGTACCTTCCTGATCGATTGAAGTTAAAAGAATTTCTCCAGCACCTAGCTGTTCAAGTTTTTGGGCCCATTCCATAACATCTACTCCTGTTTTTTCACGCCCATTATCTATATACGCCTCCCATCCGTTGATTTGGCGCTTCGCTTCAATCGAACCCACAATACATTGAGAACCGTATTTAAGAGAAGCTGAGCGAATGAAACTCGGATTCCGAATCGCGGCAGTATTTATGGCTACTTTGTCGGCACCTGAATACAAAGCTTTTTCTATATCACTCAAAGTTCGTATTCCACCTCCAATAGTAACCGGAATGAAAATTTTCTCACAAGCGCTTTCAATTATTTTAAATAAATTGTTTCTGTCATAAAGGCTAGCAACCGCATCCATAAAGACAATTTCATCTACTCCCTCATTATAGTATTTTAAAGCTAGCTCATTGGGGTCTCCAACTTTTCTTACCCCTTCCAAATGAATGCCTTTAATTGCATACTCGTTTTTAACATCAATTCTAGCAATTACACGCATGGTCCTATGCTCAATAAGCTTGTTTAGTGTTACCCCACCAAATTTTTCTCTTTAAGAATAGCGTTCGCTATAACTAAATCGATTTCAGAATCAATATCAATGGAGCGAACCCTTGGCATTTTAAATCCAATTGTGTCTGAACTTAAAAAATCCTTTTGACAGATAATCCAGTCAGAGCGAGCTACAAATACAGCTCCATTCAAGGCGTAAGTTTTGGGAAGATCCTGTCTGCGTAAAACCCTTTCTGTTCCCGACAAAACAGGACGTATGCGGTAGTCCTTTTGAAGTTCATACATCCAGTAAGGGGTTTTCTCTGACTCTGTAATTGTTACGCATGCAGGTGCATTTTTTTTATCACAAAGTTCTATACATTTATCAATATCACTTGCGATTCGCAGTGGGGATGTGGGTTGAAGAAGAACCAGATAGTCATATTTTTCGGGTAAGGCTTCTATAGCATGTCGAATGACTTCTAGTGGACTTGCGTCATCGGTAGCAAGGTTTTCTGGGCGTATAAAAGGTATTTCGCATTCTAATTTACGTGCTGTATCTATTATTTCTTCATCATCAGAAGAAAGAATTAAGCGGTCAATACACTGGGACTGTTTTCCAGCTTCTACAGTCCAAGCAATCATAGGCTTTCCCCCAATCTGTCTTAGGTTTTTTCGTGGAAGCCCTTTAGAACCTCCGCGCGCCATTATCAAACCAAGAACAGATTTTTGCCCTATCATCTAATCCTCGTTCCTTGATAAGATAACGGAAGTATTTTTTCTACACTCTGCGAGAAAATTACGCATAATAGCAAGTCCTGCTGCACCACTTTTCTCAGGATGGAACTGAACCCCAAACACATTGTCGTTGCGAATTGCTGATACAAACTTCATAGATCTATCCTCGGTCCAAGCATATATATTTTCCGATAACTTTGGAAAAGCGGCATAACTGTGAGCAAAATAATAAAATAATTCAGAAGAAAGTGATTTTAAAATTCCTGTTTCCCAAGTTTTCCCGGATGAAGGAACTATCCTTTTCCATCCCACATGGGGGAGTCGATTATCCTGAGAAAGTTTTAATGGAAGTCTGCTTACTCCACCTTTTATAAAGCCCAACCCTTTGCACGATTGATATTCTTGGCTGGACTCCATAAGCATTTGCATCCCAAGACAGATTCCCATTAATGGCTTTCCAGTTCCAACATATTTTTCTATGGTGGGTACCAATCCATAATTATTTAAGTTTTGCATACCATGTGGAAAAGCACCGACCCCAGGCAAAATTAATCCGCTCGCTTTCAAAATTTTTTCTTTATTCCTAGTTACCAAAGGATTACCGCCTTGATTGACTAAAGCATTGCGAATACTTCTTATATTTCCCAATCCATAATCTAAAATAGCAATTTGAGTCTTGCTCATGCTTCTTTTTTCAATAAATATCTAAGGATAAAGTTGTCCTTGACAATATTGTCATACTGTAAGTATATTATAAAGCTATATATTTAATTATTAATTTTAAAAGACTTATCTCAATAACCTTACTAATTATAGGAATAGCTCATGGCGTCTTTTCTTAAAGGAAATTTTCCGGTTAAGAAGAATGTAGGCGAAAAAAATAAAACGAAAAAAACCTTGGAGTCGCGTTTCGAGCAGGAAGCATTAAAACACCTTGGTGGGAGCGTCGCCTTTGTAAAAAAGAAAAAGGTCGACTGGAACGCCAAAATCTGACCATTCGTTCTCCTGATTTGCCCCAATTGTTTCGACCCCGTTTTAATGAAATCTCCCATAAATCAAATTAAAACCGGTTCTCTTGTCCAAAATCTTGTATCCCAAATGAACAAGATAACATTAAATCGGATAGGTGAGATGACTCTAGAGAATGCTCGCTTAAACCAAGTTTTTACCAACCAGGGCAAGTCTATAGCTGAATTGAGAAAAAAAAAAATTGGTGATGGGGAAAGTGCCATTATAATGGCCTCTGGTCCCAGTAATAAAAAACACAACCCAATAGAACCCATTAAATCTTGCGGTTTCAAGGGGGCTATTATTGTTCCAGAAAGTGCCATGCGCTACTTACTAAGTAATGGCGTTATTCCCGATCTGATTGTAACTGTAGATCCTCACCCAACTAGAATGATTCGTTGGTTTGGAAACCCTCATCTAACAGAAGAATCTCTCAAAAAAGACGACTATTACTGTCGTCAGGATATGGATGAATCCTTTGCCAATGAAATTTCAACCAATAATGAAGTCATACAATTGCTAAAACAATATGGCAAACAATTGAAAATTGCAATGGCGACCTCCGCCCCAAAAGATGTTGTCCAACGTGTATTAGAAACAGGAATGGAAATTTTCTGGTGGAACCCTATGCTGGATGATCCAGATCAAGATGGAAGTATGACCTCTGAACTCTATCGTATAAATGATCTACCTTCTGTCAACTGTGGCGGCAATGTTGGAACAGCAGCATGGATGATTGCACATGCCGTTCTTAATAAAAAGCATATAGCTTTAACGGGAATGGATCTATCTTATTATGATGGTACTCCTTACAGAAAAACCCAATATTATGATGCCATGCTAAAACTGGTAGATAAAAAAGAGTTAGATTCCTTTTTTACACGCATATACAACCCTCATACTCAGAGTTGGTTTTTTACAGATCCTGCTTATCTGTGGTATCGGGATGTGTTCCTTGAAATCGCCAAAGAAGCAGATTGCACTACCTATAATTGCACCCAAGGAGGTATACTGTTTGGTGATAATATTGAGTTTATTCCTCTACTTCAGTTTTTAGAAACTGGTATCTGATACTTATGGCAAAAGTACTTTTCATAAATCCAATAGTTCGAGAAGAAGACGTGCCACGTCATGTCCCATATGGACTAGCTTTGCTAGCTTCAATTTCGATAGAAAAAGGACACCTTGTGCAAGTTTATGATGAAAATGCATGGCGTCAAGGAGAGTACATTTTGAAAGAAGTTCTTCAAGCCGAAAAATGGGATGTAATTGCTCTGGGAGGAATTACTACAGCTTACAAATCTATTCGTAGCATAGTCCGTTTGGCAAGAAAAGTAAGCTCGCATAGTCTAATTGTAGTTGGTGGGGGTGTTCTAACCTCTTTACCTCACGAAATGATGACTTGGCTACCGCAGGTTGACGTAGGGGTCGTAGGCGAAGGCTTTATAACCTTTCCTGATATTTTATCTCATGTTGATAATAAAAATTATAACTGGGAAAAAGTTCCTGGAACGATCTTCCGTGGTAAAGATGGACGGTTGATTTTAAGCCCGCAACGATCACTTCTAGATGATTTGGATACTTTACCTTATCCAGCCTGGGATCTTTTCCCGTTAGAGGAAATATATTTTAAAAACAGTGAGGCTGTTTTTTCAGAAGAAGGCTTGTTGGCAAAACGTAGATTAGATATCAATGCCAGCTATGGTTGTTCCTTGATTTGTCGTTATTGCTATCACTTAGGAATCGCGGGAGACATGCAGTACAAAAAAGATGATTCTGGAAAAACTAACATCACTTTCGATGAACCTGGAGATTATTCCCGAATCATTAGATATCACAGCCCAGAGTACATTGTAAAAATGGCTCGCCATATGTATGATAAATACAATATAGATTTCGTCGGATTCCTTGATGAAAACTTAATGACTATGAATCAATCATCTGGTGGAAATTGGCTTAAGGAAATCTGTTCGCTATGGCATGATTATGGTTTGGCTCCAAAACATGAACATGACAAAGATGGGCAACTTCAAGGGTGGACCGGTATTCATTGGGGAGGGACCAGCCACGCCGGATTATGCAATCCCCAAATTCTAAAATTGATGCGCCACGCTGGCTGCTCACATCTTGTATATGGATATGAATCTTTTTCTAAACATGTTCTTAAAACCATTGGGAAGGGTGCTACACCAAAAAATAATTTGCGTAGTTTTTTCTGGACGCTAGAAGCAAGAATTCGTCCTATTCCAAATTTTATTTTTGGGTTTCCAATAGAAGACTTTAAGTCGATCCGAGAAAACATGAAAGCCTGGAAGGAGCTTGGGATAATGGTCAAACCGCATTTCGCAACTCCTTACCCTGGTTCGGAGTGGTTTACTGTGTATCGAAAACAAATAGAAGCACAGTATAACGGTGATCTGGAGGCATTCATTCTAGACCTTGGGGATGCTAGTAAGATTTCGGCGGTGATTTCACATAATTTTAATGCTGTTGAATTAGTTGGTCTCAGAGAAATGATGGTAGCTCAAAACTATCGTGAAGTCGATAATTACGAAAAAATCTGGAGAAAGAATAAAAACCTTTCAGATGATGAACCATCCACACTTTACAAAGATAAAAACTACACTCCTCAAAGGGTCTAGTTAGAAACCCCAACCGATCTACTGCGCGGAACAATACAAAAAAATCATGGATAAAACTGAATTAGAAGCAAAGGCTTTTGACGATCAAATTAAGGAGCGCATAAAACATGGTCATATCCCTGATTTAAGGGAAGTCAAACCTTGTGACTACTTTTACTGCAATCCATGGAGACACCCCGAATTAGTCCAACTGGATATGGGAGAATCGTTCCAACTTATATTAAAAAGCATTCAAAGCTATTCGAAAAACTCCTCAAAAGATACCAAGATTTTAGAGGTTGGGTGTGGTCCCGGCTACATGTCCTTGGAGTTGGCTAGACATCAGTATCAAGTCACAGGGCTAGATGTATCTACTGCTTGCATCGAGGTAGCTAGAAAGTTATCAGCACATGATCCTCATCGAGATAACAAAGATAACCTTAGGTATCTAAGGGGAAATTTTACTAACCCTGATATTTTTAAAGGTGAGAAATTTGATGTTGTTCTTTTTTTTGGATCTCTGCATCATTTTCCCAAACAAAATCATGTTATGGAGAAAATACAACGTATTCTAAATTCAGAAGGTTTGGTGATTGCTCATGAACCAGCGAGAGACAAATATAACGAAGCGAATGTGGCCTTATCACACTTAGTCAGAACTTTGTTGTCAGCTACCGGTTCTTTTTATAAGGACACAGCTGTTGTCCCCTCGGGAAAAAATATTAATCAAGAACTTGAAGCCCTTATGGCTGAATTAAAATATGAAGATGATAGCGGAGCAAGCGTCCAATCCGCAAACGATAACGAAGCAGGTTTTGATGAAATGTATAATGCGCTAAACAAAAACTTTACCGAACTCCATTTTGAAAATCGTTATGCATTTTTTCATGAAATCATCGGCGGAATTCGTTTAGACCATAAAAAAACTTTTCAACTAGCTAGGTATCTAAGAGACATCGATGCCATTCTTTGTAAAAAAGGTATTGTCAAGGCTACGGAATTTTTTTACATTGGAAGAAAGTGATTAATCACCAACCTCTATTGGCAATTTGAACATAGAGTTTTAAACCTATTATCTTAAAGCTATAATGGGATGACTTGCTTGACAAATTAAACTTCTAAGTTCAAATTTGCAGTGGTTGTTAGGCTTATCGAGAAGTTGCAGATTGCTTAACTGATAACGTTATTAGACGAACTTACTTTAACCTAGCACTCGTTCATGCCCCCCCCTCAAATAGACCAGAAGAAAACAATCAAAGTTTTAAGGTTTTTATTTATTCTTATACTTCCCGTATTTGTTTTGGTTTTTATTTTATTAACTCAGGGAGATATGCGGTCTTTTTTATTTCGCGGCTTAACGAAAATACCCAGCACCATAACGCATCAGATCATACGCTTTAAAACCAAAAAGCGGGAATTTTCCTCGGCGAATATCTGGCTGAATAGGCAATTAAGTATTGTTGAAGATTTTTCGGAAGGTCAGAACACGCTTTTACAAGGTCTTATAGATAATGCTGAATTTGTCATGGCGCGAACCCGATTTCCTGAGGACTTGGAATCTTTAAAGCCGTTCATGCATCGTTTTACAGAAGCTTATCCTAAATTGTTTCTTCCAAGATTATGGTACGCAAAATCATTGAGTGTAAAGAATTATGAAGAGGCATTTCATCAGTTGGAAATTGCTTCAAAACTATCTCCTGCCGATGAAAGACCATACCGTATAGCTTTGGAACTAGCTTTAGCCGGGGAATTTACGACTAAGTTGGATCAGTGGTGCGATCGTTATCTTGAATCACAGTTTGGCGGTCCAGACTTTCATTATACTTCAAAATTGTTTTATGCCACGGGTTTGAGAAAATTGTCTTTAGAGGTTACAGGTGATTCTGGCAAGCGCTACCTAGTAGCCAATATGGGTTTGCATCTTGGAAATGAAGTGCGCTCCTACGACTTTCCTTTAAAAGAAACCGTTTCCATTAAAAAAATCCGCCTACATTTTGGAGTTTTACCTGGAATTGCAATCAAGGTGCACCGAATAAGGTTTTATAATCAAGGTCGCTTGTCATCTGAATTTGAAAAAAACTTAAAGCTGATCAGTTGGAATGGGTTTCATCTTAGCGATGGTCGGGTTATCACTGTGTCAAGAGATTTTGAAACAGTCAATCTCTATGTTCCAGAGAATAAATATGGAAAAGCTGATCGTGTAGATATATCCCTTCGTTTCGAACGTTTAGGTTTAGCGAGTCCTTTCCCATGCGGGTCTAAAAGTAACAGTCATGCCAAAACAAATTAATTTTCTAACGATTATAATCGGATTGATGTCGTTGGTTATTTTTTGGGGTTCCCATGTGCTTTATAAAGAGTGGCGAGCTCATTTTATAGATATAGGATGGGCCGTTCGCCCCTTAGATAATCTCCTCAGCTATCAAAGTCAAAGATTGTATGAGTTTACTCATCATCACTTTACAAAGAGTAGGAAAAAGGGCTTGCCTACTGTTAGGCTTTATATCCCTGAAAAAGCAAGAATCAAATTAATGGAAGATCCTCCCCAGTCAACTAAAAAATGGAAAAAAGGATTCATATTGGATTCGCATAGAAATCTTACAAAAATCAAATTCCGCCACCGAGGGGATGCTCCAAGAAATTGGGCCTATGAAAAAAAGTCCTGGCGCCTTAAAGCGCCTAAGAAAAAACTATTCGGTCGTGTGAGAATCTATAATTACGGTATCCCTAAACACGAAACATTTTTGGATAACTATATTTCCTATTATATTGGTCGGAAAGTTGGCGTAATGTCCCCACAATCCAGAATGGTGGAACTTTTTATAAATGAAGAACCTTATGGTGTGTATAACGAAGTCGAACACATTGATGAAAGTTTTCTGCGTAATAATAATATAATGCCCGTTAATTTATATAAGGGCGAACAGGTTTACAAAGAACGTTACTTAACAATCGATTTTGACTTATTCAACAATCCTTCCCTTTGGAGAAAGGCTTCTATATTTAACCGAGTATCTGAAGATGATGTTTCCGATCTTATTTATTTCTTAAACCTTGTCCGTGAGGCTGAAACATCTAGTGAATCCTTTGCGCGTTTAAAACAAACAGCAAAAATTGATGATTGGGCTCTTTTCTCAGCGTATCAAACTCTTGTTCAGGCATGGCATAACGATTGGCGTCACAACATGCGGCTTATATTTGATCCCTGGAGTGGAAGTGTTAAACCTATAGTCCATGATACTGTTAGCATGTTTAGAGAGGAAGACTTTAAACTTAACAGAAGGAGTCATGCGTTGCTGACCTTATATAATAAGTCGAGTGACTTTGTGCTGAAGAAACATAGAAATCTTTATAAGTTTGTTATTGATGAGATACTTCCAAAAACAATTTTTCATTTGGATAATTTAATCCCAAACCTAGTAACTAGCATGTCGCGCGATAAATACCGTCATCAACAATCTTTTGGAACAAAAAGATTTTTTCATCCCATAAATGAAGAAAAGGTCAGGCAAGAATGGAATCAACTTTTTATGCAAATGCGAAAACTTAATAAATGGCTTAGCAACCAATTATCTGGTCCACCACAAGCAGAATGGAAGCAAGAAAAGAATACTTTAGCGTTAACCATTAAGGGACCAATTCCAGTTGACAAGGTTACTATGTCGTTTGCCGAAGGGACAAAAATACCTAGTTTCATTGGATGGGATGCCGATAGTAACGGCATTATATCAAATGGCGATTTAAGGATTCCGTTTCGAATTGATGGCAGAGATCTAATTTTGGAGGCAACATGGTTAGCCAACCAGGTCTCTTCCTGGCAAGACCCTATAAATTGGGAATTAATTCAAACAGGAGGCTTTAATATGATTCCCACATTATTTCGGCTGGTAGGGAATGTAAGAATTGAGCCGACCGAAATTAAAGCTTCTAATAATTTAACTGGAAAACAAGCTGTTCTTTCCAAAAGTAGTTTGACTGGGGTTACACCGTCCAGATGGAATCAACCTATAGTCGAAAAAACATCTAAGGAATTCGTATGGTCAGGTGACAAGATAATCAATGAGAATCAAATTATATCTTATCCCTTAAAAATTTTACCAGGAACCAAGATATTGTTGAAACAGGGTGCTAGTTTGATTTTTAAAAACAGGGTAAATATCATGGGAACTATTTCAGATCCAGTGATAGTGAAATCCGCGACCAAGGGAAATAGTTGGGGTGTCATGGCTTTTCATGGACCCAAAACAACAGGCTCTAGGGTTTTTAATATCCAAATGGAAGATGGGGGGGAGGGAAAAATAGACAATATTTTTTATAGCGCTATGTTATCGATTCATGAATCGCAAGGAATTCATTTTAAAAATTTGACGATGAGAAAAAATACAGCTGTCGACGATATGATGCACGT
>PBKR01000022.1 GCA_002721545.1 Nitrosomonadaceae bacterium | reverse complement strand
ACGGAACCGGGTTTCCGGATTTATTGGAAACAGCTCAAAAACGTGAACAGGGGGCAACCGTATTTGGTTATTGGGTCAAGGATCCACAAAATTATGGTGTCGTAGATTTTGATGAGCAAGATAGAGTTCTCGGTGTTGAAGAAAAACCTGACAAACCTAAGTCCCATTACGCCATAACTGGATTATATTTCTACGACAATCAGGTGGTGGATATTGCGGGTTCGATCGAACCCTCTGAAAGAGGCGAATTAGAAATCACCGATGTGAATCGAGTTTATCTACAACAGTCTCAATTATCTGTAGAAAAAATTAGCCGAGGTTTCACATGGTTGGACACAGGGTCGCATGACTCTTTGCTTGATGCCTCGAACTTTATTGAAACCATACAAAAACGTCAGGGACGCATGGTTTGCTGTCCCGAAGAAATCGCCTTCAATAAAGGTTGGATTTTAGCGGAAGATGTTGCAAGGCTTGCTCAAACTTTAAAAAAAAATCAATACGGTCAATATTTGAACCGTTTGATAACCAATCTATAAACAGGAGCACCGCCCACTCTTTTTAATATTGATCTTTTAAAACTACTAGCCTATGAAAATTCTTCTCACAGGAAAAACCGGACAAATTGGTGGGGAATTAAATAACATTGTTGGTGACTTAGGAAACCTTATTACTGTCGATAAGGAACAATTGGATCTTTCTAAACCTAACTCTATAGAACCAGTAATGTTAGACATTAAACCAGACATCATTATTAATCCTGCAGCCTATACAGCCGTTGATAAAGCTGAAGAAGAGTCTGGCCTGGCAATGACGGTAAATGCTATTGCCCCTGGCTTATTAGCAAAAGCAGCAAGAAAAGTTGGGGCAGGACTGATCCATTATTCCACGGACTATGTATTTGATGGGTGCTCTGAGATTCCTTATAAGGAAGAAGACCCTACCAATCCTTTGAATGTCTACGGAAAAACTAAGCTTGCAGGAGAAAAAGCCATAGCCAACGTTGGAATTCCATTCCTGATAATAAGAACCAGTTGGGTTTATAGTCTTCATGGTAAAAACTTTTTAAGAACTATAAAAAAACTGGCAAAAGAAAAGGACAAAATTCAAGTTATTGACGATCAAATCGGAGCCCCTACCTGGGCTCGTTCCGTTGCTCTGAAAACACATCAAATCCTCAAACAATGTTTAAACAAAAAATGGCTTGAAACAAACGATCCCTCCTTATCAGGAATCTTCCATTTGACTTGCCAAGGAAAAACCAGTTGGCACGGTTTTGCCAGGAAAATTTTAAATATATCTAACGCCTCACAAAATATAAAATTGATTACAATTCCTACATCCGATTATCCCACTCCTGCAACGCGCCCTTCCAACTCGCTTTTAAATAACGAAAAGATTCAAAAAGCGTTTGGCCTAAATATGCCACATTGGGAAGATGCATTAAAAGATTGTATGGGCTCCAATTAGCCTAAATTATTATTCAATTAATAGGGAAAAATTTCTTATTCTTAAATTAAAACACTTTCCTTTTGCAGTTTTTTATATTGTTCGCTATTTTGATTTAATATATAATTTTTATTAAGGCAGGAATTAAATTACTTTCCTAAAATTTTCTCCCTATTATTAAATTTACCCAACGTTTACAAAAAAAAGAGACAATAAAAAAATTATGTACGGTGTGATTTTAGCGGGTGGGAGTGGCACCCGGTTTTGGCCTGTTAGCCGCGAACAAAGCCCCAAGCAATTGCAACAGTTCTCTGGCAGCGGAACCATGATCCAAAACACAGTGGAACGCCTATTACCTCTTATATCCATAGAAAATCTGTACGTAGGTACCCATCAACAACAAGCGTTTGAAACCCTTCGACAATTAGATTCTTTTGCCTTTTCGCCAAATCATCTTTTAGCCGAACCTTGTAGTAAAAATACTGCCTTAGCAATCGGTTTGATGGCAAAAATAATGGAGGATAAAGATGCCGATGCTGTAATGGCTATTTTTCCTGCAGACCATGTTGTTTCTAATTCGGAAAAATTTATCCAAATAATACAAAAAGCAGAAACTATAGCACAAAAGGGATTTCTGATAACTCTCGGCATTCCTCCCACACGCCCTGAAACTGGATTTGGCTACTTAAAGAAGGGCTCTGAAATTGATGAAGATGCTTTTCAGGTAGAACAGTTTGTAGAAAAACCAGATTTGGCAACAGCCAAAGGGTATTTAAAAAATGGGAACTTTTTCTGGAACTGCGGTGTCTTTATCTGGAAAGCCGCAACCATTCTCAAAGAACTTCAAAAGCATGCACCAGACATTCATTCTCAATTGGAAAAATTAGTGAGTTTTTTGAAAAATTCAGATGGCAAACTCGGACATCTCGAATTTAGTGAAAAAGGTTGCCAGCTTTTTTCTTCTCTACCCAGCCTTTCTATTGATTATGCTGTCATGGAAAAATCTACAAAAGTAGCTCTAATTCCTGCAGATATCGGTTGGAATGATTTAGGTGCTTGGAACGCTTTAGACGAGGTATGTGAAAAAGATTCTTCTGGAAACATTCTAACGGGAAATATTCTAGCTCAAGACTGCAACAATTCAATTGCGCACGGGCAAAACCGACTCGTCGCCCTGTTAGGTTTAAAAGATACAGTAGTGGTGGACACGCAAGACGCCCTTTTGGTCTGCGCCAAGGATCGGTCTCAAGATGTAAAAAAAATAGTAGAGTCCCTCATTGACAAGGGTCATCCTGAATGGAAGCTGCCGGCCACCGTAAAAAAACCGTGGGGCTCTTACACCGTTTTGGATTCTGGCCCTACTTATTTATTAAAGCGAATCGATTTACTACCGGGCGAGGCACTCAGCCTGCAATCTCACAACCACCGAAGCGAACACTGGACAGTAGTTTCGGGTTCGGCAAAAGTCGAGCTAAAAGAAGAAATCTTCCATTTAAAAGCCAATGAATCTATCACTATCCCTGTAAATGTCAAACACCGACTTGGAAATCCGGGGACAGACTTGTTAAGTATTATTGAAATCCAATTTGGCAATCTTTTGGATGAAAACGATATTATTCGCTATGAGGACCAGTATGACCGCTGCTAATCCTTAAGTTACAATTTTTACTTCTGCCGGGATGGCATTTTAAATCTGAAGTAATTTACAAAATCCCACCTCCCACATTTGTATCGTAACATTTTGTTTTTTAAATTGTTCTTGTTTTCTGTATGAGCTATACTTTTTCAGGTTATCAGGGTTTTCACCTGAAAAAAGGAGAAGATTTTTGGGGAACAAAATTAGCCTCGCATTGATTGGAGCCGGCCATTGGGGTAAAAACTTGGCCCGGGTTTTCAATGAACTCGGCATATTAAAATCTATTTGCGATTCTTCCGAGGAAATTTTATTAAAATATACCGAAAAATACCCTGAAATTACTACAACCTCTTCTTTTTCCGATGTGTTAGCCTCTCCAGATATCAATTCCATTGCAATTGCAACTCCCGCAGAAACACATTATTTACTGGCAAAAAAAGCCCTTCTTGCCAACAAACATGTTTTTGTAGAAAAACCCTTGGCAATGACTGCGCAGGAAGGCGAAGATTTGGTTCAAATTTCCAAAAAGCTAGGAAAAGTTCTATTCGTTGGGCATATTCTGCAATACCATTCGGCGGTGCAAACCATAAAAAAGATGCTTAAGGAAGGCCACCTGGGAAAGCTTCAATACATTTATTCTAATCGGCTCAATCTGGGTAAAATTCGACGCGAAGAAAATATTCTTTGGTCTTTTGCTCCACATGATATTTCTGTGATTTTGTCTCTTGTTGGAGAAGAACCAATAGAAGTTACAGCAACGGCAACGAACATACTCGACCCAAAAATTGCAGACACAACAATAACCAATATGAAGTTTTCCTCTGGGGTTAGGACCCATATTTTTGTTTCCTGGTTGCATCCTTTTAAAGAACAAAAAATGGTCATCATTGGGGATCGCAAAATGGTGGTTTTTGATGACACTGCCCCCATTGATAAAAAGCTCATGTTTTATCCACACCAAATTTCCTTGAAAAGCAGGGTACCTAATGTTGAAAAAAAAGAAGGTATTCCAATAGACCTTTCAAAAACCTGGGAGGAACCTTTGACCAGTGAGGCCCGTGCCTTTATAAACACCATTAATGGACAACAGGCACTTACCGATGCTCAAGAAGGCTTAAGAGTTTTAAAGGTATTGGAGAGGGCTCACGCAAGTATGAACAATAGGAATCATACATCCACAGAAAAGCACTACTTTATCCATGAAAGCAGCTTGATAGATGAAGGTTGCGAGATTGGTGAAGGCACAAAAATCTGGCATTTTTCTCATATCTTGAAAAACACAACTATTGGAAACAAGGCGAATATCGGACAAAACGTTGCGATCGGTCCTGATGTAAAAATCGGGAATAATGTTAAAATTCAAAACAATGTTTCTGTATACGCCGGTGTAACTCTTGAGGACAATGTCTTTTGCGGTCCTTCCTGCGTTTTTACCAATGTGATCAATCCTAGAAGTTCTATCTCCAGGAAAAGTGAAATCTGTAATACTTTGGTTCGTGAAGGAGCAACTATTGGTGCCAACTCAACAATTCTTTGTGGCATTACAATTGGAAAACACGCTTTTGTAGGAGCGGGTTCCGTTGTTACTCATGATGTACAAGATAATGCCCTGGTATATGGAAACCCTGCCAAGGTCCAAAGTTGGATTTGCGATTGCGGCTACAAACTCGATGAAAACTTTCAATGTAGCGAATGCGGAAAAACCATCAAAATCGAATAATTCTCCAGCTCCATTGGAGAAATGAACTCTACCGAATTAAATGAAAAAGATTAGCTGAAAATTGAGACCTTCTAACGAGAAGGCACTAGATTACCGACAATAATATAAACCCATTTGTTTGTTTTAAAGTTCCATGTTTGGAGTAAGTTATGCTGCTTGAGAAAATACAGAAAAAAGAAGCACATATTGGTGTGGTGGGGCTGGGGTATGTTGGACTCCCCTTGGTCATTGAGTTCTGCAAAGCAGGTTTTTCTGTGATTGGCCTAGATATTGACGAAGATAAAGTTGAAGCCTTGTCTAAAGGTAAAAGTTTTATCAAGCATATCCCAGATGAAAAAATCCAGGCTTTAAATGAATTAGGGGAGTTCAAGGCCAGCACAAATTTCAGTCTGACTGAAACACTGGACTGTGTTTTGATTTGTGTTCCCACCCCTCTGAATAAAAATCGTGAACCTGAAATGAGCTATATTGTTTCTACAGCGAAACAAATTTCCGCTCATATGAAGAAGGGTCAATTGATAATCCTGGAATCTACAACCTACCCAGGAACCACCCAAGAGGTTTTATTGCCCGCCCTGGAATCGGGTAGCGGAATGAAAGGAAACACCGACTTTTTCGTCGCTTACTCTCCCGAACGTGAAGATCCAAACAATAAGGATTTCACAACGTCCTCTATTCCGAAGGTTATTGGATCAGATCACCCAGACGGCCTGGAAACAAGTCTGGCCCTTTATTCTCAAATAATAAATACTACCGTTCCTGTCTCCAGCACACGGGTCGCTGAAGCAACCAAATTGATGGAAAATATTTTCCGCTCAGTTAACATCGCACTGGTAAATGAACTAAAAGTAGTTTTTGACAAAATGGGAATTGATGTTTGGGAGGTAATCGAAGCCTCAAGTACCAAACCGTTTGGCTTTATGCCCTTTTACCCAGGACCGGGGCTTGGAGGCCATTGCATTCCCATTGACCCTTTTTATTTAACCTGGAAGGCAAGAGAATACAAAGCAAACACCCGATTTATTGAGCTTGCCGGTGAAGTAAATATCTCCATGCCTGAGTATGTAATACAAAAATCTTTTATGGCCCTGAATCAATCTGAAAAAAGTATAAAAAACAGCAAAATTTTATTACTGGGGCTAGCTTACAAAAAAAACGTGGATGACCATCGTGAATCAGTCACTTTTAAAATCATGGATCTCTTAAGCCAAAATGGGGCAACTGTAGACTACAATGACCCCCATATTCCCGAGATAATGCCTGTACGTGAATACAAGCAGTTTATAGGAAAAAAAAGTGCGCCGCTGGAAAATCTGGGGCAATACGATTTAACCATCATCTTAACTGACCATTCATCCTACGATTACGAAGCTATTGTCGAACAATCCAAAATTGTGGTAGACACGCGAAATGCTTGCGGCAAAATAAAATCTAAAAAAATTATCAAAGCTTAATCCCTTTAACATTGCAACCAAGTAAAATGGGCTGCAATCCAGTTTCCGCATTTGCAGCTTAGCAAATTGATTTTAACCAAAACTGCTAGCATATAGAATTATTATACTCATCCTTGAAAGACACTTTCCCCCTGATAATTAAACCTAAATGAAGAGAAATAGTGGCCTGCCCTGATTAAATGGATCAGTTTTCGGGGGGGCAGGCCATAATCTTTAAACATTTCATCATAGATTCCTTATAACTAATGCGACACTCCTTTACCAACCACAACCCTTATAAATGTTAACCACAGAACATACATATCAAAAAAAATGGACTGGCGCTCAACATACTCGAAATCCAAATCCACCTTAAAAGATATAGGCAACTCATCACGACCATTCACTTGCGCCCATCCGGTTAATCCAGGGACTAGCTTGTGGATTCCTTTTTCAGTGCGCAATTTAATCAGATCATCTTGATTGAACAAAGCCGGGCGAGGACCTACAAAACTCATATGCCCCTTTAGAATACTCCATAACTGAGGCAACTCATCCAAACTGGTTTTTCTTAGAAAGACGCCTACAGGTGTCACATATTGTTTGGCATCATTGAGTGAATGGGATGCGACAATAGGGGTTCCAAGTTTCATGGTTCTAAATTTAGGCATTCTAAAGATTTTATTATTTTGCCCAACTCTGTCAGACCAAAAAGTAATGCTTCCTTTGGAAGTCATCATTAAAACCAGCGCTATTACAGTAATTGGAATAATTAAAATAAAAGATGCGATTAACGCTAACACTAAATCAAAGCAACGTTTCATGCTAATTTCTTTCATTGTTTTTCAGGAAATGTTTCGTTGTTTTAAGCAGTGCGTCATCCACTGAAACTTTAGGTGTCCATCCGAGCAACTGCTTAGCCTTACTAATATCTATCTGCAGAGATCCGCATAAGCGTTGAGCAAAATCCGTTTTTCCAAGCAGTAATGCTGCCGTTCTCAGTAAAAATACTGGAACAGGTATCAATCGCGAAGATTTTCCAAAGGCTTTTGCCGTCCGACGCAACAATTCCGCAGTTGACAAATCATCCCCGTCGCTGACTAAAAAGGTTTGATTAATTGCAGCAGGGTGATCCAAACAAATTAATATAAGATCCACCAGGTTATCCAAAGCAACGAAGCTTCTACTATTATGAATCGCCCCAAAAGGCAACGGCAAGCCCGATTTAACAAGTTTCATTAGTTTGAGGAAATTCGCTCGGACTTCGGGCCCGTAAACTAAGGGGGGCCTAATGATTACTATTTCGAGCTTGCTGTCATAGGCAATTTTTTGCAATACTTGTTCGGCCTCCCACTTGCTAATACCATAAGAGTCTTCTGGAGCAGGGATATCATCGGCCTTAAAAGGGTGCTCACTCGTTTCTTCCCCATTTACCTTTATACTACTTATATAGATAAACCTTTTTATTCCGCAACTCGCAGCCTGTTCAGCCAGATTACGAGTCCCTTCTACATTCACTTCTCGATATACTGCTAAAGGATCCTTTTCTGAGTCACGCATTACATGTGCGCGGGCAGCACAATGAACAACCACATCCACCCCAACAAGAATTTCCTTCCAGAATTTGCTTTTGCTAAAACCTGAGACAATTTGGTAATCGACCCCCGGCAAAGGGTTTGCTGGAAAATGCCTTACAATCCCTGTTGTCGTCAATCTCCGCGCAATAAGGTTTCCGCACAATGCGCTACCGACAAAACCTGATGCTCCAGTGACTAACACCTTCATTTGATGAATTCGTTATAAATATTCAAAGTTTTTAAAATGACATGCTTTGAGGAAAACTTATCAAGAACAAGTTCTCGACCACGCTTTCCCATTTTGGCTCGCAAATCAGGGTCTTCTATAAGACGGAGTAATGCATTGGAAAGGGAAACAGAGTCACTTTTGGGTACTAAAATTCCGTTGTAGTCATCACGAACTATTTCCCGGCAACCTGGAACATCGGTCGAAACTATAGGAAGCCCGCAGGAGGCCGCTTCAATAAGCACTTTTGGCAAACCCTCCCTATAAGAAGGAAGACAAACAATATGCGCGGAGTGGAAAACAGGAACCATTTCCTTATGGTGACCCCACCATTCAACAATATTTTCTTTTTCCCAAGCACGAATTGTTTCTTCAAGGATAGACGCAGGGTTATCAAGATCGGGATTCCCAACCAAAATAAAACGAACATTGTTCACTTTTTGTTTTAAATCACGTGCCGCATCAACAAACTCACCTACCCCCTTGTCCCATAATAACCGCGCTGCCAATACCACGCATACCGGGCCTTTAAGCTCCGAGGCAGGCAAAAATTTATCCGTGTCGACTCCCACCCCTTGCACCATACGAATTCGAGATGGCAAAACACCTGCCTTCGCGAGCAATTCTTCATCATCAGGGTTCTGAACGATTACTCTACTATTCTTAAAATTTAACAAGTGTGCAAGAAACCAAGTTATCAACGGGCATCCGAATCGCACAATAGGGTTGTTAGATATATAAAGCCAACCCAATCCCGTCACTGCATTCACCTGAGCCGAGATGTTTGCAAAACGAACGGCCAAAGCCCCATACAACACCAGCTTCAGCGCAACATGATGCACAATATCTGGTTTTTCTCGACGATAGAGTTTAACTAAAGCCCAAAACTCCAACATTGGGTTACCAGCACGTCTTGACAATTCAAATGGGATCAAACGGATGCCGGCTTTTTGGATAATATCTGCATGCTTCGCGACCCGAGTGGCTACTGCAACTTCATAGCCAGCCTCTCTAGCCGCTATAGCGATTGACAAGCGATGAGAAACAAAGTACCAGTCTTCTGTGACCAAAAACAGAAGCTTCTGCTTTTTCTGTGTTTTAGTCTCTTCCATGCAAACACTCATCATTTCAACTTAAAGTCGATAATTTCAATTAGTTACAATACCGGCTCGCCCAACAAAAGTTTCCCTGCCAAAGATCCATTGCTTAAGCTGGAATTTTAAGCGATTGATTGGAGACTGGATGTTAGATCTTGTTAAACTCACAGCTTCTATGTCTGGCATTGCCTCGAAATAAGGCCTGTAAAATGAGTCTGAAATTTCTCCTGTAAAATGAGTGTAAAATGAGTCTGAAATTTCTATGGAACCTAATTTTGCCAGTTTCCAGTTTTGCTCATTAATTTCCTTAAGGGTGGCCCATTCCCCCAATTTGTTTAAAAAATAAACCCCTCTATAGGGATCAAAAACAATCCAATCGTTTCCAATCTTAACGAACGATAATCCTATTGTATTTACAAGATTCTTGGCTTTAATATGAAGAAAAAAGCTTGGAGCCTCGATATAATTACAAAGGGTAGAGAATAAATCATGATAATTATCACTCACACCGTAACCCCTCACATACACGTTCCAAACATGGTCATCCATTATTGGTAATTCTGCAGGTTGCCGCTGAATAGTTTCATGAGTCCATTGAAATAACTTAAACACCTTTTCTTCTTTCGTATCCAGGTTTTGGGTTATACGTTTTGCAAGCCACATATAGTTAAAATGCCGGTCAAAAAAATTTAGCACCTTAAGATAAAGAGGCAATTCGATATTTGAAACACGGAAATTTATACCTTGGCTGGTAGTTACTTTCATGTTTAATACCACTCCTATTGCAAGAGTCAACAATAGCGTAACAGATAAGATTATTAATTTGCGTCTCATAATTTCTCTTAGGGGTACTCCGGAAGGTAGTAATCGCCAAACAAGTATGAATAAATTTTCCAGGACAAACGGTACACATTCGGATGACGGGCAACATCACAAGATCCATTAACTTTCGAAAGTCAAAATAGTAACTTGACCATTTTTAAGAAAACCCATAATCCCCAGCTATTTCGATTTGTTGAGACCACCAGGTATAAGCGGGAATATCCACACCGTTTAATGCTATTTCCAATATTTCCAGTGATCCCTTTCCACATCCTACAATAATCTTGTTCTCTATATTTTTTATTTCACCTGGAGTTAAAGATATATTGATTTTATTATTGTTAATTCTGCTAGTCCAGATAATGATTTTGTGATTTTCATGCATGGAAAAAGCACCAGGGTAGGGTTTTGTTTGCGCGCGGATAAAATTGTAAATTTGCTCTGCTGAATGATCCCAATTGATTTGACCATCTTCAGGACCGCGTTGGGGATAAACCCGACGTTTTCGTTCATCTTGGGAAGTAAGTTTTGCAGTCCCATCAATGAGATGTGGTAATCTTTCAAGCAGTAGCCCTACCCCCAAAGATTCAATCCGCTGATATAGAGTCGCTATTGTATCTTCCCGAAAAATTTCAGTGTGTTTTTGGCCTACAATTTCACCGCTATCAACACCTTCATTTAATTTAAAAAGCGTGATACCCGTTTCAGTCTCCCCATTTATTAAAGCCCAAACAAGAGGGGAGCCTCCACTATAATCAGGTAGTAGAGAGGCATGCAGCCCATATGCCGGCGCAATATCTCGCCATGATTTTGGTAGCATATGATACCAACCAACCACAATAAACATATCAGGTGACAAGGATTGGATATAATCAAGGATAAGGTTATCGTTCATTCCTTGAGTCATGACAAGGCAATTTAAATTGTTTAAGTCACAATAACTTTTAAAATCTGCGTATAAGACATTTTTTACTCCTTGAGGCCTGTAAGAAATTGCAAAGGTCTGGGGGACGGTTATGGATCCCACTAGCTCGCACTTTGGAAGGGAGATCATTTCCTTTAAGCAGTGCAATCCAAATTTACTAGCTCCCACAAATACTATTTTCATGTTCGTGAATTAAGGCTAATTCCACCATCATTTAGCCATTGTTCTACATTTAGTAGTGACCAAATTAAAAGCCTTCTATTTTCGGTTCCACTCAAGTGTTCCTTTACCAGTTTCTCGACAGTTGACTTATCCAGGAAACTATAAATTTTGGAATCACCTTCTAATAGTGTGCGCTTTACAAATTCTATACTGTCGCCTTTGAACCAGGAAGCATCTGGAGCGGAAAACCCCTGTTTTTCAGCACGGGTTACGACTTCGGGGATATGGCACTTCATGGCATCTCGCAGAATCTGCTTGCCATCACGGGTTTTCTGGAAAAACTGATAGGGTTTATTGCCGGGCTCATTCTCGTTGACTCTAATTTCTTCGGCTAAATTGTTTAGCTTTAATTTTACGGGACAACGCATGGCGAAATCTACCAGGTCATTGTCCAAAAATGGCAGACGGGTTTCCAATCCGTGAGCCATACTTAGCTTATCTTCAACTACCAACAACCCATGCAAGAATGTCTTTGCTTCAAAGTATAGAGAGTGATTGATGTAAGCCTCAGGGGTTTCCAAATCATCCTTGTGACTGTTAAAAACATTTTTAAAAATGTCCCGAGTAGAGATATTACCCACCTCATCCCAAATTGGGGAGAAAATATCTTTTAGCTGCCGGTCATCCATCATACGTTGCCAATAGTTGTAATACTTTTCGGTGTATTGCTCAAAACTATCGTTTGCCATGGCTCGATAATATCGCCAAGGATAGCCTCCGAAAAGCTCGTCACTACCTGTTCCACTCAAGACCACCTTTACAAACTTTTGCGCGAGTTGAGCCACATAATAATTGGGGTAACTTTGCCCAACCCGAGGTTCTTCAAGGTGCCAGGCTAACTTGGGTAAGACCCGTTCCATATCCCCGGCTTTGAGCACCATCTCATAATGCTCGGTTTTGAAGTGGTAAGACATCGCTTCTGCTTTTTCCCTTTCATCAAAGGACAATTCGATGCCGGAGGCGGAGCTGAGATCAAACCCGCAGGTAAACGTTTTTAGATTAGGGAAGGATTTTGCAGCAATGGCAGCGACGGAGCCAGAGTCCATTCCGCCACTGAGATAGCTACCCAGTTCAACATCTGCAACAAGTTGTCGGTTTACCGCTTGCTCAAAGAGCCGGCCAAGCTCTTCCCGATATTCCTTGTCATTGGCAGGTTCTGAGGGTTCGCAAAAATCGTAATCCCAGTATTGAGTATATTTAAGCAGAGGCTTATTGGATTTAAGATCAAGGGTTGCATAATTTCCTGGAGGCAGCAGTTGAATATCTTCAAGCAGCGTAATGTCAGAAAAAATATTCTGGAATGTAAAATATTCCAAAAGTGCTGATTTATTCAGCTTTCTTTTAAAGTCGGGTGACTTTAAGATCGCTTTTTGTTCCGAGCCAAAAGAAAAAATATTACCTTGCTGACTTATGTATAAGGGTTTGATTCCGTAACGATCTCGGGCAAGCAGTAAGTTCCTCTCCTTCCGATCCCATAAAGCAAAAGCAAACATTCCGTTAAAACGTATCAATGCTTGGGTTTTCCACTCGACCAATGCATTTAAGACAACTTCACTGTCTGTTTGTGACCGGAAGCAATGACCTTTACTTTCTAGTTCTTTTCGTAGTTCTATAAAATTATAGACCTCACCGTTGTAACTAAGAACAAAGCGATCATCGCTGCTGACCATCGGTTGTCGCCCGGCCGGAGACAGATCAATAACGGATAAACGGCGGTGACCGATTCCCACATTACCCTCGATCCACTGGCCTTCATCGTCCGGTCCGCGGTGAATAAGAGCATCCGTCATATCCTTCACTACAGAGCTGGAGACAGGGGAATGGTCTAGATGAATTAAGCCAGTAATTCCACACATGGGAAGGTTATTTCACTTTCTTAGCGATGACGGTGATCCCCGCATTTTCCACCACTTCGCGTTCAATAAACAGGCCGGCTTCTTTACACCATTCTTGAATTTCCTTTGGAGTATGCCGGGTGGCATTAGCAGGTGCATACCAGTCAAAATTGATATGGTTCATTTCTTCAAAACTAAGGTTGTTATCGTAAAAGGCTTTTGCAATGTGCCAGTAAAACAAACGCTGAACTGTAGTACGACCTGCAGGAATGCCAAGCAGTTCTATTGGTTGAGGAATTTCTATTTCTGCATCCAGTTCCCCAAGCGCTATGCCGAGCTTTGAAAGAGGTTCCACAGCTTCCCAGGCTTTCTGAGGTTGCATCGTTTGTAGTTGGTCACGAATCAAATCGTCGGTAAACTCTCTAATCGGACCTTTTTTTCGGTACACATAGAACAGGATTCGTCCTCCCTTTTTTAGACACCGCGAGAGTGACAAAAGCGATTCTTTTGTGGAATCAGTGTGATGAAGAGCCCCTTCTGAAAAAATCAGGTCTACTGAGTTAATTGGAAGAGGAGGTTTGTTAATGTCGGCCTGCATAAAAGTTCCTTGAAGCCCTCTTTCTGCAAAACGTTTTGCAGCAACATCAATTGCTGAAGAAACATCAACCCCAAGATAGCGAACCTTTGGAATTAGATTACCAAAAAGCTCCAGGGTGGACATTGCAGCACCACATCCTGCATCTATCAAAATTGGATTTTCACCGTGATCAATGAGCCAGTCTGCCGTTGAGATATCTCCATACCTTTCTATCAACCATAACCGCATTCGAGACAGTGAAGCCTGGGAATCGAAAGTATTTTCCTTTTTCCATTTGAAATCAAAAATTTTCTCGGTTTGAGCCTGGTTTTCGGAGAGAAGAAGTTGGTTTCGAAGTATGCCCTTACGTTGGATAAATTTTTGACCGGCGAGGTCTAATTCATCACCTTCCTTAGGTTCTAGTATTCCTAGATAGTCATAGAGCCATACGGGTGTATGGCCTTTAAAATTTATGGAATGCCCCAACGACATAGTCATAGTCTTCCTTGGTCATTCGGTTATGGAGAGGAATTGCCATTGCGTTGTTGTTGCAATCTCTTGCGTTTGGAAAGTCATCTGAATGAAGATCAAACTTTTCTTTATACAACCCCAACATATGAACAGCGTGGGTCCCTGGCCGTGTTGCTATGCCTTGCTCCTGTAATTTTTTCATTATTTTATTTCTTGGGGCAGGTGCACTTTCTTGACTTAAGTTAATAACATATGACTGCCAACCATGATTCCCATTTTCAGGTTCGTCTGGCAAAAAAAGCCATTTAATATCAGATAACTTTTCCTTATAGTATTTTGCCCATTTTGATCTTTCAGAAATAAAATGATCTAATTTTTCTAACTGTTTAATTCCAACTGATCCCTGCAAGTCCGTCATACGGTAGTTAAAACCCAGTAAATTAAAATCTGGCAAAACATAAGGTTTCTGACCCTTATGACGTTGTTCCTCAGCAATTGAAGCTCCGTGATTTCGCATTTGGCTCATGTGTTGGGCTAATTTTGTATTGTTGGTTGTAATCATACCCCCCTCACCCGTTGTTATGGATTTACGAGGATGGAAGGAAAAAGAAGCGGCATCTCCCAAAGTTCCAGCCCATTTCCCATTATAACTTGCACCAACGGCACAGGCTGCATCTTCAATTATTTTTATATGCGTTGGAATAATGGATTTAATATCATCTATATCGACACAAAGACCAAACAAATGAACTGGGATGATTGCTTTTGTTCTTTTAGTAACTTTTTTTAAAATCTGGGCGGGGTCCATGTTGAAGGTTTTTTTACAAACATCTACAAAAACCGGAGTGGCACCACAATGCAAAACAACGTTTGCGGTTGCAATCCAGGTGAATGCAGGGACGATGACTTCATCTCCCGGACCGATTTCCATAGCTGCTAATATTAGATGCAAACCTGTAGTGCATGAGGTTACTGCAAGGGCATGATTGACCTTATGACGCTCGGCAAATCGTTTTTCAAATTCAGCGACTTTTGGGCCTTGCGTCAGCCAGCCAGATAAAATGGTTTCCCGAACTGCCTGCCACTCGTCTTCACCCGTGGCTGGTAGGGAGATGGCAATATTTCTCTTTTCCATCAAAGTTACTCCTTGATACCTGCCTCGTTACGTCTCTTTTCAACCTCAGACTTATGGTTTTTTCTCCATTCGACAAGGTCAATGAGCCCCTCGCGAAGTTCTATTTTAGCTTCAAAGCCAATCTCATCTCTGGCTTTTACCGGACAGCCAATTCGGTTTTGGACAAAGGTCATACCTGCGGGCTCGTATTGAATTTCCTGAGTGGAGCCAGTTATCTCAAGCAACAGTTCTGCGAGTTCTTTAATCGTTGTTCTGACTCCTCTTCCTACATTGTAAAATTTGTCTGTGGCATCTGCTTTCATGGCGCATACATTTGCCCGAGCGCAATCGACAACATTGATAAAGTCATATGCCTGTGATCCATCTCCATAAATAATCGGCGGCAACCCCTTGTCCAGTCGATCTAGAATTTTCATGATAACAGCAATATACGCACCATAATAATCCTGACGGGCACCATAAACATTCATATAACGCAATCCCACATAATCAAAACGTTTTTCAGTGCCCTTGTAGCGATGGTATAGAGAGCGGCACATATGCTCACCGGCAATTTTTGTTGCCCCATAAAAATTGGTGTTGTTGTGAGGATGATTCTCAGTCATAGGCTCTTCCACAGCATTCCCATATACCGAGGCTGAAGATGAGTAAACCAAACGTTTCACGCCATTATTAAGCATCGCTTCCAACACGTTAAACGTTCCACCAATATTAACATCAAAAGCAGATCGCGGGTATTCCCAGCATTGCAATAACCATAGAGCGGCAAAATGAAATACTCCATCGATATCTTTCATAGAGGCATCAAGAATATCGCGTTGCATCAACTCTCCACCCAGAGGGGAAATATTCACTCTTGGATCTTTCAAGGCCTCAGCAATGTTTTCTTCACTACCACGACTCAAGTTATCAAAGATGCGTATTTCGGCGACATCTTCCTTAATCAATTCATCGACCGTATGCGAACCTATCAACCCTGCACCACCGATTACGAGCAAACGTTTATTCTTTAAATTCATAACTACCTCATTGATATGCATTTCCTTCAAACTGTTTCAAGTCAAATTAATCGCATCAATTATTTTTAAGACTATACAAGCGATAATCCCCAAATGAAAAATACTGGATGGGCTGTTTAATTCCCAGTAACTCCTTCACAAGCATGCGCCAGCTTCCGGCATGCGTGGGCATTCCAGTTTTCCCAGGGTGGTGGATTGCGCCGATAAGAATCCTACCGTTTAATTTCAGCACGCAATCTGCTTCCTCAATAAGATTTCTGGCGAAGACAAAACACTTCTTACTTCCCTTGAGCGAGAACTCATGTTAATATTTTGGTGAGTTTGCCATGAACTTAAGATGCGTAACACTGGGGATCACTTTGCGAGTTTTGTTATCAAACAAAACAAATTAAGAATCTCACCTTAACACAAGATATTGGGTTGCGTCATGCTGTTAAATATTGGATAGCATTAAATTGGATATGACCCCACAATTCCCGGCTAATCCTTTGAGGTATTACCGTTTTCATATGATAGCAAACTTCATACTAATTCCTTCGGCACATAGTAGTATTCGCAAACTTATAAACCCGCCAACAAGCGGACTCTCCTTAGAAAAAAAACCAAACACATCACGAACTATTCTTTTTATTAAAAAGTCTTCCCAACCTATGGCACCTGTGAACTTAACCTGCTTCTACCTGTCGCCTAAGGCATATTAATGAACATAAAACCACAGATATCGGAAATTTACAAATTACCAGATTACTAAATATATTCAACACCGAGGCGCCGATAGATGAGAAGGTTTATTGGCTTCTGCGCATTGCAGTCGCTTTATGTTTTTTAGGGCACGGTTCTTTTGGGTTTATTATTGATGATGGAAAGATAGGCAAAGTGGCATGGCTTGCTTTTTATGAACCTTTTGGAATAGGCCCTGAAATGGTTTATAAATATTATCTCATGCCGTTGATAGGAGTAATGGATATAATGGTAGCCTTGGCGACCTTGTTTGTTCCCACTCGTTGCGTTTGGGCTTATGCCGTTTTCTGGTGTATTTTCACGGCATTTCTTAGACCCTTAACTGGGCAAGGTTTCGCTGAGTTTTTTGAAAGGGGTGGGAATTATGGCCCACCCATGGCGCTGGCAGTGTACTGCGGACTTCACTTTCGCTCTATCAAAGATTGGTTTTCCCTGCTTGATCCGCCCAAGTTAAACTTGAAAAATGTGGATCAATTAATACTGGTCTTACGTTTGGCGATCGCATTTTTAATGATTGGCCATGGTGGGTTTTTCATACTTAATGAAAACAATCAAAGGGATTATTTAATTCAACATTGGGCTGCAGTGGGAATAGATCTCACGATCCCGGCCATGCTCGCAATCGGATGGTTTCAAGTTGCCTTGGGAGTCGTGGTTTTTTTTAAACCTGCGCGTCACCTGCTAATCCTTATCGCAGTATGGAAAGCTTTCTCAGAAGCCCTTTATCCTATTTCCGGGGTGCCCAACGGCTATGTATGGGAATGGGTGGAAAGATCGGGTGATTATTGGGCCCCATTTGCCCTAATTCTCCTAATGCACTGGAGAGAAATCCACTCAGCTAAAAAACACTAAAATCTTTCCTTCCAGTTTATGGGTTTTAAATCGTTGGCTTCTGATAATGACTAATAGGGCTGATTCAAATAAAATTAAACCCCTATTCAGTCTATATTAACCCTATTTCAGGAGAAGACTAGTGGCTCTCCCCTTATCAGCCAAACAAAAAAAATACTTGTACTTATTTGTCGGGTTTTTGTTTTGTGTAGCCGGGTTTCTTGGCTCTTATATTTTGATGATAGACCAAATAGGTCAAATCAAAAGAAATATTAAAAAAACCGTTTACCAGATCACCAAACCAGCCATCCCAAAAAATATAAATATTAACATCATAAACAGTCTTCGAAGCGGAGGTCATACGATTTTCATAAGACATTCCGCACGCAACACGATAAAAAATATACTCGCCTTTGATCAACTTTCCACAACAGACCAGATCGTTATTCCCCCCAATTTATACAAAGGAGGCTGCCTTAATTCTCAAGGCAAAACAGAAGCCTGGCTCCTTGGTGAAATTTTCAGAAAAATGAATATCCCTATTGGAAAAATTTATGCCAGCCCAACTTGCCGTACAATTGAAACCGCTCAACTGGCTTTTGATCGCATAGACATTATCGACAATCACCTATATGTCCATAGTTTCAATATAGGAACAAATGAATCAAGAGCTAACGCGAAAAATAGAGCATTGGATATTATCAAGACAGTGCCTGAGGAGGGAAAAAACAAGGTTATTGTGGCCCACAGCAAAATGCTCAACCTATTAGGTTGGCATAATTCCAATCTAGAAGAATCAGGCTTATTTATCGTTAAACATAGGACAAATCAACCCCTTAAAGTGATCACAGAAATTACCTTGGGTTCCCTTGTTATTGCCATGAAGTTACAGAAAAAACATTGACTCATGAAAGTCGTGAGGAAGTTCAGCACCACAGACTAACCTCACTATTATATGAACAGCTTGTATGGGGAACTGTTAGAAGTGGATACTAACGAGAAGATATTACCTCAGCGATTTAGCAATATATGATACTTTGAATCACTATCGGGAAACTGAGTCGCGCACGGTAAGGATGCGTATTTCGGCGACATCTTCCTTAATCAATTCATCGACCGTATGCGAACCTATCAATCCTGCTCCACCGATTACGAGCAAACGTTTATTCTTTAAATTTATAACTACCTCATTGATATGCATTTCCTTCAAACTGTTTCAGGTCAAATTAATCGCATCAATTATTTTTAAGACTATACAAGCGATAATCCCCAAATGAAAACAACGAATCCACCTGCAATTCCTTAACAAAATGCTCGGGCAAATACCCATCTAAAGTGAAAAGGTATTGCACTTGATACTCTGCAACGATTTCTGCAATCGGTTTTAAAATCCGAGGGAAAATTGGTTCGATCGCCTTGAAGCCAAACCCATGAGCCCCCCATAAAACGGATTTATTAGCCTTATATGCCACCACCTCATGCCAGTGCTGAGGAAAACACATAACCACTCCGTCGGGCATACTTTTTAAATATTGCATAGCGCGATCCATATCAGCATCCACCTTCTGCGTTTTACTGTGTTTCAGCTTCCAAAAATATAACCCAATACCTACCAGGCAAGCCAGAAATGTCCCATAAAGAATGGCCTCCACAACCTTACCATGCTTTAGCCCACCCCAAATCATGGCAACCAGCAGTCCTGCCGGGAAAATCGCGTTATAAGAATAAAGGTAGCCATTTCCCAAACAACGCATAAGAGGAATAAACGTGGTTAGAAGAATAAAAAACAAAATCATACCCAGCCACTGCACCATCCATGCATCTTCAATGGTCAAACTGGTATGCATAGGATCGCCCCCGTACATCCATATCGAAGCAATAAAAACTGCCCACGCCCAAGGATTAAAGCCAAGGATATAACTAATCCGCTTTACAAACCCACGCATGCCGGAATGAAAATATTTGGTCGGTGTCTCGTACCCCCGAGCACCGTAAATTGGCGACTCCAGAACGGGATGCGCTGTCAACCAACGCCAGTTTCTATTCCAAAAAGAAATAATATCCCAGTGAGCACGCAGAACTTGGAGATAAAAACCACGACTCAGAATCAAGGCGGAAACAATTGAAACGGGCACCAGTATCAAAAGGTGCCAATTAAGGAAAACAACACTTGACGAAATACTTAAAAACCAGAATAACTGTGTTGTCATTTTATGCGTAAGCAAAATCAACCCAGAAAGCAATGCGATCAATCCCCAACCCCAGAATACACCATCATGCCAGATCAACCAGATCAGCAATAGGACTATGATGTCCAGAAACAGTGCAGCCAAGCCCCGCGGGTTAAGTTGAGTATTGTAACTAATGAGAATCGGTGTAAGGGCATAGATCACGCCAGCACCAATTAACGAATTGACCCGGCCAGTAAGTAAATACGCAGCTAACATAAGTAAAGCCAGTCGTAGAAAATCTAAAAAAACCGCTATAAGATGGCCATAGTGATCAAAAAGGGCTTTTGGGAGTTTGGCCATAAATAAAGGAAATACTGGGGGATACCATTGATACTGGTCTAATAAAAACTGCGGCATGACAGGTGGGAAGCATTTATTTTTTTTATACTCTTCGATGTATGCCTTCCAAAACCAATGATCAATACCCACGCCATGCGGGCCAATCAAATGGGGCAAAAATCGTAGAACCACAGAAAAGATTGATAGCAAAACAAAATAAAACAAACTATCCATAATTACTTACCTAAATTTATAAATACTCAAAGGACAAGCGAGTCTATACATTAATAGGAAGGGCTTAGGACGAATATTTTCTAAGAGTCAGCAGGAATTATTTTCAAAAAATGCCCAACACCTAACCTTCAATTAATGGCAAAACTTATTATCCGGTCAACCACCCGGAGTTTTAAGAACTTCGGAAATATGTTCACTGCGCGATTCAAGATCATGCCACGTTCCTTCATCAACTATTCCACCTTGACCTAACACTATAATTTTTTCAGCATTTTTGAGTGTTGATAAGCGATGAGAAATCATAATAATAGTGATATGCATTTTGAGTCTATAAATAGCATCCAACACCTCTTTCTCAGATATAGAATCCAGAGAGTTGGTTGCCTCGTCAAAAATCAGTAAAGCTGGTTGTCCCAATAGGGCTCTTGCCAAAGCAAGGCGTTGCCTTTGCCCCCCAGACAAACAAACACCTTTGTCGCCCACAATTGTGTCATATCCATTTGGCAAAGATTGAATAAAATCGTGTGCATAGGCTTTCTTTGCAGCATCAAATAATTCAGAATCTGAAACGTCTTCATTACCCCATTTAATATTAGCGCCTACGGTATCGTGGAAAAGAACTGTTTCTTGAGTCACATACCCAATGCTACGACGCCACTCAGATAAAGAAATCTCATCTAGAACAATATCGTTTATTCGTATTTGCCCACTCTCGGGTTTGATTAATCCTAAAATGCAATCAACTAGAGTTGTTTTGCCTGCTCCCGACCCGCCTATGATACCAAGTGTCTGATAAGGTGGAATCTTTACTGAAAAATTTGACAAAACTATTTTCTTGTCATAACTGACCGTCACTTTATCGATGCTGATATCAAGGCTCTTAGAAAATTTGCGCGTGGCAACATCTCTTGTATCCAAATTTTCACTTGAGGTGATTGCATTACATTGGTACATACTGATTCGCGCAAAAGAGGGAAGAAACCTTCCCAGAAGTTGAAGGCTAGAATAGGCATGAAACAGTTTTGGCACCATACGGAAAAATATTCCCAACAACACTAATATTACACCAGCCTGGACTCCAAGGTATTTAACCCCTATTAATAAAAAACTGCATAAGAAAATAATTGCTGAAAACTCCATTAGCACTTTCAAAGCATGAGGGAAAAATGTAGCTTTAAAATATTCTTCTTTAACCTTATACAAAGCTTTACCGAAATTATTTAACGCAGTCTTTTCAGTACCAGTAGCTTTAATTAATTTGGCACTCGAAATATAATCTGTTGCGATCACTTGCATCGTGTCTAAAAATTCTGTGTATTTAGTCCCCGATTTATAACTGAGCTTTACGAACGGGAATAAACAAATCACCCAAAATAATGCAGAAGCAGTTATTAGAAAAAAGGTGAACTCCCAAGAAATAATAAAGGATAAGAGTACATAAATGGTTACCATAAATATGGCGACCATTAGTTCAGCAAACCCAAAAAAAGCTCGCCCGACCTGTTCAGTTTGGACAACAATTAAGTTAACCAAACTCCCTAACTTATTCTTTACAAAAAAAGGCCATGATGCATTCAAGAAAAGCTTCATTAAGCAAGACCGCCACTCATCCACATACACTGTTTCTACTCGAGCCATTAGCCAATCTTTCGTAATAACTAAAAGTGCCTGTATTAAAAAAGCCAGGATAATAAATGCTACAACTGATTTAATATCCATAGAAAACCCAAAAAATGACACAAGCCTTTCCATAAATACATGAATAAGTCCAACTTCGTTTGTAGTCACACCAATCAAATTAAAAAGGGGGAGTAACAAAATCATCCCCAATCCATCCAGCAACCCAGCCAATATCATCAATAAAAAAAGAATCGCGACCTTCAAGCCAAACTTTTGCAGTATATCTTTTAGCAACTGTCTCAACAGGGAAAGCACTTTATCTCCAATTTTTTAATAGCACGTGATATTTTCCGCGCAAACTTTCATGCTGAATCTTGCATGGGAAATATGAGATTTGTGAAAAGTCAAGCTTATCGAACTCTTTTAAAAAAAAAGAGTACTTGTATGAATAATAGTGAATAGGTTGCTGGAGCCCTAACAGTTTTTTCAAATGTGTGCGCCAGTTTCCGGCATGCGTGGGCATTCCAGTTTTTCCAGGGTGGTGGATTGCGCTGATAAGAATCCTACCGTTTTTCGTCACTACGCGATGGGCCTCCTCAATTAGATGACTGGCAATCTCAAGCGAAGGCAAATTCGCAAAAACAGAATTAACAACAATGCAGTCAAATTTTTCTTTATCAAAAGGTAATGTTCCGCCATTATAAAGTATAACGTTTAGTTTTTTTTGGCTTGCTAGTTTTACCATTTCTTCAGATAAATCAATCCCTATTACATTTTTGGCAATATTACTCAGGCGAGATAAAAGCTCCCCTGTTCCACAACCTATATCAAGAACAGTTTCCGTTGGCAAAACATTAACTATTCTGTTTATTTCGATAAATATTTCGTCATAAATTTTCTTAACTAAAACATCATTTTTTTCCATTGAATACCCGTTGGCATATAATGCATTGCTAGATTCTTGCACTCTGCCGCTGTGATAATGTCCTATTTTTTTTAAAGACAAAATACCCCCTCCCATTCAATCACCCCAGTTTCTTCCAAAAATAAAGAGCCGTTTTTCTAATATAACCTGGCAGAATAACAAGAAAAAAATAAAGCCATTCGTTAAGAATCAGCTCCCCACTAAGCGCTAGCTTTTGTTCTCCTCCAAACATTCTTTTGAACTGGCCAATTGAATATAACTTAGTACCCTCTAGAGCCTTGGATGGAAAAAAATAACCTATTTCAAAAAAGGAGACACCTCTTGTCTTTAATTCAGTGATTGCCAATTGATGGATAAAGGTAGGACACCCACTATCATAAAACTCAGACTTAACCCCACTTGCAAAAAATAAAGCACGTCTTTTATAAATCATCAAATAGAGACTAGCGCAACACGAACCTTCAACATATACATTTATTAATAGCCCTAGCCTGTTTTCCACGAGGCCGCGTAAGAAAGCGAGCGTTTTCTCTGGAAAAGGAGTTGCTCCTGTTAATTTAAATGTTGCCTTATGATTGGTTATAAACTCTTCCCAACTTTGAATTGGAATTTCCTTTTCAAAGCATTCATACTGATATTCTCTTTTAATAAATCGAGCACATTTTCTTTTTACTAAACGTGAAAAATCATTTGATATCTCTTCAAGGGTTTTTGATAAATCAAAAATTATAGTAAAGCTTGGCAAATAATCCGTGCCAAAATATCTCTGGCCCAAAGAGAATCCCAGATCACCTAAATACGAGGACAAGTAATCTTTATCAGAATTTAACTCTGCCAAACGACATAATTCCATCTGAATCGCCAGACAATTATTAATCCTTGCCAAATTTTTCAAGTGATCGAGAATTAAAGGGTATATTTTTTTTGATATGTTTTTTTTTAAAGCCAATCCAGCAGGTCCCATTCGGGGACCCAACACCTTTCCCAGCATAATCTTGTTAACATAAAGTACGCATACTCCTATAATTTGATCTCTTTCGTAAATAGCAAAAGAACGGGAATCTCTCAGGTTAAACCTAATCAATTCTGCTTTGTGATAAACCCAGCATTCATCACATTCATCAACAAATTGAGACCATATTTCAGTCGGCACTTTATCAAAGGAAATAAAACGAATATTCATAGCGACGCATTAATTATCCGGTAAACTTCGGCGAGTGGTCTGACCTCTACCCCTCGATGTTTACACATATCAAGAATTTCACGAAACCAGCTAACACAACCATTCTTGGCAAATGTCTGATTATTTGCATGTGCTGGGTGATAATTAAGAACCATTACCTTTTGTGGAAGCCCTGAAATATGGTGATCTATCATTTGTTCCACTAGCCTCGGCTCTGCCTCCATCATGCATGTACTTTCCCAGCCTTTAAGCATTCGGCCGCCCGCACCTGCATGGGCTAATCGAAAAGGAAACCAAAAAGGAAACTGAGGGTCGGTAAAATCTGCCACACTGCCTCGCATACCATCTACATCATTTATTCCCCAGCGCAATATCGCGCCACTGAAAAAACTACTCCCGCCAACAACTTCAGGTTCATTTTCATAAACAATATCTAGGGCATCCACCAATTCAGGATAAAACATAAAAAAAATATGGCGATGCAAAGTTTCTATGCCTATTCCATTTCTTTTCGCCCATCTCACCTGACTCAACAACCCATTTCCCTTTATTGCCTTTCTATTCGGACGCACCTGTCGCTTAGGTAAATTTAGAAGTTTATGGCGTACCTCTTCCAGCAACCTTGAATAATGCCCTGTGTTGAAATGAAATGCAGATTCTTGTCTCGGCTTAGTTTTTAAAAGATTCACCCAAAATTCTGTATTCCTGTCCTTTAAAATCGCGTGAACCCCAGACAAGCCAGCCTGATTTTCTAATTCAAGGTATGTAGTGTCGCGAGAATAATCCAGATCATGACGGAAAACGATGGTTGTCTGTGCAAGGCCTGGAATACCTTCTGCCTGCACTGGCAATAAATGGTACTCTTGCAAAACCCTATGAAGGAATGCGGTATATTCGTCCAACCAGAATATCCGGTGCCGCCAAGCCAACCAAGGTTGTAAATCTTCTTGTCCCTGCAACCAAGACTGCAAAGCAGCAAAAGGGCTAGCATTGAGATAAAAAAAGTTTCTGCGAAAAAGCATGGCAGGAGCATTTTGGATTGGCTCAACCAATGCTCGATTAGGTGTTTGACGTTCTCCACTGACAGCGGCAAGCCTGCCAATACATTTCCATTCACCCATCATTTCAAACCGCATACTCAGGTAAGTCCAATTAGGTGGAGCGATCAACTCCGGCTCCAACCCATCTCGAAGCCATGCCAAACCGGCATAGCAATTCACAAGCCTTGCGCTTTCCAAAATCACATTTTTCGGAAAAACAAAACGCCAGGCTTCTGGGCATCCGCTAGCTACAATTCTCCCCCCAGCCGCCATCCAATCTTGCAAAGCCTTTTCAGTTTTCTCGACAAACTTTACGTCTGCAGTGACATATAGCACATCCCCTTCTCTGGGAACAGGGAGACTACTCTCGTCTACCGTGCTAGGAGACGCACCGAGACGAAAGAGAAAGTTCCACGCACCCGCCATACCAAGCTGAGCACCATCTTCTTGCGGCCATTGAACAACTTTACGACCGCCAGAAAACTCATAGTCGAGCACTTGGGGCGACCCTGTATGCCTTAGGACAAAGCTTTGCATTCTTTCCTTACTTTTTAAACCAACGGATTTTTCGATTTATCTTCAACTAACAACTCATGATAAAAGTTTTCAGTCCAAATTTCACAGGATGAAAAATCAAAGTAGCCACTAAATCCACACTAGATATCTGTCCTATAAAATTGAAAATTTATATTTATACCAAACACAAAATATAACAAATCTGGCAAAAATCAATCGTTCCCTGAAATTCAATGTATCATTTAAAAATCGTAACCAAATATCCCTGACAAATCCTTCATTAAAATAACCCGCCTTCAGAATTATTGAATCGAAAATGGTGTCCTCAATATTATTTTTCCATGTTGTTTTCATCAAAGTGTAGGAGTTGATAAAATAGCCATAGCCATATTTTTGAATATACACATCTTCACTATTTAAGTAGTCACATGCCAATTGTTTTAATATGAATTTATTCGTTAAAGGATTCCGATGATCTTGAACTTTGTAATTTGCTGGCAAAGTAGCAGCAAATTCAATTATTTTATGATGCAGGAAGGGTGACCTTACTTCAACAGAATAATACATTCCCCCGGTATCTGGAATGGATGAAATAGTGTGATTGCAACGAACTAAAAGATCTATGAAAAGTTTTGCATCCAATACATTGTCATAAGTTACCAGACTCATGGCTTCTGACAATAAACTGCCCTCCAATCCTTCAGGCCTACTCTTTTTTAATCCCACAGAAAAAAGGTTTTTTAATATTTTCCAGTTACCGGCACTATTTATTGATGAAGCCGTGGAAGTCATTAGGGCGTTGGAATGTTGAATTAAAAATTTGAAATGGCTGGTAAAATTAGAATATTTTTTTACGTTGTTGTATGTAACATAACCTCCAAAAATCTCATCTGCCCCATTTCCGGTAAGTACCACTTTGGCACGGTCTTTGATTTTTCCAAAAATTCCGAACATATAAAAAATTTCCAGGAATCCGATGGGTTCATCACAGAGCTTGGCAGCCTCAACCAATTGGTTAAATTCAATTTTCCCGAAGTCGTGTGTATAGTTTTTAGAATTGAATTTGGAGGCGATCTTTTTGGCCCGTTTAAACTCTTCATCCTCTAATTCCTCTGAGTTGTTTCCCACCGTAAAAGTGCTAAGGTCTTGCCTGCCAGTTTCATTTGCTAGAGCCAGTAATATTGATGAATCAACACCTCCCGAAAGCAATAATCCTATGGGAACATCGCTGACCAGCATCTTTTTTACAGAATCGAGCATTAATAAATTTAATTGCTCTTTAGCATCTCCGATGGATAGTTTGGTTTTTTTAGTGCAGTCAACCTTCCAATACGGTTTTTCAATTTCATGACCCCTTGAATCCAGAAGAAACCCGTGTGCGGGCCGGATCTTTTTCACACCATGAAAAATTGTTTGTGGGGCGGGAATCTGAATATTATTAAAGTATGTATGAAGACCTTCGGAAGATATTTTTTTTTCAAAATCGTCCAACATGAAGAATGATTTTATTTCCGATGAAAAATAAAATCCATTCCGGGTTTTATAGTAATACAGGGGTTTTTCGCCAAGTCGGTCACGTGCAAGGAATAATTTCTCACGTTGTATATCGTAAATGGCAAACGCAAACATTCCTTCAAGGTATTTGGTGCAGTCTGTTTGGTGGTCCTCGTACAAATGTAATATAACTTCACTATCGCTTTGGCTTTTAAACGTATGCCCTTTTTTTATTAAATCTTTTCTAAGTTCTTGAAAATTATAAATCTCCCCATTAAATACCAACACAAGTGAATAATCTTCATTGAACATGGGTTGCTTTGCATTAGCTGAAAGATCAATTATGCTAAGTCGCCTGTGCCCTAAACCAATTTTATCGTTGAAATAAAAACCTTCATCATCAGGACCACGATGCGTTAAGGCTTCTGTCATTTTTTCGATAGATTTCAGCTTGTCTTTATTGGCACTATCTAATAAAAAAATGCCGGCAATTCCACACATGGGTTACTTCCTCGGTGCCCGGAAGTTGAAAAACCTTCTTAGGGATTATGTTTTTTTCTGTACCGCAAATCGATACATTCCACGATCTTAGCTGTGCCACATAATTGAGGGACAGCAAATTGATTCTATCTCTACAACCTGCGGTAAGGATCCTGGTTGGAGTTCAGGATGTTACTTTAATTTAATAAAAATCTTCATTTTCATTTTTAAATATTTTCCATCGGCGTTCAATGAAACCTCTGGACCCGCGTCGATTGTATTATTTCACAAAATGGTCATCAACATACCAAGGGTTCTTAGAGTCAACCTGGAAAAGTGGATCATGAGAGTCTGTCAATTTTATTCCCTCTGTGAAAGCATCTCTGAATAGCACATAATTTTAATTTTAGATGTAGATTTCAAATCATGATGTTCAAATGCTAAAGCTTTTGCCTTCTTCCCCATCTCTTCACTTTCCTCAGGGCGATCGAGAAGCCAATCCAACGCTTCAACTGCTCCATTCACATCATGTTCTGGAATGAGAAAACCTGTTTGATTATTTTTTACAAGCTCGTAATGCCATTCAACATCGTAGGAAACAACAGGACGTTCAGCGGCACAGGCTTCAATCAAGCTAAACCCAGCCATCAGGCATAAGGACACGTCAGAGGCGCGACGCAAATCAAAACATATGTCTTTGGGCTGAAATCCCAAAAGGAATACATGTCTTTTTAGGATAGCATCGGAAAATACTTCATGTTTGATTCTACTTTCCTCTTTTCCACCACCCGCCATAACTATTGTGAAGTCTTGGCGCTTTTCTTCCAGTTTTCTGGCAATATCCAGTATATCGTTTACATAATTCTCCGATGTAAGGCGCCCGACAAAACTGATGATTTTCCTTCTAGGGTCCACACCAAAACGGTCAAATATATTATGAGCTGTAAAAAGTCTGAAAGGGGAAAAATCTATGCCATGTGGTATAACCCTGATTTTTTCAGTATCCGCACCGTTCGCTACGGCTTGCACTCCAAGTGTTTCCCGGATGGGCATGACCCGATCTGCCTTGGGCAGTATAAATCGCGCAAGACGTTTGGCCAGTTTATAGGAACCGAAAACTTTTACAATCGAAATACTTTTGTCTAATGCCATTCTTTTTTCATAGTCGGCGTGAATAGAAACACAAAAAGGAATTCTGCAGATTCGTGAAGTTAAATAACCAAATAACCCCATCCAAAAAGGATCATTTGCCCGTATTAAATTTATACGATATTTCTTCACAAGTTTAACAGCATTCCAGATTACCCTAAAAAATTGCACTGGATACTGTGCATACATCGATAAACGCCAATGCTCACCGCCAGGGATTAAGTCAAACCCCACTTCATATATTTCATGGCATTCGTTTAATGAAATTGAGCGTGTTTTTGAACAACAGGGGTGCAGGGTGATAACCTTACCGAAAAACCCATCTTCATCCCGCTCAAGAATCATAGAATCGACGCCTTTTTCCTTGAGAGCCTCGTATTCGGCAGGAACAATAAAAAGGATAGAAGGTTTCATTAAAAATTTTAATAAATTGTGGTGAGTAACTCGCTTTAAACAGCCGGGAATACTTTTTTGTCAGTTTATTGAAAGTATCGTTTAAAGAAGCAGTTAAACTTTAGACGAGAAGTCTTTAATTTACAGCTATACGCTGTTTTACAATAATCTCTCAGTGAACCTTACTGGCCGGATAACTGGAACACAATTTGCAAATGTTTATCTGGCCCTGGTCTTTATGCAATTGTTTCCGGAAGGCGATGAAGCGATCACTATTCCATACTTCATCAAGATTCTGGGCTAATAAATTGCCCATTACCTGTTCGCCTTTTGGGTCCCTGCAGCAAGGAACAACATCACCATTCACATGGATACTGAGTGAATAGTAAATCCAGTCGCACTTGTTGTTGGGTTGAATTTTTGGGGTGAGGACACCTTTCTCAAATGCATCAGTGTCGTATTCCCAGTAATTTTTGTTTTGTGGAAGGAAAGTTTTCCCCTGTTCAACGTCACGCACACACGGATTGATTACAGTCGTGTCATCAACGCCTAATTCGGCCATGTGGTCTTTAAATAATTCTATCTCGTGTTCATTATGCTTCATCGCAATAAACCCACTTAGAATGCGAATTCTTGAATTACGAAGCCGCTTTAAACGAATGGTTTCTTTAAGGGCGGTGAGTACGCGGTTAAGATTGCTGTTGACTCGATAGATCTCATGGGTTTTTTGGGTCATTCCCCCGATCTGGAAGTTTACTTCATCCAGACCACATTCTATCAATTTTTCCGGATCTACAGGATCACCGTTCGTGCAAGTCGTTATAAATGGAATACCCATATCCTTGGCGTAGCGGATCATCTGGTAAGATTGTTTGTTTAAAAAGGGTTCACCCATAAAATAAAACATAAGTGTGTTCGTGTAGAACCCCACCTTACCAATAATGGCCTTGAATTGGTCAAGAGTCATGTGTTTTTCATCACGGTCCAGAATACCAGCTCCCGTTTCACAGATTGGGCACAGCAGGTTGCAACTATTTGTCGGTTCGATCGTTATATTAATGGGACGACCTTTTATGAGGACGTCTCCACGTAGCCTGGACCAAGTTGATCGCATATGCTCCTGCCAGCCCCTTCTTCCCCGAAAGGCCGCGATTGCAAGGGTGAGATAAGGGTAAACAGACTGGCCCAAACGATAGGCGGTTGGGTATCTTTTTAGGACTGACTTGATCAGCATTTTGAAAATCTTTCTGGTTTGAGCAATCTATCAAGCTTCCTTAAAGTTGCATTATTATGGAAAAGGTTTTACTATTTTATTATAGAAGAAAAGTTCATGCTGTGCTGGTAATTATTTTCACACAAAACCTCAATATTACTATAAGAAAATTGGCCTGCCCCGATTAGTTTTATCATTTTTGGATTGGCCAGAACCATTCACTCAAACGCAAAACAAATGCCAACCACAAGGACAAGGGTACAAGGATAATGTCCGAAATTGCCATTAAAATATTTTTTGCGTCGGCACAGGCTGAGAATAAACATGGCTGATGATATCCCAAGCATAGGATCGTGTTCAATCTACAAGTGCTGATCCTCACAAACTAAAAGTTATTCCAAATTCCAGTTTTATAATATAGTCTCTTAAGTCCTATTTAGTAACTCTGGATAAGAATTATGTTATTAAACAATACCTGTTTTGAAAAAGTTGGGAGAACTTGGGTGGTGGAAAAAGAAAAGAAGATAAAGATAATAATTGCCACAATAATATTTTTAGCATTAGGTACAATCTTTTCAGAAACACTTTTAATTGGGGCCCATAGAATCCTCATGCATGAAGACCGTTTGGTCAAATCAGAGGCTATAGTCGTGCTAGCGGGATCCTGGACTGGAAACAGAATCAAAGCGGCAGCAAAGCTTTATCACGAAGGGTTCGGAAAGAAAATTGTTTTCAGTGGATACAAACTTTATCCAGAAACCTTCACAGTTAGCCTGATGAAAACTTATGCCGTAAAACTTGGTGTACCAGCAAACGATATCATCACTTCGATTATCAACAAAGAAGTCAGCACCCGAGGTGAAAGCATTTCAAATTTAGAGCTTCTCAAAAAACACCAGATAAAGAATTTCATCCTTGTGACCTCTTCCTTCCACACCAGGCGAGCAAATTTAGTCTATCAAAAAACTATCTCACAACTCGGGTTTGATGCGGATTTTATCACGCATCCCGCACCGGATCCTTCTGTCCCGGCCAATGAATGGTGGAAATTAAGAACAGGGCAAAAAGCTGTATTCCTAGAATATCTAAAATCCATCGCCTATTATTTCAACTTATAATCAGAGTTTGCGTTCTCTAATCAAACCGAAATGATACTTCCTCTGGGAAATATCTAATTATACGGGGTTACGGTATTCGTGCCTCGATAAAAAGTTTCTGACCCGAGTGAACAGCATATTCAATCCGTATACCCCAATTATAAAATAGGGAATAAAAAGCGCCTGCCGCATACGATATATTGCTCCCACATTGGAAACCACAAACCCCAACAACACGATAACAATACCAGCAATGATCAGGATAGGAGCTACCGGTTTCAGAATTTTCTTTTCCAGCGTTAAAACCACAAAAAAACCTATAAAAATCAGGTAAACTAGTAAAGTTTCCAAACCTGCTAAAATTCTTCCTAAATATCCAGTTTGTACTCCAGGCGTTACCCACAAATTTGGGAAGGGGGAGAAAAAGCCAATCTGAACAGCTCTTGGAAGATATAAAAATAACTCCTTATAATCCTTAAAGATTATATTTTCGTCAACACTCGAGCCTGCTGTACGATTAGTTAATTTAAAACCATATCGCATTAGACTGAATCGAATAGCTATTTTTTCATTTAAGTAATTAACAATCCCCTCATCCTCCTTTTTCACGTTTTTCGCTAACAGCTCTTCCTGCTTCAATTTTATTTGCCCGGCAATTTCTTTTTGCCTTTCTAATTCCCTTTGCTTTTCATTTTTACTTCTCTGCTCACTCTTCACTTTCACAAGCTCTTCTTTACTTCTCTGCTCACTCTTCACTTTCACAAGCTCTTCTTTACTTCTCTGCTCACTCTTCACTTTCACAAGCTCTTCTTTACTT
>PBKR01000021.1 GCA_002721545.1 Nitrosomonadaceae bacterium | reverse complement strand
GAGATAGTCCTGAATTCAAGCAGGTTTGTGATTTGATAGCGCAAGAAGGTTCAACACCACAGCCGGGTTCTCCTGTTACAGGACCAGGTGGTTCTCCCGCCCAGGCTGAATTAGCAAGAGCAACGGCAGCAAGACAGGAGCTGGAACAGCAGTTGAAGAATGCTCAAGCCAAATTGACAAAAGTAGAGGAGGCAAAAGGAGCGGCGGAACGGCAGCTAGCTGCTGCCCAAGATGCATTGGCATCAGCCGCGGCGGCTCTACAGGCCGCGAAACAAGCCGTACAGCAAGAAACAGAGCAGCGGACGGCAGATCTTGCAATAGCAGAGCAGGCAGTGCAAGACGCACAACAGCAGTTAGAACTCGTTAACACGGAAGTAATGACCGCCGACAGGACGCTGATTGCATTGCAAGATCAAATAGCAAATGCGGAAGCAAAGTTGGCATCTTTGAAAGCCAGACAGGATGAAGGAGTCAGGATTCTTAACGATGCTAAAGCCAAAGTGGCACAACTTACGGGAATGAGTTTTGTCGGAGACATTCAGGATAGTACTGTTGATGCTGGGACGGGTTCAGGATCGTTACCATTAAAACCTGGCAGACGAATTACACCCGCCGTTGTGGCTGTGAGTGGTGGCTCTGGACAGCAGTGTTCGCCCACCAATGCAATTCAAGGTTCTATCCCACTCCGAATAATATGCCCTGGTGCTACGTCGGCCGAGCCATTTAGAGGCGTGTTGGATATTGTTGAAGGGAGCCCTTCCGAGCAGCGGCCAGTTTTCGCAATAAAAATTAAAACCGGCCCATCTTGGGATCCCAAGTGGCGAACCAGAATCACGCTGCACCCGGATAGGCCGGCCATAGACCCTGCCAATAGGGGACGGCCCGTAACCGCAGAAATTTACTTGGGCTTTGGGGTGCAGCCCGGTGAGACTAAATTTTATCCTATAAAGGCGGAAGGTAGATTCGTATTAATCAAGTCAATCGATGGCGCGGTGGACATTGCCGAGTTGGAAATCATCGAAGGTTGTCGTCAACCAGACGGAACAATAAATAGATGTCCTGGCAGAGGGCCAGTTGGAGGGCCGCCATCGAATGAACCCACAAAAATAGTACTTGAACCAGTGGGTGGCTTTAAAACGATTACACCTTTTACTGAGGGTGTTGGACGTTTGCTGGATACTTCGGGGGTTAGGAGTGTAGGCAAAACGCGAAACTATTGTGCTAATCGAGGCAATATGGCAAGTGCCGTTGATGGTGATCCCGAAACTATTTGGCAGTGCCCAAAACAAATAGCAATAAGTTTCAGAGCAACTAAAGCTGAGCTCTCAGTTTTTAGAGCAGCATCAATGAGGGGGGCCCATGGTTATGGTGGAACCGTGGATGTATACGTGTCAGCGTCAGGGGGAACCGGAAACCAGGGTTTCGAGATGCAAAATCAGCCAGATAAATATACATTTGTGGGTCAGATTATTTTTGACCAGTTTGGTTTTACTCGAATGGAATTTGAACCCATAGAAGGCAAGAGCATCCATTTCTTGTTTAATGAGACGACTGCAGACGGCGAGAAAATGGCAAAAGCACGCCCTACAATAAGCGAAGTGACTATTGAGGCGGGAGTAAGTCCTAAAGGATATGTGAATATGGGCGAGGGAGGAGATTATGGGTATGCAAATGGTAGCCGACGTACCGTGCGCTAACTGGAAGGTTCAATAAATAGATACCCCGGCAGGGGGCCAGATGGAGATTCTAGCTTATTGAAGATACAAACTTTGGAAGGAAAGATCATGCGATTATTTATACGATCATCATTTTTCTTAATTATCTTTTCTATTTTTACCACTTTATATTTTGTGTTGTCAGCAGAAGCACAAACGGGACAGTCTCTGGCCCAGACTGAATTAGCAAGAGCAACGGCAGCAAGACAGGGACTGGAACAGCAGTTGAATAACGCCCAAGCCACATTGGCAGAAGTAGAGGAGGCAAAAGGAGCGGCGGAACGGCAGCTAGCTGCTGCCCAAGATGCATTGGCATCAGCCACGGCGGCTCTACAGGCAGCGGAACAGGCTGTACAGCAGGAAGCAGAACAGCGGACATCAGAGCTTGCAATAGCAGAGCAGGCAGTGCAAGACGCGCAACAGCGTTTAGAACTCGTTAACACGGAATTGATGACAGCCGATAGGGCACGGGCTGCATTGCAAGAGCAATTAGCAAATACGGACGAAAACTTGGCATCTTTGAAAGCCAGAAAGGATGAAGAAGTCAGGATTCTTAACGATGCTAAAGCAAAATTGAACCAACTAATATTGGAACAACCAGGAGACGCAGTAGCTAGTAATAATGATAAAGAAAAGATTCCAGAGGCACCAAAAGACCCAATGAGATTCTGTGATGATGGTCAAGATTTTGAACCATGTATAGCGAAACTAGCTACAGCCTTGGGGAAATATCCCCAGAAGGGCGGGGGTAAACGATGCGCGCCAACGCCGCGCGAGTGCAACCCCGGTTTTTATGAATTACAAGACGCGTGGATCGAAACGCAACAACTATACGAGACGTTCTGTACGAATAGCGATACATGCTCGTTCAAGCTGGATCCAAGGCTGACAAGTGATGCAATGAGGGGAAGATTGCCGTACTGATAAGAGCGATACATGCTCTTATGTCGGGATGATTCAAATTACAAGTGCGAAGGCATCCGCGAGTCGACTACTCAAGAAACCAAGCGTGAGGCAGGTAATGAAACACAAATTAGAGTTCCAGGTTTTGATATAAATTGGTAGATGGGCCGTTATGATACAATGGGCAAGAATGGTAGAAGATTTAAAAAAGGGTTTGTGGGTTTTTAAAGGTTCGTGGTCGGTATGTATTACATGGAAATTTCATGAGAGTTCTTTTTTGGAGCCTTGCTTTATTTGTGGGGGCTTTTTTTCTCCAATTGATTATCTGGAAAATCCGCCTTCCTGACAGGCAATCCAAAACCCTTCTTCAAATTTTTTCTGGCACTTTTTTCGGGGGTCTCTTTATAATCTGGGTCGCCGGGCTTGAATTTCAGGCACTGAATATCCTCCCCCCTCAAGGTCTTTCCGAATACCTTCACGTCAGTCTGTTTTTTATATCCTTCACACTTGCCTATCTCATCACCTATTCTGCAGTAGAGGTTGACAGCCCTTCCTTAATAATAATTCTGGCTATACATAATGCAGGGGGGGCTGGTCTTAAAAGAGCAGAATTCGAGCGGTCTAATACCGATGATATTTTAATTCTACCGAGGGTAAATGATCTGGTTCACGACAAAATTGCCTATTTAAAAGGGGATAAATACCGATTAACGTCCAAAGGAATTCTATTGGCTAGGGTTTTTAACTCTTATCGAAAACTGCTAAACCTTACTGCTCAAGGAGGATAAATACTCAAGGATGAATGCAAATTGGTTTAATTTGATGCTTCCGCTTTTCAGTTTTTTGATAAATGTTACCTCCCAAATCCTTATATTCAGGATGAATTCTAATTTTGGGTTGTTGAAATCCGAGTACGTTGGATTTATTACTGGATTAATCACCCTCATCCTCTTACATTCCTATTCTTTTACGGAGTATTTCCAACCCGCTGCAGATATTTGCCCAATTACAATAGCCAACTTGTTAATATTTGGTTCCTTGAGTTATTGCTATTTTCATTTTATCAACCTTTGTCTGACTGCCAGACGAATTCGGCTTGTTCGTGATATTTACAAATCAGCCAATGGCTTAACCATTTCGGAAATTTTAGAAAGGTATAATGCTAAAAGTATGATTCAAATAAGACTGAAAAGGCTTCTAGCTAGCGGACAAATCGTATTCTTAAATGGGAAATACTACGTTGGCAAGCCTATCGTTTTATTCGCTGCAAAATGCATGGTAGCTTTGAAACAACTTTTCTTGGGAAAAAAAAGCGAGTATGATTGACCAGAACAGAATCTATAAACGATAAAATGATCTACCCGAATAAATTTGTGCCGGGGGATGTTTTATATTTTCTGGGAAATACAGTCATACTTAGAAGTGTAATTGTAAAAAATAGAAAAAGCGCATTCATCGCGATCAGCAAGTACTCAACTTTGCTTTTAAAAACGAATCGTACGTCATGCGTACCCGGTTCTAATTCTACTCCTTTAAAAGTAAAGAAAACCTTTCTTAAGGGCATCGGATTTCCATCCACCTCTACACGCCAATTCTTGTCCCAGAGATCCGTATAGACAAACAACCCTGTTGATTTAGTGGAAACTCTAAAATGCATACTGTTGGCATTATATTCCTGCACCTTTATATTTAAATCAGAATTTAGCGGCGCATTTGGCAAGTCAGTCAACCTGTTTAAATCAATTTTACCTAGGCTGATAACCTTTTCAGTTTCATCGGACAGACCTATTCCCTTATCAAAGAACTCCGCCAGGAGACCCGGCTGTTTTAGGAACAAACTCATATCCTTTTTGTTGTCAGAAACAAAAACCCGCGAAAACAGAAAAAACTTTTTTGATAGAAACAATTCATTCCCGATAATTTCTCTAAAAAGGAAGAATCTCCTTGTCATCGGGAAATTGCTATTCTGTAACGGATGATTGTATGAATTATCCGTCATCGTAGCATTTGAATAATGAGACAATCGAAAATCGGTTCCGTTAATAATCGGTTTTTTGGCAAAAAAGCCCTTTGGGTTTGCCTCGTCCATTTTACTCGGCCGTTCAAACCTGAACTTTAAAGAATGATCTGTTCTGTTTCTGAGGCTGAGCAGGTTATGATCCTTGGCTATCATGCCCTTCAAACGCCCGTAGTTTTTTAATATTAACGCATTTGCCAAAAACCCGACTGTTATAGTAATGGCTAATATGGAGGTGGTCCAAGCCGTGCAGGATATTTTACTTTTAATTTTTTGCAAAAGCACCAGAGACAACATGACTATACAAGCCAGAGCGAACGAACTATAGGTATAATCCTTCGAAATAAGGCTTCCCTTTTCCGGGAATAATATTGGGAAAAGTAAGGGCAAGCTAAAACATGCCAAAAAGAAAACAATAGAAACCCAAACAAATGCTTTTTGCAGGAGTTTCGAAGGTTTATGGGTCAGCGTATTTAAGCCAAAAGCAGCTAAAATAATTAGCGAAAATTCAAAATATTGATGGAGGAAATAAATATTTCGCATGCCCTTAAAAACAGGCAGGTCAAAAATAAAATTAACCGGAAATTTATCAGCCCCAAGTAACGAAACCAGGATTCCCGCAAAAAAAACGCACCATGCCTTCCGACTCAATGAAAACAAAGCAACGAAAATGAATGGAACCGATACAGGACCAATATAATATTTAATGGTGTTATGCATTTCCATTAACGGTCGGTTGTGAGGTTTGAAATAAGCGCCTGTAAACAAAGCCAACCAACAGTTTTCGCCTGTCAGAAAGGATTCCGGCTTCCGCTTGTTCAAGAGTTTGAAGTCAATAGAATAGTCATTTGTTATGCGGAAACCTTCCTCATTCACACGGGTGGCAGTTGGTAACAATTCGCTTTTTATCTCATAAAACATCGTAGCCTGCGGAAGAGTTGCCAAAACCAATGCAAGGATCAGAACACTACTATGAGACAAGCTTATTTCTTTGAGTTTTTTCAGGCTAATATTTTTGTTGTAAAAAACCATTCCCATGAGAGCAAGGAAAAATAAATAGGGCAGGGCTAGCACAAATTCATATGAATATAGTCCGTCACAAACAGCCAGTATCAAACATATAATGTATTTGAATTCTCGCTTTTGGAAATATAAAGTCAGACTGTAAAGTATCCATGGTATCGAATGCAATATAATCAGGTACGCGCTTTGGTAAGTATGGTAAAAGACCGTAGATGAAAACAATGCCAGCAGAGCCGCAAAGCAAGCCGATGCGCGGTCATTTGTCCACGCAAAAACTAGCAGGAAAATTCCAATAACATACAGCAGGATTAAAATGTAAATGTAAATGGCATAACTTAGAACAATATTACTGACGCCAAAAAAAATCGAAGTAAGGATAACAAGATTTACAATTGGATTTCCGACCATAAGAGCCTGAAATATATATATTGGCTCTCCAGCCATGACGGTGGGATTCCAGAGCGGGTATTCGCCACGGGAAAAACTGGAAAATTGATAGGCGAAATGACCCAATAGATTAGGAGCGTCTGCCACTGGTATCCAGCCTGGGGCTAATACTCTGTGAAAATATATTAAGCTATAGACCCCCAAGGCTGCCCCAAGAATCATTAGATGGAGGTTCCTCGAGAATTTCATCCGCTGATTATCCGTGTTCGTTTTTGGAATGTCCGTTCGAAAGGAAAGGCCGTATCCCATATGTTGTAGAAAATGGATATCAACTCTGAGGTCGTACTACTTCTCTTTTCGCCCACTCCTGTTCCTTGGTAAATATAGTTCATGACTAGTGTGCAGGGAGGTTTTTGATAATCTTTAAGGGGTTTAACCGAAAGTTCCTTTAAGGATAGGAGTAATTGCTTTGGTTGCCGGGTGCAGAAAATTTATTTGCTATATAAAATTTTCATGCTCGGGTGGATTTTTGACATCCCATAAAAATTTATTGACATAATCCTGCCTGCAACCGATGGCACAATCCTTATGAACATCTACCGATTTCACAATATCCGCGTGAACTTCCCAGTATCTGTCACCCATAACGATATCATAAAAAGATTGTTCATGAATGTCACCTATATAGAACCTTTCTTTATTAAAAAACGGGCCACACGGGTAAATTTTCCCATTTCCTGAAATCTGCAACAAGAAAGCCGTTCCATGGCAAACATCGTATTTGCGGAAACCATTTTTATAGACTTCTGTCTCTTTTGAAGCCATAAGCTTATTCCATTTAACCTTAACCAAATAATCTTCATTTGAATAAGTCTCAGCTTCTTCAAGCGTCTCCTGAATTGTTAGATAGTCATCATAATTAACACCAATTTCCTTGTACTCAGAATCAGAGCATTGTTTGACTACAAAATAATCTACTCCCAACTCTGCTCCAAGCTTTGCCTCAAGAATCACTTGGTCATAGCATTCTGGAATTAAAACCATTTGGAGGCCAATAGTACATTTGTAGCCATTTTCTTTTTTCATTCGAACAAGCTCGCGAACCTTTTCTATCAACAAGTCAAAATTTTCTGGTGTTGATTGGTGAACCCGTTTGAAACCCTCTCCGGTACCAGCCGAGAGATTGATGCGCAACCAAGTCATGTCACGGAGAAGATCATGAGCACGATCCATATCCAGCAAAATTCCATTGGTTGCCATGGATGTGTCAACACCCAGCTTTTTTGCTAAAACAGTGGCGTCATACAGGGCTGGATTAAGAGTAGGCTCACCATCCCCATCGTAAGCAATGGAACGGACTCCTAATTTTCCACAATCCTCGATATACCTAAGAAGCGCATCTTCCGCAATCTGCGTTCCTTTTGTCATATTTTGCACAACCGCATAACAATACAAACATGCTGTATTGCAGTACTTTGTAAGTCCCATATCAATATGAATAGGAGCAAACCTTTCCCCATCCTGCCAAGCCTTTACTCGATCTAAATGGTGCAGCATTTTATGCCCATCCAATCGGTACTTTTCGGATTTATTACGATAACTAGGACCTGTAAATAAATTTGGAGCTTTTTCCATGGTTTCAAAAGTCGGAGGAACCTCCTTATCGTTTGTTTCGTCTTGGCTCCCTTTAGCTTTGGGCCACATAGAACCGCGACGAATTATGCCAATCCCGTCTTCAGATTCTACCAACTCAGCTCTTCCTCCACTTTTCTTTAAAAGCTCTTCGGAGCTCAACCGATTTTTTAAGACCTGTTTTTCCTGATCGGCAAGAACCTTTCTATCAACGATCACATTGGAAGTTCTTAGTTTATGTCCGGGATTTTCGACCAACGGCGCACCATCAGGAATATCTGTTTTGGCTTTAAAACCAAATCGATTATCTTCAGGTTTATCATTATTTTTCATATGTTTTCTTTCATACTATTAAAGTATTTCTTATTTTTAATGTTTGACCCTACATACCCAGGCTATATCCTAGCCCCTTTGAATCATAGAATCAACATCTTTGAGGAAAAAGGGCTATTGTTGCAAGGGTTAATAATTATTTTTATAACCTTAATTCAATAATGATCTTACAAATTAGCCTAATCTCAAAACTTACTTGTATTTACGGTCATGTCCATAACGTCTCAGCTTTTTTTCTTACATTAGCAAATGACCTCAGAAGATTTTAATTACCACTCTTAATTTTATGTAACAGAATGTTTAAAATTCGTTTAAAATGTTAAGATAACGAAAGTTAAACGTCTTTTATGTTTTTTTGGTATAAAGTTTGTATGTAATAAATATAGATAAATAAATTTTAGGTTAAATAAATGCTTTTTATAAATCCCGCTAATGAAAGATTCGGTGGAATATTATCCAGATATATTCCTGTGGGTATTCCTGTAGCCCTTGGCGTTCTATCAGCCTATTTAAGAAAATGGGGTGTAAAAAACATTAGGGTGCTAGATGAGGAAATTGAAAAAATTACCCCTGAAAATATACGACAAAAGTTGGAAGGGCTTGACCGTCCGTTGGTCGTAGGTATTACCGTTTTGACGTCGCAAGCAGGGCGAGCTTATGAAATTGCAAGAATGATCAAAGATATAGAACCTGACAGCATTGTGATTTTGGGTAATGTTCATGTGACTACGCTTCCTAGTGAACCTTTGGAAATGGGTGTTGCCGATATTGTAGTGCGCGGAGAAGGGGAAGAGACTCTTAGGGAGCTTTATTTCGCATTGCGGGAGGGCAAAGATTGGAAAAATATAAAAGGGATAAGTTATTTAAATGAAAGTAATACTGTGATTTCAAACCCTGATAATGATTTGATAGAAAACCTTGATGATGTGCCCATTTTTCCATATGAACTATTCGAACACCCGCGCTACGACATGGGTTTTTTAACGGGCGCACGTGGTTGCCCTTATAAATGCACTTATTGCAGTCAGAGACTGCTTACGGGGTTTACCTATCGCTGGCATTCAACTAAACGGATAATTAAAAACTTAGATGTACTAATCAATAAATACAACCAAAAAAGCATCACTTTTTACGACGATATATTCAGTGTAAATAAGAAAAGGGTATTGGATCTATGCGATGGTATAATTGCGTCGGGGCTACATAAAAAGTGTAGTTTTGCCGTTCAAACTCGAGCTGACAATGTTTATGAAGATATTTTGCCTGCAATGAAAAAGGCAAACTTCAAAACCATTGGCCTTGGAATGGAAACGGGAGTCGAGCGGATAGCAGCTGAAGCACAAAAAGGACAAACCGTTCAACAGCATCTCGAAGCTATTGAACGTTGTAAAAAATATGGATTTAAAGTTTCTCTTTTTATGATCTATGGATTTCCGGGAGAAACCAAAAAGGATAGAGAGGAAACTTACGCGATCACCCAAAAAGTTAATGTAGGCTACATTAAATTTAATAACCTTATCCCTTATCCTGGAACCCCCCTCTATGAGACAGCCAAAAAGTCCGGAACACTTCATATTACGCCAGGGTGGTTAAACTGTAATAGCACCCTTTCCATTACGAGAAGTATTTTTTCAACTACGCCTTTGCCTTATGTTCCTGAGGGAACCACAGAGTTTGAGTTAAAACGGGACATAATAAAACATAACCTTAAAGCTTATTTTCAATGGAAAGTTGTTAAAAAAATTCTAATGAGGGACAAAGGGGTGGGATGGATTGCTCTTCCACCACAGTGGTACTTAAAACCTAAAGAATTTGGGATGCTATTTGGGATGACTGTCGTTTTAGGAACTAATCTTCTTTTTTCTTTTTTACCTTGTCGTATAGGAGATTTCGTTTTCTCCTTGATTCGAAGGGGAAATCCAATTAAACCTCCTAAGGATATTAAAGTTACAGAGCGCTCATTTAGTCGCTCGAAGGCCCCCGAAATCGACCCTCAGCATTTACGCGCTGATGTTCAGGAAGAGCGACTAGCAAATGAATCTGTTGAAAGAGATGAAGTCGAAGGTCGTGCTCCTTGGCTGAAATGGTCTACTATCAATCAAGAATAGTTCTATTTCATACCTGTTTCTTCTCAACAACAATTCTCTTAGCACCCAGTAGTTAACATTACACCATTTATTTGACATTGGATTTTTAGCACACCCTCTAATGAATAGCCAACAGACCCATGAATAAGTCACTGTCATTAAGCATTGTCATGCCCGCACTAGATGAAGAAGCCAATATTTTTGGTGCTATAAATGAAACATTGCAATCCTTTGATAATTTCAACATCAATGGCGAAATCATTGTGATAAATGATGGAAGTAGAGATAAGACACCCCAAATTATTGAAGAAATCTGTAGGAAAGACCAACGAGTAAAGATGATTTCTCATACTTCACCGCAGGGTATTGGGGCTGCATTTTGGGATGGTGTAGATCATTCTGAGAATGAAACTATTTGTATGCTACCTGGCGATGGCGAAAACGATCCTGATGAAATAATCCGTTATTTAAATTTGTTAAGCCATGTGGATATGGTTATCCCATTTGTATTCAACCCTCAGGTGCGTCCCTGGTGGCGCTCTGCCCTTTCCTATGTATATCGATTTATCATAAACACAACTTTTTTAGTCAACTTCAACTATACCAACGGAACTATACTCTATCGAAAATCAGTCTTGGAAGAATTGAGCAACAGAAATCAGAGTTTTTTTTTTCAGACTGATATTTTAATCAGATCCGTAAAAAGAGGTTATTTGTTCGCGGAGGTTCCTTATTGTCTGGGAATGAGGGGGGCGGGGGATTCGAAAGCAATTTCTTATCCGTCCTTGATAAATGTTATTAAAGGATATTTGCGGCTAATGCGAGATCTTTATTTCAACAAAGAATGGACGTCTGACCAACCGTTTGCAAAAAATACTTCTACGTCTCAACGGCATGAATCTCCCAAGGAAGGCCGATAAACTTACATTGCTCATTTTACAAAGAAGTCGTTCTAATAGATTACTGAAACGGTCTATTTTAAAAAGATCAATCATTAGAAATTTTTTCTTAAAGGATACCCATTTAGGGAGAAAAGGAGTGTTTAAGCAATAACAAGGGATTGCAACCCTCGCAACCCCCTTGATTTATGGCACGCCTGGCAGGATTCGAACCTGCGACCTACGGATTAGAAGTCCGTTGCTCTATCCAGCTGAGCTACAGGCGCACGCTATTGAGTTATGAAAATTATGTTCCTCTACCTTTATTACAGACCTTTACTTCACGCCCATACCAAGAACTAAAACTTTACCCAAATAGATAGCCACTAAACACAGGCACACGGTACCGACAATGTTGAGCCCAAACATCATATGCTCACTTTGCTCTAGTAGTTTCATTGACTCAAAACTAAATGTAGACATCGTGGTAAAAGAACCCAGTACTCCAACAGCAAGGAATATTCTCGCCTCTTCGCCCAAGAATCCCCGGTATTGGGAGGCGTACATTATAAGGGATAATACCAGGCTACCCAGAAAATTTACTGCCAGAGTTCCAAACGGGAAGGTAATAAACCCGCTTTGAATCCAACCACTGATCCAATAGCGTAAAACAGCACCAACAAAACCCCCTAATCCGACTAATAACCAAAGTGACATATGTTTATTTTTTAAGGTGTATTTTTTTCAATCATCCTCAATTGGGATGCGGCTTGGGTCACCCCCGCCAAATTGTTGCGGTCGGTAAAAGACTGAATGGCTTTTTGAGAATAAAGAACCGCTGTTTTTTTATCATTCATTTTATGGGCGATAGATGCAATATTCATTTCCATTTGCGGCACCTCCGGATGTCTCGGATCGATCTGAATTCCTTCTTTGTAGGCCGCTATCGATTCCTTGTAGCGCCCTGTATTACCATATGCGTTACCCAAACTCAAATAAGCGGATGAGTAGTTCGGGTTTTCTTGGATGGCTTTCTTAAATGCCTCGATGGCATCTTCGTGTTTACCGGCAACTCCGTGTTCAATTCCCAATTGCAAATAATCATCCGCATGCATTCGCTCTTCGTCGTTTGCCCGTTGCCAAAAAGTGACCCCGATCACACCTAGAATAATAAAAAGCCCAATAATTTTTTTCATATTATTTTATTGAAATGGCATTGGCCATTTAACCATGGGTAAACTTCAAGATTTTCTTTGAATGAGGTACTCATGATTCACGGAGAAGTTACCTTCCAAAAAAGTTTTTTCTCCCGTTGACCAAACTATCTCGATTTTTTTTACGGTATTGAATTCACTTAAACCAAAATGTGCTTCAGGAGCGTCATAGGAATGAAAGCCGCCCCCACTTTTTATTTCACGAAACTGGTGTTTTTCTCCATTTTTTCCGTAGTGAATGATTAATTTACATCCTAAACAGAACCGATTCCCTTTTTCATCATGAAGCTTAAAAGTCACACTATTATTTTTCGTTTCATTGTTAGTATACACCTTGAAGGAGCCATACAAAGTATTTGCGATAATATCTAAATCCCCGTCCCGATCAATATCAATATAGATATAAGATGAACTGTGGTCATAGTCATCCAATCCGAATTCCTTCTCGGCTGATTTAAAGGTTTGACCATTCTGGTTGTGAAAGAAATTATTAGCTGCAAACTCTTGCGTGATGGGTACACCATTGACCACGTAAAGGTCTTGCCATTGATCGTTATCAAGATCTGCAAAACGTGCGTTCCAACTCCATTCTGCCGTAGCGATCCCGGTTTGCTTTGAGATGTCTTTAAAGGTGTGGTCGGTTTGCCCAGACAAAAGCAGATTAAACTGGGTCTGCATGGGAATTTCATCATCGGTTGAAAGTTTGAGTTGCTGCGCTTCAAAGAATTTATTACAGACCAGGTTGTTAAGCATGAATGGCTCGGAAATTTTTTTGCAAAGGGACGGGTCTTTACGAGTTGAGGCGACAAGGACCATACGCATGACCATGCACTCTTGAACCTTTTTAGCTTCACCTAACAGTGTACATTTCTCAGTGATATCCTGTTTCTCCGGGTTCAGCAGGGTAGCCAGTTTAACTAGTTGATAGCAGGATTTTTTATCCAGCACACTTTTTCCTGATTCGCAAAAATCCAATCCCACATTTTGCATGGTGTCACCGAAAATGTTTGAAACGACATCCAGTCCTCTTGACATCCCTATATTGGCCAGATAAATCTCTGGAATAAGATCGTTGTTAATATCCCCGGTATCGATGCTCATGGTGTTCTGGGTGGTGAGGGGGATCACCTTGTCTTGGTTCCGTATTTTATTAAATTGGCCCTTTTTCTGGCCAAGATAATAAGTATCGGCAACACGGTAGTCGTTTCCAACCGCAAGATCGGGTTGCCCATCAAGATTAAAGTCTGAAAGCAGGACAGAGTGGGTTTGACCGGGAATGCCTTCCATATCCTGGATTTTAAAATCAAGATTGTTATTAAACACCAACTGATTTGTGGCTTGTTTGATGGGCTTGCGAGTTAAAATTCCCAAAAAATAATTACCATTAATGATATCCGGGTAACTATCATCATCGATGTCGGCAAAGGCTGAAGCACTGGTTAAAAATGCACCCCCATTGGGAACTTTTTTTACAGTTATTGCTCCCTTAGCTGGAATAGGATTTAATACGGTATAGTTTCCTTCGTTAAGGGTGGTAAGAAAAATGTCTAACCAGCCATCATTATTCAAATCGACCATTGCAATGTTAATGGTTTGTTTATTTTTCAGTTCGGTGACGTGACTGAAAATTTTCTTAAAACTTTTTCCATAAAGATTCTGGTAAAGCTCGAATCCATTGTCGGTTGCAATGGTAAAGTCGTCCCACCCATCGTTATTGAAATCTCCAGAGGCAATACCCCTTCCAAAGAATAAGGGATCGAGAAAAACACTTGGCGTTATTGCATTGGAGTAGGTGATACCCATTTTTTTTCCATTTTTTAGCGTGAAAAGTTTTCCTTTTTGTATATTGCGGGGTTTATGTGGAAGAGCGCGAAGGATAATGTTTCCTTTTTCATAAATAATAGGCGCGTTATCCCGCTGCGTAGGTGT
>PBKR01000020.1 GCA_002721545.1 Nitrosomonadaceae bacterium | reverse complement strand
TTTTTTATTTTGTACTGTGAGTGACCTGTACATCTTTTGAAAAGATTCGTTATCTAAAGCTTCATCCATTAACATGGTAAGTTGCTGAGAAGTAATGGGACTCATAGAGTTTTTCCCAAACATAGAAGTTCCCATTCCAAACCAGTTTTCTGATATCAGCCTCTGGTTAACCAGGTGCGTGGTTCCTAAAGAATATTTTTTGGCTTTTTTAAGAAAATATTGAGCAAGATAAACAGGGACGCAGCGTCCTATCGCTACTACTCTAGAAGGATTTTCTGCCGGGTATATAAAAAGACCGACTTTAGTGTTGCCCATCTCCAAAAATTCTTTCTGTATATCTAGAAATTTTTTCTCATATTTTTTGGAAAGCCATGCTTCAACCTTTATTTTATTCTTATTTTTTTCTAAGCAACCTTCATTTGCCGAGCTAAGATTGATTGTGGTAAAGAGTAAAAATAATAGGAAATATAATATAGTGAAAAATTTCATTGCCAGTTTATTTTAGTTAGAGAACTTTAATCAGCCCAAGCACATATTTTAATTTATAGTAAAAACAGGAGTTTTTATAAGTAAAATGTGGGGTTGTACGTTTTTTAAGAAAAGATAGTTTGCCAATTAATGATGTGGGGCCTGATAAGGAATTAAAGGGCAGTCACATCCTACATTCAGAAATAATTTTCAATATCCCTGCTCTTCCTTTAATGCCAAATTTTTTATAAATATTTTTAAGATGAAATTTGACAGTGGGGAGCGTGACGTTTAATTCTTCTGCAATAGATTTGTTTGGCATTCCGGCAATAAGATGCCTGTATACTATTATTTCCTTTTGAGTCAAGTTTTTTGTTTGCGGTAAAATCGTTAAAAAATTTTCAGGGGCATTTGTAGAGTTTTGATTTTTCTTTATTCTATTTATTTCTAAACATCGGCCAATATTAAATAATAATGTTTCCTTCGATATGGGTTTGATAAGGTAGTCCAAAGCTCCCAGGCGGACAGCTTCTATAGCTGTATCCATGCTGGCATACCCAGTCATTAATAAAACCGCTGTGTTCGAATAATTTTTATTTATAGCTTTTAATAAATCAATTCCTGTTTCTTCCTCCATCATTATATCTGTAAGAATAAGATCATAATTCGATTTGTCGAGTTTTTCTAACGCTATAGAGGCACTATCGGCAGTTTCAGCCTTATAGTTTTCCTTTTCAAATAAACTTTTAAGGGAGATTCGGATGGACTCCTCGTCATCGACAATCAAGATTGACGCCTTTTGATCCATTATACTTTTCTTTTTGTTGGCAAAGCCAAAGTGATCACTGAACCTATACCTAATTGACTGTCAATAGTAATATCACCACCATGTTTTTTGATAATTCCATAACTAACTGAAAGTCCTAATCCTGTACCTTCCTTACCTTTAGTTGAAAAAAAAGGATCAAAAATCATATTCATATTTTTTTTCTCTATTCCTGAGCCTGTATCACTTATTTTCAAAACAAAATTATTTTTAGTTTGGGTTAAGGTTAGCGTTATACATCCATCGCAGTTTGCTTCAATACTATCTATGGCGTTTTGAAATACATTTAGTAGAACTTGCTTTATTTGGTCCTCTATTCCATCAAAAATATATGTTTTTATATTATAATCTTTTTTAACTTTAATTCCTTTTTCTTTTAAAGCCTTTCCAGCGATTAAAAGAATTTCTTCGATTAATCTATCAATCGAAACGGGGGAAAAATTGTTTTCTGTTGGCTGATAAAAACTTTGAAGGTTTTTTATCATCCCTGCCATCCGCCAACACTCCTTTTGTGCTAATTCTGAAAATATTTTGCGTTTTTCATCTTCTAGTTGCTCACCTAATTGCTCAACTAAACTGATAAGGCCAAAAAGAGGATTGTTAAACTCATGCGCTACGGAGCCTGCAAACCTGCCTAGAGTTGAAAGCTTTTCTGAGTGGATTAATTGTTCTTGTGTTTCCTTAACCTTTTTCTCAGCTTGAATTCGTTCTGATATATCATTAATTAGAGCCACAAAATAATCGATGTTTCCATTTGATTTGCGTACACAACGCACCGAAATTTCAGTGTAGACAATAAAGTTGTCTTTTCGTATGAACCGTTTGTTCAAACAATACCCTTCAATTTCACCTGATAAAACCTTATTAAACCGTTCATCATCAGCCGCTAAATCATCTGGATGTGTTAATTGGGCCCAATCCATGCTGAACAATTCCTCCTGGCTATAACCTAAAAGATCACATAATTTTTGATTGACCTCTAACCATCCTTTTTGAGGTGAAGTGATGGCAACACCTATCAGTGGCAATTCAAAGTAACTTTTGAACCTTAGAAGACTATTTTTTAGTTCTACGGTACGTTTATTAATCTCATCTTCGAGGTGATCTTGATATTTTTTTAACTTTTCTTCATTGTTCTTCTTTTCGGTAATGTCCTCCACTATAGCTAGATTCGTAGGTCGATTTTTACCTGCAACTGTAATGGAGGTCACCGTCTTATTAAGCCAACCTAATGACCCATCTGGCTTGACATAACGTTTAACTAGGTTATAGCTTTTTAGCTTGCCCTTATTTAAAGCAGTTAATTTTTCTTGATCTTCATTTAAATCATCTGGATGGGTAAGGTTAAACCAGTTTAAAACTGGTCTTTTAAATAAGTTCATCCCAGCGATTTCATTAAACCGAGGATTTGACTCAAATATTTGGCCTGTCATTGAGTCGATCAATGCAATTCCTAAAGGAGATTTTTCAAATACTGCTCTAAACTTATTTTCGCTTAATGTGAGCGACTCTTCAGCCTCAAGGCGTTTAGAGATATCCTTGAAAGATACAACGGAGCCTTTTATTTCATTATTTTCTATTATTGGGTTAGTGATGTACTCCACAGGAAAACTTGTTCCATCTTTTCTCCAAAACAATTCATTATTGGCATTCTCAATCTTGCCAGTTGCAAATGTATTGTAGATTTTGCAGTCCTCTTTTTTATTAGGAGATCCATCCGCTTTGGTGTGGTGTATTAAATCATGCTGGGATTTTTCTTTCATCTCATCAAATGAATACCCCAGCATTTTTTCGGCAGCCGGATTAGCAAAAGTAGTGCGCCCATTTAAATCCAAACCATAAATTCCTTCTCCTGTAGCATTAAGAATCTGCTCATTTTTTATATTTGCTTCTAATAATTTCTTTTGGCTGAGTTTAAGGGATTCCTGTGCCTCTTTTGATTCGGTGACTATCCGGGCGATACCAAATAAGCCAATAATCTCTTTTTGTTCCCCGAATATTGGGTATTTACGATTATCTACCCAGCCTTTTTTCCCGTCATTGTCGAGTGTTTCTTGTATTCGATGTGCGACAGGAATACCGGCAAATACTTGTTTTTCTAGACTGTAATAACGATCAGCATATTCTTCCGGAAAAACATCGTAATCTGTTTTACCAAGCAAATCCTTCCAATGTTCAGACGGGTCAGTAAGATTAACTAGAGTTTGACTGGCACCGGTAAAAACATGATTGCGGTCTTTAAAATAAATATAATCATTTGTATTTTCCATCATTGATGTGAATTCTGTTGTGAAATCTCCATGGCCTTGCTTTTTCCATAAGCTTTTACCATCTTGAAGAAGTAAGTGCAAAGTGGGACCGGTTTCTGGACTTATGAATTCTTTTTTACAAATAGCCCTTAAACATATTATTGAACCATTCTTGCGCCGCATTCTTAAATTAAAACTCTTTACATAACCCTCATTAAATTTTGGTGTGTTTTCAGTCGAAAATATAATTTCTGAAATGTCTTGGTCATCCTTATGAATTAGGTTTTGTATTTTTAGACTTTCGTTAAGAAAACTGTTTGTATCATAACCAAGTAAATCATAAACGCTTTCATTCACTGACAAAAGAGTTAGGCGTTCTGATGATGAAAAATAAAAATCAGCTTCGAGTCTTTTAGATCTAGTAAAAAAAATGCTTTTATTCATTAAAGCTTTACTCCGATCAAATTTGCCTGCTCATAAAGATAGGGATATAGGAATTGTTGTTGATATTAAAACATACCAAACTATAAGTTTTAATAAAAAATAATTTGGCTACGATTAAGTTATTGAAAAAATAGCTCCAATAGGAAACGAACCCCCTAGTTACGGCTAGATTTTATTCCAATTTTACATTTTAGAGTTGAGCATTAGTGAAGAAACTTTTTAATTCAAATTTTTCAGAAAAGCTCTTAGGCACTTATAGGACTAAGAGCCGTTTGAAGGTTTTTTTGCGCTGCGGTGAAGCTAGGCCGAATTATAATTACTTCTTTAAAATAATTAATTGCTTCCCCAGTTATTTTTCAATTAAACATAATAGCTCCAAGGTTGTCATATGCATTGACTTAGTTAGGGTTGACCTAATAGCCATCTTGTAATGAGAAATTGCTTCCTATGAAAAAAGATAGCGATAGGTTAAACTATCCACTCGGTCAAGGTTTTAAGTTTTGTTATATTAGAATGTATAAATTAATTTAAAAAAGTAGTTTCCACTCCCGTTTGTTTTTCACATAGGAAGTGTTAAAAAAATCGGAGTGTGGTGATTTTAAGAGTTTCTATATTCGGGAGTTGAGATGGTTAATTTTAAAGATATGACGATTGGAAAAAAAGTAGGGTTGGGGTTTGGAGTGATCGTATTTATTTTGATGGGCGTGATTTTACTGGTTATTCAGCAGGTCAAAACCATGGAAATAGTTACTAAGAGAGTTGTCGAACTTCGAACCCCTACGGCTCATGCCAGTCTTATGATGTTGAACGGCATAAACCATTCATTGGCTTCCCTGCGTGGATGGATTCTCCTGGGTGATCCAAAATTCAAGAAAGAACGATCTATAGCCTGGGAAGACCAAATAAACCCCTCCCTGACTTTAATGCATGATCTTGCTCCAAAATGGGTAGATCTAGAAAATAAAACCCGGTTAAAATTAATTGAGGCAGAAATCAATATCTTTAAAGCGGCTCAAAAGAAGATTGAGGATATAGCTAAAAGCTCGGAAAATTCCCCTGCGCAAAAGATTTTATTTAGCCAGGCTGAACCCCTAGAAAAATTTATTGTAGATACCCTCTCCAATATGATCCATCTGGGTATGAAAGACAACAACTCCGTAAAAAATAAACGACTGATAGAACTTCTCGCCAACATAGAAACCACAATCAGTCTATCTCTGGAAAGAGCGGATGAATTTTTATTGTCCGGCGAGGAAGAATTCAAAAAAGAGTCCTTAGAGAATTGGAGAAAAAATTCCGATTACATGCAAGAGTTAAAGAAGAGTTTAAAAAGTTTTAATAAAGAGCAGTTAAAAAATATTGAATTTCTGCAGACGAAAGTGAATGAGTTCGGTCCTTTATTGAAAGAAATTATTCGTATTCGTTCTGGAGAGAAATGGAATCTGGCCAATTACTATTTGAAGACAGAGGCTGCGCCCGTAGCTTTTCGAATTAAGGGAATCCTGAAAGATTTGACTTCAGGTCAGGAGAAACTCCTGGAAAATGATGTCAAAGAAATTTCCCAAAAAACTCATTATTTGATTGTTCTCCTTGTAGCATTGTTTTTTTCGGCTGTTTTAATTAGCGGGGTTTTGGCAGCCAACATTGCACGCACGATAAGCGAGCCGATCCTGGAAGTTTGCTATATGGCAGATGAACTTGCGCATGGAAATATTACAGAAAAACGTCTGCCAGTGAATTGCCAAGGTGAGGTGGGTTCCCTAAGCCAGAGTTTCAACAGGCTTTTGGATCGCTTGCAAAAAGAAAAGTCAGAATAAAAACCGGAATGGATCCAAGGGAATATTATCCCCGAATACACACCTGGCTCTAAAATTATTCATCAATGGATGAGTATCTGGATTTCACTACCAAATTAACACCTTTTTCTTTAAACTTCTCCTGCCATTCTTCAATTTTTAACATCACCCTGCGATCTATCATTTTTGTTTCTGTGATATCTAGGGTGACCATCTTTTCAAGTTCATAAAAACGCTGGAGGTGTTTTTTTAAAGGAATCCACGAACTAAAAATAACGGAACCACGTAAGAAAATAGTAATTGATTTATCCCTTTCCGGGATAATTTTGGCATTCAAAGTAAAGATGGAACCCCCACGAATAAAGTGGATAATGATCTTGACTCCAATCCCGATGGCCAACCCTTTCAATAGATCGGTTGCTAATACACCTAAAATGGTCGATACAAAAATAATGAATTGGTCTATTCCCTCACGATATATTGAGAGAAACTCATGAGGAGAGGCTAGGCGATACCCTGTTATAACTAATAGTGCTGCTAGAGCGGCCAGAGGGATTTGATTTATAACCCCCGGGATCAAGGCAACACATATTAGTAAAAACATCCCATGATAAAAGTTCGCAAACCGTGTTTTGGCTCCATTATCGATGTTGGCCTTACTTCGGACAATTTCTGAAATCATCGGTAATCCGCCAATGAAAGCTGAAAAGGTGTTCGCTATGCCGGTGGCTAACAGGTCTCGGTCCAGATTCGTTTTTCGATTCCACGGGTCAATCGCATCTATAGCCTTTGCACTTAAAATGCTCTCCAAACTTCCAATGATCGCAAAAAGAACAGTATATTTAATTCCGGTTTCGGTTGTTATTCCTGAAAAATCAGGAAGCGTCACGGCATTAAATAAATTATTTGGAACATTGACTAAAAAATTTCGGCCTAATTCGAAAACTTGATTATTGAAGGTATAAGAACCGTCTACTCCAATTCCAAAAAATGCTTCCATAGGAACAATTATGAGTAACATCAGCATAGGGGCAGGAATAAGTTTTAATTTAGGGTTTTTAATATAGCCATAACTTAAGACAATGGTCATACTTAATATTCCAATTAATGCTATTTTGGGGTTCATGTTTATTATAAAATAAGGGATGTTAGCGAGTAATTCCAAAGGATTCCCTTGAGGACTTAAACCCATTAGTACAGGAAACTGTTTTGAGATAATGATAATTCCAATAGAGGCTAGTAAACCATGGATCGCTGCTGAAGGAAAAAGTTTGACAAGGATTCCTACGCGAAATAGTCCTAGTATTATTTGATATACCCCCGCAACAACTCCAACACCCAGTGCCAAGCGATAGGCTTGAAAATCCTTCTCGAGGTCCTCCCCCCCCGTAAAACCGAATTCCTGAACACAGCCTAATGCAATTACGATTAGGCCAGCAGCAGGTCCCTTAATGGTAAGTTCAGAATTGCTAAGGAAGGTGGCAATCAAGCCACCAACAATTGCTGTAAAGATGCCTGCAACCGCAGGATATCCTGAAGCAAGGGCAATTCCCAAACACAGAGGTAATGCAATAAGAAAAACTAAGAATCCGGAAAGGATATCGTTTTTAAAATAGGTTTTAAAACCTTGAAGGTTGCCCCTTGGAATGCAATTTGAATCGGATGACAAACTCATGGATGTTTCACTTAGCCTTGTTATTCTGAAAAAAAGAATCCTTATTAGTAGTGCCTACAGTCAGTTATTTTGGACTAAAAAAAGTCAAAAGTTAAGAGGCATTTTATATTTATTTTATTTGGTCCGTATCACGAAAGTCTATGTAGTATTAGTATATAAATTAAAGCCTTTTGATTATTAGGATAATATATAGAGGGAAAAATCTTTGAAAAGTAAAAAAATATAAATCTAATAATAACAAGTAGTCCGAAGGGGAATCGAAGCCCTGTTTTCAGCGTGAGAGATCGGTTGAAACAAATTTTAATCTCTATAGCGACTTTTGGTTTTTATAATCAAAACTTGCTGTCGAAGTGGGCCCCGCATTTTCTAAATCTTCATTTACTGTTTGGAAAAAGTTAATTAATTTTAATAAAATTAATTGTAAATATTTAGATTGTTCTTCCCATCTGTAATCCATTTAAACATGGCCTCTCCAAAGATTCTATATCCATTTTCGTTAAAATGGCTGTCGGTTTTCCAAGTTGTTTTATTACCATTTCTTACTGATTCGTCTAAGGGCTGGTGCAAGGGAATGTATCCAATTTTATTTACCTCGCAGTATTTGCTAAGAATTGTAGAGAAAAGTTTTGCGGGTAAATTTCCATGGTTAGCGAGGTGTGATGATGCGTCAACAATTATAAATTTTTTACCTTCCTTTGTGATGTCCCTATTCATGGTTTCCAGTATCTTTAAGTTTATAAAAACAACTCTTTCAAAATTAGGGTAGTCTTGACTGCCTGAAAAAATATCATTTTGAATTCTTGGCGCGTAGTTTTTAATTAACTTGTTAAATTCTTCTTCCGTATCAAAATCGGTTTTAAACATTCCATTTAGTTTGTTTAAGCCAAATTTAAATTTTCTCCAAATATCCAGCAGAAAAATTTTACGCTCTCTAATCTTTGTCCTATCTTCACCAAACTCTCTTGCAATCACCTCCCCCTGTAAACGTCCAAACTCTTCGTAATTTTTTTGTGGCGGTAATATTAGTAATAGGTCTGATTTGTACAGTTTTTCAGAAATTTGGGCAATCTTTTCATTTGTGATTCGTTCTATTAAGGTTTTTTCCAATTTTATATATTCATCTTTTTTTAGTGGGGAGTATTTTCCAAGCTTAATTTTCTGCGCTTTAAGTTCGGTTAAAAATTGGTGGAAATCAGCGAAATTTAGAATTTTTAATAAAGATTTGAAATCATTTTGCATGCCTTTTGGTCCTATATTAAAAACCGGACGGATTGCCAATTGTTGCTCTTTTTTAATTGTGTTAGTGATAGAAGAAAAAGGGGCAATGGTCCTATAGATATCATCTATAAAGATGAATAAGAATACAAAATCGGGATTAAATACCCGAGCGTATTGGCGATAAACTAATAAACTTTGCCCGATGCCGATGCCCCCAATACCAAAATTCAAAACTTCAAAATTTTGACTTTGTCTATTAAGCGAAATGTTATTTAAGAGTTGCTCTAAAACTTGCCCTGGAGTATTTTGAAATGCGACTTGTTCTGCCTGCACTAAGGAATCTCCTAGCAAGGCAATTCTTTTAGTGTTAGGTGGTTTAACCCTTTTTCTATTAAAATCTCGAAACCCTAAAGCATTGTTCTTGATCTTGGCGCTAAATTCATGGGCGTACCAATGGCCACCTGTATAAGTATATTTTAAATTGGGGGCCAGCCTCCAACCGATCATTGAATCAGGTATCGCCGATAGAGTTTCATAACCGGGATGGAAGCGAGCATATATTTGCCCAACCATTTCAATAAGTACTAATACAATTATTATTGTTAATAACTGAGCAGTAAGTATTTTAAAAAAATTTTTCATTGAGTATAAAAATAGATAAGCCCTCTTTATATTTTCTGCCCAAGTTAGGAACTTAAAAAGAAGTAGCCCCAAGGTCTACCAAACTTTACCAAAACCTATTGAATTATAAGAGATTTTTATTTTTGGTTGTTTCTAGCCCCACACCCAGCCCCACCTTATTTAACTACTGTGTTTGCCATATTTAAATTGTTTGTGTTATAAAACCAAATCGACGGATTATCCAAAGTGTCTATTAATAGAGATACTTGCTTATATTTTATAATCGTTCTAGTTCGTTAACTAGGAGTGTTTATAAGTGAAACATAGTCTGTTAAAATTCGCTATAAAATCCAAAGGAGATGATTCTTTAGAATCTTTTCTATTCTTTACTCCTTCCTGCACGAATACCCGACAAATAAATAATTCTTGTTTATTACAAATCAATACAAGTAATGGAATTGCCAGGTTAAGAAAGATGATCCGTCTTTTGTTGGAGAATTATACCTTTCCGATTTTACTTTCATTCGATGTTTTCAAGTTGAACAAATTTGGGTTTGATACCGAAGACAAGGCAATCTCCACTTTTAAAATCTTTAGAGAAATAAAACAAAATTTTTTACAGGAAGACTATAAGTGAGTATCGTTCACAATAATCCATTCAGAATCCTTGGCCTAATGGCAAATGCTACTGAGCGTGAGCTTCAGAAAAAAATTGGCATTATTAAACGTTATGCTGAAATTGGAAAGGAGGCTACTTTTGATACAGATTATGAATTTTTAGAACCAATCACTCGCACACTTGATGATGTGCAGGTGGCCACTGGTAAAATCGAGCAAGGGGATAAAAAGAGGCATTATGCTTTATTTTGGATGGTTCAAAACACTCAATTTGATGAAATAGCATTGAGCAACTTAAAAGAAAATAATACAGATAAAGCAATTGATATCTGGGAAAAAACATTAAAAAGTGCAGTGACAGAAAAGAATTTTTCTTCATATTTAAACCTCTCCACCTTGTATGCGGCGTTATCAGTAAAAACAACTATGATAGACCTGACTATGTTGCAGAAAAGCTTTGATATAAAATCTCAAGTTCTCAATTTTACAAATTTAAGATTGCTGTCAGAACTTATATCGACTAGCTCTAAATCTGTTAACGCTACGGAAATAAGTAAACGATTTGTAGACGAAACCTATGAATGGTTGAAGCCTTATATCGATAAACCCCTATTGGTACTAAGGAATAATGACCAGATCAGCATTTTTGAAGAAGAAAAGAAAGGAAAAGGAAAAGCTATAACAGCTCAAGATTTGATTAATTTGTTTAAATCTTATCCAGAAAATATAAGGACATATATTTCAGGAAAATTTACTGAAGTTCCAATTTCGAATATAGAAAACAATATAGATAAAACAAATTTGTTGAGAGAAGAGGACCCGCATAATGCAGAGGAGTTTGCGCAAGAACTCTATGAAAAAACCATTGATGATTTAAAGCAAATAGAAAATGTCCTAGGCGGCGACAATATTCAATATCAGATGTTAGCAGGTAAGCTAGCGGGTGAGATATTGCAATGCGCGATAGAATTTTATAATGAATTTGTAAGTGATGATGAATTTGATCCTGGTGAGGAAGCTTTACGCCTTTGTGAATTAGCCAAATCTATTGGTGCAACCGGGCAGATTAACAAAAGAATTGATGAGAACACAGAAGTTATTCAGGAATGGGTTGACAGGAAACCTGAAAGAGAAGCTTATAAAAATGTTGCAGATGAATGCGACTATATAGAAAGCCAACTTCTTCTGTGTAAAGACTCACGTCCTTCGATTAAAAATGCTAGGGTTTTGATTAAAAATTGCGAGCCAAAATTACTTCAGCTTAGAACAAAAGATGGCGGCAAGCTTTATATGGATAAATCTAATCTCGTTGTCATGTTTGCGATGATAATGATTGTTGCTGAAATCAATAGTGCTCAGGAAAACTTTACTCCAAGTCAAATAGACAGCCTGTCAGCAAAATTTACTCAGGCAACGAATCTTCTCACTACAATGAGTCGAATGGATATGCTCAGTGAAACGGAGGCTCAATTAAGGAACAATTTAAATGGCATAAGGAGTACTGATGCTCAGATAAAAGAGGCTGTCGGAAAAAGAAGCAGTGGTTGTTATATTGCTACGATGGCCTATGGTAGTTACGAACACCCGCAAGTACTTTTTCTGAGAGAATTTAGAGATCAGAAATTATCTCGCTCAATATTAGGCAGGGCCTTCATTAAATATTATTATGCGGTATCGCCATACATTGTTGCTTTATTAAAGAATAATCATCGAATCAATCACCTGATCAGGTCTACTTTAAATATATTTATACAGGGTCTGAAAAATGATTAAAAGGTTAATACTTTTATTTTTTCTTTTCTTGTCGTTTTGTTTAATGGGAACAACGGCAAAGGCAATGGATTGTGAGTGGGTTTCTAATTTTAAAAATAACTCGGGTTTAGAAACGGGCGTTTCTAATAAAGATTATTTAAAAACACCGATTCCTAGAGAAGAATATAAACGGTTGCTAGAAAGCTTTTCCTCCTACAGTGACTGTGTGGATAAAGAAATCAAAATGATCCTGACTAAAATGTCTTCGTTGGAAACAGCAGGAACTAACCGTGCACAATTAATTTTGACGCTTGAAGAAAAACTAAAAGAAATAAAAAATACAGGTGAAAACGTAAATCAGAAATTGCTCCTGCAAGAACAACAAGGTAACCAGCTTAGAGAAGAAATTACATCCTTGGAAAAGACTTTCAACAAATTAATTGAAAGTTTGGAGCTAGCACTTGCAGATCAAATGAGAGATCTCAAGGAGGTTGACGACCAACTTGAATCAAAACTTAAATCGAACGCCAATAAAATAAATAAATTATCTGCAAGGTTAACCAATACAGATAATAAAATGGGTAAAAAGCTAAATAATTTAAACAAAAAACTTGAGACTCAAATGATAGATCTCAAGGGGATAGACAACGAACTTGAGTCAAAGCTTGAATCTGCTGCAAATAAAATAGAAGAATTATCTGCGAGGCTGACAGAGGCAGACAATAAGATGGATAACAACCTAATTGATTTAAACAAAACACTGAGCGACAAAACCCTCTACGGCATAATTTCGATATTAACAGTAACCTTACTTATTATTCTTTTGTTCATGTTTTTAAGGAAATCAGTATTTGAGCAAAAAACCGATTTAAACAGTAATTTGGAAAGTATGAAAAAAGATGCAATTAACTTAGATAATAAATTAATCAGCCTGATTGAAAGCCAACTTTCAGTTGAAGGTTCAAAAGAATCTAATAGCGGGGAGATAGACCACTCTTTGGCTTTAAAAGTTGCTGATGAAATCGTTCGAATCCAGAAAAATACCTCGCGAATGGATTCAAATACAAAAGGATTAAAGCAGTTGGTCGCATCTGTAAAACGGATACAAGATAATTTTTCATCTAATGGTTATGACATCGTCGAGATGCTCGGTCAGCCATATGATGAAGGAATGAAAGCTTCGGCTAATTTCATTCCTGATGAGGACTTGAATGAAAATGAACAAATCATTACTAAAATAATAAAGCCGCAGGTGAATTACCAGGGCGTAATGATACAGGCAGCACAAATTGAAGTGAGTCAAGGAGGGTAATTATGGCAAGAAGCAAAATTGATTACGGCATTGATTTAGGTACTACAAACTCTGCAATTTCCAGAATGGAAAAGGGTGAGGCAGTAATTAAAAAAACGGACACGAATAAAGACACTATACCATCATGTATATTTTTTAATAAAAAGCAAGCTATGAAGGTGGGTGATCAAGCTTATAGCTCTCTTAAGGGAGACAAGTTAAGACGTATGCTAAAACCAGAGGAAAAAACGAATAATGCCTTTATTGAATTTAAAAGAACAATGGGCTCAGATAAATCCTATTTCAGCTCTCATATGGATAAAGAATACTCTTCGGAAGAGCTTTCTGCAGAAATCTTAAAAACTTTAAAATCCTTTGTGACAGATGAAAGCATACAATCAGCCATAGTTACAGTGCCGGCAAAATTTACCAGCAATCAAAAAGATGCAACATTACGAGCCGCATCGCTTGCGGGTTTTTCTCATTGCGAGTTACTTCAAGAACCAATTGCTGCGGCAATGGCATATGGATTAACTTCCAGTAATGTTGATGGATACATATTAGTTTTTGATTTTGGCGGCGGCACTTTTGATGCAGCATTGCTTGATGTCAAAGAAGGCATTATGAAAGTGATTGACACTGAGGGTGATAACTATTTAGGGGGTAAAAATCTAGATTTAGCGATAGTTGATGAGATAATCATACCTTTTATGGAAGAAAATAACTCCATAGATCTTTTTTTAGAAAATGAAACAAAAAAAACAGTTCTTCAAGACGCTATGAAGTTTTTTGCTGAAGAAACTAAAATCCAGATGTCTTTTAATGAAACACATAACATTTTATCAGACCTGGGGGACATTCCAGGTAAAGATGATGACGGTGAGGAATTTGAATTGGACATCACAGTCACAAAAGAAATGATGAGAGAGACAGTCGGCCCTATATTTCAAAAGTCTGTCGATTTAACTAAAGCACTTCTAGAACGTAATCATGTGGATAACAATTCTCTGAAGGCCTTGATATTGGTGGGCGGGCCAACTTTCTCTCCGGTGCTCAGAGAAATGCTTGAAGAGCAAATTATAAAGCCAGACACTAGTGTCGATCCCATGACGGTAGTCTCAAAAGGAGCAGCATTATATGCTGCAACAATTGATGTTTCAGAAGAAGTGAAAGAACAACAAAGAGATAAAACCAAAATACAACTGCAACTTGGTTATGAAGCTACTACAGTAGAGGATGAAGAGCATATCACTATAAAAATATTAGAAGATAAAACGGAAGGTGAGGTACCCGAAAAAGTGTTTGTTGAAATCTCGCGGAATGATAAATCCTGGTCGACAGGAAAAGTTGAAGTTGATAAGAATGGCGGTTTAGTCGAAGTAAAACTTAAAAGCAATACATCGAACATGTTTAACGTACTGGTTTACAATGAACAGGGTAATTTGCAGGAAGCAGAGCCCTCAGACATCACAATTATTCAAGGTGCGAAGATAGGTAGTGCAACCTTACCTTATAGTATTGGCATTGAAATAATGAGCCGAGAAAGGGGTAAACTGGAATTTCGCACCATCAAAGGTTTGGAAAAAAATCAATCGACCCCGGCTACAGGCGTGGAAAATGGTTTAAAAACGCAAATGCAAATAAGACCTGGCAGTAATGAAGATTTTTTAAAAGTTCCGATTTATCAGGGTGATCACGGTGCAGAGGGCACTCGTGCAATACATAATGACCATGTTTATGATGTGATTATAACCGGGGAGCACTTACCAAAACTGCTCCCTGAGGGAAGCGAAGTCAACTTAACACTTAAAGTCGATAAGTCTGAAAGAATATCAATGTCGGCACATTTCCCATCTCTAGATGACTTTACTCATGATGTAGATGTGCCTCGTGATACCACACAAAAAGAAATTGATGAGGACTGGCTAGAAACAGAAATTAAAAAAGCCATTCAATCATTAGAATTAATTAAGCAGGAAGGGGCTTGTACTGATACGGAGAAATTGAATAAAACTGAACGCGACCTGAATAATATTAAGGATGAATTTGAGCAAGGTAAGGGTGATTCTGATAGAAAAATGGGCATGCGTGATAGTTTAAGGAAGGCTTCAAAAGAGGTTGATAAGTTACAGGCAGCAGGTGAATGGCCTAAAATTGAAGAAGAGTTGAAAAGTGTATTCTACCAATTAGAAGAAGCGAACACCCAATTTGATAATGACAAGGCAGCACAATTTATTAGTGAGTATAAAGATATAATTCCTAAAGTTATAAAAGATAAGAATATAAAAGTTGCTCAGGATTTAATTGATGTTATGAGGCAATTGAATTATGCCATAGTCGATGAAGGACTTGGCGCCCAAATGGAAGTTGGGCATTTGAACCATTTAAATGACGAATTCGATATGCTGCAGTGGAGTGATAAGGGCAAAGCAAGAAATATATTAGATAGAGGTCTTCAGATGGCTGCTGACAATCCTGTGAAAGAACAATTGAGGCCAATAATAATTGAACTCTATAAACTACTGCCTGATGCTGATAAGAAAATTTTAGATGGTGACGGTAGTGAATTAATTGGCTAAGTATAGTTCTGTGGAAAAAATATTAGAGAAAAAACAAGTTGTTAATGACAAATATGAAGTTCAGTTCTTCATAGACGGAACTGATGTCTGCGAGAAATATAGAGTTAAAGGGAATGATAATAAAACATATTTATTAAAACTCTACAATAGCTCGAAACTCTCTCGATATAGCTTTACAAATGAAGGTTTGCTGGAAGCAGAAATATTGAGGCAAATTGATCATATTAATATTATTTCTTTAGTTGAGAGTGGTGAAGTTGTTAAAAATTCCCAGAAGTATCATTTTTTAATATTTGACTTCATAAGTGGTGAAACTTTACATGATAAGTTAAAAAGGGAGGGTGTTTTTTCGCCCTACTCTTCTGTGCCCATGACGCTCAACATTCTTGATGCCGTTGCCGAACTTCACAACCACCCAAGAACTGTCATTCACAATAATATCAATATGAAAAATATCTCGCTTGATTACTCCAAGAACAGTGAAAAGCCGATTCTTACAGGGTTTAATTTTGCTAGATACATAGACAGTAAGAGCAATTCAGTCGACATTGAACAGCTATCTCCATTTTACATAGCCCCAGAACTCTATAATGGAGTTTTTACTCCGCAAAGTGACGTTTTTTCACTAGGAGCATTATTGTACCAAATGATTTTTGGGATCCCTCCCTGGTATCTGGAACTTCCAGAGTACCAATATTCAGATGATAAATTTAAGACGTTATTATTTGATAAAAGAAATGAGGATTTAAGTTTTATTATGCCTGACTTTGAAGAGTTAGATGATGAACATTTGAAAGAGACAATAGTCAAGGCGCTGTCAATCGATGTTGAGAACAGGTTTAAAAATATTAAAGAGTTTAATGAGGCATTAAACAGACGAGTAATTTTAGAGGGTGGCAGCACTAAGAAAACAAAACAGGTGTCTACTAAGGCTGAAGTAAAACAAGGTGATGGGTTTTCTGCAATTGCGGGAATGGAGGAGCTTAAAACACTTTTATATAATGATGTTATTAAAGCTTTGAACGAACAAGAACTTTATGCAAGTTATGGCGTTTCTATTCCAAATGGGATGCTTTTATATGGACCACCAGGTTGTGGTAAAACATTTATATCAGAACGGTTTGCAGAAGAAGTCGGGTTTAATTTTGTGGAATTAAAGCCGTCTGACATAAAAAGTAAATACATTAATGCCACAGAGGAAAATATTGGCAAAATTTTTAAAGATGCAATTGATAAGGCTCCCTCTATTATTTTTATTGATGAAATGGATGCTGTAGTGCCTTCTCGTGAAGAAAGTGACCTGCACCATATGCATGCCGGGCCTGTAAATGAGCTTTTAGCTCAGATGTCAAATTGTGCTGAAAAAGGAATTTTTATTATTGCGGCCACTAACAGGCCAGAAAAGATTGATCCGGCAATACTGAGAACCGGCCGTCTTGACAGAATTATTTATTTGCCGCCGCCAGACTATGAAGCAAGGAAGGCCATGTTTGAACTTTATCTTAAAGATAGGCCAATAGATCTTGGATTAGACTATGAGCCTTTAGCTAAGCTAACAAATAATTTTGTCTCCAGTGATATCAAATTTATTGTAGACGAGGCATCAAGGTTTGCGCTTAAAAAGAAAGAGAGAATAACTAAAGAAATAGTTATTAATGCTATTGAAAACTTACAGCCATCTGTTTCGTATAAAGATTTACAAAAATATGAAAGATTGAGAGATGAGCTTGAAGATAAACAACGTGGCAAGCAAGAAAATAAGAAACCTACTATTGGGTTTTAATACAAACTAAGGGAAAGTTATGGAGAAGAATGAATTTAAAAAGCTATTATTTAAAGTAGCTTTCTGCACTATGGCTTGTGATGGCCATATAGATGAGAGGGAAATTGATGAGATGAAAATGATGGATAAAAAGACATCATTCTTTCATGATATTGATTTGTCCGAAGAGTTGTCAGAGTTAATTAGTGAGTTGGATAAGAATGGCGTCCAAATAATAAATGATTTGTTCAAAACTCTCAAAGATAATATTTTAAATCCGATACAAGAATTAATTATATTAGAAGTTGCGCTTCGCATTATCAATGCTGATGATAAACATGATGAAAACGAAATAAAGTTTATTCATTTTCTTAGAGCAAATTTAAAACTTCATGATAAAGAAATCGTCGACCGGTTTGGTGAGATAAATATTTTGCATACGAGCTCAACAAAGAATGTTGTAAGAGAGGGGAATAAAAGAGATTTCACTAAAGACTTAACTTTGCCTAAATTAAGTGAAATTAAAAAAATAAATTTTGATCTGAAATAACACTTTATTAAAGAAGTTTTTATACAAACTAATTTGAAACTATTTAGCAGCAAAAAACCAATTTAACATCACTACTCCCACCTATTATTAGGTTTCATTATGCATTTTTTTATTTATTAGCGTAAATTAATGCCCAATAAATACGACAAATATTTCAAGATCCTCGAACTAGATATTCAGGCTTCAAAAGAGGATGTAAAAAAAGCATTTAGCGAGTTATCTCATATTTGGCACCCAGATAACTATATGGGTAAACCTTCAAATATTCAAGACAGGGCGACGCGGAAATTTAAAAAAATTTCAACTGCCTATCAGATTTTAAATGAATATTTGGGTGAAGAAGACTCTGACTCTGACGCTGAAGAAAAAAAGAAGGCCGAGCAAGAACGAAGGGAAAGAGAAGAGAAAGAACGAAAGCAACGAGATGAAAATGAGAGGCTGAAAAAGGAAGAAGAAATTCGAAGGAAGACCGAACAGGAAAGAAGGGAAAGAGAAGAGAAAGAGAAAGCAAATAAGAAACATCAAGAAGAAAAGAGCAAGAAAAAAAATACAGCTCAAGACAGTGAATTTAGTTGGTGGCGTGATTTCTTGTCGTGGGCATTGATTTTACCATTATTGGTCATGGGCCTAATCGTAGTTGTCCCATGGATAGATGAATGGACTGCTGATATTGGAGATAAAGCTTCTCATAAAGTTGTAGGAAACACTAATCCTAAAACCAATGGCAATAAAAATAGCCAGCCTGAAAGTCTTTCTTGGAAAAGGAGTTTTAGAGGCAAAATTATTGACAGGCAAGGATTAACTTTAAATCTCGAAAGGAACGGAGATAATTTTATAGGTTACTATATAGATGTTCATGAAATGAAGAAAAAGATTCTAATTGGTAAATTTGATAATAAATTTCCTCGCAATTTAGTATTAGACGAATATATTGATGGAAAAAAATCAGGGTCATTCTATGGAAACTTTATAGCTGGTAAGGGAATTGACGGGGAGTATATTTCTCAATCAGAACCAAACAATAAATTGAAGTTTAAGTTAAAAGAGATAAATACGCCAACAACTGAATCCAGAAAAACTAAGAATGAATCAAGAAAAGTTACTAATAGTCATTTTTTCGAACAAGGATTAAAGGCGTATAAAAATAAATATTATAAAAAGGCACTTGAAATACTGCAACCACTAGCAGAACAAGGAAATGACGCAGCACAATACATCTTGGGTTTAATATATCAAAATGGACAAGGGGTTCTTCAAGATTACAAAGAAGCAGTCTATTGGTTTCGTCTATCTGCAGCGCAAGAACATAGAAATGCGCAATATCAATTAGGTAAGATGTATCAAGATGGGCAAGGCGTTGATCAAGATTACGCATTAGCACATATGTGGTTCAAGCTCTGTGGTTCTAATGGAGACGAGGGTTGTTTGAAAAATCAAGACATCGTAACAATGAAAATGACTCCAACTCAAATCGAAAAAGCACAAGAATTCGCAAGGAAATGGAAGTCAACCAAGAAAGATGAAACAGATGAATTAAAAAAAATGTTGGAGTATTCACCCCCATTAGAAATTACGGAAGAAGAGGTGAAACAGCCTCCAAAGGCAGCACCACTTGAATCTAATGTTATATCGAAATTGGAAAATAAAGA
>PBKR01000019.1 GCA_002721545.1 Nitrosomonadaceae bacterium | reverse complement strand
GTTTCTTGTCAAACTCGCTTGCGCCCCATCATGATGACTGTTATTTCAAGTGTTTTCGGTATGATTCCGCTGGCATTTGGAGAAGGTGCCGGAACAGAACTGTATCGCGGTATGGGAACAGCATTGATTGGTGGATTGAGTATCTCAACTATTTTTACTCTATTTCTCGTTCCAGTTCTTATATCCCTTGCTATCGACATGGGCTTCCATACTACAAAAGATGATTTGGTTAAAGATTCGTTGCAGTCAAATCCAGGTTCCTTACCTACTCCTTCCTAAAACAAATCCTCCTATTCCTCATCTCATTGGCCAGTAGGTGGGAGGCGGGGATTCCACACAAACTTCTTCTTTGCTGATTGGGTGTTCGAAAATCAGTCGATGTGCATATAGAGCGATTTTTTTCTCGGGCAAGGTTGTGGCAGCACCATATTTTTTGTCTCCGGAGATAGGGTGGCCTATGAAGGCAAGTTGTGCACGTATTTGGTGAAACCTTCCTGTATATAGTTTTACTTCAAGAAGACTGGAGTCCGGATAGTTTTCTAATGTTTTATATTCTAATTCGGCGTATTGCGTATCTTTTCCTGGTCGTTGAAAAACTGTCGATTTGAGAGATTTTTCTTTCCGTAGATGGTGACAAAGTTTTGTTTGTTTAGGGTTTGGTTTCCCTTCGACAATGGTGCGATAGATTTTTTGTGTGGTTTTCTCGCGAAATTGCTTGGATAAACGAGATGCGCCTTTTGAGGTGCGTGCAAATAAAACCACACCAGATACATTACGGTCGAGCCTGTGAATCAAACCAAGAAATACATTACCAGGCTTTTGGAATTCGGTCTGGATCCATTTTTTTACTTGACCCATTAAAGACTCGGATTCGTAGTAATCAGATTGCGTGAGAATTCCTGGTGGTTTGCAAACTGCAATTAAATGATTGTCCAGGTAGAGTATTTTGAGGGATAAATCACTTGGGCGGCTCAATCTTTATATCCTTTACATCAGTGAATTTCAGCCCTTCAGTATCAACTATTCCCCCTGAGACAACGTATTTGATTCCATCCTCGATAGACATATTGATTTCTGTGAGTTCTTCGGGGGGGGCGAAGACAAGGAAACCGGAGGTGGGGTTCGGCATGGTGGGTACAAAAACATTGAGTACATCTTCTCGGGTATACTCTTGAACCTCTCCACGTGCTGAACCAGTTATAAATCCTATAGCAAGCATTCCTCGGCGTGGAAACTCAAGTAAAACTACTTTGCGGAATGTCCTAGTGTCAGCTTGGGCGATCGATTGCACCACCTGTTTGGAACCCATATAAATTTTACGAACAAAAGGAATTTTTTTAACGATACTTTCACCTAATGTGATCATTCGTTTGCCAAAAAAGTTTGTCGTGAACCATCCGACAGCAAGAACGATAAGTAATGTTATAACCAACCCAAGAGCCGGAATTCGGTATCCCTCTGGAATAGGAGCACCAATATCGATCAAAATTTTTGTAAAAACCGGGGATAATGTATCGAGATTTTTAAAAAGAAACTGTAAGATGAAATAAGTTAATGCAATGGGAAGGGTGATTAGAAGCCCGGTAATGAAAATATTGCTAATGCGCCGTTGCAATTTTTTAAACATAATATTTAATAGGTTTAGAGATAAGGAATAAATAAAAACCTTTTTAGGTATTATATAGTGAAACCTTGACAAGACAAGAGCTGTAAAAGTAGGAAGAATTTGTTCTTGACAGAGAAGGTATTATCGTTAATATCAACAATAAAACTACGCATTAATAATAAAACTTTTTATTAGGGGCTGTGGCGCAGCTGGGAGCGCGCTTGAATGGCATTCAAGAGGTCAGGGGTTCGATCCCCCTCAGCTCCATATATAGTTAAAGGGTGGCAGTTTTAACCGCTACCCTTTTTTTTACTGTTGCTCCTAACGGTTTAGAATTGCGGCGACTCTAAATAGGTAAGTGTTTTATTCTGTGAAAATCAAATGGAGAACGAAAAAGACGTGTGCAATTATTTATGAGTGTGCCGTAGATACAATACACGATGATACAGAAGAGATGATGGAGTTCTTCAGGAATATTACCCAATAGCAGTTGGGAAAAAATTAAAGGAGCAGCCGCGCAACGGTCTTAAGGATTTACGACTGACTTCGGTATTGGAGGGGGTTTCTTGCTAATTTTACTCGCGATACTACTAGCTTAAAAGCCATTGACAATCTTCTGAAAAACCCTTCTCTTTTTAGTAAAAAGTCTCTGAAAAATTTACCATTTATTAAAAAATACTTTCCATACCTTTGAGTAAATTTCTGTTTAATAAAAGCAGAATGCAAAAAGAAATAAGCGTTAAGAATATCACCCTCGGTCATATTCTCATTTCTCATTACAGGTTTATAATTTTTTGTGTAAGTCGGAGCAGTAGCATATTTCGACCAATCCTCTGTATTTATCAAACCCTTGCTTTTAGCCTCAGTATACAAATCAGTTCCTGGGTAGGGTATTGCAATGGATACCATTACATCGTCGGCAATATCTTTCATTAGAGCCACAGTTTTATGAACCGATGATTTTGTTTCTCCTAAATTACCTACCATGCAAAAGCTTCCTGTATGCAAACCCATATCCATACACATCTTATGCACATCTCTTATTGCCTTATTTGAAATCTTATCTTTCCCCAGTTTATGCCGTACAAACTCATCGCCAGATTCAACACCAAAATCAACCCTTACACATCCCGTTTCTTTCATTCGAGACAGCAATTCTTTATTAACAGTATCAACTCGAGCATTTACCATCCACTGAAAAGGGATCCCAGTATTTTCTATGGCATCGCAAATTTCATAAACTCTATCTTTCTGGGTGGTAAACAAATCATCGGCAAAATCAAAGGAAAGTGTTCCATACTTATCATGAAGGAATTTCATTTCGGCTACTATATTTTCTGCTTTTCTCCCTCTAAACGACCTTGAAAATATTGTTTGCGAGTCACAAAAACTACAAACAAAGGGGCACCCTCTACTCGAAAACAGCAAAAATGTAGGTGTGTCATTTCCGTGAATACCAAAGGCATTATACTTGACTGGTTCAAAATATTCCCACGCAGGAAAAGGAATAGAATCAATATCTTCTATGGCAGCTCTAGGAGCAGCCTTTAATACTTCTTGATCAGGTTTAATATAGACACCGTCTATTTCCAACAAAGAGGCGGGCGAAGGAGTTCTATCTACACTATATAAATTGCAAAGCTCTAAAAGAGTCTGTTCCCCTTCACCTTTAGCAACAACATCAATGCCTGGCAGTTCGTCAAAGGATCTTTCTGGTATAGAAGAAACATGCACACCTCCAACTACTATTGGAATTGACGGTGTTTTTTTCTTAACCTTCGATATAATATTTTTAGCTTCTGCAAACTGGTTAGTCATAAACGACACCCCAACTACCACCCAGTTTTTTGACTTCAGGTGGTCTTCGAACTCCAAATCAGTCATTTCCGTAACATTAAAATCAATTATAGAAATTTGGTAACCGTGCTCACGTAAGTAACCCGCTAAATAAGCAAGACCAATTGGCTGATTTTTTCTGGGGTAGGTATACTCTGGATATATAAGTAAAACGTCTTTGTCCATAATTTCTGTTTTTAATTAGGCACATATATCCTAACCTAACTAAGGCTATTCAGCAACCTTTTAAATCTAGCCAGACCTAATTTATTGATTTCCTATTGATGAATATAAAGAAGTTAGAGCTTTAACTACATCATTATATACATAGTTTCTATACATATCGTCTTTTTTTAGCTTAATTTCTGATAAGTTGGAATAAAGATGAACCCCTTTTGGCCTTGAAACCTTATTTGTTGCCCAAACATTAACGGAAGAACTCAAGGCTTCATGTATCGATGCAGAATCGCCATCTGTCAATGTATTCCGAATAAAGTAGTCGGCATACTGAAGGAGAGAATAAAAGCTGTGTTGATAAGAAATAAAATATATATTTTTCGCAAACAACTCAGGAAATTTCCCTTCAACCCATTTAGAATACATTCCAGATGGATCAGAAATTACCAATAAATAATTTTTTCCCTTAACCCACCTCATCAGGTCTGTTATCCCATATATTTCATTTCCGTTTATATCAAAACTGACGGCAGCAGCATTTGTGACGACCACACTATCCAAATCCAATGAGAGACGATTTATCTCTAATGCAATATCTTTATCTAATTCTTCGTCATCTAACGGAGGGATAAATGAAGATAAAAGCAGCGACTTTTTATTCAAAGACAGTGCAATTTGATAGCTGGACTCATTCAACAATAAGGGAAGCGTTGCTAATCGGATGGCGAGAGCCATAAACAAATTATATGCTTTATTGAATCTTCCAAGATTTCCGTGAATAGTGACAATAACTCTTGTCATTGTCAATCTTGAAAAGGTTACCATGAGAAAAATGAAAAACGGGTTGGACAGATGCAAATGGACTATTTTGCTATTCAATATTTTCTTAAAAAGAATCGCAACTCCATCTCTTTTTATATCCACAAAATCAAAATTAACACCTAAACTCGCTAAATGTTTCAGCAAGCGGGACGTATGGATTGTAACCCCTCCTATCGGAGGAGGTAGGGTCCCCACAAATAAAATCCTATTCTGCATACTGCATAACCAACAAAATTCACAAACAGTTTATGGTCAGACCATCAAAAAAACTCAAGCCCTTTAACAACTATGAAGACACAACAGCACTGGGGGGCCTTGTTTTTCTCTGTAATAAAAATAACACCGCAAAAAAATAAAAAATAAACACATCCCAATAAATAGCGCTCGTTAAAAATAATGCCCCGAGAAAATAGATCAACATTAAAATAGTGTTCAAATTGAACCGAACAGAATTTCTTATAAACAAAATCATATAAAGCGCATAAAACATCGTGTAAATTATTCCTAAACTCAATATCAGTAGAATAAATGAATTATCACTAATTCTTATGCCCATCCGGTCATCGGGATGTATTTCTTTTTGATTCGAAACAACACCAGTGAGTTCATCTATTCTAATCGCTGAATGCAATTCTCTATGCTCACCAATCAACATGGTCACCCAATTATCAAGAACAACCTGCATCCCGGCAAAATATTTTATAGCCCTAAGATTGTCAAACCCTTTAGCCATTAACTTATTAAAAATCGGTCCATATTCACCGAGTAAAACAAAAACTAGGGTCAAAAGTAATAAATAAAAAATTAATCTAACAACGGTATTTGACCTAACCCTCCTAAATAATTTAAGGAAATAAAAAATCAAAACAAGAGTAGCTATTGTTGACGGATAACGGGAGTGGGAAAGCATAACTGCATAATACATAGTTCCTATAACACTGAGATTAAAAAATGCTTTTAAAAAAGTTATCTTTTGGGATTGTGGTCTAAGTGCAAATAGTAACAAGCCTAAAACAACCATATTACCGAAAAGGCTAGGGTTCAATAATACCCCAGATACTCTCGCACCTTCATTGAGAGTACCCTCTGGATAAAAATAAAACACTTCTCCATTAGGCGTAATCTCTGTCCCAAGGACTAAGCCTGGGACAAAATAATAATTAATAATTGCAAAAGAAGCTTGGATCAGAGACTGCAAAATAATTATCCCAAACAAAGCTTCTCTATAGCGGCTTTCACAAATAGCCCAAGCAATTACCATAAATACCATTAAACTAATTCCCAACCTAAAATCTATTAGGTATTTCCAATCTCCATGAACGATTAAATGAATCAACAAAAAGGTCAAAAATATAAAAAAATGGATTATGTTTAATATTTTTATATCCTGCTTTTCATTCTTAATAAAAAGACAATAAACAAAGGACATATATGCTATGGCAGTAACCGCTAATACATAAAAGTTTTTGCCTAGGAAATCTATAGGAAGGACCATATGAGATAAATAAGTATATGGATAGAAAGTAAATAAAAGGAGGATGGTGAGGGTCCAAAAATGGGAGGAAAATCTTAAATTGAGTAGCATGCTATGAAGTTTGGGTTGATAAATAGAAGAATAAAACGAGAATAGCGATCTTCCTCGGAAAAAGTTTACAGTTTGTTAAGCCGTCTTTTTTGCTCAAGATCTTAATGAAAAGAAGACCTAAAATTGTTACCGAGTTCCAACCCTTCGACATCTAGGATTCCACCGGACCCCAAATAGTAGATTTAATGTGGTGGTTTAATACCTCATGCTCATCCCATGGGTTTCATCGCTTAATAAAAAGTGAACAATAGGTTTTAAAATTACAAAAATTTACCATTTTTTCCATGGGGCATTGTTGTTTTCCCATAATTGATTAAGATAAGTCTTGTCTCTCAACGTATCCATACATCCCCAAAACCCATGATGCTTTCTTGCCATTAGCTGTTGTTCAAGAGCCAAGTTTGCTAAGGGTTCCTGCTCAAAAACAGTAGTATCGCCATCAATAAAATCTAAGACCTTAGGTTCGCATACAAAAAAGCCGCCGTTTATCCAGGCACCATCTCCCTGTGGTTTTTCTGTGAAATTCTCTACTAAACCATTCTCTTTAATAACTAGAGCCCCGTATCTGCCCTCAGGTTGAACCGCCGTCATCGTAATCGCTTTGCCATGCTTCTTATGAAACTTTATCGTTTCAGGAATACCGACATCTGACAGACCATCTCCATAAGTCAATAAAAATGTCTCATCAGAGATATATTTTGCGGCCTTTTTAATTCGCCCACCTGTCATAGTATCCCGCCCAGTTTCTAATAAAGTCACTTTCCAAGGCTCACATTTATGATCATGAATTTCCACATTGTTGTTTTTAAGGTCTATTGTCACACTACTTTGATGTAGAAAATAATTAGAAAAATAATTCTTAATGGCATAACCCTTATAGCCAAGCAGGACCACAAAATCATTAAAACCGTAACTAGAGTACGTTTTCATAATGTGCCATATCAGGGGTTTATCCCCTATCTCAATCATAGGCTTTGGTTTCAGGCTGGTTTCCTCGCTCAGCCTAGTTCCTAATCCTCCTGCTAATATTAAAACCTTCACTTCATTACACTCCAATCATAAGGGATTTCTTTAATTTCTTTTTTTTCTGATTCCTCCGCGACATGCTTAATGCTAGCAATATTTAATACAATCCCCATTTTTTCGCCTAAGCTTTGAAACCCAAACCAGATCATTGGTGGAATCGTTAAACGAGAATAGTTTTTTCTGGAAAGCACAATTTCATAGTAGGTTCCACAACTGGCCGAGCCTTTGCGCTCATCAAATAAAACAAACCTAATAATACCAACAGGAACAACAAGGTTTGTTACCATTTTTTTATGCCGCTTCCAGGCCTTGACTTCACCAGCATTTATTGTAGAAAAATATGCTTCTCCAAAACCAGCGAAGCCTAAGTCATCGTGTTTCAACACGTGGAGAACATCACCACCGGACACATCAATAATTTTTAATGGCGATACAACTACACCTTCTATCACAGTATTGTCCAAGACATGTTTTTGCTCTGAGCGAGTTGCGTATATTCATTTATTTGTGCAATAGTGAACTTACGCATCGAAATCCTATTTCCCTCATAAAATTCTCTATACCACTCAACTGTCATTCGTACAGTGTCGCCAAAATCCATTGTAGGCTTCCAATTTAAATCAAATAGCGCTTTGTCACAGTTTAACTTTAACAGACCTGCTTCGTGTAAAGGCCTACTCTCAATCGAATCTTTTTTCCAGCGAGCATTATCCCAGTATTTTCCCATTTCACTAATTAAATCATCAACAGAATAATTCTGCTCCGCTGGTGGACCAAAATTAAAGGATTGACCGTGGACTTCTGGTTGTAATGCCAATTTTGCACCAAGCACAAGGTAACCACCAATTGGCTCCAAAACATGCTGCCAGGGACGAGTTGAGTTTGGATTTCTAATACTCACTTCGTCACCACACGACCATGCCTTCATACAATCAGGTACTATCCTATTTTCTGCCCAGTCTCCTCCTCCTATAACATTTCCAGCTCGGGCAATCCCTATTCGTACGTTAGAATCAGGAGACTTAAAATATGATTCAAAATAAGCACGAATTGCTAATTCGGCCATCCCCTTAGAAGCGCTATAGGGATCCTTGCCCCCTAACGAATCAGTTTCACGATAACCCCAGACCCACTCCACGTTATCATAAGCCTTATCACTAGTAATTATTACCGCTACAATATTTTTTTTTAATTTACGTAATCCATCTAATAAAGTCGCTGTACCCAGCGCATTGATAGAGATGGTCTCTAGTGGGTTCTCATATGAATATCGGACAATGGATTGAGCAGCCAGATGAAAAACAAAATCAGGGTTAGAATCCTCTAAAATCCTATCAATCCTCTTTGAATCGCGTATATCAACACGGTGATCATCAAGGATGGTTCCAAGTTCCGAAGCTTCAAAGTTTGATGGTTGCGTTGGGATATCTAAAGAAATACCTGTAATTTTTGCGCCGAGATTAAACAACCACATTGAGAGCCAACTCCCCTTAAAACCTGTGTGGCCAGTGATCAGAACCTTCTTGCCATCAAAAATATTTTGAAAACTTTTCATATATTCTTTCTAAAGTAACAAGCCTGCATAATTAGCTGACATTAGCTCAGCCTTAAAAAAAACCGTGTATCTTTTCAATCCATTCGCACCCAATTTTTTTCGAAGATTAATATTGCGATACAATGCGATCAAGTGCCTAGCAAATTTCTCAGTATCTTTTGGTTCTGCTAGTAATCCCGTTACTCCATCGATAATAACTTCTGGGATACCCCCTATATTTGAGGAAATAACGGGTTTCCCCATCGCCATTGCCTCAACCGCAGAAAGACCAAAAGACTCAAACTTCTGCACCGGATTTATAAAAACATCACAATTCCCCATCAGATTTGGAATATCTTTCCTGAACCCAAGCAAAAACACATTGTCTCCAACCCCCAATTTCTGGATCAATGCCTTTAATTGATTGACTTCAATCTTAGAACCCGTACCAGCAATATATAGTTTAATACTTGGTACTTCATTAATAACTAGCTTGATCACTTCAAACAAAACATCATGGCCTCTGTGTGAGTTCAATGTCCCAACGGCCAGAATCCGATAATCTTCTTTTTGCAAAATATCATTATAAGGTTTTAATGCTTCTAGTCTCGTTATATTTCTAATACCATTATATATAACCAATGCTTTTGGTAACTTTGTGAATTTTGATAGGCTTTCAGCAGCAGCCTTAGAAACGGTTACTACCTGGCAGTGTGAAGACAGAATTTTTTCCAGAATACGCTCTTGTAAAGCGAAAAAAGTATTATTTTGATTTACCTGACCATGGATGACTAAAACAACATTCTTTATCCCTTCCATTGATGCGGCCAATGCTGCCGAGCGAGATGACCTTGCCGCTGGCCAGCCTCCATTGTGTACAAAAATTGCTTCAATTTCACTTTTTTTAAAGATCCTTCGGAGTTTAAAAATCTGAAATGGCATCATCACGTAACACCCTATAACAATATACCAGGCAACAAGTATTGAGCGGGATAACGAACCCTCACTACAACTGGGGAGTTTTTCCCAAAACTTCGGATCCTCATAAGTAACAAACTCAACTTGAGCATCAACAGACTCTATTATCCATTCGAGACCTTCATGTTCTTGGTTGCAAAAAATGGTAAATGAATCAGTGGGATTTGGCCAATGATTGATAGTATCAATAATGATTCTGTCCAAACCCCCGGCACGGTAATTTTCCAAATAAATTCCTATATTCATTACTATACCTAGCTAGCTAACATTATTTGATTTCAGTAATTTCAGAGCCTTCAAATTTTTTCTACCCACATATTAAGTATAAACTAGAACCGCTTTCTTTGTAATAAGACTCAATTGATTTTTCAGGAGTTTTACAGAACTTGAGGCCTCATGGCTTAATCTGAAACTGGATCAGTATTTATGACTGAAAAAAGAATTTCAGGGGGAGCACGTTCTATCAATAAATTAAATAACGATCTGTAAATTTGTAGGTAGTGTAGCTTGATTTACTTGGCCAGCTAAATTAATGCTACTGTTTTCTATTGTTATCGTTGCGGCTCATTGCTCTCTAGCCATTTTGCGGAATTGTTTGTTTCGAGAAAGTAATTCTTCATACGTTCCGCTATCACTAATTTTCATATTGTTTACTAAGTGAACTACATCGCATTCTTCTACCGTAGAAAGTCGGTGGGCAATTACAATAATGGTTATTTTATGAGAAAGATTATGGATGGCACTCATTATGACATTTTCTGTATAACCATCCAGGGCACTGGTTGCTTCATCCAGGATCAAAACTTTCGGGTCATAATATAAAGCACGGGCAATGCCAACTCGTTGGCGTTGGCCTCCGCTTAGTCGTACACCTCTTTCACCAACAAATGTTTGGTATCCATCGGGAAGAGCTTGAATAAAATCATCTAGTTCTGCCAATTTTGCAGCCCTAATAACCCCGTCAATATTAATTTCATCTTCTGGAACACCAAAAGCAATATTTTTCATGAGAGTGTCATCGGTGAGATAAATGCTTTGAGGAACATATCCTAGGTTTTGTTGCCATGACGAAAAATTTTCGTTTGTTATTTCGATTTCATCCACAAATATTTGGCCAGATTGAGGGGACAAAAGGCCTAATAAAATATCTGCCAAAGTTGTCTTTCCAGCTCCAGTTGAGCCCACTAAGGCAATAGTAGTATTGGCTTTTATTTCTATATAAAGATCACTGAGAGTAGGTTTATCTACGTTGTGATAATTAAACCTAAGCTTTTCTATCTTTATGGAATGGTTGAAAGGGAGAGGTTTTATATGTGCTTTATCTTTCAAATCTTTTTCGCCTGGACGAGCCAGATCGGCTACCAGTATATTCATTGCCGGAAGATTAAAGGAAATTGCTGTTACCCCTTGATAGATCTGCTGTAGCGCAGGCATGAGCCGATATCCGGCTAGGGCATAAAGGGAAATCAGTGGAATTACCTCTTCACTATTGTACCCGCTAGCCATTAAAAATATTGTTATTGTAACAATCCCACCAAAAGCTATGGTTTCTAGCCCATAACGGGGTAGCAGGGAAATCAAAGAACTTTGAGCCTTATACCTAGCAGTTGCTTCTGAATGAGAAGCAAACTGGTTAAGAAATTCTAACTCAGTCCCTCTAACTTTAAGCTCCTTTATACCAGACATTGCCTCATGAGCTATTTTAAATCGCCCCAGGGTTGCTGTCGTGGAGGCCACTCCAATGGAACTCAATTTACGATTAACAGACCTAAAAATAATCCAGTAACTGCCACCTAATACCAGCCAAGTTGTTGTTGCAAGGAAAGGATCTACCGTGAACAGGAGGGATAAAATAAAAACTGACATAACCAGTTTGCCCATTAACCTAACTCCTGGCATAATAACGCCACCAATTATTCGATCAACCTCAGACAATACATTTTTCCCCATATCTGCAGTATTTCGATTCAAAAAAAAGGCATAGGGTTGGGAAAGGTAATGCTTGAGCAATTGCATTGAAAGACGGTGGCCCTGCATATAAACATAACGGGTGCTCCACCACTGCATAAAAGCATTATAAATATTTGAAACAGCAAGAACCACTAATACCAAAATTCCTAATGCGATAAGAAATTGTTGGTTATCCGTAAAACCAAATTCGTTATAAAAAAAATTTAAATATTTATTTTGTTTAATAGATTGCTGATCGGTAACTACAGCCATGAAAGGAAGAATAGAAGCAACTCCTGCCATTTCAAAAAACCCCATTAACAGCATTCCTGCAAATAGAACAAAAAGTTTTTTTTGCTCAGATGGGTTGAACAGGATTTGAAATTTATTTACTAAATCCTTTGCGTCACTCTTTAACATTTAGTGTTTTAACCTTGTTTTCATTGTCTAAATAGGTTTCAATTTAAGGACTTTAAGTTCTTCTTGTTATAATCGCCGTCCTTATATGATGAATTAACGCTATAATATCATTTTGATAAAAAGATCATCAAGCTAAGCTTGCAAGAAAATTAAAATTTTTAACTTTTTAAAGATAACCTAGGAAAGCAAAGGGTCGGGTTATTGACTGGAGAAACCCCCACTTCCTTTAAATTAGGTAAGTTACTTAATATCATGTTTATCCAGGAATTTTTAACGGGAGAAGTCTTGTGTTAAATAGGGCAAAGGCTGACGTTAAAGTTTTCAACGATTCATTGCAGTTGGCAAAATCACTAGCATTGGAGTTGAAAAAAAACATTTTTAAAGCAAGTTTAGAAGGCAGAAATTTTTCTGTAGCACTTTGTGGAGGGAAAACACCTCTCGAATTTTTTAGGCAACTCGCAAAAAAAGAGATTAGGGACACAATACCATGGGAGAAGGTTCATTTGTTTTGGGGTGATGAAAGATGTGTTCCTACTAACGATGTTGATAGCAACTTTAGAGTGGTTTCTGAAATTTTGATTAAATTTATCCCTATCCCTCATCAAAACATTCATCGGATTCGAGGTGAAAGCGAACCAAAACTAGAAGCCGAAAGATATGGGAAAGAAATTTTTTCTCTCCTTGGCAATGGGAAAAAAGATTTACCATGTTTTGATTGGATTATTCTTGGTTTAGGTATAGATGGGCATACGGCCTCCATTTTCCCCGGAGATAAGCATTCCCTCAAGACTAAAAACATTTGTGCTGTTTCCAAAAATCCTGAAACGGGTCAAGATCGTATCACTTTAACAATGCCAGTCATCAATCAGGCGTGGCGGGTAGTATTTATTGTTACAGGAAGAAATAAGGCAAATATAGTTTGTGGTATTATTGAAAAAAATTTACTAGTTCAAAAATGTCCAGCTTTCTATGTAAATCCAAAAACTGGCTTTCTTCAATGGTGGCTGGATGAAGATGCTGCAAGTCTCCTTACGAATAAATGTACACCATAGAAGTATGGATACCATATAAAATCCAGTGCTCCTGTTACGTTGAAGGACAATATATGTGAAATCGAAAGCCATCTTAAGATTTAGAGCATACAAAAATATTTTGTTGAATCTGAGATTGAAAAGGTTTATTGACCGGTATACCCATGTTTAATTATTTTTCATAAGGCAAGATATTGTTGGCAAACTCCCTTACTAGGAAGTCCACTATCCAATTCTTAGATAGAATCATTCAGTTTTCTTTGTTTACGTTTGTAACTTTTTCTATGTTTTCTATCAGTGTCACTCAGATTTCATTCGCAATAGGTGCTCTTTCCTGGTTGTTAAAAGTCCATCTGACTCGGACGTGGAAAGAGATGAGGGGTACGTTGGTTGGTATTGCAATCTTATGTTTTTGTGTGGCCGGTGTTTTATCGATAATAACTTCGGTTGACTTGGAAAATAGTTCAACACTCCTAAAAAAACTGCTTCAATTTGTCATATTCTTTTGGGTAGCCAATTCGATTCAGGAAGAAAAGCGAAGGGATTTACTAGTTGGACTGGTTATTCTTGCTGGACTTGCTGCGGCCTTGCATGGATTATTAACACCTTTAGCTCCGAATGAAAGCAGAATTAAAGGAACCCTGAGTAAAGAAGCAACCTTTGCAGGGGTTTTGATGCTTTCCGGTTCGGTTGCCTTAGGAAGGTTTTTGTTTCGAAAACCTAAAGAATATTGGACCTTAGGGAGTGCGTGCATAATTTGGACGTGCCTGTTATTAACTTTGACCAGACAGGCTTGGTTAGGTTTTTTTATTGGAGCTGCATTTATGTTGTTCTTTTTCAATAAGAAATCTTTGCTCGTTCTTCCCTTATTTGTACTGAGCCTACTTTTATTTGCTAATGAGAGTCTTGTAAATCGAGTGCAAAGCCTAACAAACTTCGAACAAAATTCCTTGCAAGCGCGGATAACCGTTTGGAAAGTTGGATGGAAAATATTCAAGGACTATCCAATAACAGGGTGTGGCTATAAATGTGTGGATGCAATATATTCTCAATATCCAGATCCTTCAGGGCTTGTTGCGCGAAACCGAGGGATGCACAGTAATGTATTACAAGTCCTGGTTGATACTGGAATTGTGGGATTAAGCTCATGGGCTTTAATTTGGATGACATATTTCATAGAAATCTTTAAGCGTTTACGAACTATAACGGCTGAAGAATCCCAAACTAATTCTAGAGGTATTTTAATGGGATCTTCCGCAGCGGTTTTGGCCTATTTGGTTGGAGGTTGTTTCGAGAGCTCTATCTATGATTCGGAAGTGTCCATGCTACTATATTTTTTGATGGGACTTTCTTTGGCCAGAGTTAATAAAAGCGCCTAATGTCGTCAAAGGAAATACAATAAAAATGATGATATAGAGCTAGTTCGACTGGCTCAAGACGCCGCGGAGATTTTATTTTTTTGTTATTTTCTGGTTTATGAAAATCTTTCCATCCAAAAGGGATGAGTGTTCCATTGCGGAGATAAGTTAGAAAAAATTTTATCTGTAATGAATGTGAGGCTAATTTAAAGGATCCTCTAAACGATATCCCAACAATCCTTAAAAATTATTTTTTTAGTTTAATCTAATGGTTATTTCCGATTTTTTAGTTATTGGTGGCGGAATTATTGGGCTATCAATTGCCAGGGAATTAAAAAAAAGATACCCAGAATCCCGCATAATTGTGCTTGAAAAAGAAGACAAATGTGGGCTTCATGCAAGCGGCCGAAACAGTGGTGTACTCCATGCCGGTTTTTACTATACCACTGACAGCTTTAAAGCAAGGTTTACAAGGATAGGCAATCAACAGCTCACAGAGTTTTGCAACTCCAACAAAATTCCTCTTAACAACTGTGGAAAACTTGTAGTAGCGGAAAAACCCGAGGACATTCCAAAATTAGATGAGCTCCTTCTACGTGGGAAAAATAATAACGTCAATATCCATAGCATCACTGAAAAAGAAGCAAAAGAAATAGAACCTAGAGTAAAAACATTAGATCGAGCCTTATTTTCGCCAACAACTTCCTCAGTGGATCCATCTAAAGTAATGCAAGCCTTGTCTCAAGAGGTTTTAGATCTTGGTATACAAATTCATCACGGAACCCGATTCATAAAAAAGAATGACCAGGCAGTTCAAACCACCAAGGGAAATTACGAATCAAAATATATTATAAATGTTGGCGGACTCTATGCGGACAAGATAGCCAAGCAGTTTGGTTTTTCCAATGATTATTGTATATTGCCGTTTAAAGGCTTATATCTATATTCGAAAGAGCCCCCAGGTAATCTAAAAACGCATATTTATCCAGTACCAGACCTTAAAAACCCTTTCCTAGGGGTTCACTTCACCGTTATGGCAAATGGAATGTCAAAAATTGGTCCAACAGCTATTCCTGCTTTTTGGCGGGAACAGTATACCGGAATAAATAATTTTCACTTAAATGAATTTCTAGAACTATCTTTATGCCAAGCCAAATTGTTCTTTAACTCCAGCTTTGATTTTAAACAACTAGCATGGAGGGAAATTAGAAAATATTCTCGGGCTCACTTGGTGAATCTCGCATCAACTTTGTTGCAAGACGTAAAAATATCAAACTTTAAAGATTGGGGAAAACCGGGAATTCGGGCACAATTATTAAACATTAAAAACAATACTCTTGAGATGGATTTTATTATTGAGGGAGATCATCAATCCATTCATGTTCTCAATGCAGTTTCTCCTGCCTTTACTTGTGCCTTTCCCTTCGCCGACCACATCTGCAACAAAATTGAACAACTTACAAAATGATTTTGATTACCGGGGGACTAGGTTATCTGGGAGGAAGAATTGCAGTTGATCTGCTGGCATCTAATAAGAAGGTGAGAATCGGAACTAGACGATCAGGTATGAAAAAGCCTGACTTCTTACCGGATTGTGAAATGGTTCAGATGGACATGGAAAATACTTCATCTCTAGTTAATGCATGTGAAGGAGTGGACTCTGTGATCCATTTGGCTGCAATGAATGCAGATGCATGTTTGAAAGACCCTGAGAGAGCTTTCATTATAAATGGGCTAGGAGTTGCCAAACTCCTAGAGGCCGCCCAAAAGAAAGGTGTCAAAAGGTTTATATATTTTTCCACAGCTCATGTGTATGGAAACCCACTCATTGGCGATATTTCTGAAAGAAGTTTACCCAGGCCATCTCATCCTTATTCCAAAACTCATCATATGGCTGAAGAATTTGTTTTGGCCACCCGAGATAAAGGCCTTATTTTGGGTATTGTTCTTCGTCTTTCAAATGTAATTGGTCCTCCAGCAAATATTGCCAGTGATTGTTGGAGTCTTTTGGTTAATGAGCTTTGCCAACAAGCCGTTAATGATAGAAAACTAACACTGCGGTCAAATGGTTTGCAAACAAGGGATTTTATAACTATAAGTGATACGGTTCGAGCTACTGTACACTTTTTAAACCTTCCCGAATCTTTGTGTGAAGATGGTTTGTTTAATGTTGGCGGTGAAAACGTTATGTCTATTTTAGAAATGGCCCAAAGAGTTGCAACATGTTGCGAACGCACCCTTGGCTATCTACCAGAAATTATATGTCCTGATCCTTCCCTGGAGGAGGAAATAAAAAAGCTAAGATACGAAATAATGAAATTGAAGGGGACAGGTTTTTCTATAACCGGAGATCTTAATTTTGAAATTAATCAAACTTTAAATAGCATTCAAAATAGACAAAAGTAATTAACTGTACCAAAAATATTTATGGCCAGTAAACCACGCATATCTGTATTAATGACAATATATAATGCAGAACTATATTTAGGGGAGAGTATAGACAGCCTGTTAGCTCAGACCTTTACCGATTGGGAGTTGATTGCGATAGAAAATGGTTCTGAAGATTCCTCCTCAAAGGTTTTAGAGGCCTTTAATGATTCAAGAATAAAAATATTCAGCTTTCCACGCAACATCGGCCGGACCCATGCATTGAGATATGCTTTTGAACAAGTAGAAGGAGATTTAATTGCTATTTTAGATGCTGATGACATCGCTCATCCAAGACGCTTTGAAAAAGAGGTTAAGGTGCTGGATGATAATCCTGGTATCTTGTTAGTATCATCATGGGCCGAATATATCGACACGGATAGCCAGCGTTTTGATACATGGGAACCCCCCACTGACTCCAATGAAATTTACGAATGCCTTGGGTGGATGAATCCAATTATTCATTCATCAGTTATGTTTCGTTATCAAGCTGCCTTAGACATTGGTGGTTACCCAGAAGAGTTTAAGTACGGCCAAGACTTTGCTCTATTCTTGAGATTGGCCAGAAAAGGTAATTTTTCCATTCTAGATGAATATTTATGTCAACTTCGGGTTCTAAAATCGAGCATGACTCGTTCAGGAGAATATAGTTTGATTGTAGCAAAAGAGAAACTGGAATTATCGGAAGTTGCGGGCAAGGTTTTAGACCTAAGTTCCAAATCCAAGAGGTTAAATAGAAGACGTATTGCTACAAATAAACTAAAGTACGGATTTGAGCTGATAAAAAATAGGTTTATTTTTTCTGGAATAACTATATTATTATATGCAATTTGTTTGGATCACAGAATTCTCTGGGATAATAATAGAATTCGAAAGGTTTTTGGTATAAGAGGGAACTCATCGAAGTATTAAATCTGCTAGTAGCAGGATAAGTCTTTCGCTAGTAACCTCTGAAAAAAATCAAGTTTTTCTGCTACTTATCAAAAATTGAGTAAAGATATAGATAAACTTTTTAAAACATGTTAGTATATTCTTTTTTTTTTTTTTGCTCCTCTTGCTTTTATCGGTGAGAAAAACCACAAGGTTAAAACAGTGCATACTGCTACCAAAGCATAGAGTTATACGTATAAATTGAATTTGGGGCGCCTTTATTATGATAATGAAAATCATTAACATGTTTGGTTTTTAAGCATAATGCATTTTTTCTAAAATGAGAGAGATTGGAAAATCGAGTTATGAATAAGCCATTAATTATTTTATATAATCCAAAAAAAGATGAGGTTGGGGAAATTAATTCTTTGCCTCTGTCGTTGCTCGCCATATCTGCCGTTATTGATCCAGAGAAAGTTGATATAAAGATATTAGAAGGGGCTTTAATAGATGATCTGGATTCTGAGTTAAGCAAATATTCCGATAAAAATTTATTATTAGCAGGGGTAACCGCAATAACAGGCCCCCCGCTATTTGATGCGCTAAATTTTGCTAAAGCATTTAAAAGGATGGCCCCAGATGTTCCTGTGGTATGGGGTGGGACGCATCCAACTATTATGCCTGGTGGGACTTTAGAAGACCCTCATGCTGATTTTATTGTGAAAGGGCAAGGAGAAATCCCATTTAAAATGTTGGTTGAAAGTTTGTTAGATGGTAGTTCTCCGGAAGGTATTCCTGGTCTTGCGATGAAGGTAAATGGCGAACTGATCGATAACCCTATGGACAAACCGGTTAATATAAATGAATTTCCACAGTACCCTTGGCATTTGGTAGACATTGGTAAGTATGTAATTCCGATGGAGTCCATTGGTTTGAAAAAAAGAGGAATAATTTATGTAACCAGTCAGGGGTGTCCTTTTGTTTGCTCGTTTTGTTCGGATATTGCCTTATATAATAGAACATGGACAGCGTGGCCAGCGGAGAGGGTTTTAGATGACATAAAAATGCTTAGTCAGTATGACATTGGCGGAATAATGTTTTTTGACAATAACTTTTTTGTGAATTCAAAGAGAGTGCTTGAGCTCTGCGAAAGGTTGCTAGAAGAAAAAATTGACTTAGTTTGGTACGCCGATATTCGAATTGACCAAATTAATAAGTACACGCAAGAAGAGTTGGATTTAATTAAAAAGGCTGGTGGCACCACATTTCTTGTTGGTGCAGAATCGGGTGATGATAGCACACTGGACCTAGTAAGAAAGGATATTGGAGCAGAGGATATTCGTGAGGCAGCAAGGAAATGTAAAAAGTCAGGAATAAACATTATTTACTCATTTATGACAGGTTTTCCAGAGGTGTATAAAGAGGAATTTTCGGCCACTTTAACCTTAATAGACGAGTTAAGGCAGATTGATGACGAGACAAGAGTTATTTTATGCACCTATGCTCCATACCCAGGAACAGAGTTATATGAAAAACATAAGGACATTGTAAACATTCCGGATAATTTGGAGGACTGGGGACGATACACTCAGTTAAATGTAAATACCAATTGGATGGAAAAAGAGCATGTGGACATGATTGAAAGTTGTAGTAATTTTTATATCGACTGCGCCCTAAGTACCATGAATACCTGGCAAAATATTAAGAAGGCAGGTGAAAAGAATATTTTTATAAGGTTTGCGCATAAGTTTTTTCAGTCACTAGCAATTTTTAGATTGAAGCATCAGTTTTACAAATTCAGGTTTGAAGAAAAGCTGGTTGCAATACCAATAAATATAAGGCGACGTTTGAGAAACTACTTGATTAAAAGAAGAAGACGAACTACTGTTCGAGGAGATAATGTGGGTGCATTTTCTGAAGAACCTTTTCAGCGTAGTTCTCTAGGTGATATGTATAAGCAAAACCTTGCTATTACAGGTCCGTTGAATACAAGTCCCGTGAAAGAAAATGCTGCGAGCTTGGCGAGTGCAGAAAAAGATTAAAACCACTCACTAAAACCGCGCTCTTACAATTGGCGGGAAGAAAGAATAAAATAGTTGGTGAATATAGCTAAATATCATTAGCTTGAGTATTACTTTAAGATAAGACATAGTATTTTTGAGTTTGCAAACAATGGGTTTTTTAAAGGTTTGGCCGAAAAATATACCCCAACTCAATAGTAGGCGAGGTGGAACAATTTAGAAAATATTGGAAAAGAAAAGCCGATAAGGTTTTAGTTTCTAAGATGCATAATTGGGCGGGGCAAATTGACGATGAAAGAATTCCTGAATTAGAAAATCAAAATGGGATGTTTAGTTGCTATTTTCCCTTTAGTCAATTGGCTATCTAATGTGACGGTTCAAGTAGAATTTGTTGTGTTGACACAGATGGCACAGTTTTGACGGGGGATTTGAACCACCAGTCCATAGAGCAGGTTTGGCAGGGTAATGTTCAGGAAAACTATCGGTCGGCTTTTATTAATAAAAATAAGGATTTATTGCCAAATATTTGCCAGGATTGTACATACCCTAAAAAGGGGCAATGGATAAAACCTTTTTATTGGAAAGATTGGGATTTAATAGAATGCTAGCTGAAAACCAACTAATTAAAAAAGAGCGTATTTATTCGGCCCCGACTTGTATCAATTTGGAGATTACCGAAGCTTGCAATATAAAATGTCGGCATTGCTATAACCCTTGGCGGGAGGAATCTGCTGGCTCGAATTCACTAACAAAAGAAAAGATGGATTATCTTATTGATGAATTTGTAGCTTCTGGTGTTTTTCATGTAATTCTTTCAGGTGGAGAGCCTTTTGCGAAATTTAATCTTTTGGAATATGGAATTAAGCGACTTGTAGATGAGGGGTTGTCAGTAAGCTGTAATAGTAATATTACTATGGTAACTGCCGAAAAAATTAAACGTTTGCAAGATGCGGGTTTAGATCATATTTTGGCTTCTTGGTATGCGTTAGACCCAGAGGAAACTGATTATATAACGGCTACCGAGGGTTCGCATCAACAAGTATTAGAAGGTATTAAGATTGCGATTGAAAATGGAATGCGTGTAAGTGTTAATACAATCTGTACTAATAACAATAAGGACACAATTTATAAATCAGGAAAGCTTCTTCATGAATTAGGTGTTCAGCAATTTATTGCTCATCGCGTTGTTCCCCCAGCGTATGATCGGGACGATGATCAAGAGCATCGCATAAATAAAGAAGTTTCGCTTTTTGGTTTGGATGAATTGTTACGTTTGAAAGAAGATACGGGTATGGCGGTTGGTACTCTAATAAGTTATCCGCTATGTCTATTGGGAGATTTAGAAAAATATGCTGATTTTGTTGGTAGGGGATGCCCGACCCAATCGAGCCATCGCTTTAATATTAATTCATCTGGACAGACACATGGTTGTGTTATGGAGGATAAGGAATATGGCAATGTCTTTGATATAGGTCTAAAAAAAGCCTTTGCAGCAACCTTGCCCTGGCGGGATAAGAGCTATTACTACGAAGGTTGTAAGGGGTGTGATTATATTGATGTTTGTCAGACAGGGTGTCGGATGGATGCTTTTGCCGCTACCGGGAAAATGGATGGGAAAGATCCTTTGTTTATGGGGAAAGAATTTATTGTAAAGCCGTTTAAGCACATCCAGGACCCCAAAGTTATTGAAAGCATAAAAAATGGAGCGAGGATAAGTGTGCCTGACCGGATAAGGTTTAGAAAGGAAGATGGGTTTCATCTTTTAAACATTCGTTGGGCTAATACAATAGAAATTGAAGATGATGTTGCAGAGTTTTTAAAATCCTATCAAAAGTCTGGTGAAACATTTACCCTTAAAGAGTTTGGTGAAGACAGGGCGATTGAACTGGCAAACTTGATTTACAAAGATGCGCTGGTAAGTGAAGATATTCCTGTAGTAGTTAAAAAAAGAGGTGTAAGTGTAGATCCTGCCAAATTGCCTAAATATTTCCCTACAGTTACCTAAAATAAATAATAAAAATTTTCCAATTTATAGAAATAGATTTTTGTAAAAGTCATACCTGCTCTTAGATGGGAAATTAACTATTATAAAATAGTTTTTGGTAGTTATATTGACTAAGGAAAAGATAAATTTAAAAAATATAGATGCGGTAGTCTTTGACTTTGATGGGGTGCTGACAGATAACCGGGTTTATCTTGATCAACACGGTACAGAATCGGTTGTTTGTAGTAGGGGTGATGGGTTAGCTTTTGATGTTCTAAGGATTTTAGGTAAGCCAACTTATATATTATCAACAGAGAAGAATCCCGTTGTTTCAAAAAGAGGGCAAAAACTTATGGTGCCTGTACTGCAGGGTATAAAAAATAAGGCTGATACCCTTAGAAGCCTTACGAATAAAAATAATTATAGCCTCGAACGGTTATTATACGTAGGTAATGATTTAAATGATTTCCAGGCCTTGACAATGTGTGGCTATTCGGCATGCCCAGCAGACAGCCATGTGCGAATAAAGGACAAGGCAACTATAGTTTTAAGAACCAAAGGTGGCGAAGGTGTTGCCAGAGAATTAATAGAAGATGTATTTAGTATAGATATTGTTAAAACTTTAGATAAGAAGGCAAAATGAAAAAAGAAATTTTTATCGTTGCAGAAATAGGGATTAACCATAATGGGGATATGGAGATCTGTAAACAACTTATTGATGGCGCGAAGGATGCGGGGTGTGATGCCGTCAAGTTTCAAAAACGAGATATTGACAAGGTATATACTCAAGAATTTTTAAATTCATCTAGGGAGAGCCCTTGGGGGTCAACACAGCGGGAGCAAAAACAGGGTCTTGAGTTTGGCTTTGAAGAATACCAAGAGGTGGACAGGTACTGCAAGGAAAAGGGGATTGAATGGTTTGCTTCTGCTTGGGATTTAAATAGTCAGGAGTTTTTAAGCCAGTTTAATTCCAACCATAATAAGATTGCTTCAGCCATGATTGTTTACGATGATTTGTTAAGAGTGGTGGCCAAGGAGGGGAAGCACACTTTCATTTCTACTGGTATGAGTACTCATGAAAATATTCAAAATGCAGTGGAAATATTTAGAGCCGCTAACTGCCCTTTTGAATTAATGCACACTGTTTCCACATATCCCATGAAAGTTGAAGATGCAAATTTGAAATGCATTCCTATGCTCCGCAACCGTTATAAGTGTGATGTTGGTTATAGTGGACATGAGGCAGGCTTAGCTATTTCCCATGCTGCAGCTGCTCTTGAAATTACTTCTCTGGAAAGACACATCACCCTGGACCGGTCGATGTATGGATCTGATCAGTCCGCCTCGGTTCAGCTTAATGGATTACGTGAGCTTGTTGGAGCTATCAGAAAAATTGAAACAGCGTTGGGCGATGGTGAAAAGAGAATAATAGAAGGTGAAGTTCCCATTTCCAAAAAACTAAGGGAGCATATATCCTGGAATGGGTAAGTTAGATCTACTTCCTACAAGGGTCATTTCATAAGCTAAAAATTAAAATTAGAGTCCAAACGCTGCGAATTGTTGTTGGTATTTTATGCTCCAACTTTGCTAAACCTGTAAAAAAATACTGATTCTTTAAGGTGCTTCAAACATTACTATTTTAAAAAATTTGAATAACTTAGTATGACCGAGCTTCCTGAGAATATAAATTTAGGTGTTAGAAACTTATATAATACAGGTGAGTACTATTTTAAAATTCCGAGTAGATCTGGGGATTTCGAAGAAGAATATTGGGGGTCTATTAAGGACCCGGATGGGAAAGAAAGAAATTTACTAGATGAGTTTGAGAACAATAAAAATAGATTTGATTATATTGCAGAGTATTTGAAAGAAACAAGTGCTCGTAATTTGCTTGATGTCGGCTGTGGATTGGGCGCGTTGTTGGCCTCATATAAATTGAAAGCCATTAATGCGGAGTTGCATGGTACTGAGTTATCAAGTTTTGCTGGGAAACATGCATCAAAATATGGAGAAATATTTATAGGGAATTTAGAAGATGCAAGATACGAGGATGAATCTTTTGACGCTGTAACCTGCCATCATGTTATTGAACATGTTGTTAACCCAGAAGTATTTCTTTCTGAGATTAAAAGAGTGTTAAAAAAGAACGGAGTATTGGTTTTGGCTACACCTGATTTTGATTCGGGTTGTGCTCGTAGGTATGGGAAAAATTATAGAATGCTTCATGATAAAACACATATTTCGCTTTTCAGTTCTGACTCAATGCATAGATTCTTGAGGGACTATGGTTTTATAATAAAGAAGGTTGAATTCCCTTATTTTGATACAGAATATTTTAATACAGAAAACTTGTTAAAGATTTTGGATGGGAAAAAAATCTCCCCCCCTTTTTATGGGAATTATATGACGTTCTTTTGCGAAAAATCATAACATATGTTTTTAGTCTAGATATTATTGAAATATTATATTCGAATACCCCTAATGAAAAAATAACTGGTTCAGGGTTTTATGAGAGGATGGCATTCCCATGTCACAAGCAATTTCGGAAAATGCAGAGGAAAAAATGAAGGAATTGGATGAAATTGTTCCTCTACAGGTCAAACAGGACGAGGTGCTGCGAATAGAGTCTAATGAACACTCTGTGGTTTGAATTATTTTGACTTCTCTGCTATATACCACTTACCTAGCTTTACGAAACACTTCAACATGTAAAAATTTGCTAGCGCACACCATTTGTCTGGTTTCTTGGTGTTTTAATTATTGCTGTTAAAATCACGACGATAGTTGTTGCTGCCAGTAGTAATATGTATATGAGTTTCTCTTTTTTAGTAATAGGGATTACCTCTCCACCAGAAACCGAAGGGGAACTGATAATATTGTACAAGGCATTAAAGCTATTAGAATTCACCTCTGCTAAAATTCTTTGGCTGGCTTGACTTATTTTATATGCTTCACTAAATATAGCTTCAATTTCTTTTTGGGCTCTGTTTTTAGCAGAATTTATTGAATTATTACTTTGTTCCTCTAGTGAATCTAGGGCAATTCTTGCATTTATAAGCTTTGAACTAATCTTGGCTGCCTTCAATTTAAACAACTTTGCCTCCGATAAAAGACTTTGCTGATATTCGATGTCAGAAGGCTTTTCAGCTATTTTGAAAATTTTTTCAATGAACAAATCCCCCATTGCTTGTCCGCTTTGAATAACAGGGAATTCGCCCATTACTTTTTCACTTTTTGAACTAGCGCTTAATGCTTTAGAACGCATGTACTCTTGATATATGCTTCCAACCACCTTCGCTTCGTCCATTAATTGTTTTCTTCTTGCTTCCAAGACCTTTATTTTAATTTTAAAATGTTGTATACTTTCGACTCGATCTTTACTGGCGTGGCTTGATAAAACAAATGAGCGCAAAGGATCTACTCTAAAGGCTAAAAGATTATCCAATTGAGCAATAAAACCTGTTGCGGTCATTGCTGTTTCTAAATCTATTGCCTTTAATCCATGCGAATCTCTTATTTTTTTAAGGTTTTCCAAACACCAATTTATCTTTTTACGCAAAAATTCTATGCCTACTAAATAGTCAAGCCTGCTCAAAACATCCTTGTCTGCTTTATAAATACTTGGATATTCATAAGGCACATTTAACACTCGCTTATAATTAATTGCCTCGTTTGCCCATACTTTAGGGATGTCAAGAAGGAGATTTTTAAGTGTTTTTTCGGGTACCCTTGTTTCTTTTGTTGTAAGGGTAATTACCGTTCCGGTTAAATATGCTCGCTCCATTTCCACTAAAGATGCTCGCTCGATTTCGTCATTTTCAATCAGTCTTTGCCTCTCCATCTCTTGTTTTATCATCTGTAATTCTTGAGGAGGGGTTCCTTTTTTAAGTCTGGGGTCAAATTTTGTCCTCAGTTTTAAATATTTTTTCTTAATCGTATCTAGCCTTTTTTCAAGAGATAAATAGCCTTGCATTGGATATATTCGGATCGATAGGAGCAAGTCATCTATTGTCACCCCATATTCCTCCAAATTAAGATTTTTGCTCGCCCTCTTAATAATGTCTGGTGTTATTAAATCAGATTGTTTAAATGGGTTGCCATTTGGATAAGTATGGTTCTCAATTCCTTTGAAGCTTAATTGGATGGGCAAAGAGTAAACTAAAGGTGTAATATGGTTTACTTGTTTTGTCCACCACCAGCCCCAGAAGAGAATTGAAACACTCAATACTGCTATTAGCCAAATTGTACGAGCTTTCCATAGTTTACTTACCATTGCCCCTAGGTCAATTTCATCGTCTTTGAGGTAAGGCTGTTGGGGTTGACTGGTACTCTCGTAATCTTTCATTGTCCACTCATATTAAGATTTTCTAATTTAGTCATTTTTGGCACTTTGAAGAGACTTTCAATTGAAGCTGGTTATCTGTTAAGAAAGAATATAGCGTAGCTTGCCATAAGCGTATTTGGAATTTGTTATATGCAAGGTAACCATATAATTCTAAATGGCTTATTTGTTTTTGTCAATAGGGGAGATACGGCCCATCTTAATAATAGTCGAAGACGGTGGCCTGGTCCCCAAAATCTGATCCATTTACTATGTAAAAAAAAATGTGAGCGAGATTAATCGAAACTCTAAGGATGTAATCAAAAATTACTTTTGTATAAGTTCACTGGGACATAGACCTTCAGGACCAGAGACGATAGCACTTGTGAAGGTGAGGGTTCTAGCTTAAAAAGTGATATAATGTCCATCAACTCAATGATCTAAAATCACTTGAATTTAAAACAACCTATTGAGTTACTCCTTAAAAAATAAAACTTTACTAATTGTTGCGCTTACGAGTTGAATCCGCCATTGATGCACATAAAAAATTTTTTTTTCAGTATCCTTTTCCTCTTTGGATTAACGGTCATTGCTGGCATTGTTTTCTCGGATTCCCTGCTAAATGCTCTTTCCCGGAACCTGGTCTACAAAGATCCTTTGGCTAAATCTGAGGCTATAGTAGTTTTATCTGGTTCTGCAACTGGAAACAGAATTTTAGTGGCAGCGCAACTCTTTCATAAAGGGTTCGGTGATAAATTGGTTTTTAGTGGGTATCAAGTTTATCCAGAAACATTTTCTAGCACATTGATGAAAAATTATGCCTTAAAATTAGGGGTTCCTGAGGAAAAAATAATTGCATCAATACCTGATATGGAAGTCAGTACTCGAGGGGAAAGCATTGCCAATATAGAGCTCTTAAAAAAACACAAAATAAAAAGCTTCATTCTTGTAACATCTGCATATCACACTAGGCGCTCAAAAATAAACTTTGAAAATGCTATATCTCATTTAGGGTACAGTATGAAGTTTTTGGTCTATCCTGCCGTGGACCCTCTTGTTCCTGTTCAGGGATGGTGGAAGCTACGAACGGGTCAAAAAGGTATTTTTATTGAATATCTTAAGAGCATTGGGCATTTTTTCGGCCTATGAATATGAAAAATAACAGTCTACATATTCTTTTTTGCTCTAAATTTTTTCCTTTTGAATTTAAAACCTAGATAGGCTTACTTATAAAAATCAATCAAATGATTTATAGCTGATTGACCCATAGCCATTATTGCCTCCTTGGAGTTTCCAGCCATATGAGGGGTTACCATTAAATTAGGTAGAGACAGAAATTCTTTATCTTTTGGAGGTTCCTCCTCAAACACATCTAAAGCCGCACCAGCAATATCTCCATTAATTAAAGCATTCTTTAGGGCTGCCTGATCAACAACATCGCCCCTGCTGGTATTTATTAAATAGGCCGTCGATTTCATACGGCTAATAAAAGATTTATCAACCATTCCCTTAGTCTGAGGAGTTAAAGGGACATGAAGCGAGATGATGTCGGACGTGGAAATCAAATTGACCAAGTCCGTTTCCTTCACTTTTTGTTTTTGGCAAAACTCTGATTTATCAATAATATCATGAACCAAGATATTGCACCTAAATGGAGAAAGCAACTGAATCACATCGGATCCAATATTACCGCACCCAATAATTCCTACTGTTTTTCCTGTAATTTGAGCTCCTCCATTTTTATTCCAAAGCATTTGCTTGAGGCTAAAACCTGAATTAAAAATATTCCTGCAAAGACCCAACATGAAGCAGAGGGTAACTTCAGCCACAGACCTACGATTAACGCCTCCTTCCCACCCGAGCCTTATTTTGTATTTGGCCAGCAGCCCTTGATCTATGTTATCCAAGCCTACTCCATACTTGGATATTATCTGCAGACGAGAAGCCTTCCCAAGTATAGATTCATCAATCTTATCGAGACCAATAATTGCCGCATCGGCATCTTTTAAAACCTCAATCAGTTCTACTTTTGTTAAATGCCTACCGGTTTCATTAAAAAAACAGTTGGAAAATTTTTTATTTAATTCTTGTCGAAGAAATTTGGATTTTGCAAATGAAAGAGAAGTGACAACAATTTTTGGAGATTTGGGTAAATCAGTAATGTTATTTTTTTTCATTTTTGATAAATATTTCTAATCCAATTAAAGGTAGATAAGCAATAATTACCCCAACCAAAGCATTTATGTTTTTTGTGCTTATCATATAGGCTATTGGTAATAACCAAACTATATTAATTAATCCTACTATTAATGAAACCTTTACATGAGAGTGCCGGCGTGAAGCTATTTGAAAGGCATGTTCATTGTGCGCCTTATAAAATTTTTGACCCGTTATGATACGTCGCATTAGCGTATAAGTAGCATCGACAATAAAAACTGCTAATAAAACTATACAAACCCAGAACATTTGAGGCATAACCTGAGCTGCTTGAATGGAAAACAAACCTATTGTAAAGCCCAGAAAGCCACTACATCCATCTCCCATAAATATTTTGGCTACAGGAAAATTCCAAAACAAGAAACCACCAACCGTGGAAGCCAGCAAAAGAGGTACAACCCAATGCTTTAGAGGTATATTTTGTTGTATCATGATGAAGATTATACTGACACAAACTGTAATGGCTCCAATGCTGGAGATGCCATCAATTCCATCCATAAAATTATATAAATTGAGCAACCAAACTAAGTAAAGAGAACCAAAAACATAACCGAACCAACCTAAATCAATAGTTAGACCACCTATATCTAAAGGCGGAAAACCTCCTAACGAATTCAAAAACAAAATTGCACTAAGGAAATGGACGAGCAATCTCCAAAAAGCTGGGACATGATTTAGGTCATCAATAAATCCGATCATCGCAACCATGATGCTTGGTAATAATAGAATGGTCAGGTTATCAAATTGAATGATCTTGCTATAATCCAAAGCCAGACTAATTAACGTAAATAGCAACACCACAGAAACTCCACCACCAGTTGGGGTAGGGAGAGAATGCGAGCTACGCTCATTTGGGATATCAATCATCCCCCAAGATTCGCAGTAGTATTTTATTATTCCAGTAAGCATTCCTACTGAAATTATAGATGCTAGTGAAATGAGAAAAACAAGTTTCATTAAGCTACTTCAAGAATTTAAGTTTGGTGTTAGGACTTAGTTATGCGGAAATTTTATAGCAGTATATTGCATAATCCAATATATTATGTGGAAACATGCACCCGAAAGGCATATTATACTGAAAAAGTTAATTTATTGTACTCTAATTTGTAATGAAGATAATAGCTATAATACCCGCCCGTGGTGGATCCAAAAGACTGCCTCGAAAAAACTTACAACCCCTAGGCGGAAAACCATTGATAGTCCATTCAATCAATGCTGCTAATGATTCAAAGCTGGTCCAGAGATGCATAGTTTCTACTGACGACCAGGAAATTATTTCTGTCTCAAATGACGCAGGATCTGAAGTGATTATCCGTCCACCTGAATTAAGTGGGGACATCATAATGCCAGATGCAGCATTAATTCATGTGCTTGATTATTTAGTTAAGACTGAAAATTACGAGCCTGACATAATTGTATTTTTACAGCCGACTTCTCCTCTGAGGACCGCAAATGATATAGATGCTGCCATTAATTTGTTTATCAATGAATCAGCAGACTCATTGCTTTCTGTTTCTGCCGCACATGCATTCACCTGGAGAATAGAAAATGATATAGCCTATCCATTAAATTATAATTACATGGATAGGCCTAGGACGCAAGATGCCCCTCAAGATCATGTCGAGAACGGCGCGTTATATGTTTTTAAGCCTGCGGTAATTAGAAAGTATGGGCAACGATTGGGTGGTAAAATAGTTGCTTATATAATGAGCGTACTTAATTCTGTTGATGTAGATGATTTTAATGATCTAAAACTGGTTAATCTAATTTATTCAACAAATAAGAAACATTAGTTGCTCATTTTAGGGATCTTTAAAAACAGATTGATTAAAGTATTATTGGTAACGGATAGCTACGATTTAATACGATCATGAATATTATTACTGAAATCGGACTTAATCATTTAGGATCTACTGAAATAGCTTTGGAGATGCTAGACTCTCTGATAGATGAACCTGAAATTGATGGGATAACCTTTCAAATAAGGGAAGAGGTTTTTTATGATTCTACTGCCCCACACAAAAAAAAGCTTCCATTGAGTTTTTACCGTACGGCTTCAGAAAAAGTTAGACGTGCTGGAAAATTATTTGGTGTTGCTATCGCTGATGCAGGAATCATAGATGATTTACAACCTATTGGGGTTGACTTCTGGAAGACTTTAAGCTGGGATATCGGCAATCAATCATTGCTCCAAAAACTTAAACGGGTTAGTAGTAAAATTTATGTATCGACAGGGATTTCAAGTACTGAAGAAATTGTTCAGTGCAGCAAAACTTGGAAAGACGTTGTATTTATTCATACAAGTTTAAGTTCTGATGTGAATAATGTTCGTCTTGCCTCAATGCTTCATCTTAGAGATCGCTATGGTATAGAAATGGCCTTCGGGTTGCATTCAGATTTTAAAGAGGTTTTATTTATTGCTGCTTCCTTGCATCCAAGCGATGTGTTCTTTTATGTGAAACATTCCAATGATGCCCCAGACGGCAAACATGGATTTCATTTGAGTGAGGTGGCAGAAACATGTTTGAAAGTACGTCATTCTACTAAAGTTATGGGTTCGTCTCATAAAGACGCAATATTGACACCAGATTGGGTTGAAAAAAAATGAAAAAAGGTATCGTAATAGCTGGAACTAGCGGTATTGGCGCATCTATAGCCAAATACTTAGAGGGATCTGTAGAGGAATTAGTTGTTACTGGCAGGAAATCACTTGATACCTCATCAATGGTTTCCGTTAAGAAATTTATTACCAAACACTCTTCCACAGATATTTTAATAATGAATACTGGAGGTCCACCAGCGAAAGAATTCAGTGAAATTACTGAGGAAGAATGGTTGCGTTATCATAATCAGTTATTTTTATCTTTTGTAAGAATTTTGCAGGGTATTAAGATTAATGATAATGGGTATGTTTTTTTGATTTCTTCGCTAAATATTAAAGAACCAAATTCGTCATTAATATTATCTAATTCTTATCGTATTGCATTGGTATCAGTTTTAAAGTCCTTGAGCAAAATTTTCATGGAAAAAAACATAAGTTTTATAAATATAGCTCCTGGTCCAACGATGACTCCGAGATTGCAACAATTATTAGATGACTCCAATTCTAATATTAATGAGTTTGTGAAAGGTTTGCCGACTGGTAGAGTCGCAAACCCGGATGATATTGGAAGTTTTGTGGAATGGGTAATAACGAATAAAATTACGAGCCTCAATGGGTTAACTATTCCATTTGATATGGGCCTTTTAAATCATATTCTGTAGGTCTAATCGATTTCTCTACTAGCCGAGAACCTGATGTAAGGCGGCAAACCATCCCCAAAACGATTTAACCAACATTATAAATCCCGACTAGTTGCAAATGTTCTTCATAATACCCAACTAGCTAAGATCATTTAGTTTATGACTTCCAATATTTTTTCCTTAATCAGTGACTTGGTGTCACCTGATACTCCTTCCTCCAGGAAATAAAGCTCCGTTAATTTATCAAAATGATCCCCATCGATTTGACTTAATTCCAGCATGCTTGCTTTAAAGTCTTCGGCCTTCAGCAACTTCAATTTTAAAAAATCAGCAGTCCTCTTGATACGGATATTTTTTAATTCTAAGAAAGTTGATTCTGTAAATAGCAGCATTCTTTTTTTATCTATAATGGCCTGAAAAAGGCCTGACGAGTTATGCCCAAGGACTAGACAGGCATTTTGAATTAGTTGGTTGGTAGATTCGTAAATAATTTTTCTACCACCAAAAATTTTATCATCCTTGTATCTATACTTACCGGACGCCGCAATAACTACTCTGCATTTCTCTTGCTTTTCGACCTCATCAAACATCCGACATATATTACTTAAATAGGTTTCAAAATCACTGGACGTGGAATTAACAAAACGTCCAGCTACGCCGATCATGCCATCGGCATTATATATAACCGTCTCATCTACATACACACAATATTTTTGTCCAATGATATTGGGCGAGCTACTCCATGCAACATCCACTGAGGGAACGCTTAGATAATCTTTGGGTTTCATGGCCTTAATCCACTCAGCTCTTCCCAACTTGCCAGACCCAACCACAAATTCAGGTTTTTTATAAAAATTCGTATTTTTATATATAGCTATTTTTACTTTATAAATTATCGTTCGATATATTCTCAAGCATAACAATTTTAATTCTGAAAACGAAAACGTTAGCTCTGATATACGAGTCCCAAATGCGGGCCTATCACATTCATCCGTTGTTCTTATGGGCCCTACAAAATATAAGATATTATAAATTTTAAACAATCTCCTTAACCAATAATCATTTTGCATGTTGTAATCTATATTTGCGAAAATAACACCTTTCCCTATTTTGCTTAAAGCAATTTTTACTTCCCGTTTACTTTTAAATTCCCTGGGAGTTGGAAATTCATATTTGAAGTTCGAATGAGGGGTAAAATATTTTTCTAGCGTACCTGGTTTGTAATAGAGTTCTGTTAAATCCCAAAATTCAACATCGAAACCATTTTCACAATACCATTCCGGGCAATGTCTTTTTCCCGATATTTTTGATATAGGGGTACCACTAATGTAAATTATTTTATTCAATATTTTTTAATAAAAAACTTATTTAATAATTAAATTAAGGTTGGTCCATTTAATGAAGAAAAAATATTTACTTATGAAACTCTTGGACACATGAGGAGTAATAAGCAGTCAATGCATGACTGTCTGCAATATACGCAACAAAATCAAATCCCATATCCCTAAATTTAGAGCAATACCCCAGATCTCTGGAAAATACCCCGGAAAATTTTCTGGATTTTTGAATAGTTTCGAGACACTTCTCTAATTGTTCTAAAACTTTTGGATGTTCTAGTTCCCCGGGCAAACCAACTGACTGAGAAATATCATACATACCTAAATAAATGAGATCTAAGCCCTCAACCTGAGCAATTTCAGGTAAATTTTCAATTCCTTCCTTCCCCTCAACAAGGATTCCCACAAGCGTCTCGTCACTATGCCGTGCCATGCTTTCAGCCAAACCCACGTGAGTGTACCCATGGTTTCTTGTGTAAGGCGAGAGACCTCGTGAGCCTTTTGGAGCATATCGTGAAGCATTTACAATTCCTGTCGCAGACTTTGCAGTAGAAACATGAGGCACCAAAATAGCTTCACAACCTGTTTCTAAAGCATGCAATATGGTATTTTCTTGGTCATCACCGACCCTGATAATCGGTTGGCACTCGTGCAATTGAGCCGCACGCACCATTTCTTCTGCTGTTTCCCAACTCAACGTGCCATGCTCCATGTCTAGAACAACAAAGTCCAATCCAGTACCAGCAATCACATCCACAACAAAACTGGAAGGAAGCATACACCAAGTTCCAAACACCGTTTTACCCGCCTTCATTTTTTTCTTGATAGCATATTTCATCACAAATCCTTATATTTTTCGTAGATTGGATCTATTTGCATTAATTCTTCAACTTTCTTTCGATCGTTTTCAGTATCTACGGATTTAGAAGAAAACGAAGAGGGGACCATTCGCACTTTAAAGCCATGCTGTAAAGCTCGTATCATTTCAATAGACTCCTGAAGCTCCAGCGGAGTAGTTTCCAGTTCATTATTGAAACGCTGCATAAAATGCCACCGGAAAGGCATAATACATACCTGCTTCCACCAACTAGCCCGCTTCTCTTCATGATCAATCGATGGAACCGGAGCACGCGACATATACATAGCATTCATCTTTAGATCACAAACCACCTTTATTTCACCTGGATCATTCCACTCGTTTTCATTTAGTTTCGCACATAGATTGGAGACAAAAATATCTGGCTCATCAAGCAAAGGCTGGACTGCCAAATCAATCATATCGGGATGCACCAAAGGCTCGTCCCCTTGAACCACTACAACAATATCATCGGCATCCAAGGCTAACGTTTCAGCCGCAGCAGCAACTCGAAGGCCGGGCCTCTTTATATCTAGGTCCGTCATAATCACTGAGCCGCCAAACTGCTCAACCACTTGCTGTATTTCACGATCACATGCCGCAACAAAAAGACTCGTTGCATATTTGCTAAGCGCGCACCTTCGGTAGCAGTGCTCGATCATCGGCTTACCTAAAATATCACATAATGGTTTGCCGGGAAAACGAGTTGAACCCATGCGCGCTGGAATTCCAACAATAATTTTCATAATGATTTCATATGCTAATCATACTTCCAGGCATCCTATCGACACATTAAAATTTTTCAGTAAGATCATTAGAAAGCTTTATAGGATTCCTATTCTGATGGGTGCTCCCATAAAATCAACCTTAGGAAGCAATTGTTTATTTTTTAGAGTATGAATTTTTCTCAGGTTTTTAAAATTTAGCCCATGATTAATTTTTAGGGTCTCCTGAAGATGAGAGCTACTCAACGACAAATGTCGCAAACAAATTGTCTGAAAAATTATTACTCTCCAAAAATTCTTTATAACGCTGATCAACATCGAGCAATATTTCGTTTAATGTAGTTTTTGTTTCCTCGGAAATATCTGAGCCAAGGAAATCCTCCGGTAATACGGGCTGAATGCAATCCCAACGGCTTTTTTGTGGTTTCCCCCAAAAGGCCCAGTTTAAATGGTTGATCAAGCTTGTTTGTTGAAAACCAAATATCTTAATGGGCTTTAGACCTGTAACTTTGCTACATATTTTAGCTAATGTCTCGGGTGTGAAGTAATACAGATGAGGAATTTGATAGAAAAAATTACGGTAAGCTTCCACATCGTAAAATGAAACCATGGGGTCTAGCAGGTTTGGGACTTCAATATGTAAATGACCTCCCGTTTTAAGAAACGGCTTTAATTCTCTGATAAGCTTAATGGGGTTGGTAGCATGCTCTAGTACTTGGAATAAACATAGGTGGTCATAATATGCAAGTGGTAAATCAGAGTTCCCGTGTGCCTTATTGATAGTAGGAATGCCCAGGACCTCAGAAGCATAAGCAGCATGGTTTTTATTGAGTTCAATACCTTGAACCTCGGTAACCTTATTACGGATAGTCTCGAGAAAATATCCAGTCCCACTTCCCACCTCAAGAACTTTGTCAGTTTTATGCAAGTACGGGGCTAATTTTTTAACTCGGTCCTTTTGAACAGGTAGAAAAGTCTTATGCAGTGTACTGGCATCGCTTTTAACTCCTAGAAAATAATGCAGCGCATATTGTTCCTCATAAAACCCATCTAACTTCTCTTCATACTTCTGTGCCCCCATCAACCTAGCCAAGTCACATTTAACGCAACGAACAACTGTTCCTATTTTTTCATGGCGCATCTTGTCAGTAATGGTGTGAACATCTCCAGATCCACACAAAACGCACACATCTACCCCATTCATATCTAAATGTTTAACACTATTTACCTTCCAGCAATCATAACGATGCTCTAACGACCTCTTCTTTTCCATTCCTAAAGACTCCATTGCTAACTTGTCAGCTTCAAAATACCTAAAAAACAAGTCATCGCCATATTCCTTTTTATAAGAATCGTCTATTTTTTCGACCCTTTGATACTTTTTGTTTAAATATTTTTGGACCACAGAATAAAAAGGATCACAAAAATTAGATTTTGGTTCTTTAACAGGTCGCAAATCTAACTTTTTTCTTATCATATTTAAGTACGCATAATTGTTCGACCGTTTAGTATAATAAGCATCATCTAGGGCAACAATAAATTCTTCGTTCGCCACATTCTCAAAACATTTCAACTCTTTCATTAAATGTTCCAGTGTATGCCAAGAATCAAAAAAGCAGAAGTCTGCTTTATAATTGAGTTCCTTAATAAGGGGTATACCGGCATGCTCGCTGGTACTATCAAAACCTATAAAGTTCCAATATTCATAAAGATTAATTTCTAAAGGGCGACAGATTGCCTCTGATATCACAGAGCGTAAAAATGAACCCTTACTGCCATTGGTATCCCAAGAAAAAACTTTCCCTTTATTCAAAACAGCATACAAAAAAAGTGCGAGCGTGCTTGCCCCACACCCCGTTTCTAAAAGTATAGGTTTTGAACTCTTAACAAGATTTAGTGTTCGAAAAATTGCAATACATTCACTATCTGGAATGCCATTTATCCATCTTGGGAGCATGCGTTTACAAAAAATAAGAAACTCTTCAGGATTTTTTTTAATTTGTTCTTTGTTTCCAAAGTAAAAATCGTACATTTCGCCCTCAATAGTTATTTATTTGAATCTATCAAAGTTAATTAGATATTTTTAAACTGAAGAAGTATTTTTAGAAAACAACAGGTTGCAATCACTTACTACTTCAATTTGATGTTGTGCAGCTAAATCCAGGTATTCCTTAAAAGGAAAATTCCAGGCCGTGAGATAAACCTTAAAGCCATTTAATTTCGGTTCCAGCAAATGAGTAACATTGTCATCTAGAAATACCAAGTCATCCTTTCCACAGCCTGTTTGCTCACTGATTATGTTTAGCGCTTGTAACTTAGAATTTATCTGAGATTGGCCTAATAAACGATCCTGGGGCAAAACCAAACCCTGTTTAGCAAGAATAAGTTGTACAGACTCTTCATCTTTCAGAGTTGCAACATATAAACGCCCATCGCAAATCAGCTGCTTCATCACGCTTATCACATTGATGAAAACCTGATGGAGTCCTATCCATTCATCAAGGTTTTCTTTGCGAAGGCGGTTTCTCACTTCAAAAAATAACTGCTTAAATGGTTGCAGATGTTCTTGCCATTTTTTCTCAAACTGGTCGTAAACCAATTGGTTATCAATCAACTTTTTTTCTTCCAAACAGCGACGAAGTATATAATATTCCCCTGCTCCGCGCACTCTGGGACGCAAACTGCGAAAGAGATCTCTCTCATAAGAGCTAAACGGTTCTATAGATTTACGAAACCCTTTACGACCGTTCCATTTTTCCCATGCATTCCAAGAACTGACCAAGCATTCATTGGTGCTGTCGCAGACTACTCCATCAAAATCAAATATAACCACTTTTGCTGTTTCAATCATGTAAACTCTTGAATGAATTTGACAATTCCCCTAAGCCTTCGATGCTACAAGTAAAATTATCCTTATCTTTGAAATATATTCTTTCGCGAACCCTTGTGGGCGCTCCCGTTAAAACAATATCCCCAGGCTCTAATGTCATCCAAGATGAGAGCCACACCAATAACTCCGGTTCCTTAAAAAGCCTCTCATGTAGATACCCTTTACGTAATAGTTCCGTATTATGGTAGCCGGATATAATATTTTCATGTGGTTTAAATTCTGTGTCAATCCATGGTCCTAAGGGACAGAAAGTATCTACACCTTTTGAGCGAACAAGATGGTGGTCCCAACCTTCGATATTATCGGCAGTAACATCATTTCCTATGGTGTACCCAAAAATGCCCTCTTCGACCTCTGCTAAACTTGCCTGCTGGAGTCTTTTCCCGATCACAATTCCCAATTCACACTCTCCCCATACTGAAATATTTTTAAATGGAGAAATAATAGACTGTCCAGAACCAATTACCGATGAAGAAGGTTTTAAGAAAACTAATGGTTCATTTGTTCCTTCTTTTAGCCCAGTAGCCCCAGGGTAATTGATCGCCACTCCTACAATCTTACGAGGTTTACAAGGTGCCATCAGCGTTATCTCATCAGCAGGAAAAGACTTTGTTAAGCGTTTTCCGCCTTCCCAAGGCGCAGCAGACCAACAAAAAACCTGACCATCCAAAAGGTCACCGTAATGATATTCAAGACCTATTTGAAAGCGCACAATCTTCATAATTTTTTTATTTGCTGACTTATCTCACCAATCAATTGCAATAGGCCCTGCCCAAGGTCAACATGCATAGGAGGAATATATTTTCTTCCTAATTTAGGCTGATAGGAATAGGGGGTGCGTACATACCTTCCCTCATGCGAAGCACCAAGAAACTTGACACCCTCTTTAATTCCCAAAATCTCTGCCAACATATTTAGCAAATCGTTCACCCGCATTGGTTCTTGCCCAGTCAACACAACGCTTTGGTTTCGAAAATCATCACCTAAAGCAACAACGCTTGCACGCGCTGCATCCTCTACATGAATATATTCACGCATCGCCTCAGAATCACCTTCATAACTTACAATATTATTTTTCAAGGCATCCCGTACGATTCGATATAAGCCGTTTCTCTCATCCGAACGCGGACCATACAACGAACCAAACCGGAGGATAGTATAATCAAGATCATGAACGCGCTGATATTCTTCCACGAAGTGTTCAGACGCTTGCTTACTACATCGATAAAATCCACCTTCTCGGCTATAGACATAAACCGTACTGGCAAAAACAAAACGCTTAACCTTATTCATCCGGCAAGCATCTAAAGCATAAGCATTCCCCAAAACATTGATTCGAATAGTATCTAAGAGGTTATCTCGAGATTCAATCAGATCAGCTATAGCAGCAAAATTACACACCACATCTGAACCAGCAATAGCCTTACTCAAAGACTCAAAATCGAGCAGATCTCCAATCATCATCGTTTGGTCTTCGCGAAGCCAGGGCGAAGCTTTATTGTCATATATTTTCACTATATGGCCCTCAGTACTCATTTGATCTGCCACATGTGAACCAAGAAACCCAGATCCACCAATTACAGTAATATTAAGTTTTTCCATTTGCTAGTGGTTTAGTTCTATTTACTTTATTGTTAACAATAGCAAAGCTCTATTCAAAAATTTTAATCACTTGCTGAATGATTGGGGTGAGCCGCCTTTAAATTTGTCATACGGGGACTGATGAATAGGGGATTATACAATGAAAAGCCAGTAGATGTTTTTTATTCATACAACCCCTTGAGCTTTCAAGTTAGCCAAGCATCACTTTATGTCATATCTTTGAATATAATCATCAGAAATCTTATCAAGAACATACATTAAATGCGAAGAGACTGTTTTTTTAGCAACTTCTCGCCCTTCCTCAAACTCCTGAAAAGCAGTTTTTTTGCTATCTGGAGCTTTCCAACCTAAATTAATATAAGTTTGGTTTCGTGGAGCGTCCGCCAAAGAAGCTCTGGGTACCCCCTGTTTTTTCATCATTCTTCTTGTAAGCCTGTCAACTTTTGTATCCAGAGCATTAGCTATGTTCTCAATATATGTATCAGGTTCCATGACAAACTTTTCAAACGGCACTTCAATAATTGTAGCTTGGGAAACTTTTTTAAGTCTGTCTAGAACATCATTACCTCGCTGTTGCCACTCTCTCAGCATCAAAACAGCTCTCTCCATGGGAGAAGATTTTCGATATTCTTCTTCCCATCCCAATGCATAAAAAGGAACGCGGGCTTTTAAATTATCGCCAATTTTAAGGTGCATTATCATTCCATCTACATCTTCTCCCCAACGTTGTGACCACCTTGCTAAATGATTTAGCATGTATTCTGACTTAGGGCATCTTGTAAGTCTCACATACACCAACCTGTCTCCGAAGGCCTTAAAAATAGGTTCCGCATAGGGAGTGTTGACATGGGTCATATAATTCAATATCAAATTTTGTGAAAAAACTCGCTGGATCGCTTCCTTCCCATCTCCCTGGAACAATCTTAAAAAATACCTCCACGGACGAGCATCTCTAAATACACTGGACATGTCTTTAAATCTAAAATTAACATCACGACTCATCGATGAATTATATATTTCTTGATCAGCCCAGTTTTTAATTAGTGACACGGCGCCTTCCATACTAATATGCTCCAAGTGATGCACACCACAAACGTTTTCTATAGCCTGGCGACTAACCCACATTTCAACCCGAGGCAGAGCTCCAACTACCGACGACATAAGGCCTTTCCCACCACCAATCAATCCATCTACAAACACTACCTTATTCTTAAAAAAATCTGGCCGGTTTGGAACTATTACACTTGGGTTAGGTAGATTCATTTGCCAACCCAGTTTTTTCCACGAAATCATTAATTCTCTTTTTAACAATTTCATGCGGATAAAGTTTCTGATATTTCATGTAGTACTTTCTGGCATTTTCTGAAGTGAACAGGTATTCATTTTGATCCATTTTTAATAATGTATCCAATTTGTCATATAGGGGTTTATGCGCTAATGAATCGGCAAGAACACAATCAGGTAATTTTTCAAAGTTTCTCTTTGACGACCCTCCAGCTTCAACTATAGTCTTTTTACTAACTCCATAGAATAAGGTTTTTTTGCCTGCCCCAAACATTTCATAAGCCAGGGTGGAAGTCCCTGCCACAACAACTTCGGCAGATGAGGCTTGTTCATAAGAGCTCCATTCACGATGGTAATCCAAATTAAAGTCTACAAGGTTGTATTTATCCAAAGATTTAAAATTTTCTACCTCCTCTTCGAAATAGCTAGGTTTTGCCATGTGTCTTAGCGCTATACCAAGAGAATATCTATTTTCCTGGCAAAAACTTACCAGTTTGGAAAAACACTCCCTTTCAGCTTCTATCAAAAGCGCCAGCCATTTATAACTCTCAGGGAACGAGCTAAACTGTGAAATGAAGCAAAAATCATACTTGCGTTTCTCCTCAACACAAGTCGCTCTATAAACGCCATATTTGAAGGACCCTACCGCATTATACTCATTACAAGATAGCCCCTTATCCTGTATAGCATCTCGTTCGCAATCCCCAAAACCATAAAGAACTGGAAGGCTATGCCCCGCTTTCCACCAATGATCACCTTCATACCTCACACCATTTTGTACTGCAATAAGGAGTTTGCTTGGGAATTCCTGTTCCCACTTGCCCATACTTATACCGTTATCATTATATGTTATTAATACTGAAGGATTAACAGTATCAACAATTGCATACAAAATACTTTTTCCTATTTTCTTGTTCTGGAGAAGTCTGGCAACTATTCTGAATAAAAACTTGAAGCTCATTATCCATGGCAAAACACTTCTAATGGGCAAGACAGTTACGCTCATAGAACTGGGGACGCAATGCTTTATTATCGAGGATCCCTCATCATCCACAATTAACACGTCAAATTTTTTGGAATCAATTCGCTTAGGTATTCTCACAAGACTAAATTTATATCAGATGTTTTGACGAGTTTGAATGGTAGTTTGCCTATATTTGATAATTTAACAATGACCTGAAATATACTTCAGTAGACTTGTTTAAGAATTTCGAACATAGATTATTAAAGCTAGTTTTTAATTACAAAATAAGGTGATGTGGTGAGTTCACTCCTATGGATTGTTACATCTTTATCTTTGAAGTAATCGTTTGCCGCTTTTGTCTCACCATGAAAGGAATTATAATCATCTAACACAAGAACGCCCCCCTTTGATATTCTTGGATAAAAGAATTCAAGGATAGTAACGCTTGGTTCGTACAAATCAACATCCAAATGCAAAAAAGAAATCTTCAGATCCGGATTTCTTTTAATAAAACCTGGAACTGTTTCACAAATATCCCCCTCTATCAATTCAACATTTTTTCCACATTTTTTTTCATCTAGAACTTTTTGCATTTGGTGAATCGGTATGCCATCATTCCCTCCATCATCCAAGATAACTTCTTCCCTTAAACTTATATCTGCAGAAAAATTGGTTTTCGGAAATTCTCCAAACGCATCAAATCCAATCAGTTTCTTTTCTTCCAACCCGTGTAACTTTCTATACATTGCGAACCTTGCGAGGGACGCCCCCTTGAAAACCCCACACTCAACTATATCCCCGCTAATTTCTATTGTTTTTTTGAATAGTGTATATTGGGATATAGCTTTACCTATTCTCGAACTATCACATGAAAGGTAAAACATATTCTCGTATTCAAATTTTTTTTCAAAATCTAAATTTTCAAGCACAAGCAATCCTTATCATTTTAAATTAATTAAAATTTGCTCTCAAAAAACATACCTTGATCTAAGTTGACCTCTTACAAACCCCAACCATCGTCAACAATTATATTTTGTCCATTTAGATACTTTGAAGAATCAGATAATAAATACAATAAAGCACCGTTTAAATCTCCAGCATTTAGCATTCCTTTAGAAGAGCAGGAATTCTTATAATTTTGCAAGAAACTGACTGGCTGTTTATCTAAAATTCCACCTGGACTAATACAGTTTGCTCGAATATTTTCTCCCTTACAATATTTGGCAATATATTTTGTAATGGAAATAATACCGGCCTTAATTGCACTATATTCTATAGGAGAAACTATTTCTGTGCCCTCGTAGTGTTCAAATTTTGGTGCAAAAGCACCCTGAATGGATGCCATGTGTATTAGGTTTCCGTGGCCCTGTTGTCTAAAACAGGTTACAAATTTTTGGGAAAATAAAATTGCCCCACCGACTTGTCGAAATAGGTCATCCGCCAAACCTTCTGGCTTCAAATCTTCAAAACGAGTTCCCCATTGATCTGAGCGAGGATAAGCGCAGTGTACAGCAGCATCAATCCCACCAAAACGGCCCACGCCTTTTTTAATAAAATGATCAATTGAATCTGGTTCAGTGGTATCAACTTTAACGAAAATAGCAGATTCGGAACCTAGCTCTCTTTCCAACGCCTGTCCACGTTCTTCAGCAATATCGCCAATGATAACCTTTCCTCCATTCAAGGTTATTGCCCTAGAAAACTCAGCCCCAATTAGACCTACGCCACCACTAACCGCAACTATTTTTCCCGGTATCATTTGTTAAACCCAATCAAAGTTTCAAAAATAGTATCCATCAAAAACCTTATCAAAAGATTTCACCCTAGAAAAATATCTTTTGACTTAAAACATATAAAATAAGATAGTCGCTGCCCTATCAAACTTCCACTTTCATTCCACAGTCATTTGCACGTTTTATAGCATCAACGAGGAACATGACCTCCGCCCCATCGTGAAGGGTTACACTTGGTCTTTCTCCGTTCTCGATACACGAAAAAAAATGGAGCATTTGTACGCGATAAATATAATCTCGATCAAATTCAAACTTCTCAACTACAGGCTCTCCATCTTTTGGCTCCCAAATGACCTGTTTTTCTATAACATACCATTTAAGCACCCCCTCCGTGGTTAAGACCTTACAGCTACGAACAGGTTGCCGCCTGTTGAAACCTAAATGCATAGAAATTGGTCGTTTTTCCCTATCAATAAAAAGTATGTCGGCCTGATCTTCAACTTTGATATCCAAAGTACCGCTGTTAGACAAAAGTGCCTGCACTTGAGAAGGTTTTCCAAAAAACCAATGCAGGTAATCGAGCTCGTGGCTCAGTTCCAAAAGCACTCCACCTCCAAGTTCAGGTAAGGCCGAAACCGTATTACGGTAATCCTGATTTGGCCGCCAATCTGGGAGATAAGAGTCGCATTCAATCCCGATATTAATCAAACGACCGATTCGGTCATTTCTCAACCATTCCTTAAATTTTTTAGCTGCTGGATCATGCCGAAGCACATATCCGACAAGAACGGTGATTCGACTAGTTTTTGCACATTCAAGCAATTCGTTTACAGCCACTAGAGAATCTGACAGCGGTTTCTCGATGAGAAGATGGATACCAGCCTTGGCCAACTTCATTGCTGCAGAAATATGAAACGGAGCAGGCGTTGCTATAATTGCAGCCTGTATTCCAATAGATAACGCCTGATCAAGAGAGGATACTGTAAGCGATGCCATAGCCTCCTCCTCTGGCCATGGCTGACCCTTCCCAGAGCGCACTAAAACAATATAAAGATCAGGGTTGAGCTCTTTAAGAAGTCTTAAATGTCTACAGCCAATACTTCCCAAACCTACAATGGCGAGCTTTTTCAGTTGCATAAATCTATTAGCTCTTTTCCGCTATTACAATATTTTGTCGTGCTTTTTCAATTTCCTCAACATGGCCAATATCAGCCCAGGGCTCGTGTATAGGAAACATATTTATCTCGCCGCCTTTTTCAACTTCATTTTGTATAAGCTCTGGCATATCCAAATATCCACCCGTATTAACATTTTTATAGAATGCAGGGTCTAAAACATAAATACCCGCATTCACAAAGAAAGTTTCACTGGGTTTTTCGATAATTTCTGCCACCCTATAACCTTCAGCCTTAATAACACCATAAGGAACTTGAACTTCATACTCGCGTACGCACATCGTTGCTAATCCATCGTTCTCTTCATGAAATTTTAGGAGGCGTCCAAAGTCAAGCTTTGTCAACAAATCACCGTTCATCATTATTATTGGAATGTGTTGTAAATTTTTAGGTAACAATCCTAAGGCCCCAGCCGTACCCATTGGTTTATCTTCATTAACGTATCTGATTTTTACACCCCATTTATCCCCATTTCCAAAGTACTCACGAATCATTTGTCCTTTATAGCAAGTAGAAATATAAAAATCGTGAAACCCAATCTGCACAAACTGTTCTAAGATTGTTTGCAAAATCGGATCAGCACCGACTTTCAACAAAGGTTTGGGGGTATTTTTTGTCAAGCTTCCCAAGCGTTTTCCTTTTCCACCTGCCATCAAAAATACAGGGTTGTCATACCGCTGCACTCCAGATATATCCTTTAAAATTTCAAGTCCCACAACACACCCCTTTGAATCAACTAAAGGCATATGAAGGTATTCAAGCTCTTTTATTAACGATATAATTTTTTCATGCCCAGAAGAATGCAAAGCAAAATGCGGTTGCTTACACATAATATCTTTTGCGGTGATATTCATATTTTTAAATTTAAGTAACCCTCGGCGAACATCACCATCTGTTATGGTCCCCAATAATTTTCGAGACTTGTCAACAACCAAAACTATTCCAGCGGGTTCATCCTGTAATATATTTATTGCCATTAACAATGTGTCATCTGGAGATAACAACACCTTTTGCCAATCTCTCAATGTTTTGGCCCTCCTCGAACTATTTTTTTATCCATAACATATTCACATTTTTGTCTTACCTTGGAATCCGCAGGTATATCTTGGTAAACAATAGCTCCAGCAGCCACATCTACTCCATCCCCAATACGAATATTTTGTATAATTGAAGCACCCGTTCCAATATGCACATTGTCACCTAAATGTACACCGCCACTTAAAGTAGCACCTGGGGCAATATGGCAACTACTACCGATTTTGCAATCATGGTCAACACTAGCCTTTGTATTAATGATTGTATCCTTTCCTATTTGAGCTCCTGGTTGAATTATCGCTCCCGCCATAATTTGCAATCCTTCACCCAATTCAATATCTTTAGCAAGAACCGCAGTCGGATGAATGACCCTCTCAAAAGAATAGCCTGATTTTCGCATCCTTTCGGCCAATTTTTGGCGACTTTGTTCACCAGGAAGATAGCCCACGCCATTTACAAGTTGAATCTCATCTCTGGAATAATTTTGAATCTCTTTATCCGTTCCCAAACACACGACTCCGAATAGCACCTCACCCTTTTCAACAACAGAGTCTAAGAAACCAAGGATTTCTCGCTTTGCTATAAATAGCACTTCAGCTACCACTTTTGCATGCCCCCCCGCTCCAAGGAGAATCACTGGGCTTTTAACTCGAGAACTCAAGTAATTACCTCATCCGCATCATAAGATTGAAGGCTTACTTCACCTAAAACCTCCCAATACTCCATAGGGTTTTTCCCGGTGCCAGGACGTTTAACAGAAATATTTTCTGTAGTAAACTTATCCCCCTTTCTAATGTTTTGTGTTGCTACAAGACTCTTCCTTACAATTTTGCGATTACCAAGCTCTGAGGGTTGAGGACCTTTCTCCCCATTTCCTAAAGCTTTTTCAATAGCTCGTATTTCCTTTACCATCCCTTTAATCTCATCAGGTTCTAGGGATGTTTTATGGTCTGGGCCAGGTAATGTTTTATCTAGCGTAAAATGTTTTTCAATCAAGATAGCCCCTAAAGCGACAGCCGCAATTGCCACAGCAGTCCCCTCACTATGATCTGAGTATCCCACTGGCAAGGCAAAAGATTTTTTCATACTTTGCATGGCACGTAGATTAATTTCTGAAAATGGCGCAGGGTATTCAGTCGTACAATGCAACAAGGTAACTTTTTCCTTTAACAACGTTTGCCCCAGATCAGAATTAAAAGCTGACTGAAAATTTTTTATGGAAGGTTCTAAACCACCTATTATTCCATATGCGATAACACTTAAAGCCATTTGGATTTCATCTAATGTTGTCATTCCAGTAGATAAGATAATTTTTTTACCTGTTCTACCATGCGCCAACAATAAGGGTCCATTGGTGATTTCGCCTGAGGGTATTTTTAAAGTTTTCAAGTTTAGATTGTTGTTAAGAAAATCAAGACTTTCCAAGTCAAAAGCCGTGGAAAGAAAATGAATTTCTTTTTTTTTGCAGTATCGAACTAATTCATGGTGGAGTTCGTGGGGCAACTCTAATCTTTGCAACATTTCCGATTGGTTTTCTTCGCTACCTGTTGTTTTTTTTTGGTAATTCGCCTTTTCAGCATTTTGAGTAACAAGATTATTGGTTTTGAAGGTTTGAAATTTGATAGCATCAACACCCGAATCAACTGCGGCATCGACTAATTTAAAAGCGAGGTCTTCTCTACCATTGTGATTTACACCCGCTTCAGCAACCAAAAAAGTTTTAGAATTCATTGGTTATCATCTTAAATAATAAGAGACAGAACAACTAGAAATCAGAGAGCAATTTTAAGTATTCTTATTTCTTTCGCTCATTAACATTTCCACAATTTTAAAATCGATAGGTTCATCAATATCAATTGACCGAGAACGAGGCATAATGTGAAGCTTAGTACTCCCTCCCCAAATCCCTTTTTTTAAGGTATCCAAGTGCCATACATATACCGATGCGTTCATTGCATATACCTTAGGAGCATCTTGCCTGCCCCATACTCCACCTGGAATTTGACTAACTAACGAAAAATACCCATCTTCCTTTTCCTCTACCATGTTGAAGTATGGATTTTTATCTGCCTCGTAGCCAGTAATGACAACGTTAGTGTCTTTATCTAACAATTTCAAGCAAGCCTGAATATCGGATACCTCCCTTAACGGAGAAGTGGGGTCTAAATCGACAATAGTTTTCACATTAACACCTGAGCTAACAACCCAGTCAACCAAATGCTCGATTACGGGAAGTTTAGGAGCTTTGAAACCAGCTAATTCGGCAGGACGAAGGAAGGGTACATTTACACCAAGGCGACGGCCTATCTGAGCAATTTCTTCGTCATCCGTAGATAAGTACACACTATCGATTTGGGGACAAGCTAGGGCTTGGTCAATAGTGTATTCGATCAAAGGTTTGTGTAACAGGGGGAGTAAGTTTTTACGGGGAACACCCGTAGATCCTCCTCGGGCACAAACTGTGCAAATTGTAGCCAAGAACAATTCCTTTCATCGGTTAAAAAGGTTTAATTAGCTATTACCGTCTTGCCAAAACACTAAAAATAACTTCTCAATTTCACCTAAACGCTCCAAGCTACTCAGACTGTTTGTTCGATATTAATAAAGGAGTAACTTTATAAAAAATTATGTTGATGGAAACTAAAACTATTTAAGGGGAAAACCGATCAAAATCTATATAACAAATTTGGGAAATTTTCTGTGATTATTTGTTGGAGAAAACTTTTAAATTAGACAACTTATTTTTTTTATCTTTTTTTAGTCCTATGAGAGTAGAAGGTTGCCCCTCAGGGATATTATGATTTTTTCTCCAAGTTTTTTCATATTGGTCCATTGCCCTAAAGTTTCTAGCCAACATCATTTCTCGGAGACCAATGAGTTCAACTGCATTAAAATTATGTGAAATAGTAGCGGATATTTGTGTGGCATCTCCCAAATCTAAGATAAAGGCTTCCAAATCACCGTCGTACTGAGCTTCTATCGTTTTACGATAAGTTGAGAACCATTCAGAACCTGGATAAGGAGTAGCAAAATGAGGTTTTACAACAATACCAAGTTCATCCCAAGCCTGAATGTTATCGCGAAGGGACTGAAAATCCTCAACAGGAAACCCAATAATCAAATTGGGAATAGGCCGAATATTGGCTTCCAAAGTCCAGAAAAAACTTTGAAAATTATTTTTTGGGGTAGCCCCTTTGCCTATAGTACGCATAACGTGTGGAGAAAATGATTCATATCCATAAACTAAGTGGGAGCATCCAGCCTCTTTCATAACTTTAAGGATTTCCGGATTGCAAAGTGTAGCGTGACTTGTACCCCCCCAATAGACACCCTCCCAGCCTAAAAGTTTCCCATTGTCGTCATATTTCGACTTAGGGGCCAATCCTTTTTTCTTCCAGAGTTCACAAATCTCGCCCAACCAAGTGCCTCCGGAAGAGGTATTCATGGTCATTAAATTCTCATCAAGAAACCCAATAAAATCTACCTGATATTTGTCATACACATGCTTGACCATGTTAACAATGTATTCTGGGCTATGGTACCGAATTACCCGAGTGTAGTTGCCCGGCTTGTCAAATTCTACGGTGGTTTTTCCAGTATCATCTTCCTCGTATTTGATGTCGCCAGACAAGCCTAGGTGATAACAATATCTACAAATGAGAGAGCAACCATAACTGGCATTGATATCTAATCTCCTTTTTGCCAACATCCCTTGTTCTGAAAACAGGGCCTCGCTATTTTTGAAGTAAACTTCTTCCAAAGGAAACATGTCCCATGCAGGGTAAGGGAGGCTGTCCAACTCCATTAAAATAGGTCTCTCCTCTGTGAAAATCAGTTCCCCATCTTGCCCTCGAAAAATAACTCCTTTGATTTTTTCCCAATTTCGATTTCCGTTGTCTACGCTCTCCAAAATTTCCGGGAAAGTGGAAAACCCTTCCCCAATACACCCAATACTAACCTGCGGGAGATAAGTCATTATCTCTCTAGGCAAGGAAGTTAAAACTCCTCCACCTAAAACTATCAAACAATTCGGTAAAACCTCATTAACCACTTTCACAATTTTTTTTATAGACCCGTAAGCGGTTGTGATTCCGCCCAAGGCTACTACTTCCCAATCATCAGCACGTAGAACCTCAACCAAGGTGTCTTCATCTTGACGCCAGGCATTATCATCATAAACCTGAACCATATGTTTCTTTTCAATAGCAATTGCTGTAAGCAACGCTAATCCATAAGGAACATGACGAGGCACATCCTCTTCTCTTACTGTAGGATTAATTATGAGAACTTTAGACATAGCACCAAATTAGTTTTTAACAGATTCAAAGAACCTAGATAGTGAAATAAACTTTATAGGATCATCAAATAAAATGCCTCCTTCGGTACAATTATATACTTCACAGTCAGCCTCTTGAGCCATTTCCAGGAATACATTGCGATACCACATATAAGCCGGATCTGTAAAAAACCATTTATCTATATAATGGTTATATATTCGGATGAAGAAAGGATCCAGATTGTCTTTTTTTGCCACACGCAGCATGGCATCATAGTACTGGGTTTTTTTATAAGGGGTTCCTTCATAGTAGGAGAAATCCACACCCACTAACCCCACTTTTTTTTTGCTTAGAACTGCATCAGCTATCATAAAAGCAGCAGAGCCAACATTTCCCCCTGCATTTATAGCTGGGAGGCTGTTCATTTTTTGAAGGTCTTTGGTAGAGCTATTTTCCAAATCAGGATCATCCAACATAGGATTCCACCAATATACTTTTGCACCAATATCCAAAACTCTCTTCACGACAAGTTCACCAGAAGATGTTGACACAGCAAATTTTAATTTTTTACCATGCTCTTCAAGAAGCTTCAGGATATCTTCATTTGCTAACAGTTCATTGGAAAAGGTTTCATCCATATCCTGCCTGCGAAAATAATCATCAGTCTGGAGTTTTTCTTTCGTCAAATCAGGGTCACCTAGCCAGCGTACAACCCGAGTTGGATGAGGATCCACTGTTACTACCAGGTCAGGAATGATACCATTTGTAATTAAGTATCGGACAGAACTTTCAGCACAAATAATAGCTCCCTTGTAACCTGATGACTTTATTAGTTTGGCAGGGTCTTGAAATTTGATACTGGGGCCAGCCGCTACTATTAACGCACTTTCACCCTCACCGATCTGGTGATCTCGTAAAGCAGCAATAGACTCCCCACTATCTAAAACCGCTAAATTTCGGCAAGCATTATCAATACTCATTTGGCCAATGCGGTCCCAAGTAATCTTATCCATATCAGCAATGATTTCTGCTGCAAACTCACCAGTCTGAGTTTCTTTTGAGTTATTTAAGTTTTTCATTTAACAGGGGAATAGAGAATATCGTGAATCCAAATAAACCTACGTGTTATTATTTTAATTCCCAATTCACCTTCTTTTTTCTAACGAAAGCTATACTCCCACCAAAATGCTTCATCGCTTCATTCTCAAATTCGTTTTCCAAAGTATCTTGATCCTTCTTTTTTTCTTTAACCTCTTTATTAACTTTAAAGTTCCCCTTTAGAACAGAAGACATAAGTACCTCTCTTTTCAATAAATTGCCAATAAAAATCCTTATTGAGAATAAACTAGAATTGGGCAAAATAGCAAGAATTTAACACGTTTTTTCAGTAGAAAGCCTTGAAAGAAGACTTTTGTATGGTAATTGCAAAGTTCGGGAAATGGTCTAACTTTTAAAATAGAAGACGATTCTATGCCTAAAATCAATTAAAGCACAAGAAATCTGTGCTTATAACAGATAAGATAAGAAAAAATTTTGGACTTTAAAATATTAAATAAGGTATTCTTCGAGTCTAGGTAAGATCAAAAAATGGTAAAGAAATTTACAAAATAAGATAATAATTTTATTTATCTATAGAAATAATAGATAACAATTATCAGCAGATCAGGCAATACCCCATAAAGAAATTTTGCCCATATTTACACTTTCCCTAAATTTTTCCTTGAAATATTTATTCAATGCTTAAACAAAACCGCTAATTCAAAAATTTTTAATAAACCAGGAAATATTAATGCGGATAATTGCCAAAATAGACGTAAAACCACCTTATGTAGTTAAACCTGTGCACTTCGAGGGTCTGCGTAAAGTGGGTAACCCCCCCGAGCTTTCACTTGAATATTATAATCAAGGCGCTGATGAGATTTTATATATTGATATAGTGGCAAGTCTTTATCAAAGAGAAATATTATTGGATCTAGTCGAAGACACAGCAAAAGACATTTTTGTGCCTTTCGCTGTGGGAGGAGGAGTACGCAGCACTGATGATTTCTCGAAGCTAATCCACCATGGTGCGGATAAAGTAGTTGTTAATACTTTTGCATTAACACATCCTGATCTGATAGAAAATGCTGCCAAAATATTCGGTAACCAATCCGTTGTAGTAAACATTGAAGGAAAAAAAGAAAGACCAGGAAGTTGGAGTTGCTATAGTGATTGTGGTCGAATTTGTTCTGGTCGCGATGTTATTGAATGGGCAAAAGAAGTTGAATCGCGAGGAGCCGGAGAGATCATTTTACAGTCGGTAGACACCGATGGCCGCCAACGTGGGTTTGATGTTGAATTAATTGAAAAAGTTGTAAGCTCAGTAAATATTCCGGTTATTGCAGCAAGTGGAGCAGGTAACCTTGAACATATATTAGAAGTCTCGTTACAAGCCAAGCCAAGTGGTATTGCTTTAGCTTCGATACTTCATTATAGAAAGTTTACTGTGGGAGATGTAAAAAAATACTTATCCGCCCACGATGTGGAGACTATCTTATGACCCAGAAAGTCGGTATTGTCGATTATGGGATTGCTGGTAATATTTTAAATATTGCAAAAGCCTTAGAGAATGCTCAGGCAAATATCCAAATACTTAAAGGTCCAAGTGAATTCAAAAATGTCTCTAAATTAGTTATTCCAGGTGTTGGTAGCTTTTCAGATGGAATGAAAGAGCTTAAAGAATCTGGAATGACCGAAGAGATATTAAAGTTTGCAACTTCTCAAAAGCCTGTACTAGGGATTTGTCTTGGAATGCAAATTTTGGCTAGTATCGGCTTTGAGTATGGCGAGACAGAAGGCTTGAAGCTTGTTCGCGGTGAAGTCAGACCAATGCGATGCAAACATGTGGTTCCGCATATGGGATTCAACACTTTGCGAATAATTGGAAAAAGTCCATTGTTTGAAAAAGTTGATGAAGTCTCGTCCTATTATTTTATGCATTCTTTTGAGTTCATAAATTATACCGACATTATCGCGTTGACTGAATACTCTGGGTATGAATTTGTTTCTGCTGTGCAGCATAATAATATTTTTGGGGTGCAATTTCATCCCGAGAAAAGTCGTGAAGCTGGGATTCAAGTATTCAAAAATTTTTTAAACATTTGAGGAATAAATGAGTACTACTGAAAAATTTGGTCGTTATGGCCTTTCACTTGAGGTTAAATTTTGTAAGAAGTGCACAATAAATAATCAACGACCTTCTTCAACGGTTGAGTTTAGAAATAAACCGGGCGAAACAAAGAATGCAATAGTTTTTGACGAGAATGGTGTTTGCAGTGCATGTAGATTCGCAGAAAAGAAAAAGAGAATTAATTGGCAGGATCGCGAGCTTCAATTACACGAATTATGCAACAGGTTTCGAAGAAATGATGGTCGTTATGACGTAATTTGTCCTGGTAGTGGTGGCAAAGATAGCGTTATGGCAGCGCATATCTTGAAGTTCAAATACAATATGAATCCGATATTGATAACTTGGCCTCCAGCTTTATACACTGAAATAGGAAGGAAAAATTTTGAAGCCTGGTTGGAACCTGGTTTTGCTAACTACACTTACAATCAAAATCGAAAAGTTCATAGAACTTTGACACGATTAGCTTTTGAAAACTTGGGGCACCCCTTTCAACCTTTCATATTAGGACAAAAAAACTTAGCTCCTAAACTATCTGTTTTATTAGATATCCCATTAGTAGTTTACGGAGAAAATGAGGCTGAATATGGAAATTCCATTGCCGATAATGATAAGCCTACAAGAGATTCTAAATTCTTCACTGCTGAAGACCAATTGGAGAATATTTTTTTAGGAGGAATCAGCGCCCAAGAATTGTTGAAAAAATATAACTTTTCTATTACTGATTTGGAGGCATATCTTTCAGTTAACCCCCATTCAATTGAAAAAACCGGTACAGAGGTTCATTATTTAGGGTACTACATCAAATGGCATCCACAGGAAACTTATTATTATTCAGTAGAGAATTCAAATTTTATGCCCAGCGACATGCGGTCAGAAGGCAGTTATAGTAAATACAGTTCTCTGGATGACAAAATAGACTGGTTACATTACTATACCGTATACATTAAATTTGGTAATGGTCGCTGCACATATGACACATCGCAAGAAGTACGTAATGGAGATATTACCCGTGACGAGGGTATTTCCCTTATCAAGCGTTTTGACGGTGAGCTCCCAAAAGTTTATTTAGATAGCTGTTTAGAATATATGGATATTACTGAGCAACGATTTTTTGATGTGATCGAGGAATTCAGGACCCCTCACTTGTGGAAACAACAACACGGTCAGTGGGTTCTTAAAAAGCCGATATGGGAAGAATAATTTAGGGGAGTACTGCGTACATTTTATGTTTTGCGGAATTTATCCTATGCTCAATTCATTCGAATCAGGGTAAATCATAAAATGACTTTTTCAAATCCATGTCCCAAGGATGATTTATCAGCAGTTGAACCACTTTTTTTGAGGCACCAGGCGAGCCATAAGGATTAGTTACTTTTTTTAATTCGCTTTGAAATTCCTTGCTATAAAGTCTACTAATTGCCTCATTAATTGAATCTTTATTTGGCAAACAATCAATTACATTACTGGATTTTATCCTACCCCGTTGGCGATCCCCAATGTTAACGGTCCCAAGCTTAAAACTTGGGGCTTCAATTAAACCGCTGGAGGAATTTCCAATTACTCCATCCACGAATTTCATAGCCGATAAATAGCGCAGTTGCCCTAGAGAAGAATATGAAACAGCTTTTTCTGGATACTTTTGAACAAACGTATCAATTTTTTGGTTCACAATACGGCCAGATGGATCAGAATTCGTTTTCGTAAAAATAAAATGAGTGTCTTTTTGTTGGCCCAATGCTAACAGTAGTTCGTTAATTTGTGTTTTGGCCGTATTTTCTTCAAGTGTAGCAGGGTGGAATGTGACTAGTAAGTTATGTTTCGCCAACTTAAAATTAATTGATTCCTCAAATTCATGCCTTTCTAGTAAATTTAGTTTTTGGATGTTATCAAGGCCCAGCGCACCCACATTAAAAACTCTATCTGGCTGTTCTCCTAATTGGACAACTCGTTGTCGATATATTTCGGCTGCAGTAAAGTGGAGGAATGACATTTTTGTTATTGAGTGTCGAATAGATTCATCAAAAACACCCTCTGTAGTTTCACCCCCATGGATATGAGCAATGGGAATGCATGCTACCATAGCCGCGCTGGCTGCTGAAAGCATTTCATAGCGATCACCTAAAATTACAATAAGGTCAGGAGACAATTCTTCAAATGCGTCTGCAAAACCTAACATTGCTATGCCCATAGACTTACTGATCCCAGCAGCGGTATCGGAGGAGAGTAACATTTCTATTTTTCGGTCAATGATAAACCCATCTTTTTCGATCTGCTGGAACGTCAAACCAAACTCAGGCGAAAGGTGCATACCCGTTACAATGAGTTGCAAATCCAGTTCCTCTGAGCCTTCGATTTCTTTAATCAACCAATATAGTAGGCCATACTCTGCTCGAGTACCGGTGATGACACAGACTTTTCGTTTTTTAATCATTTATAATTGCACTACTGGGGATATTGACCAATCTGTCAGCAAGCCATTCAGTGTTCACTAGAAAATATTTCTGACAATTTTTATTCATAGAAAGCTGGTGCATGGGTACCCATACTGGGCGTGTCATAACCCCATTTTCATTAGTAAGTTTTAACATCTCGTCCCGTTGCTGACGATTTTCTAAAATTACAGCATTAAGCCAATAATTTGAACAAGCATTTTTTGGTTCATTAAAAAATTGGATTCCACTACCAGCAAACCAGCTCTTGTACCTCTGAGCAATGCTCCGCTTGCTTACCAAAAATTTTGGAAGGGCTTTAATTTGAGCACAGCCAAGAGCGGCATTTATATTAGGCATCCGATAATTAAATCCAATCTCATCATGTTCGAAGGCCCAAGCATGAGGTTTTTTAGCGGTTGTGGTGATGTGTTTCACTCGGTCGGCAATATTTTTATCATTTGTCAAAACCATCCCACCACCACCAGTAGTAATTATTTTATTGCCATTAAAGCTAAGGGCCGACAACTTCCCAAAAGTTCCAGTATGTTTGTTTTGGTAATAACTTCCAAGTGATTCAGCGGCATCTTCTACCATGGCAATATTATGTTTTTTACAAATTTTTTGTATTTCTTTTAATCTAACAGGGTGACCATAGGTGTGCATTGGCATACAGACTCGAACAGGGCGATTTGTTTCTCTATTGATACAGATCCCCTCATCATCCATATGCGTATTTTCTAATAAAAACCTTTCCAAACAATCAGGAGAAAGTCCTAATGTTTCCTTATCTACATCTATAAACACAGGCTCTGCATTGCAATAACGTATAGCATTGCAAGTAGCTACAAAGGTAAGAGATTGTGTAATCACCTCATCACCGGATTTAACACCAGCAAGCAATAATGCAATATGCAACGCAGCAGTTCCATTATTAGTAGCTATTGCATACTTAGCACCAGAAAATTCTGCTACTTGGGCTTCGAATTCACTTACATAGACGCCAACACTTGAGACGTAGGAGGAATTTATTGTCTCAATTAGGTATTCTTTTTCACTACCCTGAAATATTGGTTCGTGCAACGGGATGAAGTCATTCGAACTATATAGATCATGGACAAATTTCGCAAACTCTTTAAATAATTCATTCATTACCTTAAGGGCGGCTATGAGGAATGTTGTAATAACGTTGATCTTCGGGGTTTTGTATTATTCCTGCTTTCAAAATTTCCTCGATTTCTTGAATACCTTCCGGCACAGTCCTACTTATCCTAAACCCCAATCGTTCCTTAATTTTATCACTGTTTACTCTATAATCCCTTGGGTCATCATTTTTTTCCACAAACTTAATTTTTGCCTCAGGGAATTTATCTTCTAAAATATCAACTAACATTTTTTTTGTATAGTTTTCCTCTGTATCACCAACATTAAAAACATCATATGCAACTTGATCTTTTTGCGCTTGCAATACGGAAATAAACGCCCTTGAAAAATCCCTAACATGACAATATGGGCGCCAAAATTGCTCTCCAAATACTATCAATTCACGACCTAAGGCCACCTCTTTTGTAAACTCATTTACCGTCAAATCAAATCTCATCCTTGGAGATATCCCATAAACTGTTGAAAATCTAAGGGCGACTGGGCAAAACTCGCTCGTTTTTTTTATTTCATGAAGTATATAATTCTCAAATCTTACCTTTAATTCTGCATACAAGGATACTGGGTTTAATGGGGATTTCTCAGTTACATATGCTTTTGGATTCTCCATCTTTCCATAGTTACTGCAAGTAGAAGAAAAAATAAATCGAGATATGCCCAGTTCGATACTTCTATCTAGCAACCTTTTTGTCGATATCCAGTTTACCTCCAAAGCAAGGTCTGGTTGCATTTCGCATGCTGGGTCACCAACAATTGCTGCGAGATGAATAACAGCATCAAATTTATGGGCCTCCATAATTTTATCCAACCTTGAATAGTCATTAATATCACAGCAATAAAACAAAAAATTCTTATGCCCCCAAATACCTAATAAGGATTCTCCTCCAAACGAAAGAGTGTCGACGCATATAACTTTATAATCATTATGCAATAAATCCCTAACCAAGCCAGAGCCAACATAACCAGCACCGCCTGTCACAAGAATTGTTTTCACATTTTTCATAGTAATAGATTTTCTAAAAGAACAATTAGCGTCACATGAATCAACCTTTGCTCGCGGTAACCAACAGTTGAGCAGCCATAGAATCCATGATCGACGCTCTATTATATTGACTCACAAATTTTCTTACAGCTTCAATGCTAACCTCACATTCCGTAGATTGAGTTAAACATTCAACACAACCTTCAATATCAGTTGGATAAAAAACAAAGGAATGCGGTACCTTCTCTTTAAGAAATTTTGCGGGATACCCGCTCAAACCTGCGACAATTGGTTTGCCCAATGCAGCATATTCAAAAATTTTTGAAGGTAAAACTCTCTTAAAAGCAGGGATATCATTTAAATGAAGAAATAACAAATCGGCTTTTTCATAAAACATAATTAGATCTGTACGACTAACTGGTTTTAAAATCTCTACATTTTGAACATTTTCTTTTCTTAATTGCCTCTCTAATAAATGACGGGTACTGCCATCCCCTATAAGCAAAAACTTAAATCGCCCCTCTACTTTTTTAGCTAATTTAGGAAGTATATTTTCAAGTCCCTGCCCGCTTCCAATATTTCCTGCATATAGAACAGTCACTTCTTTCTGCTTTTGGTTTGATTTAGAGCGTTTAAAATTTTGAAATTCTTGATCCACCCCATTTGGGAAAAAAGACCAATTGCTGATGTCCATTCCCATCTCTTGATAATAGGCAGGAAAACCCGAAGATACAACGTTAACCCCAACAGCTTTTGAAAGAACTTTTATCTCTAAGTATGAAAACACCTTTTTAAACAGGGAACCTAAGAGTTTATTTTTTTTTGAAAAAATATCCGAAATTCCTTCGGAAAAAATATCCCTTAAATCAATGTAGTATCGCTTTCTCAGAATAAACCCTGATACCATAGTCAAAACACCAGTCATTAATCGGGAGGTTGTCCCAATTAATAAATTTGGTTTAACTTTAATCGACTGTTTTAGCGCATAAAACATATAACAACAAAACGCTAGAGCTAAGGAAAACATACCACCACTGTGATTTGAAATCCTTTTTCTATAAATTTTCACATTTCCATCAACTAACTTGTCTGAGGTTTTAATTTTATAACTTGCATACCGATTTGGATGCGTTGTGATTACGATGATTTCTCCAGTTTTACCGAGTTTTTTAGCCAGCGCCTCTACCAAAGCAGCTGCCCGAAAAGAACCTGCGCTCAAGTCAGGAGGATAATGAAAAGTGAATAAAACTATTCTCATTTGTTAGACCAAATACCTCTTGTGTCAATAACCTGTTTGTTCGAAATAAGTTCTAAATTTACTTTCTTAAATTCTTTGTGATGCACAAGTAATAAAATTACTTCAGCAGTTTTAAGAGCATAATCTATATCCACAAGAGAAGATGTTTTTTTCAAGAAGTATTCTGGCATTATCTTTATGTTTGGGTCTACTAGGTACTGATTTTTAAAACCCATTTCAGAAATCTTTTTTGCAATTTCCAAAGCCGGACTTTCTCTTAGGTCAGCAACATCTGGTTTAAAAGTTAATCCGAGACAAGCAATACTTATTTTAGATATTTTTTTGCCAGTATTTTTTACTGATTGTTTAATTTTTTCTAATACAAAATCCGGCTTAGAATTGTTGATAAGGCGAGCAGCACGAATCAAATTTGCTTCATCTGGGGCAGCATTAACAATAAACCAGGGGTCAACCGCAATGCAGTGCCCTCCGACACCTGGGCCTGGTTGTAAAATGTTGACCCGGGGATGTTGGTTGGCAAGAGAGATTAAATCCCAAACATTGATATCCAGTTTGTCGCAAATAATAGAAATTTCATTTGCAAATGCAATATTTACATCCCGCGCAGAATTTTCAACAAGCTTGCATAGCTCAGCTGTTCTGGCATCTGTTGTTAAGCACTTCCCTGTCACAAATTTTTGATAGAATTTGGAGGTTTTAATTGCAGACTGCCTAGTCATCCCCCCAATAATACGTTTATTTTGAATAAGTTCAGGCAAGATATTGCCTGGCAAAACCCGCTCAGGGCAATGTGAAATATAAATATCCGACTCGTTATCTTTTTTATATATCGGGAACTTTAAATCTGGCCGTTTCTTCTGCAACTTTTGAGTAATTTGCTCCGTGGTTCCTACAGGTGAAGTAGATTCGAGAATTACTATATTTTCTTTATCTAAATAAGGTGCAATGGAATCCACAGCTGACTCAATGAAGCGTAAATCAGGCTCATGGTTTTTCTTAAATGGGGTAGGTACAGCCAAAATATACACATCTGCCTTTTCTGGGACTGTTTTCGCACGCAAATATCCAGAATGTACCGCATTGTAAACTAAACCTTCCAAGTCAGGTTCTGCAACATGAACCTTTCCTTTCTTAACGATTTCAACCACAGTCTCATTTACATCAACACCAAGAACGTCAAATTTTTTTGATGCTAATATTGCGGCTGTCGGAAGCCCAATATAACCTAGTCCCAAAACAACGACCTTCACAATTCAGCCTCCTCTAACACCTTCCGGATACGTTTGCTTGCATTACCATCACCATAAGGATTATGTGCTCCCGCCATTTTTATATAGGCCTGAGAATTTTCAATTAAAAAGTTAACCTCATCTACTATCTTTTGTTGATTAGTTCCAACCAGTTTTACGGTCCCAGCATCTACCGCTTCGGGTCTTTCTGTTGTATCCCGCATAACTAATACTGGTTTTCCAAGACTTGGAGCTTCCTCTTGAATCCCACCACTATCGGTTAGGATTATATATGATAGGGTCATCAATTTTATGAAATGGAGATATCCCAAAGGCTTAATGAGATGAATATTTTTCACTCCAGATAAAATTTGGCTGACTGGATCTAGCACATTTGGGTTTAAATGGACGGGGTAAATTATTTGTAAATTAGGTCGAAGTAATGCCAAGTCTTTTAGTGCATAACATATTTCTTTAAAACCCTTACCAAAATTTTCCCTACGATGTCCTGTGACTAAAATTATTTTTGGTAGTGGTTTCACATCATTCTTTAAGAAGGGGATAGCAGATAATATAGATTCAGGGAAAGTCGTTTTCTTTGCAATATCGATAACCGACAGCAAGGCATCAATCACTGTATTACCTGTCACAGTTATTTGTTTTGCCTTAACCTTCTCATCCAATAAATTTTGCTTTGCTCTTTCTGTAGGGGCAAAATGGTATCTTGCAATGCGTGAGATAGAGTTGCGGTTGAATTCTTCAGGAAAGGGGGAGTTTATATTATGTGTGCGTAACCCTGCCTCCACATGCCCCACAGGTATATTCCGATAAAATGCCGCTAGAGATGCAGTAAAAGAGGTGGTTGTATCACCGTGAACCAGAACTATATTCGGGTTTTCCTCAACCAGAACTCGCTTCATACCCATTAAGACATTGCCAGTCAAATCAAAAAGATCTTGCCCCGGCTTCATTATATTGAGATCGCGATGTGGGCTAATATCAAAAATATTTAATACCTGATCTAGCATTTCCCTATGTTGAGCTGTTACGCAGACCTTAACTGTAAAAGCCTCATTGAACTCCTTAATCACCGGAGACATTTTAATAGCCTCTGGGCGAGTACCAAAGACAATAAGCACCTTTTTCACAGATTCGACTCCTGTAAAATTTCCACCAACAATTTAAAACACTCCCTAGTTATAAATGTTTTAGTAGTACATTAACTTAAACGCAACCTTCCAAAGGGTTGCAGTAAAACGGTTTAAAAACTTGCTACGATAAGAAATCCATTTTAAAGAATATCTTTTAAATATCTTCCTTCCGGTTAACTTATAAAGGACAAGAAGTTGCTCTATATGTAAATCATGATAATAAGCTCCTGCAATACTAGGTAACTTGGTAGGAGCCAAATCATATTTTGTCCAAATACCATTATCATATTTATGTATATTCTTTTCTAAAGTATCTATTCCCTTTTCGAATAATATCATTGCCTCATTCTTTTTTGTTGCAAGCCAATAATCATACAAGCCCCATAATGACCAAACAAAGCCATTCAGTATATGTGTAGGATCTTTTAATGGGTATTCTTCAAACCATAAATTTTTTTCATCATCAACGAACCCCACTCCACCCAACTCACCAATCAAACGCTCGTATGACACATACGCTTTATGAGCCAATTCAAGGTATAATTCTTCACCTGTCAACTCCCACGCACGAAGAAGAACGGATATTCCATGCCCCTGACCTAGCGATGTGTACCATGGGTTTTTTAATGTAACAAAGTAATTAAAATCAAACTTGTAATACCAGACCCCAACTTTTTCATCAAGCATTGTTAAATTGTTTTTGAACCATACCGCTTGATCTAAAAACTTTTCACGGTATGCATTGTTTTTAGTATCCAGATAAATCTCGTAACAACCTAATGCGTATTGTGCAACGGCATCTGGATTATATTTTTTTCCGATGTTCCCGCCATAATTCAGCATTAGTACATTATTGCTATCAAAGGGGCCTTTATAAGTGGTCTTTTTTCTGTAATCTAGATAATAATTTTTTAAATTCCCTATTTCTTTTTTTTGTCTGCTGAAACCAGAATGCCAAAAAGCAATATTACTTTTGTTTCTTTTGAACACATACGCAAATAATATTCTCCTTAAATAATTTAGTCTTTTTTTCATAGTATCAATTAAAAGAAGGGTGGCTTATTGCATTACTTGGGAATATTTCGCCGGTAAAATTTAAATGGCAGTTAATCGGTAAAAATCCTAAATTATAACTGCGCTCTTGATGGGAAGTTTGCGGAACCATCTGTGAATGAAACCATTCGCCTGAGGCGCGAGGATTCAAGATATACCGAATGAACTATTTTGATATAAGGTGCTATGTTTTATATCAACAACTATCATTAAGGAAATCTTTGCTTTCATTGTGAAAAGATTTAATAATCAACAAATAAATGCATTATAGGCATACAATGCTCGATATTAATCGATTATTAATCTCTTTTCACTTATTAGCTGATTCTAGGGTTAAAGATTTTGACTACGACACATGCTAAATATCTGATTCTACTTCTATATTTAATATGGTTTGTAGATTTTATTTTGAGCATAAGTGGGTCATATAGTTATATTGCATTCACATATTTAACATTTTTCCAAATGTTCATTCCTGGTTTTGTGCTAGGCATTTCATTTGGACTTTCTAAGCGACCCCTTACAGAGATAATTTTATACAGCTTCGTCTTTTCATATTTTGTTTACCTAATTGTCGCATTACCCACACTCTTTTTTAATATAGATTGGGAATTCTTTCTTACGCTTAATTTCCTCCTGTATTTTTTTATTGCTGCAATATTTCTCTTAAGAATTAATAGAGGACTTTTACTTGAATGGGATCGACCAAACATTAATGAGGTCTTTGTAATAATATTAGCCGTCGCAGTTGCTATTTCGTTTACTTATATTAATTTTAGGTCAGACGCATCTCAGTATAATAATAGGATTGCCTCATCACTTCAGTCCGAACAAGTGCAAACAGTACATTCCACTCAATGGACTATCGATGATAATGGAGAGCTATCATCAGAATCTAAAAGTATATTTCACCATGATTATAAGCCATATTTCAGTTTTCTTGCTCTTCCCTTAAAGTATTTTTATGTAGATCAACATTCTTATGTAGATCAACGATACGGATGGTTTATTTTTAGCAAATTCTTTATCTTATTATCCATTGTCGCAGCTTATTGCCTTGGAAATAGACTGTATGGAGTTCGTTTCGCCCATATCTCATTACTATGCTACATATTTATAGTTTTTGTCCTGGGATTTTACGCGGGATCAACCAACCTTAAGGCTTCCGGTATATTTTTTTCACAAATAGCCTACCCTCGAGGAGTATCTTTTATTTTCTTGTTGGCATTTTATATTACAAGCTTAGATGCTATTAGGACACGAGAAACCTGGAAGTTTTTTGCTGCAGGGTTAATACTGCTTTGTATATTTACAATATCTAGCATGGATTTTTATTGGGCGTCACTTAATTTTCTTTTGTTCAGTATTATCGTATTCTTAAAATCAGGTTTTAGTAAAAAAGACCTCTTTTATAGAATTATACAATTTTTAAAGCATAATGCTTATGTTGCTATACCGAGTGCAATTGTTTTGCTAGCACTTTTTTCCTTAACAGACTATTGGCGCGAAGGCTTGAATTTTCGTTTAACCTGGGTTGATCGCTATCCTGATTTTGACGACCCAAGATATAAGTTGAATACCATTGAATGGGCAAAAAAGTTTATTGATAGATCTGGAATATTATATGTCACCACACTAATATTAAGTTTTCCGTTACTGATTAAACTAGTTATTAAGGAAAGGAATATTTCTACCCAGTTCCTATTAAGTAATATCTCTGCATTAGTAATATTCAAGTCGCCGATGGCACACAACTTCCTTGTAGACAATAAGCTACGGATGATTAGTCTGCGGATCGATCACTGGTTCTTATTTTTTATTTTTATCGCTTTTCTTGTAAACCTTTATGTGTCGAAACGCACTGTAAATAATGAAGACTCCTCCAAAAAGAGTATTTGGTTATATTGCTCCTTAATTGTCATAATATCTATTGCATTTGGAACAGATAACCGTTTCTCTAAGGACTTAAGACACAGGAAGAATGCTGGATATGAGTTTTTAGAGAGCACGGAATATCTCCGCTACCTTAAACCTATATCCGATAAAACCGAAGGAATTAGTGTCCTTACTAACATTAAGACCGCTGTTGATGTTTATGCGTTTATTAATGCTGCTACGTTTCAATATCGTAGCGATTATTATTGGTCCTTGTCCATTGCTCTAGGCAGAAAAGATTTAGAACATCTTCTTTTTTACCCCAATGACGTATCGCATTTTGTAGAAGGTTATAAGAAATGGAAGGATCTTTCGGAGTTTTTAAACGCTAAAAGTCTTAATAATCAGTTTTTGCGATGGAAAGACAAAGGTGGGAGACTGATAGATCTTATCGAATTAAACCGGGTCGATTATATTGTAATACCTACTTTAAACTCGCCGTATTCATCTAAAGTAGAAAGCTCGATTCATTTTAATAATGCAATAGATTTTTATAATAATCTCGACAACTATACACTCGTCTACTTAGACCGGTACTACTATGTTTATAAAAGAAAAGATTAAGGTAAATAGATGAAAGTTTCAGTAATTGTCCCTGTATATAACGAGGAGAGAACTATAATCCAAGTTCTAGAATCTATTAGTAGGCAGTCTATAGATGGTGTTGAGCTTGAGGTTATAGTGGTAGATGATGGCTCATTCGACAACACTCCTCGATTATTAGAGGAGCACCCTGACCTTTATACAAAATACATCAGACAAAATCAAAATAGCGGGAAAGGTGGCGCTGTTAGAGAGGGGCTAAAAAACTCTTCTGGAGATTACATTCTTTTCCAAGATGCAGACGTTGAATATAATCCGGATGATTATGCTAGTCTATTAAAGCCTATTATTTTATTTGAAGCAGATCTTGTGATTGGTAGCCGATTTTCCGCCCCTCAATACACACGTGTTGCATACTTCTGGCATAGAATAGGAAATCAAATAATAACGGTATTATTTAACATAATTAACAATTTAACATTCACTGATATATATAGTTGTTATGTTGTATTTAAAAGAGAATACATAACACCTGAGAACCTGATAACAAATGGGTGGGAGCAGCAAGCTGAGCTTCTAGCAAAATTAGCTAGAAAAGCTAATAACATCTATGAGGTTCCTATATCTTACCGGGGCCGTAAATATGGTGAAGGTAAAAAAATCAGAGCGCATCATGCAATTTCAATAATTTACGCAATTATAAGATTTAAAATATTTAAATAATAAAAAAGTAATTGAATTATGACGGTGTCAAATAAAGTTCTTTTTGTAAAACCACCAGATAGATTTTTGGATAATGAGTTTGTTTATCAGCAGCTAGGTCCACACTATTTGCAGTCTTATTTGCGGGACCATGAGATCGAATCTGACATGCTAATACTGTCTGAGTCTCCTAAAGTTAGAGATCAAAGGAAATCAGATTTGAAATTTGTGGATTCACTCTCCGATTTAAATATGTTGTTGGTTCGATTAAATGGGGATGAGAGTGAGGCTGCTTTTAATATTGAGCTGTTTGCCGAATACGATATTGTTGCTATGTCTGTGATGAGCCCTCAGGCACCAGATGCATATAGGTTAGTTGAGATGCTTAAGCGTCTGTTTCCACATATAGTAACGGTAATTGGTGGATCGCACGCAAGATACTATCTGGACTCGGTAAAAAGTCTGCCTAGTGAACTTAGCTTTGACTTTATAGTTCCTAATGACGGTTGGAAACCAATGTTGGATATTGCTTCTCTTCGTCATGCTAAGAGTAAGAACAGGGCGCACGAAACGATAGTAATGTCTCATTTGTATGAAAAATTATCGGATATACCTGCTCCTACTCGGCCGGCTGGATTGATGAAAAGGTATCAGTTCAACTTGGCTGGGGTTCCAGCGTTTCATACAATTACGGCGCTTGGATGTCCATTCACCTGTCACTTTTGTGAATCGGGAAAAGAAAATTTGCGTAAGTTTTCAGTTCGGATGATTGATGAGGATTTAAGTGTAATGTCATCCGTTCACGATGATATTTTAAATCCTAAAAAGGGACTTATGATATTTGATGATGTTGGACTTATGAATCCAAAACAGGTAGCAACCCTTTCTCAGTCGGTAAAGAATAATGGTTTTGATGCTTGGAGGGCTTTTTCTCATGCCTATTTAATTGATAGGTATGGTTCGGAATTATTGAGCCCGTTTTATGAGACCAACGGGAGAAGAATTGGGATGGGGATGGAGACAGGTTCCCAGAGGTCACTAGATTTGTTAAATAAAAGAAATGGGCAAAAGCAATCTGTAGATGAGCACTATAGAGCTGTAGATAAGATAAATAGTGCCGGCATTGCAGTTGATGCCTTCACAATGATATACCCTTGGGAAGATGAGAATGATCTCTCTGAAACAACGCGGATGATTGAATTCATTGCTAATAACCCTGTTAAGGGCGTTGATCTAAATGGTAGGCCACTGATTAACAATGTGGACTCAACTATAATGACTCCATATCAAGGGACCGTATTTAACGATATGTTAATGTTAGGGAAATTGCCCGGTGTTGAAATACTGAATAATATTGATCCAGGGCTATTATTTTATAAGGGAAAAGGAGGTGGCTCTGGATGGCCTTATAAAAAGACTGTTTTACCTAAAGAAAGGTATGAAGAAGTGCAAGAAGAAAGACTTCGGCTGAGGGCAAAGTATAGATGATACAAAATCTTTCTTGATGGCGTAGCTTTCCTTATAGCATTAATTATGTTAGCTAGTGGATTGATTGATTTTATAATAATCGATATACCAATGGATAAAGTTTTTAACTCCATCCTGAATATTCCATTTTGGTGAGTAATCAAAATCTCTGATCAAACTCTCAACATCTGCGTGTGATTTACGAAGATCGCCATCTTGCATGGGCATTAGATTTAGTTTTGCTTCCATCCCCAAGTTTTTTTCGATCTCACGGACGTAATCCAATAACTGAACGGGAGCATTTGACCCTATATTGTAAATTCTGTAGGGAGCGGATGAAGAAGCAGGGTTAGGGATATCTCCGAACCACTTGAGGTCAGGTCCAGGTGCTTTTTTTATAATTCGACATACTCCCTCAACAATATCATCGATATATGTGAAGTCTCTTTCCATCTCTCCGTGGTTGTATACGTCGATAGGCTTTGAAGACAGAATTGCCTTGGTAAATAGAAATAAGGCCATATCTGGACGGCCCCAAGGACCGTAAACCGTAAAAAACCTCAGACCTGTAGTTGGAAGTCCGTAAAGGTGAGAGTAAGAATGAGCCATCAATTCATTGGATATCTTGGTGGCTCCATATAATGAGACCGGGTGGCTTACGTTATCATGGACAGAAAATGGGTATTTGGTGTTGAGTCCATAGACAGAACTGCTGGATGCGTAGACAAGATGCTCCACCTTATTGTGACGGCAACCCTCAAGGATATTGAATGTTCCCAAAATATTACTTTGTATATAAACTTCTGGATGCTCAATGGAGTGG
>PBKR01000018.1 GCA_002721545.1 Nitrosomonadaceae bacterium | reverse complement strand
CGGCCCTGTTACAATCACCCATCCCAAGATGGAGCGATATTTCATGCTAATTTTCGAGGCCGTCCAACTTATTTTACAAGCCGGGGCATTAGGCTCTGGTAGAGAAATTTTTGTTCTAGAAATGGGAAAACCTGTAAAAATTATAGATTTAGCAAATAAAATGATTAAACTTGCAGGCTATAACTCCAATAACGAAATTAAAATCAAGTTAATTGGAATACGCCCGGGAGAAAAGCTAAGTGAAGAGCTTATAGATCATGGAGAAAAAGTTCTCCCTACCATTCACAAAAAGATAAAATTATTACGTCCCCACGAACTACTTGATGATGACCTCTTAATAAGAATCAACCGTCTATGCAGTGAAGCAATAGATCTTGAACCACAAAAGCTAAGGCAGACATTATTTGAGTTGGCCAACACCAGTTGTTCTAAGGCTGAGAAAGAACAAAGTTTTTCAGAGCCTAAAGAAAACAAAAGCAAATAATTAAGTTCTTTAGTTGGGAAAGTCATTAAACTATGGATAAAATGAAGAGCTTTAACTTGAAAAAACTCCTTCTTTTTGGGGGGAATCGTCGGAATGAGGATGGCCCCTTATTTAGCTTGGCACTGACCGCAAAAAAGCGATTCGAAAAAGTAATTATTTTCACAGAAAACCTACACCTTGATCTCCCGACTGGAAACGGTCAAACTTTTCGTCAAAAAATGGAGGATGGAAAAAAAGAAGGCTTGGAATTGGTTGTTACCCAAGAAATTTCACCTCAATTGCTTAAAGAATACATAGACGAAAACACGGTGGGCCTGCTGATCAATGCTCTATGGATCGTCAAGCAGGAGGTTATAGATCTATTTGAAGGCAAACTGTTCAACTACCATAATACCCGGCTTCCTCAGGAGCGGGGTGCGGCCGCGTATAGTTGGAAAATTTTATCGCAAAGCAATGAAGGCGCCCTTACTGTCCACAAGGTAATCTCTCGGCTGGACGCAGGGGATATTGTTAAGCAAAAAAAGTTTATTTTTCCTGAGAAATGCCGTATTCCGGCAGACTATTACAAATATATTGAAAAGTTTGAAACCAGTTTTCTCCTGGAATTTTTGGAGAAGGGAGAACAGGTCTCCATTCAGCAGGACGAGTCTGATAGCATATACATGCCGCGGCTGAACACACTAGCAAACGGATATATTAATTGGGATTGGTCGTCCAGGGAGATTGAGCTTTTTGTCAATGCTTTTGACGATCCTCATGAAGGCGCATCTACTTTTTTGGACGGGAAGAAACTGCATTTAAAAAAATGCTTTGTTTCGAATAACAGCGAAAACTTCCATCCGTACCAGGCGGGAATAGTAATACGAAAAAATGAGGAACGTCTGTTTGTCGCGGTAAAAGGTGCAACTCTTGAGATAAGGGAGATTCGAGATGAATCGGGGAAAAACTGCCTTACACAAATAAAACTGGGGCAACGGTTTCTGACTCCGAGGCACTTGTTAGAAGAGGCAAAAAACGCAAAAGTCACCCATACTGCTCGAGGCATCAAAATTCAAAATTAAATTCCGGCTGTTCCTATTTAAGTTATCCCTAAAGTTTGAAAATTATTCGGCTAATACTAAAGTAACCCTTGAAGCGGATTTAAAATATAGGAGGGTGATGTGCGTTGCCGGCGGTTAAAATTGCGGGATTTTTAACTATTGACCTTGTCAATAGCAGGGTCGGGTTCCTTGACTGGTTTTAGTAGCATCATTTTATTCTCCGGGTATTTCTAATTTGCGGCAGACCGTTTTTATAGATCAACTGCTATGGGTGTTTCCCCCTTCCCAATTTTGTTGTCTCTCAAGGCAGGTTCCTGATGCAGGAGCTTTGCTGCCGCAAATATTCCATCCCCTCCATATTCCATATGCTTTTCCCGGAAATCATACCAGCTTATTCGCTGATCCTCACCGCAAAACTTTGCCGAAAACGTATAGTAGGTATAATAGAACCCTTCCGGTTGAACCTGAGGTCTCAGCAATTTCGATTTAGACAGGACCCGGAGGTGCCCTGACAACATCATCCGCAATTACCCACAAGCATCTAGGAAGAAAGCTTTCCGTCGTTTTGAATAATATGCTGGGCCACTTGCTAAAGAGCAGGGACTTCCGTAATATGAACAAATAATGGTTGTCAAAATATTGGTCGTGCACCTAAAAATACAATAATCCAAATGAAGGCCAACGGAAAACACCTTTCCAAACCACTGAAATCATGGAAACAAAAAACGGAAAATTTGTCGTCTACTTGGCATCTTTAAGCCATAGTTCTTGGCGCTCTCAGGTGGACGACATGCCATTAGCCATTGGCGACATCTCCGCTTACCTGGATTCAAAATTTCCAGGCGAATTGGAGATCCATTTATTTCGGTACTCTGAGGACTTGGAAAATGCCATTAAGAACCAGAAACCTCATATTGTTGGGTTTTCAAATTATTATTGGACGGAAAATATCAGCAAAGCATGGGCAACCGCCATAAAGAAGGTTGACCCAAGTATCTTAATATTAATGGGAGGACCTAATTTCCCTATTGACGAAGGACGTCAGTTGGTATTTTTACAATCATGCCCCTCCATCGATATATATGTGCGTCTTGAAGGGGAGTTGGCAACCAAATTGATCATAGATGAATTCAAAAAGACTAATGGAAATCTCGATCAAATTAAGGAGGCTGTTCTGTCAAGCTGTACCCTGCTTAGCCCTGATGGAAAGAACCTAATAAGTCACCCACTACTCCCCAGGATAAAAAACCTCGACGATATTCCATCGCCGTTTTTAAACAAATTTATGGACAAATTTTTTGATGGACAGTTGATACCCGCTTATCAAACAAATCGGGGATGCCCTTTTTTGTGCACCTTCTGCAACTCTGGAGATACCTATTACAACAGCATCTCACATTTTTCTGTTGAAAGAGTTTCACAGGATCTTGAATATATAGGAAAAAAAATTTCGGAAACCTGTCCGCACATAGGGGTATTGCGAATGGTGGATGACAATTTTGGAATGTATCTCCGAGACCAAGAAGTCATAAAATCCATTCTTCGAATCCAAGAGCGTTATGGATACCCAAAGAAGATTATTGTCAGTACGGGAAAAAATAAACCTGAAAGGATTCTGGACTCGGTGAAGCAACTCAAGGGCACAATGGGGTTTACAGCCGCCGTGCAAACCATGGATGCCAATGTATTGAAAGCCGTTAAAAGGGAAAACATCAGTCGCAAAGCTTATTTTAATGTGGCCGAGGAGCTCGGGAAGTCGGGGCTGATAGGAATTGCCGATACCATATTGGGTCTGCCCCTGGAGTCTAAGGAAAGCTACTTAAATGGCCTGAGAGAACTGATCGATGCAGGCATTCAAACCATCAACACCACTACTGCTTTTATGATGATGGGGTCCGAACTTGAAACCGATGCCACCAGAAAACAACATAATATTAAAACCCATTGGCGGTTAAGCCCCGGGGCATGCTCGAAGGTTGACAATACGTTAGTTATGGAAATGGAAGAGATTAGCACTTCTTCATCAACCCTGCCTTTTGAGGACTGGTTGGTATGCAGGAACCTGCAAATTTGGTTCAGGATATTTTGTTTTGGAGGACATTTTGAACCTGTGCACAAGTATTTAAAGTTTCTAGGGATAAATTATCTGGATGTGATCTTAAAAATGTGCGAATCATTGAACGAGGCGCCCTCTTCAGTTCAGGAAATCATTAATAGATTTGAACAGGATGTCAGAGAGGAATTGTTTGATTCTCCGGAGCAAGTCCACGAATTTTACAGTATTCCTGAGAATCAGGAAAAACTGCTTTCAGGAGAGAAAGGGAATGCTCTCGCCCTGGTTTATTCTGCAAGAGCAAAAATGGAACATTTCGCAGATTTCGCGAAATTTGCTCAACACCACATTGTCGAAATTTTCCGTGACCAACACATATCAGATTTTGATGATTTAGTTCAAGAATTGGATTCTATTTTTTCTTATTTACGTGGACAAAAAGTGATTTGGGGCGGGGTAAAAAACCTGGAGCGCCAAACAACCGTCCAATTAAACCATGATGTGGAAAAATGGAAAGAAGAAGGCTATTGGAACCCTTTGAATAATTATAAATTCCCTTCAGGTAAGAAAGTAATATTTAATATGGACCCTGAGGGCTGGGGATACTTGAATAAAGTCAAAAATGAATATTCGTGTTCAACTTTTGGCCTGATGAAAATTTACAGATTGTTAGATAGCCGACATTATAACCGTTCCAGATCATTGGAAATGAAAGGGGTAGCTATTTCTTAGTTAAGTTTTTTTCAACCAAAGGAATTTTGGATATTGGTGTCAATTCTTTTGATGAGAAGTTAGCGATGCTGCAAGTGGCCGACCTTTTAGTTATTGACTTTATTAATGGCAGGCTCAGAATCTTTAAAGTATGTTGCAAGAAATTCCTCTTTCAGGTTTTTTAAAATCGCATCTCCTTCAGGTGTCAATGCCTCGGCCTTCTTGATTTCCGGCCACCGACTTTTCGGGAATTTGGAATACATAACAAATACTCTTTGCAATGCAAATATTTTCTCTTTTGGAAACTTGGGCATATCTAAAGTGCTCCAGGATGAATTAGGAGGAGAAATGAGTTCGGAATCAACGTAGCCCCTCTTTTCAGCCAAAGTTCTTAGGGCAGTTCCTTTAAAGGGCGCAAACGTTGCACAACTTAAACTGAAAGAATCAAACTGTCGGTTAATTTCAACCGTGTCCATGGCCAACTCATAGGTTTCATCTGGAAACCCAATGATATTGTTTATGGTAAAGGGGATATCCAGTTTGACCGGGTTTTTTAGTGCCGCTATGGCACTCTCATTGGTATAGGGTCGGTCCACCACTTCCCGGCGAAACTTTTCATTGCCATGTTCCATACCAAAAGACATGTGATGCAGTCCCACATCCTTTAACATTTTTAGTTTTTCATATCCACCCACTGAATCTGAAATGGTTTCTGTTCGAGATTGGCACCAAAACGGGATCTTAAACTCAGAATACATCTCACAAAATTCTTCAAGTTCATTCGATGTCCAGGCAAGGAATGTATCAGCCCAGAAGAAAACATATTCCCCATTCCACTTTTCTTTAAAATTAACCAGTTCTTCCCGGATCTTTTCAACTGATTTTTTTCTGAAAAATTTGCTCTGTGATTCCGCCTCATACAATTCGTTTTGGGTGGGAGAATTGCAAAATGTGCAAGTATAGGGGCAACCTCTGTGGGTTTCTACTGGAAGCATTCGATAAATATTTCCCCTCATTGGTCGGTAGTATCTATCATCCTCAAAAATACTAAAGTCCAAGGGGGGAAGTGAATTTATATCGACCGCAGGTCCCGTGCGGTTTTTTACCGTATTTCCATTCGATTTTTTTACCCAAAGGTTAGGTATATCAGTGAAATCTTTAGAATCTCTCAGACGTTCACAAAGCTCCACAAACGCAACATCTCCTTCCCCGACGCATACAATGTCGATTGAAGGTTCTCTAAAAGCTCTGTCCGGTGCAAATGTTGGAAATACTCCGCCAATTATCGTGAGAATATTATTCTTTCTCTTGAAGCGAAAATCGTCCAATAGCGAAATTCCACGAAGGAATGTACTTTCTGTAACAGATACTGCGAGAAGATCAGGACTGAAGGCTTCTACTTTTTTTGCAAAGTCATCGTACATGTTGGTTTGCTTTACTTTTACCCCCTGATAACTTGCAGGATCAGCAGGCTTGACCATAAGGGCTTTTTCAGTCTCAACAGCAGCATCGAATTTCCCCTCGAAATCATATCCAGTACAATCAAATAGATCGACGATATGACCCCTTTCTCTCAGGAGCGCAGCGAACAACCCAAAAACAGGTGGTACAAGGCTCATATCCCTTTCATTTGGATAAACCAGTAAAACCCGACACCCTTTCATTCTTGCGACTCCAGCAAAGTAATTTCAAGCATTATTATTAATGATCAGAGCTTGTAACGGGAGGCCACCGCATCAGAATAAAACATTTTAACGGTTTCAAGGGAGTATTCTTCCGGCGACTTGTTAAAGAGATTTAGTTTGCGAATCAAGCTCGGGACCATAGTGATGATATCACACCCGGACGAGGAGGCATTTTTAACGTCATATACCATCCGAGGACTCGCCCACAGGACAAAACAATTGCTTTCAGAATGGACCCAGTTAACGATGGCTCGAGTTGACTCGACTGCATCAATTCCAAGATCAAAAATCCGGCCGGCAAACACGGATATGATGGCACGGCTCTGCCCCAGGGTAGGGAGGATCACTTTCACCTGAGATAATGTAAAAACTGCAGTTATATTGAGCGTGATACCATCTGCCACCAGAGTCTCGATGACCTCTCGGGTCGATTCCCCATTGGTAAAGGTGATGGGAATTTTTACAATGACATTGGACCCTAGATCAGCAAGGATTCTGGCCTGTCGGATCATCCCTTCCCTGTCATCGGCAATGACCTCTAACGAAACTGGAAGTGCCCCGCAGACTTTCAATATTTTTCGGCAATGTCCTAGGTAATCTTGAATTTCAGCATTTCGAAACAAAGTTGGGTTGAAGGTGAATCCCTTGATGAGATTCGAATCAACTTCCGATATCTCTTCGAGCGAAGGCCCGTCGAGGTAAATACTTACCTCAGACATTCACCTTCCCTCCCTGGCTGAACGATCCAGTTCGTCTAATCCTGTGCAAATAGCATGGATAATTGCAATATGAGCTTCCTGTATATGAGAAGTGCTGAAGGACCGCACTTTAATGAATTCGTCAGAGATTTTACTCAATTCCCCGCCCGTTTTGCCAACGATGGAATAAACCTTCAGTTTCTGTTCGTGGGCTTTCTCTGCAGCCATCACCAGGTTCATGGACGCCCCGCTTTCACGATTGCCTCCTCCCGTTGTAATGAGAAAAAGGATATCGCCGGACCTTCCATGTGCCTCAACCTGTCTGGTAAAATAGGAATCAAACCCAAAGTCATTGGCCCATGCAGTTATGGCCGAGGGGTTTCCGGTCAGGGAAAGCGCTGAAAAAGACCTCCGACCGCGGTCATTAAATGTGCACACCATTTCTCCCGCAAAGTGTTCGGCATCGGCGCAGGACCCTCCATTGCCTCCGATCAAAAGCTTGTTGCCCACTTTTTGACTATCGTAAATGCCACTCACCATTCGCTTTACCGTTTCAAGATTTTCCTTAACGGCTTCTATGGCACGGGCGCTTTCGCCGAAATAATCGCCCAAAACCTCGCCCAGCCCACTTGCTTCTTTTTTTTCCGCGTCAACCATATTATTTATCTCCGTTGTCCGTGCCTTCCTTACCAAATACTGCGTCCGCCATCCATCACCAACTCCTGTCCAGTCATGTATGAGCTGGCTTCTGAAGCGAGAAAAGCAATGGCTTCCTGATATTCCTTTCGATCCGCCCAACGACCTAGTGGAACCCTGCGGGAAACCTCCTTTAGCAAAGAATCGGGCTGATTATTGAAGACCGCGCCGGGTATCAGTGCATTGACTCGCACTCCCTTGTGGGCCCAGTAAGTGGCAAGATAACGATTCAAACCCAGCATAGCCGCCTTAACGACTGGATAGCCAATGGGTTTAAAGTTAGTGACATCTTCCATACGCCCGGTTGGGGAATAAACCCGCTGGTCGGGGGCTTGGATCGCCAGATCAGAAGCAATGTTGACGATCGATCCAGTTTTTCTCTCTGCCATGGCACTTCCAAAGACACGGCAACAAAGAAAAATCCCGGTTATACCAACACCAATCTCTTTCTCCCAAAGTACCATATCATAATCTTCAACTGTACCCGATATTGCTCCCTCCGCACAATCCATCATCTTGGGGTTGAGAGCCGCATTATTGACTAGAACATCAACCTGCATTCCTTTTTTCTCAAATTCATCTCTGACTCGCTCCAGAGAAGCCTGGTTTGTTATATCAGCGACGGCGGTTTCAACCCGAGCCTCGGCAATCTGATTTAAAACTCTTTGCCGAGCCTCTTCAAGCCCATCTTCAATAATATCCAAGAGGATCACGGTTGCCCCATACCGGGCTAAACCGACACCGTGCTCTGGACCCAAAAGACCCGCACCCCCAGTGACCAAAGCGGTTTTTCCGGAAAGGTTTAAAGAAGAAGTCCTCCTGCTTTCTTTTTGCTCATTCGCCAATTTCGTCTCCAAAGTATTTGAGGGCTTTAGACAATGCATTCAACTGAACTTCACGCTCTGCTTGATCGGCCTGATTGGTGGTAAAATTCATCAACCGTTTTTGTAGATCAACTGCCACAGGTGTTTTCCCATTCCCAATCTTGTTGTCTCTCAAGGCAGGTTCCTGATGCAGGAGTTTTGCTGCCGCAAAAATTCCATCCCCTCCATATTCCATATGCTTTTTCCGGAAATCATACCAGCTTATTCCCTGATCCTCACCGCAAAACTTTGCCGAAAACGTATAGTAGGTATAATAGAACCCTTCCGGTTGAACCTGAGGTCTCAGCAATTTCGATTTAGAAAGAACCCTTCGGTATGCCTCACCCATGGCTCGCCTCAATCCAATATACATTTCAAGCTGTTCGGCCTGAGCCAATGCAACTGCGGCAGCCAATTCCCCCAACCGATAGTTGTACCCTATCGAATCAAACCGCTCCCATTCGGGATCTTGGAATTGGTCTCGGTCGGTCCGCACTTTGCCTGCCGAAGCCGTTAAGTTCTTGAACCCTAGTCCTCCGATTTTCCTTAGTCGGGTAGTCAGTTCCTCGTCATGGCATGTAGCGATTCCACCATCTCCGCAGGTGAGTTGCTTGGAGTTTTCGAAACTCCAGCAGGAGATCGTCCCCGTCGTCCCGGATAGCCGCCCCTGACCATCCCGGCCACCTACGCATTGTGCACAATCCTCTATGATGGGAAGCCGGTGCCGATCGGCGATAGCAATAAGAGAAGTTAGATCGCAAACTCCTCCATACATATGAACAATAATTATTGCTTTTGTTTTGGAAGTGATTTTCGACTCAAGATCCTTTGGATCCATCAGAAATGTTTTTGGATCAGAGTCGACGTAAACCGGGGTCGCACCGGAATAATGAATGCAAAGTCCGCACATCAGCGGAGTGAGGGCCGGAGTCAAAACCTCATCGCCTGGACCGCATCCGAGTGCAAGAACCGCAGAATGCAATGCAGATGTGCAGGAATTAAATGTGACGGCATAAGGGACATCATGTTTGTCAGACCAGAGCCGCTCAAGACGCTGGTTGAAGGAGCCATCGGTTCCAGCACGAAATCCATTTTCGATCACTTGATGAAGATAGTTCAGCTCATTACTCTTAAAACGCCAAGCCGGGGCTCCCATTATTTTTTAACTCCACTAGAAGAATCTGCTAAGGAATTGGAAACTTTTTCGTTGAATAACCTTTGGTTCTCAAGAAATTCCTCATGCTTGTGCCAATTTATCTTTCCCAAACCATTAGAAACAGCCGTTTCTACTGTTTCAGGACCCGGTGTCATATAGTCCGTGAGTTTAAAAAGGTTCCTGTAAAACTGAACATCTTCCTCATAATCGATTGTCAGGCGAACCTTATGCGGAATTATTTCTTTTTTCAAAGCCGGAATTTCAGATTTTACCAAACCGGCCTTTTCCATAAAATGAGTTATGACGTCCGTATCCATATCTGGTTCTGCGGCGAGCCGCGCTAGCTTGTTGATACCACCACGTGTGATCCCGTAGGTGAAGAATCCGGGGAAAATATCGGGAGATGCCACAACGACTTCACAATTTCCCATTCCCCGCTCAAGTATTTCCAGCCCACGTTTTCCCACATGATAATCGAAAGTGGGGTCATCTCCATCCACCAGAAGCCCCTGATCGAATCCCATTTCTTCAAAACACTGAGCCCAGCGAAGAATTTTATTTTTCAAGACCCCCCGATAACAAGCCACATCTTCGGCCTCAGCCAGCTTCAAGATGCCATCATCACTCGGATCTACGGATGTCGCAACAACAACTGGACATCCCAACCGTTTGGCGCGCCGGATTACAATCTGCAGGAGACATAATTCATCGGTAAGTTTCTGGAAACACTTTTCCCTCAGGCGAGATGAAGAAGCGCGAACTGTGACTAAAGCACCGGATTTTTTTTCCATTAGTATGCCGCTATATAACGAGAAAACAGCTTGAAACTAGCGTTAAAGTAGAAAGTTGTTCAATTTTCATAATATGCTCCATCCACCATCGACAACCAGATTTGCACCCGTTAGATAGGAGGACTTTTCGGAACATAAAAATTGAATAGCACTTTCAAGGTCCTTAGGAACCCCGGTTCGACCCAAGCTACATTTTTGATTCAAAATATTCAAAAATTCCTTATCGTCGACCAGATTCGGCGCCGAGGGATCATCCTTCTGTGAAAGGGTATTGGGGAAAGAACCTGGAGAAAGACAATTACAACGTATCCCGTGAGGAGCCCAAAATGAAGCAATATATTTAGTCAGTCCTACCAAACCATGTTTCGATACAGGGTATGTTACAGGATTAAATATGTCCCGCCCCTCATACATGCGGTAATCCGCCACAAGGAAAGAATATAATGAAGCAATGTTTACTATATTTCCATGCTTTTGTTCGATCATTCGCTTTCCCACAATTTGCGAACAGTGCAAAGGCCAATAAATACCCGACTCCAGCCCCTTCATGAAGGTTTCCTTGCTAATATTCTCGATGCGCCCTGCCGGATCGTTGAACCCGGTTCTTGGTGAAAAATCGAACGAGTTATTGACCAGAACATCAACTCCTCCTAACTCTTCTATTGCCTGAGCTAGAACATTCGTCAAATCTTCACTTTCATAAAAATCTGCTTTAAAATGGAATGCCTGATTGGGATACTTCGATAAAAAATCCGGCGTTCTTCTTCCAATATTCGCAACTTTTGCACCGCATGTAAGGAGATGCTCAGCCATTACCGCACCCAGATACCCGCTTCCGCCAGAAAATAATATTTTTTTTCCTTTCAATTGGGATTTTTCAGAAACCGCTTCTGTCATAACTCGTTGCCTATCTTTTCTCTGAAAAACGATAGCCCCTGTTTGGCATCCTCAATATAATTGTCAGGAGACCTGAAGGCCTGTAGGGTTATGTCATTCAATTTCGGCAGCTCTCTGAATCGTTGGGCAACCACGTCGAATTCGGCGGCACCCTCTCCTAAAGGACAAGTGGCTCCATACAAAGGACCCCGATCTTTGATATGAAATCCGTATATTTTATCCGCGCAGAGATCAAAATAGTCCGACATGGAAAAACCATTGGCAGCTGCATTTCCCACATCTACCAATACTCCAAGCCCCTCTAGCTCAGGCCTGGAAAGAAGGTGGTGGACGTTTTGTGGAGTTAAATCGGTCTCTATGGACAATAAGGGTATTTTACCTCTGAACTCCTGTAAAACCCTGCCGAGAACCGACACCACTTGCCGGGCTTCGTCCGGATTTTGGATGCCGCTGTTTTCTTCCACTGGGATGGAAACTCGCTGGGTACCCAAGAGATTCACTGCTTCGCATATTCTTTGGAACAGCCAACTTAAATCTCCCCAGCCTTGGCGATGCGTCGGTTGATACATGAGAACATCTAGGCTGATGGACGATACTTCTACACCTGTACGGTCGCAAATTTTTTTTGTTTCTTCAATGCAGGTTCTATCAAGAATGGGGTTGGTAAAATCCGACACAATCCATTCAATGCCATCAAACCCCAACTCGGCGGCCTTTTCAAATTCGTCTCGCCATGCGTGTATAGGGAAAAATTGATACCTGTCTCCCACTTGCGAAGAAAGGCGTCCTTGAACGATTGCAACTTTCACCATATTGATACACCTCCGTCGGCATTCAAGTTTTGACCGGTGATATACGAGCTTTCTGGATCCAGAAAAATGTCCAGAGCATTTTTCAAGTCCTCAGCCGTCATGATTCTGCCTAAAGGTATTCGGTTTTTATAAGACTCCAGGTGAGGCTCTGGTTCCGCTTCTGCCAGTGGACCAAAAACCATGCTATTGATCAATACTCCGGAGTCTTGGTATTCCGCCGCAAGATGGCGGGTCAATGCCAAAACACCTGCCATCGCACATGCATACGCCGCAGGAGCATGTACCAAACCAAACTCAGTGCTCATTCCTGAAAAATGTCTTGGGTCATGAGGGTCCAAAGCCACGTTACTTGCTAATTGTAAAATCCTTCCCATTCCTCGCTCTCTCATTCTCTTGCCAAAAAATCGACAAAAAAGCATTTGCGCGTTTAAGTTCTCCCGAATAATCCGGTCCCAATCCACTAAACTAAACTCTTCAAAGGCTCTGAAGTCGGCATCCACCCATTCATTGGCATTGAGGGCAGGGCAGGTAATCAAAAAGTCGACCCGCAAACACTCTTTCTCAAGTTTGCGGACCAGATTTTCAATGTCTTTTGGGTCGCTCGTATCAATCACAAAGGAATTGTCCGGTGGATCGTCCCAAGGAACTCTCTCGACCAGAATTAGGTCATAACCTCTCTCCCGCGCGGCTTGGGTAGCGGCTTTTCCAGCAAAGGTATTAGCATGTAACACGAGACAGTACACGGGCTTAAGTTTAACCAGAAAGGATTTTCAAAAAATACGATTCACCTGCAATCCATCGCAAATAATATTCTGTCCCGTAGTGAAAGAGTTTTTTGGGGACATGTTGGACAGGTAAACCCAGGCAAGCTCTGCGGCGTTTCCCAGCCTTTTCATTCCAACCTTTTCTTCTAGAAGTTTAGCAACTTCGTCAGGACGCTCTTCCATGATTTCTTCCCAACGCCCTCCTTTATAGAACACATTTCCAGGACTGATGGTAAGAACTCGAATACCTTTATCAACCAGGCTTGCAGCCAAATGACTAGAGTATGCTATCAATGCTGTTTTGGCGATCGAATATGTCATGGGAGCTCGGACTCGCTCGATGCCCGCAATGGCACCAGTCAGCACAATACATGGGTTTCCATCTCCATGGGACATCAAAGGGATAAAAGACTGGACCACTCCGATCGGAGCGAACACATTAACTTCGAAAACCGTGCGCCAGTGATCCAGAGGAAAATTATCGCCAGGCGGGGTCTTACCGCTACCCAGAAAAACGGCTAGATGATGCAACTTTCCCGAACACCAGCGATCCACTTCTGCCTGGGCATCCTGCAGTAATTCCTCATGCGAAAGGTCTGCCTGAATAATTTTCAGTCGTTTAGGATCCTTTCCAGAGCGACTCAGGATCTGTCGGGCTTTTTCACCTCTTTCAGAGTCCCGGCCAACGACAGCCACAAAAGCTCCGTCGTCCAACAGGAGTCGGGCCAACTCAAGACCAATGCCACGAAAACCTCCCGCTACAAGAACATACTGATCCAGAAAACCAAGGGTCGTGCTTTTTTCTATCATAATTTTATGGAGAACTATCGATCATATGTGCACCGCTAAACTCAAACCTCCAATCCAGAAATCGGAACCCCAATTGAGATATCTCCCGAACATAGTGATCCACATTACCAGGAACAGCCATCATGAAAAACCCACCGCCACCAGCCCCGAGAATTTTTCCTCCAGGGGAACCAATTTTTTTAAGCTGCAAATAAATATCATCAAGGTAATCGTTGGAAATATCTTTTGATAGCCGTTTCTTGATTTCCCAGTGCCGGTCCATCAATTCTCCCAGCATTTGTACGTCTCCTTCCATGAGATATTTGACGGATTCTTTGCCGATCTCTTTAATCTTGTCATAGTTTTCAAGCATTTTTTTTCTTTCTGCCTCCTGAGATTTTATTATCTCAGGAGAGTCCCGAACTTCGGTGGTATAAATTAAAACAAGCCCTCGTTCAAGCTCATGACGATTATGCTCAGGGATTTTGAGTTCCTTGGCATTTACTTGGCCCGATTTATCAATCTCAAGAGTCTTGATTCCGCCAAGTGCTGCAATATACTGATCTTGAAGTCCTCCTGCCAACTTCAAAATTTCACGTTCTATATGATACGCTTCCCTAGCTACTTCCCAAGGGCTGACCAAATTTCCTTTGATCAGGTTAAGAGCATTTACCAAGCCGACCATAAGGGTGCTGGATGCCCCGAGCCCTGTGGTTGTTGGCAAGGTAGAGTAAGTTGCAACCTGAAAACCTTTTTGAATTCCAAAACATTTAAGGGCTTCTCGAATGATATCGTGAGTCAGATCCTCAAGCTTTTCGGCAACCTGTGTATAGGTGGTTTGAATGAAAAACTGGTCATCTAGTACCCGAGCTGCAGCAGAGACGGTCATGTATTGGTTGATAGTTGCGGTAATTAAAAAACCACCTCTTTCCTTATAATAAAAGGGTAAGTCTGTGCCGCCGCCTCCAAGGGAGATACGGTACGGAGATTTAATAATGACGGCATCTTTAACAAAATCATGATAAGGGTTTCCGTTGAGGTGGTTCGAAATATTTCTCATTATAGCTTTTTTAAAATATCCTGAACAGGCTCTAATATAGACGAGGCCGAGGCGACGATTCCCTTGCATTTCATGGGCGAAGAAAAAGACCCTTCTAGGATAGTAGCTGAACCACCGGCTGAAGTCACCATAAGTGATCCTCCTGCGATATCCCAAACTTTATCGGTAGGATTCAAATATGCATCCATTCTTCCACATGCAACATAAGCCAACTCTAGATTAGCCGATTCGAAAATATGAATTCGACGGGTGACAGGTGGAGCAAATGCATTCACAAGCGTTTTAAGGTCAGGCTTTTCGGCATTCCAATCAGATTGATTGCAATTTAGGGCGATAAGGGAATCCGAAAGTGAGATTGTATCTGATACGGAAATTTTGTCACCATTTAATGTAGCAACCTCTCTATCGGCAAAAAACAATTCATCCCGATTTGGGTCAAAAATTCCTGCAAATAAAACCCCATCTTTATCAAGCACACATAGCGAACACGCAAAAACCGGAAGACCCCGGACAAAGTTCATGCTACCGCAGATTGGATCTAGAATCCAAATATAAGTGCCTTTTTTAAAATGAGAGTCCTCAAGGGAATCTCCTTCTTCGCTTAGAATCTGGTCATTGGGGAAATGGTTGCGTATTTCCGATGTTATAAATTTGTGGATGTTCACATCTGCCTCTGCCAAATAACCTTTTCTGTAAGAGTAGGAAAACTTTCGAGATGATTCTTCGCGAAGGTATTGGGTCACCTGAGGCAGGATAACATTGATAAATTTTTTTCTAGGATCCAATAACTAAATCCCCAAGTTCAAGAATATGATTTTCTGGCAGATCCCTCACAGCTGCTGTTCCCAAAATGAAGTAATACTTGTCCGGTAATAATCCACCCAATTGTTTGGTGACCATAGTTCGAATCATTTTGGGTTTAAGGGCCACCCCTTTTTTTATGGGCTCTGTGGTAACGATTCTCTTTGCCAATACACCATGGAGCACTTCTTCGGAGGGAAGAAAGTCTTTTCTTCCATTTCCCATTGCTTTGACCATATTTTGAGATTGTTTTACTAAAGCTTTGAAATCATCAAATTCCAGTGAGGCTGATTGGTCAGGACCGCTCATATTACGACTCAGAGTTACATGTTTCTCAACTACTCTAGCGCCAAGTGCTATGGCACCCAACGTTCCTTCAAATCCAACTCCATGGCCTGAAAATCCGACATCCATGTTGAACATGGCTTGCATAATGGGCAGACACCTAAGGTGCTTATCTTCTATGGGACAAGGGTAGGCGGAAGTACAGTGGAGAAACATCATGGGGCAATTTGCATCCTTGAATATCCTGTAGGTGACTTCCAACTGCTGCCAGTGGCTCATTCCCGTACTCACAATCACGGGAATTTTTTTTCGGGCCAAGTATTCGCAAAATTGGTAATTGGAAGCATCAATACTTGCCAGCTTGATTACCTTCGCTCCATTTTCCGCAATGAAGTCGACACTACGCTCCTCCCATGGACTGACTATAAAATCCAAACCTTTGGATTCAGAATATTTCCAAAGCTCTAAAGTCTGATCATCTGTAAACTCCAGCCTTTTATCAGGATAAGTCCATGTCCCAAAAGCTTTTTCTTCTTTTGGTAGATCGTTCTCATCTCTACTAAGGTAGCCAGTAGGTATCTCAATTTCCACGCCCGGCATAACTAATGCGTCAAAGTTTCGTTTCTGGAATTTTACAGCGTCGGCACCCGCTTCTTTTGATGCATCAATCATGCGTTTGGCCAACTCAAAAATGCCATTGTGGTTTATTCCGATTTCTGCAATGAAATAGGGTTCCTGGCCCGCTTTCAAAACTGTTTCTTTAAATCCCATTTAATGCTCCTGTTCTTGGTGGTAATCCAACTGTTTTTTTAGAACTTCAGGCCTGCGCAGGTATTTTTTAGGCGCATATAGACGAAGTAACATATAAAGAGGGGATCACTCCAAAGAGGATAACCATAAGGTAGACTGCAACTTAATCATATCATAATCGCTTCTCAAATTTCAATTTGGCAAGAGAGGGGTTTTTATACTGAGAAGGCGAATTTAGCCGAGTTATATGCAGATGTAGTGTATGAAGACATAATCAGGCAACGCTCCTTTAACCTGGCCCCGTTAGTTGTACCACTTTCTAAGTTAGAATTTCCACTTGTTGACCCTTACCCCTTTTCTGTACCGGTGGGACTCAAGAAAACTCGGCTATAATTGCCGTGCGGTTTTGCCTGTTGTTCTGCAAATTCCTTGGGCGTTAAATCGTCCAAAGAACTGTGAGGACGAAACGTATTATACTCCTCCCTCTAGGATTCAACCTTCTCTTTCGCATCCTGAAGTGATAAAAACCAATGAAGGTTTAAACACTCATTCCTGAAAGAAGAGTTGCGAAAAACCAAAACTAGATTTACCATCATTGGTTTGGCAGTAAGAAAAAAATGGTTTTTTTCTATTTACGGACTACAATACAGGCGTTAATTAGCAGTAACCTAGAAATCTCAAAGGGGTTAATTTATACCTGCATATTTTGAACTAGCAAGCCTGATCGGCAATTCAATTTTTAATTGACCTGAAAACTTTCAGAACTTGTAAAGAACTCTGGTACTTTTAATAAATGGAAAATATGAAAAATGAAAAATATAACCCCAAAACAATTGTTCTAACTTTGCCTCTTAGACAAGAACCAACAACATTTCCTCCCATAGGCAGCTTGTCTGTTATTACTGCTTTAAAAAAAGCCGGATTTAAAAATACGCATTTTTATAATATGGATGTCCTGCGCCCAAAATACGAAGAAATTCTTGCATTTTTAGAAAAGGAAAAACCCGATATCATCGGGATCAGCGCAGTTGTGTCCACAGGTTACGGATTCACAAAAAAACTATCCCTAGATATTAAAAGAATATTACCTAAAGTAACAATACTTCTTGGTGGAAACCTGGGGGCATCAGCTGAGGTCCTTCTTAAAAAAACAGGTGTTGATTTCATTTGTGCCGGTGAGGGCGATAAAACCGCCGTCGATTTTATCCATTGCTGGCAGAATGCTGAATCTAAAAGTTCTTATAAGAAGGTGGAAGGGCTCGCTTTTTTGGATGACTCGAGGGAACTTATAATGACCCCCTATGCTAAAAATATTAGTGCTGAGGAAGTTTATGATATTGATTGGTCTATTTTAGAAAACACAGGCCAAATGGAATTTTATATACAGTCTAGGAATTCTTCAACATTCGCATCTAGTTTTGGTCACGATCCTAAATCTTATGAGCAGCATCGGCAAAATAAAACAATTTTTGTCCTGGTGGCAAGCAAGGGTTGTGTGGCCAAATGTTCTTTCTGCCATCGTTGGGATACTGGAATACGTTATATCCCCGTCCCTAAAGTAATGAGTAGAATAGATTATTTTATTAAAAATTATAATGTTGGTTTTATCCGGTTTGGAGATGAAAATTTTGGTTCAGATAAAAAATGGCTTTCTGAATTTTTAAGGGAGATCAAAACCAGGGATTTACTTTGGTCGGTGGGCGGAATGCGGGCCAGAACTGTTTCATTTGAAATATTGAGGGAAATGAAGGATGCAGGTTGTTGTGAAGTGAATTATGGATTAGAAAGCGGAAGTCAAAGTATGCTGGATGTTATGGATAAAGTCACCAAGGTTGAGTGCAACTACAATGCGCTTAAATGGACCGTTGCAAACAAGTTAAACACTTGTTTGCAGTTTGTATTAGGGATGCCCGGTGAAAACCCTAAAACGATTCAGGAAACAGCAGAATTTGCTTGTTATTTTTCCGAATTATCTCCCGAAATTGATCCGAATAATGCCGGCATCAATTTTGCTCAGGCCTTGCCGGGAACACCGTTATACGAATACGCCAGGAGAAGTGGATTGATAGGACCTACTATTGATGACGAAGAGAATTATCTGCTTCAAATTTCGGATCGCGATGCCCGGGACGGCGAGACGAATATTAATTTTACAGACTATCCAAAGCTATTGCTCGAAAGCTGGCATTTTGAAATCCAAATAAAAACTCGAAATGCATATATTCAAAAATGGGGTATTGAAAGCTATAACAAAATAATCTTGAGAAAATTTAACCACCAATCCCAGATCAGGTTAAAAGTACCAAATCCTAATAGTGACTCGGGTTATTACGCCTACCCTGCAAGGGTGAAGGAAAAACTTGCAGGAATTTCTGACATTTCTTCTTCTATCTGGTGGCTAATCCGGAATAATATTCCTGGTCTGATCCCGATGCGATATCCCACCTTCTTTTGGCGGACTCGTTACTTTTCCAACTTATTCGTTTTACCTTGGTCTACTCAAAAATATGGTATCAAATCTACATTAGCTATGTGTTTAGAGTATTTAAGGTGGAGATTAATTAGAATGTTTTTCTTTGTGAAAAAGAAAACAGCATTTGAGCCCATTTCATTAAGAAAAACCATTCTCAAAAATATTCTTTCCCCCCTCCCGACCGACAACCCTGCAATGCAAAAATTTCGTAAGGGAAGATAATTTTCTGCTGGTGTTAGATTTCTGGATTTTATTAGAGTTGAAAATGAGGCCCAAGGTTTCTATAGGATATAGAGTTGTCTAATTCTTCTGTAAAATTTCGTTTTCTTTTTTCAGTGCTCGGAATTATTATTCGCGGCGGGCTAAACTTTTTATCAATTGTAATAATAGCCCGTGTGTTGGGGGCGGATAATTTCGGCGAATTTGCTTTTCTCCTGGCTAGCCTCACCGCCTTCTGGGCTTTGCTTGATATGGGGACGTCAAGCGCATTTTTCACCCTCTTGTCCCAGAAACCGCGCAATATCCAGTTTGTTTTAATTTATTTTGGTTGGCAGGTTTTTTTATTTTCTCTGCCATTGTTAATTATTGGATGGGTACTCCCAAACGAGTGGATTGATTTTATTTGGGTTGGTTCTAACAAAAATATTATTTTGCTGGCTTTTATCGCTGTCTTCCTGCAACAACAAACTTGGCAGGCCCTGGTTCACATTGGGGAATCAAAGCGGCTAACCAAAAGGGTGCATGTATTAAATATTTCTATTGCTGCTTCACATTTGCTTCTTGTGGTCATTGCTTGGCAGACCATAGGGCTTTCTATCGAGCTAATTTTTGGATTGGTTATTCTAGAGTACTTACTTGTTGTTCCCGTTGCATGGCACGTCCTTTTTGTCAAAGATATGGGAAGTGGGGAGTGGGATGGTAGGGGCGTTTGGAAGGCATACCGTAACTATTGCGTACCCCTTGTTTTTTTAGGCTGCCTAACATTTGGTATGAATATTTCTGACCGCTGGTTTCTTCAATATTTTGGTGGGTCAAAAGAACAAGCTTTTTTTTCGATTGGCAATCAATTTTCAGTCGTTTGCTTATTACTGACAACCTCAATGATCAGGGTTTTTTGGAAAGAAATCTCAGAGGCTTTGGAATCAGATAATCTTGGCCGCGTTAAGGTGCTTTTTCGGAAAACTTGCCGCACTTTTTTTATAGCCTCAGCAGTATTCAGTGGATTCCTCATTCCCTGGAGCAAGGATATTACTCAAATTTTTTTAGGGCCTTCTTTTAAAGAAGGATCTGTTGTTCTTGCTGTTATGTTCTTGTACCCCATCCATCAGTCACTGGGTCAAATTAGTACAACCATGCTCATGGCATCGAGTAATACAAAAACGCGGTTACTTGTAGGTTGTGTTTCGATGAGCATCAGTATCCCGGTTTCTTATTTTGTGCAGGCATCGCCGGATGCATTGATATCTGGTTTTGGCCTTGGTGCGGAGGGCATGGCCTGGAAAATGGTTTTGCTCAACATAATTTGGGCGAATTTGACAGTATGGCTCATTTCCAAAAAATATAAATGGGAATTTGATTGGATATATCAGGTTGTTGGCTTAGTCATATTTTTATTTTTAGGCTGGATATCTTTTGAAATCATTAATGCATTGGATGTCATGGTTCCCCTGAGTTTAATGCTCAAAGCTTGCATCACTCTTTTATTGTATTCCATGCTATCTGGATTGGTAATTTGGGCCCTGCCGTGGCTTGTAGGTATGACACGAAAGGAGCTGAAATCAAACATTTCTTACGTTCTGGCGCCAAATAGAATAGGCATCCAGACTTTCTCTGCCAGAGGCGATTGATAATGTTACAAAACAATTCGACTTTTGTCCTTCTCGATGAAATCAACAGTTGGAAACTTGCGAATCTGACGCCTAATAGGATTTATAAGTGCTGAATTCATATTAGACTTTACGGGAAATTTTTTTATGGAATTTCATAAAAAACGGTTTCTGGGTTGAGGGCTATTTCAGTTTTGATTATACACATTGGAGAGATTGTAAGCTAAGGAAAGGTTTGAATATTTATAAAAACAAAGTAAGCGTGAGTTACTGACAAGATCCGTCAATATCAATTTTTTTAATGATTTAAATACTGGCGGGAAGAAAGCATTTTACCCTACTCACTTTATTCTTGGGCAATTGAAAGTAGCTCATTTTTCCAGTCCGAACGCCAGGTTTTTGTCGTCCAGGCGTATTTGAGACAAAATCTTTCTCGTGCCTTTTGGATTTCTGGAGAAAACCACCAACCTAAGGGGTCCAAATAAATTGCGTTTATTTTTTCTGCTGCAGACTCTGGAGATTTATGAAAAATTCCTGCCTGATGCATTAACTCATGATCATGCTGGGCGGAGGGCCGGAGTTCGTTAACGTCTTGTCTCCAGAAAAACAGGGTGGGAAAGTTGGCCGACAATGCTTCCAAATGGGTAGTGGAATTATACGATACCACTAGCAGACGACTTCTGTTTATCTGTCGGAATATGGATTCTCCACCCCTGTAAATAAAAATATTTGGATCAAACTCTTTCCAGCGCTCCATGGAACCGTAGCCTAGGTCCTGTGGTTTCAATCGAACGAATAATTGCTTCCTGACTTCTGGCAATAGCCCTTCAATAAAACATCGATTATTATCCATATGTTTGAGGAAGTTGGAGCCAAAGGGGACGGTGTTAAGGGATTTACTTTGAAGAGTCATATCTGGCTCAACCAAAAGAATCTTCCCCTTAGGGTTTGGCTTTAGAGTTTGACAAATCGCAGCCAGTTTTCCCGAAGGAAGAGGGGTAACTTTTGATGTGTTTTCTTTTTTCCAGCCCCAGGAAATATATCGGTCGGAGCAGGCAATTTCATGATCCTCCTTTGTACTGATGAGGCAATTCCCATAATGCCCTCCATGCTGTGAGCTTACAAGTTTGATGCCTTGCTCTACCATCTCTGCGGCCCAGAACTTGAAACCCTCGTCAAAATAAAGACCGATTGAGGTGTAAATAAGTTTTGGAGATTTCGGGAATTTTCTTAACGCCCTGCGGCGCATTTCGACATAACCCTCAATATAAACTTTAGGGATTTGCAGTGGAATAATCTTTTCTAAAATTTCCTCAAAAGGGTTTTCCGCGAAAGAAAGCTCCATTTCTTTTCGCATCCCACCATTTATCTGAACCTGAGGAGTATCGATTTGTGGTCCAATCAGATAGGGTATCTGACCCAAAGTAACCTGCAGGCTAGCCAAACTCCAAGGTTTGAGATAACTCGATATAAGAACAATCTGGTTAAACCGGTCCGGGACACAACGGGAATACCCTTCAACAAGTTTTTTTATAATGGTTTTCCAATTTAAACTTGGTTTTGGAGGAGTTTTTTCCAGAGGAAAGGGTTCTTGAATATTATTTTTAATTTCAAATGGGATTTCCTTCAATTGTTGAATGATCCAACTATATATTAGGAAGTTGTAGGAATCCTTCCCTAGCCAATTCTCGAATTCAACAAAATCTTTCGGAATATAATTCGTGATATCTTGTAAGGGTATCCAAGTATGGGAGGCTCTTTGGGATTCTATTGCATTCCGCACAGAAGCGAAGCGATCAAAAAAAACCGCGGTAATATAAAACAACCAGGTTCCCAGCGTAATTCTCCAGTACCGGCTGGAATGGTCAACCCCATGAAGCTCATTCAATTTGGGTGTTAAGATAAGAAGAATTTTATTTTGCAGCTCTTGAATATATCGAGTATCGCGAATCAATTTGGCTTGATCATACCAATGCCAGGGAAGAACCTCATGGTTTAACTCAGACCAGACGGCTTTTTGCTCATAAAGCCGACACCACTCACCCAAAAACAAAATTTTCTCGTCCGTTTTCCAAAAACGCTGATCGGCTGTTGTGACTAGAAACATTTCAAATATTTGTTTAGAATAGGTAAGGTAATTATTTAACCGCATTTACTCTGATTATTAAAATAAAAACATAAAAAATGGCACTTGTAAAAGTAAAAGGCTTATGACGGGGGAAAAATATTTATCACTAATTTCTTTGACCCTGCTATTTTGCGTAAGTCAGTGATTGTCGATAGTGGCTTTACCCTGGAGAGCAGTAGCCTACCCCTTCCTGCAATAGTGGAACTGAGTCCTTCTGGGGCCTGTAACCGGACCTGTG
>PBKR01000017.1 GCA_002721545.1 Nitrosomonadaceae bacterium | reverse complement strand
TATCCTTTGCATCAGTGAGTTTCAACCCTTCAGTATCCACGATTCCCCCCGAGACAACATATTTGATTCCATCCTCGATGGACATATCGATTTCTGTGAGTTCTTCGGGGGGGGCGAAGACAAGGAAACCAGAGGTAGGGTTCGGCATGGTGGGTACAAAAACATTAAGTACGTCTTCACGGGTGTACTCCTGAACCTCGCCACGCGCGGAGCCAGTAACAAAACCGATAGCGAGCATTCCTCGGCGCGGAAACTCAAGTAAAACTACTTTGCGAAATGCCGTGGTATCAGCGTGGGCGATTGATTGCACCACCTGTTTCGACCCTTTATAGATTTTGCGAACAAAAGGAATTTTTTCAACAATGCTTTCACCTAAATTGATCATTTGTTTGCCAAAAAAGTTTGTCGTGAACCATCCGACAGCAAGAACGATAAGTAATGTTATAACCAACCCGAGGGCAGGAATTCGGTATCCTTCTGGAATGGGAGCACCCATATCGATCAAGACTTGTGTGAAAACCGGGGATAATGTATCGAGATTTTTAAAAAGAAACTGTAAGATGAAATAAGTTAATGCAATGGGCAGGGTGATTAGAAGCCCGGTGATAAAAATATTTCTAATGCGCCGTTGCAGTTTTTTAAACATAATATTTAATAGATTTGGAAGAAGGGGTTTTTATTTTTACTTCAATAAGTAAATGAAAAATAAAAACCTTGCTGATTATTATATAGTGAAACCTTGACAAGGCAATAGCTGCAAAAACATAACGAATTTCTTCTTGACAGTGGAAGTATTATCGCTAGTATCAGGCGTTAATTGTTTTAGTAGTAAAACTTTTTAATTGGGGCTGTGGCGCAGCTGGGAGCGCGCTTGAATGGCATTCAAGAGGTCGCGGGTTCGAGCCCCGCTAGCTCCACTTTTTATATTAAGGACTTAGCCGTTTACGGTTAGGTCCTTTTTGGTGAAACTGTGCAGTTGGTTTGATGTAGGTTGTTTCATCTAGCAACTCAACTGCGTTCAGTTTGTGTCCTGGAGCAAGGTGGGCATACCGCAAAGTCATGGTAAGAGTCTTATGACCAAGCAGTTCTTTCAAGGTTGTTATGTCAACTCCCTTGATGACAAGCTGAGAAGCAAAGGTGTGCCTCTGATCATGGAAACGAAAATCTCTTATATCAGCTTTCTTAAGTGCTGACTTAAAGGACTTCTTCACGTCTCCAAGTCTATTCCCTTCACCATCAATGAAGACATGGGGACTGTCCAGTCTTCTTATTAGTCCCTGTAGAACTGACCTCAAAGTCTGATTAATAGGAATCTCTCTGCGCTCACCATTCTTAGAGATATCCAAATGTAAACAAATGAGGACGCCAGAAATATCTATAACTCGATGCTTGCTAAAGAAAGCATGACCGTTTGTCTAGTTTAGGTCCTGTGCGGAGTTTTGGTAAGTCCTTTAGTTAAGGGTTTTGCGCTCTCTTAGCCTAGAGGTTTAAATAGGTTTGCCTGAAAGGCGGTATGAGTGTTGTTAGTATCGTGGCCTTTGAGTACCGGAAATGGCAAATCGTATGCCGAGTGAAATCCTTTCTTGGGATCAGAAGTTCCTGTTGTTAGCTTAATATATGGATTTTCCATCCCAATTAGCTCCCAGTGCCCATCTCCGTCGATGTCTGCAAGCACGCTTGATCGAAGGCCCCGAGAAATCCTGTCATGCAATACCATAAGCAATATATCCCTATAAGCTTCTGGTAGAGGAAGGTTGAATAAGCATTCTAGTAATGTAATGGATTCAAAATTTTTGAAAAATTCAATCTGTTCATTTTGAAAAACGTCCACCTCTTTTTTTAGCGCCCTCCTTTCATATAAGTCTTCGATAGGCAATTTTATTCCGGTGGCGAGTTTTGCTTTACTCGATCTTAAAATTTTTTGAGCTTGTCGAACCTTTTTTCACGAAAATATAGGGTGCCCTTTTCGGTGGTTGGGAAAGTAATCCTTTCCTCTTTATTTATCAATCTAAGTTTAATCAACTCTTCAGATGGATCACCAAAAATGGCTGTGCGTCATTCATGATGTGGATCGAGCTTCCAGAGTATTTTACTCAGCGCAAGACGTGGGCGAACTCCACTCTGATATTCGACAATAAAAAATATTGCGACAATAAACAGAGGGAGTATTACTAAAAATAACTTTCGGGGGAGGGGCATACTGAAGTCGATTTCTTTTTAGGGTGCCTAAATTTTTCTTTATAGCGTTTGCGAAATAGGGTGTTTTATATGAATTGTGTAGGTGGCTATAGGAATGCAGTTAATATAACTTTCTCAAACCCTATTTTTTAGAGATTACTACAGTAATACAATAAGAGTTTTTATAAAGAATACGGTGATCTATCTAGTGTTAATCAATTTAGCCAGTTTGAGCTTTATTTCTTCCGCAGTACTATGTTTAGTCATTTGAATTAAGGCATCTATCTCCTCTGGGAGCTTAAAACTGTTAGCCTTGCTTTTTACGACATTAATTTTTTGGTGTGATGAAGCAGAAATTTCCTCCTCAGAACTAAAAAGCTCTTCGGATAGTTTTTCTCCTTTTCGGATACCAGTAATTTGTAGTTTGATATCTTTTTCTAGTGTGTAGCCCGACAAACGGACCATTTTTCTTGCCAAATCTATGACCTTTACAGGTTTTCCCATTTCCAGTAGAAAAACCTCGCCACCATTTCCCAATACAGCTGCCTGCAGAATAAGCTGAGATGCTTCAGAAATAAGCATGAAATACCGTTCCATGTGTGGATCGGTGATGGTGATGGGCCCTCCTTCCTTAATTTGTTTTAAAAATAATGGAATCACACTACCGTTGGTCCCTAGTACATTACCAAATCGAACGGAGATAAACTGGGTGTTGGATTGATTTTGGGAATATTTTACATATTTTTCAGCGACGTATTTAGTCATACCCATAATGCTGGTTGGATTAACCACCTTATCGGTTGATACGAGGATAAATTTGCTAACGCCAAATTGTTTTGCCAGGTTAACGACAATCCTAGTTCCTTGAATATTGTTTAAAATGGCTTCGTCAATATTTTCTTCCATCAATGGAACATGTTTATGGGCGGCGGCATGAAAAACAAGTTGAGGCTTGAATTCCTCAAATAATTTTTTCATTTTTTTTTCATTTATGATCGAGCATAATACATAATGATTTTCTGATTGTGAGTTGTAACTTGACAAGTCGGTTTTAAGTTGGTGAAGGTAATTTTCCCCAATATCTATCATAATAAGATTAGAAGGGTTAAACCGGATAATTTGACGACAAAGCTCTGAGCCAATTGATCCTCCTGCACCTGTTATAAGAACTCTTTTGCCGCGGATCATATTTTCCATTGATACTAGATCTAAAGGTACCGCTGCCCTTTCCAATAAGTCGCTGATCTGGAATTCGGTGATTCGAGTGATCTGAATTTGTTTTGAAGAAATATCAAAAATGGAAGCCACTTTTTTGTAATGTATTCGCATTTTTTGACAGGTTTTGATTGTCTCGTTCAGGACATTTTCTGTTAGAGCAGAGGTTGTGATTAAAACTTGTTCAATGTCGAGTTTCGTTATAATGCTTTCCAGCTCCTGTGTCATTCCAAGAACTGGAACTCCGGATAAGGAGTAATTAGCCTTTTTAGGATCATTGTCTATGAACCCGCTTATAGAGTATTGTGGGTAGTTATTTTTAAGGTGCTTGATGAGTTCATTCCCAGTTTCATTTGCCCCTAGAATAAGCACTTTAGTAGTCAACCCGTTATTCTTTGAAAGTTTTCTTTGATTTCTTTCAAACCATATTCGCCAGAACACACGTGTACTGCTCAACATTACTCCCACCAATAAAAAATCAATAATTATTACTGATAGGGGTGTGGTTGTTAAGCTTAAGACCTTAGCCCGGTCCATTACAACGAGTATAAAAAGGAAGACGAGTGAGCTTGTAGAAACTGCAAAAACAATTTTGGTGATGTCTTGTATGCTGGAATATTTCCACAGGCCGGTATAAAACCCGAAACTGATGAAAGCAAAACCCCGGACAAAAATAATAAGGGGTACAAGTTGCTGAAAAAATAATATTTTTAGGGATTCGGGGACATTGTTGTCAAAGCGGATTAAGAAGGCTATATAAAAGGATGCTATTGTAATGGTTATGTCAACAGAAAAGAGAAGAATTCTTGTTTTGTTAAGGGGTAACCGTTGCATTGAAAAACCATTTTAATAAATTTAAGGTCGGCATGTCTAGTTAATTATAAGGATAGCTAACTTTAAGATATACCATATTTCTTATTATAACTAAAAATTTTGAAGCGTAAGGTTCGCATTAGGAATTTATGCAATGATCATGTTGTATATAAAAATTTTTTTCACTGCAGATGATTTTTTTAGATACAATATAAAGGCTGACGGGAACAAGATGCTAAATTCATTATTACCTTGAATGCAGTAGCTATTTGGAAAGAATTTTTATGGAGCCGATGAAGTTTTTGAAGTGTTTTGTTCTTCTGTGAATCGCAAGTAACATTACAATGTCATAAATTGAACCTTTTGAAATTGCTTCATCAATTCCCTCCTCAGAAAACCATTTAAACAGGGAAACCCCAGGCTCGGATTCTTCTTTTTTGCAACAGGTTTTTGACCCAAATCCTAACATAGCAAATGGATCAGTTTTCGAGGGGGCAGGCCAGCTGTGTTCTAGTTTCTCTTCCAGAGTGTTGTTGTGGTATCATTTTTGTTCTTGGAATTTATGCTTTGATAATTTTTTAAAAAAATAATCTCCAACAATCATTAAAGAAATTATAGTCAGCGGCAACAGATGAATACTGTAACGTGGTGCATACCCCCAATTGGCTACAAACCAATAAGGTAGGAAAAGTCCAATCAAAGCTAGCCCAATAGCGATTGGATAGTTCTGCAAAAACTTTGGTCGCCACACAAGTGCTAAAAGCCCTAAAAGAGTTCCTGGTAGCAGGATCAAAGTTGCAAGACTCGGGTTTCCGTGGTCGACCGCTGTTACTATGATTTGTATTCTCTGATAGAAATGAATAAGATCCTGTCCTGTGTAGTTTGGGTGGTTTGGAACAGTGGGCCCAAACACTCCCCCTACCCACCAATTCCGAAAGCACAATAAAAAGACTCCAAAAGCCACAACCCCCACATATGTAAAGCCCTTCTTCCAGTGAGTCCAAATCTGTTCCCAGAAAGTCCTCCAAACTTCTTTCGTCGTTCCGTGTAGGGGTTCTATAATAAAAAATACGAGCATTGTTATTACGATCAGGTGATCCTGACGGATCCAATATCCGATAACGCCAAAGAAACCCGCCAAAATGATCTTGAAAAAACTTCCATCCCGAGCTTGATATAGGAGCCATATTGCCAGAGCTATAAAAATCAAAGCATGATGCTCGACCAATCCTCTTCCAATTTGATAACGAAATCCACCAAGAAAAGTAGGCATCAGGTAAGTAAGACTGGCAGCAAATGCAGTTAAAGCTGACAATCGGAGTTTTATGGCCAAACTGGTCAGGAGGACGGTTGTTCCCAGAATGCACCATACGTCCGCCATGTTCTGAACAAAAGCGCTTTGCCCAAATAACCAATGATAGATTCCAACAAAGTAGCGGTAAAGAGGCTGCATTACAAAAATACTATTTCCAAGCCACTCCCCTTCCACAACAATTGTGCGGGCATATATCTGATAGGAGGTCCAGTCATCTCCGGTTCCCCAATTTTTCCATTGTCCTATGGAGGGCCACCATTTTTTGCTAAATAATAATAGAATGCCAGGCCCGAAGAATAGAAATACAGATTCGGCAATTCGATCTGCATGGAAATTTCGGAAATCTTTTTTCCACCAGGCCCATGTCAAAAAACTGGTTCCCGCAACAACAACCAATATTCCAAGGTGGGCAACGTTGGTGGGATCTGATAAACGCAGAACTTCCCATAATTCGCCGAAAAGATTAGCTGTCGCAATGGGCAAGCAAGTTAGTATCAAGCTGCATATAGCGAGAGGCCAGTTGAGGATTTCCTTCTCTACCAGTAGTCTGGTAATCCAAGTCGCCCATGCCGCCAAGAACAGGATAATACCGGCGTCCAAAATCAGACTGAGGATTTTAATTAGCCCTATATAGTCCAATGAGCCTGCTAAATCTTCTTTGTTTTGCCAAAGAGTTCCCCTGTCTAAGTCCGAGCTTATTTCCCCATCGGGGTTAACCATTACAGGAACAAGAGACCAGTCAACGCCCGCATACTTGAGTTTGCCGGATATTTTCCATTCCTCTCCTTGGGGGAGTTGGTATTTTTGGTTACCCGCATCTTCAAAGCTTTTGGCAGGCAAAAGATCAAAGCTTTCTCCATTTTTATTCACCGCTGATAGGGTTCCTTCTTCGACACCCCTGGCGATAACGGCAAACCTGTTTCCTTCGGGCATCAGCAGAGCCCCATCGACTTCAACAGTCAAGGCCAAAGCATCGAAGCAGGTCTTACAATTAGGGCTAAAAAGCGCCCAGTCCAAAGGGAAATCAAGTTTTTCAGTCCATGGCTTCTGAAGAATACCGGACGCATTTTTATTCCAAGCAGTTGCGTAAGTCTTCACCCAACTTGCACCCACGGATGATTGACGTTCTTGGTTGACACTGGGGCTTATTACCCTGACTAGCCAACCGCCGGAGGGACTGGCCAGGAACAATATAAGCTTAAGGGTTAATAAAGTACCGAGGACGACTATTGGCAACCTCAACGATAGAAACCGCCAACCCAGAATCAATAAAAAAGGGATGATAACAGACAAAGTTAGGGTCTCAGCTCCACTCGTCCAGGGTAAGCCGTCAAACCATGCCGTGATTCCTGAGGGAAGTCCCAATACGAATGCAAAAAGAAAAACTCCAAGGACTAACTTAAAAAAGAAAACTGGGAAATTAAGTTTATTGAGATGCATTTTGATGATAGTTTCCATTTACTAAGGAACTTATTCGATTTGTTATAGTCGGAATAATTTCTTTTGAATAGTTTATTTGGGTTGATAGTATTCGATATACCACTGGATGAATTGTTTAATACCATCCTGAATATTCCATTTAGGGGTGTAATCAAATTCTCTTATCAGATCCGTAACATCAGCATGTGATTTGCGTACATCCCCATCCTGCATGGGCATCAGGTTTAGTTTGGCTTTAATCCCCAAGTTTTTTTCGATCTCACGAACGTAATCCATCAACTGAACGGGAGCATTTGAGCCTATATTGTAAATTTTGTAGGGTGCGGATGAAGAAGCGGGGTCAGGGGTGCTTCCAGACCACTCGGGGTCAGGTTCAGGTGCTTTTTTTATGATTCGACATACTCCCTCAACAATATCATCGATATATGTGAAGTCTCTTTCCATCTCACCGTGGTTGTACACGTCGATAGGTTGTGAAACCAGAATTGCCTTTGTAAATAGAAATAAAGCCATATCCGGACGGCCCCAAGGACCGTACACCGTAAAAAACCTGAGACCGGTGGTTGGGATTCCGTAAAGATGAGAGTAGGAATGAGCCATCAATTCAGTGGATATCTTGGTGGCTCCATATAATGAGACCGGGTGGCTTACGTTATCATGGACAGAAAATGGGTATTTGGTGTTGAGCCCATAGGCAGAACTGGTGGATGCGTAGACAAGATGCTCCACTTTATTGTGACGGCAACCCTCAAGGATATTGAATGTTCCCAAGATATTACTTTGTATGTAAGCTTCTGGATGCTCAATGGAGTAGCGAACGCCAGCTTGTGCAGCTAAGTGAATCACTCGGTTTGGACTATTTTTTTTAAAAATCCGATTAATTTCTTCTTTATCTTCAAGGTTTTTTTTTTGGAAGGTGAACTTGTCATACTGCTGAAGAATTTTGAGTCGGTTATTTTTCAGGTTGACGTCATAATAGTCGTTGATATTGTCAAGTCCGATGACTTCATGGCCTAATTTGAGCAATTGCAGAGAGGTGTGGAAACCGATAAAACCCGCGGCCCCGGTAACTAAAATTTTCATAATAAATGCATCTTTCTATTCGAAGTTTTTTTAAAAAAACGAGTCATGAGCTCATTGAACCCAAGAGTTGCTAGCAACACCAATGGCAGTAGGCAGGGAACTCTATACCTGAAATCAAAATCTATTTGTTGAAGTGCGTGAAAAAAAGCGAATAGGAAAATATAAAGGACGCAAAAAAAGATGCACCACCATTTTTCAGGTGAAGGGCCATCGGTCTTTATAAAAAGCCTGGTTGTTGCAAAAATGGAAAGCCCGTATAGGGGAAGGAAAATAATATAATTATAAAGAGCATGTTTAAAGCTAAAACTGTCAACACTTATATAAAAAAATGCGATCATCTTGTGGGCTGAAATAAGCGCAAAACTCAGGATGCCACTAGGGGACGAGTGATAGGTTTCAGGACGCGCCCATATAACAATACCTTGTTGGTAATCTTTTGATAGATAGGAAATCGTGCTACCCAAAAAGGGGAAAGGCCATTTATCTGGATGCAGCATGAAGTACGAGTGGTAAAAAATAATAGCTGGTATAAAAATGCAAGCCAATAAGGAACATCTGATAATAAAGTTGTGCCTTTCATTGGGATCAACTGTCTTCAAACTAAAAAAGAAGATCAGAGGTATAGACAAAATAGCGAACATTACAAGAGGCGGCCAAGAGGGCCGAAAAAACATGGCGTAACAAATTAAAATCAAAATCCAGATAACTCTTTTTAAATATTCTGCGGGTTGTTGGTATAGCCTTGTGATCAGGATGAATATTGAAAAACAAATCAAACTAAATAAGATATCGGAAAGGACATAAGGCACCCAAAGAAAAAAATCGTGACAAAGCAATAGAAACAGGCCTGCGAATATGGCGCAGCCAGGTTTTTCGGTGAGAGTCCATGTGGTTTTAAGTAATAATAACGCAGCAAAAATTCCAGCTAATAAATTTAGAACTACAATTCCCAAGCCCCAACTTTCACCTAATAATACCTTATTGATGGCGGCAATCGTTATCCAATTGTAGTAAAAGTAAGGTGGCCATAAAAAGTCGACATTTGCCACGAAGTCAAAGGGATTAAAATTATATTTGATAAGAATATCTGCCCAAATTGAGTATCTGAATGAATCGGGTGACATAATCACCCCTCTGCCAAGTACAGTTTTGTGATTGTATGCATATAAGGACCACGCTATGGCTAACAGAAAAATATAAAAGATTTTTATTTTAGAGTATTGTTCAGGCTTGAACATTTTAGTTTGTTTTTGGAGTTGTTAAATCATTCTAGGTTATTGCCAAATGCATGTATAGCCAGAATATGTACACATTGAGACCCATTTCAAGTCTACCATGAATATCGAAGTGTTTTATAATCGGAAACGTTGTCACTCATACCTCAACTATCTTGGCCCTGACGAGTTTGAGAAACAGGCCTATGCATCTTAACTAACTGTCCCCTAAAACAAGGGAATTTCAATAGACCACCTACACCCGAGGTTATACAGCCCGTAAAAGTGGAAATCCTAACTTTAAAAGTGGTACAACATACAGGGGCACCCGCCCCTTAAATTAAGGAAAGTAATGAATATTGTAATAGGCTCAGGTCCAGCAGGAATTGGCGCGGCGTTAGCTTTACTAGAGCAGAACCTAACTGTGACTATTCTCGATAGCGGGGAGGATTTGGAAGCAGAAAAAAGACTGCGTATTAGCCGAATGGCGCAAATGGAACCTGAAGAATGGTGCCAGGGTGACATAAATAATCTCAAAGGCAGTGTTTCGGCAAGCGTGAAAGGGGTTTCCCAAAAACTAGCTTTTGGGTCGGATTTTCCTTATCGCAGGCCACAAGAATTCAAACCGGCTAATTCAAGCACAATTGACCTATGGTCTTCATTTGCCAAAGGAGGTTTGACCAATGTTTGGGGCGCATCATTACTTCCCTACCATCATAGAGATATTCAGGATTGGCCCATTACAATTCAAGACTTGGAGTCAAGTTACAAAAAAATACTCTCTTGGATACCTATGTCCTCTGTTGAAGATGATCTTTTGAAAGATTTCCCTCTATATACACAGGCAAACGTACCTTTAAAACCAAGTTGGCAGGCAACCCAATGGTTAAGGGACCTTAATGAAAGCAAATCCGATTTATCGAAGGCTGGGTTCACATTTGGTCGCTCACGACTTGCCGTGACTACTGACTCGAACACGGACTCGGTGGGGTGTAAATACTGCACATTATGTATGTATGGATGCCCCTATGAATCCATTTACAAGACATCAATAACACTAGATGCTATCAGAAAAAATAAAAACTTAACCTACATCCCAAACATCGTTGTTAAAAACCTCAAGGAGGAAAATGGAAAAGTTATCATCCAAACTAGATCAAGAACTGGGAATAAAAGCCGATCATTTTCAGCGGAGAGAGTTTTTGTAGGTTCCGGAGTCGTGCCAACTGCAAAAATAATGCTTGGATCGATGAAAGTTTTTAATGAACCCGTTTTTGTTCAGGATAGCCAGCATTTCATTCTTCCACTAGTTCGATATACTCGTACTAAAGGAGTGAGCGAGGAGAAGTTGTTCACCTTGGCTCAGTTATTTATTGAGCATTTTGATGAGTCTATAGATAGCCATTCTACTATTTTTCAGGCTTATACCTATAATGACTTTTACACCGAGGCTTTAAAGAATCTCCTAGGCCCCTTCTTTTCTCTCGCTAAGCCAATTCTTCCCTTAATATTGGGAAGACTGGTTATCCTCCAAGGTTACCTTCATTCCAGTTTGTCCGGTCGCGCAAAATTAACATTGAGGCATTCTTATCAGAATGAGTCCGAAAATCTCATGATTGAAGCAGTTAAGAACCCGATTACTGCAAAGGTTGTAGAAAAACAAGGTCGTTTACTTTGGGAAAATCGAAAATACCTCAAGGCGTTTCCCCTGCTTCCACTTAATAACTTAAGTAAAATTGGACACGGCAACCATTATGGAGGGACTTTTCCCATGAAAAAGAAACCTGGCCATCTGGAGTCTGATACATTAGGAAGAATAAAAGGATGGAATAGGGTCCACCTCGTAGATTCTTCTACCTTCACCAGCATACCTCCGGGGCCGATTGTTTTATCAATTATGTCCAATGCATATCGAATTGCCAAAACTTCCATGTTAACATGATGAAGACGTTTGCAGTTACAGGTGCCAATGGTTACTTGGGAAGTGCTTTATGCCAGTTTCTGAAGCAACGGAACTGCAAGGTTATCTCTCTTCAAAGATCCTATAACTATAAAGATCTTGAGGAAAAACACGTATTCTTCTCTCTAAAAGATTTTCAGAATCCAGAGGTATTTAATAAAGCAGAATCCCTCGTGCACTGCGCCTATGATCCGATTCCAGTTTCATGGAAGGCTATTTCAGAAATCAACGTGCAGGGATCCATTCGGCTTTTTCAAGCGGCCCAGGCCGGGGGAATAAAACAAATTATCTATATATCCTCAATCAGCGCTTTTGATAATTGCGACTCGTTATATGGAAAAGCCAAACTGGCAATCGAAAAAGAAGTAGCCAGGTTAGGAGGGATTATCATTCGGCCCGGCTTGATTTTCGGAGGTCAACTTGGTGGGTTTTTAGCCAGTTTAAAATCAATTGCAACACACCTCCCCTTAATTCCGTTAATTGGTAGGGGCAATCAAACTCTATATTTTTCTCATATAGAAGATTTATGTGGATTAATATACAAATTAAGTTCCACGCCCAATGCCATTACCCGGCTTCCAATAACGGCTGTGTCTCAAAAAGGGAAAACTTTCAAGGAAATTTTAATTACCCTAGCCTATCAGGAAAATAAAACTCCTTTATTTATTCCCGTGCCTTGGAAAATCATCTGGATGAGTTTGAAAATTTTGGAAGGAGCGCGAATCCGAATAGGATTTCGCAGTGACAGTGTAATCAGTTTGGTACATCAAAATCCACATCTAGATTTCAACGTTTTAAAAGAAATTAACTATTCTTTTAGAAATTTCAACTGACTATCCTTTGTAACTGCTTTTATGTAATAATAAAGAGATGACTGCATTAACTCCTCTGATATTCCGCTTAATACCCCCATTATAAATAAGAGATCTTATGTTTGTGGCCCACGTTTTAGGATAAGTGTAATATTCAAAATATGCCTTCTTATACCAGTACTTCATTCGTTCTTTGCCGATATTTGGATTAATGTAAACGGGGTTGTCAAAGTCAATTGACAAATACTCTGCCCAGTTTTTTGTTTCCCGAAGGCCTCCATTTTCTTTGCAAATCTTATATAACTCGCTTCCGGGATAAGGTACTGGTAAATAGAATAGCGCCATTTGCGAAGAAAGACGTTTAGCATATTTAATGGTATTTTGCGTCATCTCCTCTGTTTCTCCTGGAAGGCATAATATGTAGCTGCACAGCATGGTAATTTTTGCTTTATGGGTCCATTCGACAGCTTTTTCCTGAACATCCACTTTTATATTTTTTTTTAATACATCCAGCGATTGTTGATTCCCCGACTCAATACCATAAAGAATATTTCTGCAACCCGCTTCATACATATGCGCCAAAAGTTCAGGGTCAACCCGGTCTGTCCTAGTAGTGCACGACCATAAAAGATCATTGACCCCCTCTTTAATCATCAGGTCAAAGAGTTCAGACACATAGTTTCTATTTAAAGTAAATGTTGAGTCTTGGAAATAAAGTCCTTTCGCTCCCTTTTCAAATTTAAGAATTTTTAATTCCTCCACTACCCGCTTGGGACTGTATAGTCTAAGCTTTTTACCAAGGGCGACATGTGCTTCGCAAAATGTACAAGGGTAGGGGCAACCCCGTTGAGTCACTACATTATATGTTGGTAGCTGAACATATTGAGTGGGATGTGGGACATATCTGGTAAGGTCTAGATCGCCAAAAAATCCAAGTGGCAACTCATCAAGGTCTGGAAATAGATCGCGGTCTGGGTTTTGTATTATAGTCCCATCATCCTTTCTCCACGTCAGCCCCTTGATATGTGTGAAATCTATTGTGCCGCTTTTCAAGGTTTCAATCAATTCGACCAGTGTATCCTCACCTTCTCGTCTAATAATAAAATCGCATTCTGCAGATTCCTCCAAACTTTTCACAGCACAATCAGTGACATGAACGCCACCATAAAGAATGACACAGTCGGGTAGAGTGGATCGGATTAATTTTGCCGTTTCAAACACATAATTGGCTGTAGGAGTGAAAACGGGAAGCCCAATTAAATTATACTGATTTTCCCGGAGCAGATTTTTTAAGCCCTCTTCATCGTGGTCGCCAAATTGAGTATCGAAAAAACTAACGTCATACCCTTTTTCCTCAAGCCAACGATAAACCGCTATGGTGCCTAAAGGTGGTATAAACCCCTGCTCTGTCTTAATGCTTCCCCATGCTGCCTCCGGAGGATAAAAGGGCTCCAAAAGTAAAATCTTAGGGTCGGGTGGAAATTGCTTTAAATGAGGGCGGAATTCCCCTACAGGTGCCCGAAGGAGGCTTGGGTCACTTTGGAGAATATTGCCTGAGGTATGGGTGGTCCATTCACTGGATGGTTTATAGGTCATTTAAGATTGCTGAAAAAATGTTGTCAAAAAATAATTCAAAATTATGCGAGTCTACTGGCGCTGCCATATTTCCAAACTATTTTTAAAGATACCCCCTCAAATTTATTAAACAGTGTATCAATTTTCAAGATTAGAACCGAATTTGTTTTATCCCATGGTAGGAATGATTGTGCTCCAGTTTTTGATTTAAAGGGCGGGTAGTTATGACACTGGCTTTGCCATCACGCCTTGGTCTATAAACCTAACTGCTTAAGTGGGTTCTGAGGATCATCTTTGAGAAACTGGATTCTCTTGCAAAAGAAAAATTGTTTTATTGGAAATATGTATCGTGTTCTTAGATGTATTGCAAAACATGCGCTTTAAAGAACATTTAGATATAAGGAGGATGTCTTTCGAGTGAATGATTAAGGAAGAAAGCTTTCCATGGTTCCATTACAAACGCTAACCGGTAAACTGATCATGCGTTCATTTATTTGAGTGAAGGTTTTTCGACACCAAGATAGAAAGCAAACCCAGCGAAAATATCACAAAGGTAGCGAGGACTCCAGCCACGCCGATAAAAAAACCGTTCTCCAAATTTAATATATAGGCCATCGAAAAACATGCGAGTGAGAACAAGATATTTAAGAAACATAACACGATAAAAATCTTGATCGGATTATAAAAAAGGATGGCCTCAACGATATATTGCAGAGTGCGAAGAGAGTCGCGAAAAATCCGGACCTTCGATTTTCCGACACGATTTTTATAAATTATTGGAATATAGCACACATATTTCATGCTCATCATGTAGGCAAGGGTTATCCCGGTAGTGAAGCTATATGTGTCGCAAAGGCGGTTAAAAAATTGCATGGAGACCTTGCGCGAAAAAACGCGAAGACCAGAGTTGATGTCGGGAATGGGTCTCCCGGCTGTGAACTCAACCAACCACTTCAGGATATAACGTAGAATTTCCTTGGACCATGACTCGCGATAGTGCAGGCCTGTGCGTGCACCCACTACCATGTCAAAGCCCTTCTCATATTCTTTTATGAGCTTCGAAATTTCCTCCAGTGGATAAGTGCCATCAGCATCTGAAATGATGATGGTGTCATATTGGGCTTGGGAGATTCCATCCTTGATCGATTTTCCATAGCCTACATTATGTGGATGCCCGATGACCTTGGCACCCTCAGAAAGAGCCAGTTTAGCAGATTGGTCAGTGGAACCGTCATCGACTATAATAATTTCATAATCTTCAAGGTCCATGGAGTCGAATACGGAACGTGCTTTTTGTATGGTTTCGACAATGATTCCCTCTTCATTCAAGCAGGGTATCACTAGGGATAGGGTCTTATTTTTTTGCTCTTGTGTGTTCATAATTTTAGAATTCTGGATTTAGGTTATGGATTGGCCCAATTGCTTATTCCAAAGGTGAAGCATGATGAGGGCGTAAAGCTGTAGCCCGTGGTCTTGTATTTTACGATTGTGTCGTTCGTATAGGGACTGGATTTTTTTTCGACAAAGGACCGTCTCGAAAAGAGGCCCCCCATTTTCTATTATGTCTTCATAATAAGGTTTAATTAGGCCTATAATCCAGTGTGAAACCGGGGCGTTGAAGCCTCTTTTTTTTTGGTGCAGAACCTCGGCAGGAAGGTATTTTTTATAAGCTTGTTTGAGTAGGTACTTTTTCTGCAATCCGCGAATCTTCAAGGACACTGGGAGAGATGCTGCAAACTCCACCAATCGGTAATCCAGAAAAGGGGCACGGGCCTCCAGCCCGTGAGCCATGGTTGATCTGTCCACCTTGGCTAGAATGTCATCGGGTAACCAGGTCTTGAGATCTACATACATGGCTCTATCCAGATAATGACACTCTTTGACTTCCCGTGCATGTTTTAGAAATGGTTCAAGGGGATCTTTAATTGCCAGTTGATCCTCCAGAGGGTGGACCCAGAGTGCGCTTTTTTCGTCCTCTGAAAAAAGAACTCTCCAGGAAGCGTGAGCTCGGTCAATATTTGATGAGTGCCCTTCGAGAAACTTGCAAATTTTATAATCCAGGCTGACTTTGCCAAATGATACTGGCCAACATGAACGGATCAGATTCAGGATGCCTTCCCTTGCTCTATTAGGGAGCCAATTAGTTCTTTTGCATAATTTATCAGCAATATAGGTTTCATAGCCGCCTAATATTTCGTCTCCTCCGTCGCCTGAAAGACAGACAGTGACATGTTGTTTGCAAAATTTTGCCAAAGAGAACATTGGAATGAACGATGTGTCCGCGAACGGTTCGTCGGCAAAATAGGCGATTTCCGGAAGCCTTGGTAACAGGTTAGAGCTCAGAGTCTGGTCCCGGTGTTCTGCCTCGAGTAATCCTGCTACTTTCCGGGCCATTGCCAATTCGCTGTAGGTTTTTTCTTCAAATCCCATGCTGAAGGTCTGAGGTAAAGGGGAGGGATGGATCTGAGCCATGGCGCTAACAATAGAGGATGAGTCGATGCCGCCGCTCAGAAAAGCCCCAAGAGGAACATCACTGATTAGCCGAGTCTGCACCGTATCCCGGAAAAGGCTACGAAACTCCTCTGAGGCCTCGCCGGTAGAGCGAAATTTTCGCTTCGCCATGAAAGACGCTTTCAGATCCCAGTAAGAAATGGGTTCGTGAAGTTCGCCGTTTTCTGCAATAAGAAAATGGCCCGGAGGAAGTTTTTTTATCCCGGAAATAATGCAGGTAACACCGGGCACATAGCCAAAGGATAAAAATTGACTGACAGCGTTCAAGTCTAGATCTCGGGGTGATGCAGGATGGGCCAGTAATGCTTTTAGTTCGGAGGCGAACACTAATCCACCCTCTGGTAGTGAGAAGTAGAATAGTGGTTTTTCCCCCAATCGATCGCGCGCCAAAAATAACTTACGTTTAGGACGGTCCCAAATAGCAAACGCGAACATACCGTTTAGTCGTTCCAGGCAGTTTGTTCCCCATTTTTTGTAGGCTTCGAGCAAAACCTCAGTATCGGACTTAGTGCGAAACCGGGAACCCGCGGTCTCCAAGTCCTGACGCAAAACTTGGAAATTATATATCGTTCCATTGAATACAATGTGGTAGTTTCCGCTCCTGTCCTGCATGGGTTGATTTGCGTTCTCCCTCAAGTCGATAATCGAAAGTCGACAGTGGGCAAACCCTATGGGGCTCTCAATAAAAAAGCCTTCAGAATCCGGCCCACGGTGTGAAAGTCGCCGGATCATATTGTGCAGGGTTTCCTGCGGAAGAGGCTGGGACCAATCAAGTATTCCGCTGATGCCACACATTAAGTTTTAGTCCTTTGAAAAATATTTAAATTTGGTATTGTTACTAGGCTGGCTGAAGGATTCGTCAAGAATATGTAATGCAAGTTAATCTACCATATTTTGTAAGCTTTTATATTCAAAATCAAACCTATTAATTATGCAACGAAAAAACGAGTGGTACGAGCAATGGGAGTTGTTGCAATGCAATGAGCTGTTTTTGTTCGAGGATTGGATTAGTCCTGTAACCCTTGAAGATTTTCGTGACAAAGATGTATTAGAGTGCGGTTGTGGAGGTGGGCAGCACACCTCTTTCATTTCTCCCTACGCAGAATCTGTTACGGCTGTTGACTTGAATACTGTTGAAATTGCAAAGGAACGGAATAAAAACTTTAATAATATTGATTTTTTGGAGGACGATATTGCCAGCATGAAACTTGGGAAAACATTTGATATTGTTTTTTCAATAGGTGTTGTCCATCATACCGATGACCCGGATAAAACTGTGCAAAATTTAATTGAGCACACAGCATCTGGTGGAAAGTTGATACTGTGGGTATACTCAAAAGAAGGGAATTTCTTGACGGAGTATCTGGTTGAGCCCCTCCGGAAAATATTTTTGACCGAGATGACAAGAAAGAGTTTGCTAATGCTGTCCAAGGTCATTACGCTTGTAATGTATTTACCAATCTATTCAATTTATTTACTGCCTTTAGGTTTCTTGCCTTTTTATGAATATTTTAAAAATTTTAGAAGGCTTACATTTTATAGAAACGCTTTAAATGTGTTTGATAAATTAAATGCTCCACAAGTCCAATTTATCAGAAAGTCTCGAGCGATTAATTGGCTCCCCAGGGACCAATTTTCTGATGTTCAATTAAGTGCATATAAAGGAGTTTCCTGGAGAATATGCGGTGTGAAATTATAGTTTTTCCTTCTTTACTAACCGTGGAGTTTGTTTTTACAGAATTAGAGAAAAGAATCGATTTAAACTTCTAATTTTTTCCCGTTTGAGTTGAAGATTTTGAAATGGCCCATATCTCGTTTAGCGAAGGCGTATTTCATGGCGGTTTTCATCACTCCCATTCCATAAGTCATGCTTCGGCTGAAACTGATGGATGAGGCATC
>PBKR01000016.1 GCA_002721545.1 Nitrosomonadaceae bacterium | reverse complement strand
CTATTTTGATGGTAGAAGAAATTGTCCAGTACTGTAATCTGATTTCCTGCCTTAAGTAGCTCTGGAACCATGGTAGAACCCAGATACCCAGCCCCACCTGTGACAAGTATTTTATGACCCAAATCTATCTCCTAGTTTCAAACTAAGTACCTTAATTTTCAAAAAAAGTAGCGGCGGCTTGGTAATCTTCCGGGATTCCGATATCAATAAATTTTTCTGCACAAATAAATCCTTTGAGTTTTCTCTTCTTATTGAGAGCTTTAGGAATTATATCATACTCCAAGGAAAGCTTACTTGACCCATCCCATGTTTCAACTTTGAGAATTTCCGGATTAAGCAAATAAACACCACCATTTATCAAACCACTTTTGACGTTCTGGGAACGAAGTTCAAACCTTTGAACAGAACTATCACTGTTTAGGATAACCCAATCATAACGATTCGCTCCGGAAACATGGTGCAAAGCAAGGCTAATCTCCGCACCCTCCTGATTATGAAACTCTAGAAAGTTGGCAAGGGGAACCTTGAAAAAAGTATCTCCATTTAGCAAAAGACAGGGTTGTTTTTTATCCAACTTATTTAGAGCCAGCATGACACCCCCACCGGTACCCAACGGAGTTTTTTCAATAGAGTACTCGATTGCAGCACCTTTATAGCTTGAACCAAAGTAGTTTTGAATGATTTCCCATTTATATCCCACCGAACAAATGAAGCGATCTACTCCTTGTCCAATCCAATAATTCAGGAGGTACTCTAAGAAAGGTCGTTCGGATATTGGCGCCATAGGTTTTGGTACATCGGTCACAGTTTCCCGAAGTCGTGTCCCTAATCCTCCTGCAAGTATAATTGCTTCCATAGTTTTATTTTAGGATACCAGTGGGTTCAATACTTCATGGAGATATTTGATCTCCTTGGTAATATCGCGTGGGAAATTACCGACGAAAAATCCTCGGTCATGGGCTATGTTGGCATTTTGAATTTCCCCCACACAATCGTAATCAAAGTATTTAATCACATCATGGCGAAGAAAATTACCCCCTGTAATAATACGGAATTCAATATTTGCATCTCGCAGTCCTTGGTTAATATGATGACGGGACACCTTGAGGTCGGGGTGAAGAATCAGGGTGAATGAAAACCAAGAACTTTTGCCGTTCTCCTGTTGGATAATAAATCGCTCATCGGACCCAAATAAGCGCACAAATAGGTCGGCATTTTTTCGCCGAGTACCAATCATTTGATCTAGCTTTTTTAATTGCTCAATCCCGATTGCCCCGCTCATTTCCAATGGCCGCGCATTGTATCCAGGCAGTATAAAGCGGTAAGCTTCAAAAAAGTCATTGCTTCCCTTCTCAAAAACTTTTGAATCTGATGGAAGGTCTCTGGACCACCCATGAGCTCTTATCGATTTTGCGATATGGTAGAGCTCTTCATCGTTGGTGACCAAAATTCCACCTTCCATCGTGGAGATGTGATGGGAAAAGAAACTGCTGAAGGTTCCGATATCGCCGAAAGTTCCGCAGAGTTTTCCATTGAGTTCGGCCCCCATAGATTCGCAATTGTCTTCAAAAAAAATGAGCCCCTTTTCATCACAAAAGTCTCTTATTACGTCCAAAGCACAGGGATTCCCCAGAATACTTACGCCAACGACCATTTTGGTTTTTGGGGTCAATGCTCTTTCCAACTGCGAAACATCCATATTCAATGTTTCCAGCCCAACATCGAGAAACTTCAGTTTTAAACCGTATTGTTGTAGGGGATAAAATGTGGTGGCCCATGAAATGGATGGAACAATAACCTCATCTCCACGTCGTAGAGGTCGATCTTTTTTAAAAAATAGGGAAGCGATTCCGACTAAATTCGCGGTAGAACCTGAACTGGTCATTAAGGCGTATTTAACGCCAAATTTTCGGGTAAAATCTCTTTCAAAATGTAATACACGGTCGCCCATAGTGAATCGGCCAGCCTCAATTACTTTATGAAGGGCTTCTATCTCTTCTTCTCCCCAACTAGACTCGGATAAATTATAATTCATAGGGTAAATTTCTAGGTTGAATAATAAAATTTAATGTAAATAAAACGGTGCAAATGAAAACTTGTATATCTGGGTTGACTCCAGGGCTCACGCGGGGAGTGAAAAATCCATTGTTCTTTTTTGTTGAATACATTGTTTAATGGTAGACACGATTTTTTTCGAAGAGGGAGTTATATTTTCTAATTCAGGGGCTACACCGCAAACACGATCTTCTAAACCTAATGCGTGGACCGGAACTCCAACTTTATGCATAAGTTCGTATGCCAGAGATCTGGATGCTCCAGAAATCTCATAATCTGAATCTATAACCAAACCCATTTTGGTTTTTTTCAAACTTTGAATCATTTCTTCAGTCGGCTTAAAAGGTTTGAGCCACAAAAGGTGGAATAAATTACATTTTATATTTTGTTCCCTAAGAGTTTTTTCAGCTTCGATTGCATTTAAACGACTTGCAGATATGGCAATGATTGTGATATCTGCTTGATCTTGAACAATATTTTCCATTTCAAGAGATGAAGGAAAGCTTCGCCGATGCTCACTGACATAAATTGGATCGTCGTTACTCATAAAATGATCCCAAACCGACTGGTATTCGATAGGGCTCATGGGAGCGGCGATGGGCAATCCGGGAGAATGCATGAATATACTATGAACGCAGGATGAAGCAGTATGTCCAATGCCGTTACCTTCCATTCCAACCGAGCGAATAAATATGGGGCAGGGGCGGTTCCAGACTTGTTTGGACTTAGCGGCATAGTTAATCAGAGAACTGGAGTTGTACCACATGAACCCCTGATAGCGGACCACGAAAATGGGCCGGCGTCCCATAAGTCCGCATCCAACCGCAAAACCTGGTCCAGCCACATCAGTCATAGGAATCTCGGCAATTCCCTCACAATCGGGAACACTTCCTCCAATCCAACCAACGGCGGTCACACATTGTCCCAGTAAGAGTCCGTTATCTTCGGTAAGGTGTTTCCGTGTTATTTCGCTGATAGTTTCTGCAGTTGTTTTTCCCATATTTGTTCTGCTTGTAAAGTGGTTTCAGTTTCAATCTGTTCAACTTCTGCTTGGAGGCCTAAATGAGTCATTTCATTTTTCACCAACTGATAACGATCCCATTCCGGTGGCCCATCGGTCCCGGTTCCGGAATGCCAGAGGTTTCTCACGGTCTGAATATTGATAAACCCTGGCAGGTCTTTTTTCTTTTCTTTAATATGATGGGCGATGAGCCATGGATCATCAGTGATTTCGATCGCTGGCATACCCAGTGACCGTGCCATGTCAACCGCGGACCAATTTCGGCGTACTTCAACTTTTGTTAAAATACTCAGCCCGTTGTCCTCACAAATAAACAGTACGGGTAGTTTTTTAGTTATGGCATACCCTAGCGAGGGATAAATATAATCTTCTTCAACGGAAGCATCCCCACAAACGGTAAGGGTTGGTCGATTGGAAGCCATCGCAGCTCCCACAGAAATAGGAACCTGTTCTCCCATCAAACCGCTATGCCCAAACATGTTAATTTCCGGCCCTTGGATGGCGTTGGATCCCGACATACCCCCCGAGCAACCTGATGGCAAACCCATCAGCTCATCCCTGAGCTTCTCAGGTGGAGCCCCGAAGGAAAGGTAAATACCATGGGCTCTGTGTTGGGCGAATATCTGGAAATCCTTCAGTACCATTGAATAGGCTGCGGGGTTGAACTCCTGACCTATACATAAATAAATAGGGATTTGAAAAATCTTTTGATCAAAAGCGTGTTTGACTTGATACTCGAATTGGCGTGTAAAGCTTCCTCTACGAAACATTTCCAGGGAAAATTCGCGGGAAAAACTTTTTGATAGGTTGGGAATTACACCAAAATTAGGAGTTCGCATTAACTATTTTTAGAGTTCGATTTAAAACTGCCCATTTTTTATAAATTAGGAGTTTTACGAATTGGGTCGGCGGGCTTTACTGACCAAATAAGGATAACAACTCACCAATTGTATTTAAAGTTATATCTGCTTGAGCCAGGTGTTCTTTGTCCAGTGTTGAACAAATTGCAACACAGTACATTCCAGCCTCTTTGGCTGATTTTATACCCATTGGTGCATTTTCAATAACGAGACATTCAGATATTATTGTGCCCAATTTTTGTGCCCCAAGTAAATAAGGTTCTGGACTGGGTTTCCCTTGAGAGACTTGGTCTCCAGTGATTAAGACATCGAATTGGTTTAAAAATGAAGCTATGTTGGTACCCATCAGGCGTCGATGACTAGCACCTGTCACTAAAGCCAGCTGCAACCCATTGGCCTTAAGGTTTCCTATTAATTCTTGCACGCCTTCATAAAGCGTAAAAGACCGATTTTTTAAGTAATACTCTTCTTTGATTCGTACTATATCATTTATAGGTTCTAAGCTCAGATGCTTTTTTTTTAAAAATATTTCAGCCACCTTTTTTGGAGGTGCCCCTTCCATTAAAAAGTATTCTTCACGTTCAACTTCTATTCCATAAGGTGCTAATGAGTGGGCCCAGGCCTTATGGTTATCTTCCATTGTTTTTCCCAGCACACCGTCAAAATCGAACAGGATAGCTTTGTATTTTTTTAGGAGAGAGGATTGGATCATGGTGCTTTGTTAGCGTAAAAGGTCTCCATCTTCTATTCAACCCCATATTGTCTTATAATTTCATCAGTCAACTCTACCCCGAGGCCCGGTTGGTCTGGCACATGGACTAATCCATTTGAAATTTCCAAAGGAGCGACCAACAACTCTTCATAAATTGCGTTATTGGAACTGTCAAGTTCCAGGAGCCAAGTGTTTGGGGTTGCCGCCATGAGATGAATTGTTGCAGCTAAGAGAATACCGGATGAAAAATTATGAGGGGAAACAGGAATGCCATAAGACTCTGCAAGTGCACAGATATTTCTGGCTTCTTGGATACCGCCGACCCGACCTATATCCGGCATGGCGACATCTATTGCTCTATGGTCAAACAGTTGCTTAAATCCATGCAGACGGAATTCATTTTCCCCTGCGGCAATGGTCAATTTTGAGCGCGACCTAAAGTCTGCTAAAGCATCTACCTGATTAGGGTTTAGTGGTTCCTCAAGCCAAAAAAGATTAAATTTATCCCAAAGACGGGATGCGACCATGGATTCCTGCGGGGTGTATCCACCATTCAAGTCGATCATCAAGTTAGTTTCATTTCCCGCAGTACAGCGCAGTGCATCAATTCTTTTTTCATCAGCTTCAGGAGATTCGCATCCTAGATGCGCCTTAATAGTTTTAAATCCTTTTTTGAGGATGCGCTCCAGATTTTTGGCCATTGCATGAGGGTCTTTTTCCCAGTAAACGTCACTCACGTAGGTTTCCAATCGATCTCGGTAAAGGCCGCCAAGCAGTTGGTAAACTGGAACATTAAGCACCTTGCCCATGATATCCCAGCAGGCCATCTCAATCCCACTTGCTGCGCATATAACGGAACCCTTTCGCTCAAGATACACTTGGCTGTCTATCAGGTTTTTTCTGATTGACTCGATGGACATTGGATCGAGACCAACGGCCAAGTCCCCCATTTTCCCACCAATTATAGATTTTATCATTAATGCATCACCAACCCCTTCACCCAATCCCGTTATCCCTTGGTCGGTTGTCACCTTAACCAACGCATCCATCCGAACATCGAAACCTCCTCTTGAAATATTCATCGCGGAGGTTAATTTTTTTTGCAGCAGGATGACTTGTACTTTAGATATCTTCATTTAGGTATAGAATTTTAATTTTAGTTTGTCGGGAGTTGCTGCTTGGCTTTGAGGATAAGAACTGGAGAACTGATTTTAAAGTTTTCCTCTGATGCGACAAATTTAGTGTGGCCATTATACGCATCTCCAACATTCAGCAATACCTCATTCTTGCCTTTTATTGAAATTTGCCCCCGACAAAGGCAGAAAAGCTCATTTTTTTCAAGTTTGAATTTTTCTTGAAACTCCTCGTTATTTGCGTAGGCCTCCATGGTAATACTATAACCATTATAAGAGTGGGTAGGTTTAGCTTTTTCATCAGGTTCATTAAAATAAAAATAATTGAAACGGTTCAGATTTTTTGTCTGCATTTCCATAGACCCCTCGTAACTTTTCATCTCCCGCCCGTAGGAATCATTCAAACGCACCAAGTCAATCTTATTTGGGGGGGTTTCAATTTCAAGCAACTCGCTACCGTTCGCGGACAATGCTTTGGTGGAATGGAACACAGAATTTTCAATGACAACAGCTTCAATGGTCTTTAAATAATTCCGGCGTTCAAGTGTATTACACAAGGCCTCGCCCGACAAGTTGATCAGGCAGGTCTTTTTGAGAGGATGGCAGTGCATCGATGTAGAATGTCCCTTGTCGATGCGCAAATACCAGATAGCTACACTTTCATTTTCAAAAATTAGAAATTCATAGCCCCAAGGTTTCATTACTACTTTTTGTTTATAGTCCTTTGGCTGGTTGTCTTCCTGAGTGCAACGATATTTGAGTAACTTTTCCAGAGCCTTGCGGTCTTTTGACGATACTTTTATCTTATTGATCAAGGGATTCGCACGAGTTTTTTATTTTTATATTAGGGGAGGGGCTTCTAAAGCTGTTTTTCCCTATACCAAACGTTGCTTTTCCAGAAAATCTTTATAGGTCAAGCTAACCCCATCCCTAAGCTCTATTGTATATTTCCATCCAAGTTCCGACAGCTTGGATATGTTTTGAAGTTTCATGATGACACCCTCTGGTTGAGACGTGTCATAAACTATTTTACCCCTATAACCGACTACTTCCTGAATAGTTGTTGCCAATTCCTGGATAGTATAATCCTTCCCTGTGCCAATGTTTAGCGGCTCATTTTCTGAATAATTCTTAGCTATGAAAATTGTAGCGTCTGCAAGATCATCAGCGAATATAAAGTCCCTACTGGGTCGACCAGTTCCCCAGATGACCACTTCAGGGGCATTATTTGTTTTGGCTTCGTGAAACTTTCTGATCATAGCCGGAACAACCTGGGAGTCCATGGGTGTGAAGTTTTGGTTGATCCCATAGACATTGGTTGGAATGACAGAAATAAAATCGCTTCCATATTGTCGGTTATAGGATTCACACATTTTCATACCTGCAATTTTTGCGATGCCAAAAGGTTCATTTGTTGGCTCCAGAGAGCCTGTGAGCAGATAATCTTCTTTCATAGGTTGCGGGCACATTTTTGGGTATACGCTAGAGCAGCTAAAAAAAATCAGCTTTTTGGTTTCGTTAAGATAAGCTTGATGAATAACGTTGCTTTGCATCATCAAATTTTCATAAATGAATTCCGCCCTGTAAGTGTTGTTGGCGTATACCCCACCTACCTTTCCTGCAGTGAAAAACACATAATCAGGTTTTTCTTCCCCAAAAAACTTCTGGACCATGTGCTGATTCATAAGGTCCAGTTCAGAATGCTCACGGAAGATGACATTTGAAAACCCGTCCGCTTTTAACCTTCTTAAAATCGCTGAACCAATTAACCCTGTATGTCCGGCGACATAAACCTTGTCATTTAAGTTCATTTAAAATAGTTCACAACAGCTTTCATGAAATCGCCATTGTTATTATAATGAGGAGAGGTGATGAAATTCTCATCAATAACTACGGGAACCTTATGTTGGTAGTCAGCACCTGAATTTCTAATGTCAGCCTCAATACTCCAGAAGGCTGTCATCTTTCGGCCTTTGGTAATTCCAGCAGAGATCATTATCCAGGGGCCATGACAAATGGCGGCTACGAGTTTTTTTTGTTCATCCATATTCCGGACGAATTCCTGTACTTCGGGCAAAAGCCTCACCCGATCCGGAGCCTCAAAGCCTCCCGGCAAAATCACCATATCAAAATTATCGACTTTCAAATCAGAAACGCTCATCGTAGCCCGCGCAGGTACACCATATTTACCATAAACCACTTCCCCATCTTTTGTGGCTATATCTGTTTTATAGCCTTCTTCTAATAGGCGGTAGTAGGGATAAACGACTTCTTCATCCTGAAACCCTGGGGCTGTAATTATGACTGCCCTTTTATTCACTTTTATATCTCCTGTTGTTTAGTGTTGTTAATTGTCTATGAGTATTGCTCAAGAATCAGAAAACAACGAAAAATCTTTATAAGAGAGCATATATTTTATATGAATCATGTTTAGTAATAAAACTTTTTAAAAAATAATTATACCCTGGTATTGCTAAGTACTTCCTCATCAGCTTTTTCTCTCCAATAATTGAGGAGATATTCCAAGCTTTCTTCAAAAGAATAATCTGGTTGCCAATTAGATTCTTCTATAAATTTGTCGACACAGGGAACTTGCAAGGTTACATCTGCTGGTCGCAAACGACTCGGATCACAGCGTGTTGGAATCCTTGTGCTGCTCATTGAGATTAATTTGTCCAGAAATTCGCCGACTTTCATGGTAGTGGTTCCGCCAATATTATAAATTTCACCTGGCCGGCAATATTTGACAGCATACCAATAGGCTTTCATCGCATCACGCATATCAATGATTGTTCTTACCGAATCCAAATTTCCGTGGGCCAACTCTTTTTGCAGTCCTCTTTCAATCCACGCCACTTGTTTAGCAAAAGAACTGGCAAACAGATCGGTTCTCCTTGGATTAAGATAAGTAAACATCCTAGTACGAATGATCCGCATCTTATAACTGGTAAAATAAGTCCAGCCAAGGAAATCCTGAGCCACTTTGGATACGGCATAGGGGCTGGCAGGATTCAAAGGAGTATCTTCTTTGATGGGTATATATTTAGGGTCAACCTGCCCATAAACCTCCGAAGTACTGCAATGCTGTATAACAGGGTCCAATTTGGCCAAACGAACAGCTTCAAAAAGATTACTGGTTCCTAAAATATTATTGCTCAAAAATGTATTAGGAGTAATAAAAGAGGCTTTCACATTTGCAAAAGCTGCTAGATGGAAAATAGCGTCTGGTTTTACTTTTTCCAAAACAGCAAAAACAGAGCCAAAATCCATGAGATCTGCTTCATGGTAAGTTATTTTAGATTCAATCTCTAAAAGGTTTCGGCGAGTACTTCGGGAATATGCGAGGCCATGAACTTCTACTTCAGGGTGCTGTTTACAAATGTATTCAGCTAGGTAACTTCCGCCGGAGCCAGCGATTCCAGTAATCAATACTTTGAAAAGTTTCATGAATGTTGCCTCGTTAATTTTGACAAAGAGAGGATTGTAAGAGGACCTTAAAGTTTAAAACAACGTAAGATTTACAGTGGAAAAATTTTTCCTCAATTGTCTGGAACCTTTAAAAAGGGAATCAATGCTTTCTTAATTAGTATTTCTAATAATGGTAGTCATCCATTTAACGTAATGGAATTGCTTTTCTATTTGAAGTTTTCCCCGCCAAAAAAGTTTCTCTGACAGGAAGATAGCTGATAAGAAAAAGAGGGCGGGACGCGTCAGAAGTATTAGGGTATGAACCATGAATAAGGTTGCCATGAAAAATCAACGCGTCCCCCTTTTTTAAAAAGATATCAAGTTTTTTATAATGGCTTGGGATTTCACATGCATTCCCTGGTTTTTTACCTATTTTTTGATTTATCCCTTCAGCCTGCCTTACAGGCAAAACATCCTCTTTGTTGGAACCAGGGTACACATAAAGCCCTCCATTTTTTGGAGAAATGTCTATTAGGGGGTATCCAACGGCAAAACATAAGTTGTTTGGATTTTGAATATAAGAATTGTCTTGATGTGAATTCCAAGCCTGATCTTTATAGGGAGAAGATTTTCTCTTATAAACTATTAATGATTGAATAGATTGCAACTCCCTTTCATATAATTCTTCCAAGATGCTTACCATTTTCGGGTTGCATTGTGTCTCTCGAACTATTTTTGCAGTACGTTTCATATCTTTAGGGTCGCAATCTGGGTTTTGCTTTAAAGTTTCTTCTATGCGATCCATATTAAGTAAGGGCTTAAAATCCTTTCTTGCAATATCATTGAGGGCTTGATGAATATATTCAGCCTCTTCATGGGAGAAAAAATTTTCTATGATCAGATAACCGTTTTCCCAATAGAATTTGAATTGATCCTTACTTATAAATTTCACCGTGCTTCCTCAAAAAATAACAGAACGTTGTCGCTAAAATTGTATGAAAAGCATAATTAATTTCTTTATTCTTATAGTCTGATTCAAGCTAAAATATTACACCCTTGTTCAAAGTATAATTTAACCTGTTAATTAAAAACCAAAAAACATTTACGGAGCTAACATTGGTACATGAACTCATATATGAGTAATGAGGCTTAATATTCACTCCTTATCTTTTAAAAATCTTTAAACTCCCTAAGGTTAAACTTGAAAAATTTTTAATAATTTTGATTGGTGTTAAAACTTAGAGAGCTGATAAGAGATTAGTTGATTTACAGTAAAAGTTTACTTTGTGCAAAAATATTATCCCAAACCGTTGGGCTGATAAAGAGCTATTTTACTACCGAAATTTTCGAATTCGAAGGGGACATAGGTCAAACCTTTAAGCCTCTCTATGACCCGTTCTTGTAATTCCGGCTTGACTATAAATACCATGAATCCACCAGCGCCAGCTCCCATTAACTTACCACCATAAGCCCCACTCTCTCTGGCTGCTTCATATATGTCATCGATGATTTTATTTGAGACTTTATCCGATAGACTTCGCTTATATCGCCAAGCCTCATGCATGAGATCGCCTAGTTCAGGAGCAAAACTTCTAGAGCTATAAATAAGGCTTAACGCCTCATCCACGGTCTGCTTGATTCTAGTAAGTTCTTTTTTTCGAGCACCTATGTTTTTGATTTGAGACTTGGCTGCTTCCGTTGCGTAACGGGATATTCCTGTGAAAAATAGCATAAAATGACTTTCAAGATACTTTTTCTTTTCGGGAGTTAAAATTATCGGCTGGACGTCATAGGTATCATCTCTTGCAAATTCTATTTTATTGATTCCTCCATAAGCAGAGGCAATCTGATCCTGAGATCCTACAGACTCTTTGATAATATTTTGTTCGACATGAATAGCTTTGTCGGCAAGGCCTCTTTTTGTCAACGGATTTTCTATAAGCGATGTAAGTGCGTTTAGTAGACCTACTGTAAACGAGGAACTGGAACCTAGCCCAGACCTTGCTGGGAGGTCACCATCATGATGAATTTCTAGTCCTTCCTTTCCCCAATTCATCGACTCCAGAACAGCTTTAATTGCAGGATGCTTGATTTCTGAGATGCTGACAACATTTTCAACTTCAGTATAGACGAACCGGTGCTTATGGTTAAAGAAAGGCGGAAGATATCTACAGGTGATGTAGCAATATTTATTGATGGATGCTGAAACTACGGCGCCCCCATTTTCTCTGTACCACGCAGGGTAATCTGTCCCACCACCGAAGAATGATAGTCTGTATGGTGTCATACTAATAACCATCTGCCACCTCTATGTTTAACATGTTTTCGCTCACCTGTTTATACCGACAAGTTTGGGCTATAAAAGCTAGCCCTTTTTAAATCTATATTTTTTTTCTTTGGTTTAAAAAAATTATTAGCGTCCTCCTGCAACTGGCACAATCACACCGGTAAGGTAAGACGATTGTTCGGAGAGCAACCAATTGATTACTGAGGCTACATCATTAGGGTCTCCAATTTTTCCTAAAGGGATGCTTTCTTTAAGGGCGCTTTTAACCTTAGGGTCAAGCATATCAGCCTGCCCAGTGTCTATGACACCTGGGCTAACGGCATTGACTCGAATTCCTTCGGGCCCGACTTCCCTTGACAAACCTATTGTAAAGAGGTTTACAGCTGCCTTGGATGCGGCATAAGGTGCAATTTGATTGCCCCCAAATTGACCTGCCTGCGAAGACACATTTATAATGCTCCCTCCATTTCCTCCGCGTGATCTAGCCATTCGCTTAATTGCTTCTCTAGCGCAAAAAATTAAACCCGTCAAGTTTATATCAATAGTCCGTTGTATGGTTTCTACATCCAAGTCTAAAATTTTGCATCGTGTTCCTGTAAAACCTGCATTATTGATGAGAGCTGTTAACGACCCTAACTCATTGTCAACTTTTGAGAATAGTTTTTCAATTTGGTTTGCGTTGCTTATATCTGCCTGAACGGCAATGGCCTTTCCCCCTGCATCTTTTATAGTTTTTACTATGGTTTTAGCTTGATCAACATTATGATTATAGTTTATGCAAACAGCATATCCATTCCTGGCTAACAAAAGCGCTGTTGCGGCTCCCAGTCCACGACTTGCACCTGTCACCAATGCTACCTTAGTAGTCTCTGTCACCTTAACTCCTTCTATTTTTCAGCGCTGATTTTTCCGGGATCAGTCGCACGAATAGATTGAATGCTGGTTTTATCAGTAAATGAATTATTTTTCAAATACACCTTTTTCAAGCTTTCCATTTCAATCGTAGTTAGGGGACCCAATTCACTGACACGAATGTTATCCAAAACTTCTTTTTCCGTCATCATTCCGGGGATAGCTGTAGAAACCTGGGGAAATGAAAGGCAGAACCTCATAGCAAATTGAGGTTTGGTTTGTAATAATTTATCGCTCATGCAATCCAGCAGTGCTTCTGCTCCATCCACCCAGGCATTGACCTGCTCCTGCGGCCATCTGCTTCGGTGATCCCAGCTTTCAAATTTTGTATTTCTAGCAATTTCCCCACTTAAAAACCCAAAGCTAAGTGGAGTCCGGGCTATCAAAGATGTTTGCGTTTCTTGAGCTAAATCCATCAAGCCACAATCTAAGGCGCGCCGATCAAGCATATTAAAATTTATTTGTAGTGAGGCAGGTTTCAAATGTTTCGCCGCCAATAGACCATGCTCAGGAGTTTGCGCAGAAACACCGAAAGCTCTGACTTTCCCCTCTCTCTTTAAGCGACCCAGGCATTCCAGAATTTTATTTCCATTTTCAATCACTTCAGGCGGGGGATTGTGCAATTGTAAGAGGTCCACGTAGTCCGTTTTTAATCGTTCCAGACTATTATTTAATGAGGTGGTTATAGCATGGTCAGAAAAGTCCAGCGGCACGCCATATTTTATCAGTCCTACTTTAGTGGCAATGATGACCCGTTCCCGCACCTTGCTGAATGTTTTGCCTATCAGACACTCACTGTGTCCATCCCCATAAGCATTCGATGTATCATAAAAAGTTACCCCATTATCTAAGGCACAAGATAAAGCTCTACATGAAATATTATCGTCAGTGGGACCATAGCTCGATGGACCTGGTGTCATGCCCCCTATACCCCAAGCTCCAAATCCTATTTCAGAAATTTGAATCTCGGTGCTGCCTAATAAGCGGTATTTCATGAATAATAAGGTGTCTTGAACGGGAAATGATCAATAATGGCCGGCATAGTATTTTTCAGAGGAGTGGCTACCATACAGATAGTCGCCTTTTTTATTTCCCCACCAGACTACCTCTCGACACCAGGTTTCCCAGTCTGACCAGGTTTTTTGAGACCGCTTAATAGTGTGGGTGGAAGGAACTTTTTCCAAAGAGAGAGTTCCGCCCCGGATGGTATCGTAATAGACATCTAAAATATTATATTGAGTCTCAATTTCGTCATCTTCGGGTTGGTTAGGTAGCTTTATTAATGCTTGATTAACTTTAAGGGCTTCAAAAAGAATTTCTCGGTCAGATTCTGCGTCAACAGAGGAGATAATGCTGGAGAGGATTTTTTTAGATTCCTCATAAAACTTATCTAGCTTTCCTTCAGTCGCAAGACGAATAAATATGAATTCATCATCTGGCCATAATATATCTAGCCATTCGGGTGAATGATGGAATTCGGGGCCGCCCTTCTGTAACGATTTTGCCCGCTCTAGAAAAAAATCTCTGATTTCACTTATTAAGGGAAACTCTGCTGAATCTACTCCCATGAACATTTCTATCATTTCATGGTACGGCACACCGGTCTGACGATGAAGTAGAATCAAGGGGATTTGTAACAACTTATTAAAATGAAGTAACCCCGTCATCCATGAAAATGCTCGCACTTTACGCCACTGATCTTGAGGCAGAGTTTTAGTTCCTATCACCAAATCCTGCATTTCGACTATATCGTCTTCAGAACTTTCCTGAAATCCATGGATATTTAAAATTTTCGATTTTACCAGTTCAATACCATGCGTTACGATATAATCGGGGTCGGCCATTTCTGCATTTGGAAGGACAGATAGATTGTTGAACTGGATACGGTTATGTTGACCATTAGCGATCAAACTAGAAACCCCCGCTGCAAAAGACTCGTAAGTTTCTCCAGGAAGACCCAATATCAGATCCGAATAGGTTATTACCCCATCACGTGTAAACCTGCGCTGAAGTTCATCGTAAGTTTCAAGGGAAATATTGTGACGTTTTATATCCTCCAGCGTCTGCTGACTGACTGTCTGCATGGAAAGGGTCACTCCTTTATTTAAGCCCGAATCAGACAAAATTTTCTGGGTTTGGTAAGCCCTTTCTGTGGCGTTTTTAGTGTTTTGGACAGACAAGGCTTTTGGATAACCATATCGTTCTTTGTTTTCTGCCGCATGTTGGGCTATATCCAGGTCTCTTGGCAAGATTCCAAAATTAGCATCACAAGTAAAAATGAACTCGATCTTCTTTTGCGAGAACCAATCCATCTCTTGGTAAATCCTATCCATGTCGAAACGAAACACCTTGTCCGCAATTGCTGAACCCCAGTCGCAAAACGTGCACGCAAAAGGACAACCTCGATTTGTTTCCCAAAGTGCGAGCCATTCAGCATTTGAATCTAAAGACATTAAAGGCTCAAACACATTCTCCAAATAGGGCGAAGGGATGACAGAAAGGTCGCGCATTCGGTCGCTCTTTGGGTGGGTTATAAATTTACCCGAAGGGTCAATCCAGCTGATACCGGGAATGTCTGACCAGTCATTTTTAGGGTAAGCTTCTAGTATTTTTAAGAAGGTATTTTCTCCTTCTCCGTGAACCGCTATGTCTATTTGCGGGTTCTTTCTAAGAAATTCTTCCGCATTATCTGGAACTTGAGGGCCACCACATATCAACAGTTTTTCAGGGTTGCTTTTTTTTAGTCCGCGAAGGATTTCCAAGGATAAGAGTTCATTCCAAACGTATAAGCTGAAACCAACAAGATCAGCAGAGTTGAAATGCTTTACACCATCATCTACCTTGCAACGTTTGTAAAGCGGCAATAAAAATTCGAATCTATCAGGTTCTTTAAGATGTTTTTCGGCATGAACTTGTAACAGTCCAGTTGAGTAAGGAAGGTAGTTAGCCCCTGAAAAGCTATTATTTATTTGGGAAAGGCCAATACTAAATTTTTGTTGAGTCAATATTTTTTGAGTCCTTTTTACAAAGTCTAAATTTAGAAAGCTAGGTAGACCCTATCATACTATTTATCCCTAAAACTTTTATCCCAAAATCTTTTGTGAGGATACTCTGTCCACATAAAACCTGTCGCGCTATATCGTTGGACCAGTTGATCCATTTGCCCTTCTTACGACGATTTGCGATTTCCTTGCAACATGTTTATCAGTGCTCTCTTAAAAGATGATCTAAAGACAGGACCTTGAAGCGCGTTTGCCAATAAGCGGATTGGTTTAAATATTCTTGCGCAGTTGAGATGCAAGCCTTCGCACTCTCGGGATCTCCCAGTTTGCGGTGCACGATGCCTAAAAACAGGGCCGCCAAAGGATGGTTTTTCGTCATGCGATTAGAAACGTACCAGAGAAATTTATGCATTTTCTTCAGTCTAAGAGGATTCTCTTCCTCCAGAATCTTCTCATAGTTCAACTTGTAATCCATGATGAGCCAAATATCATCTAGCTGCTCTACCGTGGGGACCATTTCCAAATTTTGTTCGAAAAAATTAATAAACTCTTCCGCGTTCAACTTTTGCTTTTTTTCCTTGATACGGTGCTTCTCTGTCTCTCTGATAAAGTATCTACCATTGAAAGAATACTCGTCACTTTCTTCCGGACCGTGTTGGATTAAGCCTTCGTCAATCATTTGATCATATATTTTAGTATTTGGCAAAGGTGTGAGTTTTTGTATTCCATTCCAGTCGGATCCCATTTCCTGCGCTAGCTTTATAGTGTCAAGCATTTGCCCTAATGTCTCATTAGGGAATCCGATGATAAGAAAATTTCGAGAATAGATCTGAGGATACTTTCTCATCAATTCCCCAACCTTCAAGCAATGTTTGATTCCTGAGGGTTTTTGAATTTGTCCTAGAATTTTAGTATTGCCTGACTCCACTCCCCAGTTGATTGCGACGCAGCCGGATTTGGATGCTGCATCAATTGTTTCAGGGTGAGTTGCGGCGGCGGATACAATAATGCCATTCATCGCATCCCAGGTTATTCCCAGATTACGTTTAACAATTCCATTAAATAGGGCAACGGTTCTTTGCGTATCAAAAAAAAGATCATCATCAAGCCATGTAATATGGTTTATTCCGTATCGATCTCCAAGGTATTCAATTTCATCCAAAACTGAATCAATACTACGTGCTCTGACACCTTTCCCGTTAAAATTTGCCACACTACAAAATGTGCAATGCGCCCGGCAACCGCGGTTGGACAGAATCGAGCTGACCCGCGCCCCTTCCTGAATCCAGTAACGAAAATTGCCCATTTCCCCATAATCAATATATTTATCAACCGGCAAATCAGCATATTCAGGGAAAACATCCATGTCCTGAACGCTGGGGGAGTGCCGTTTTTTAAGAAAAACATATTCTTCATCGATCAGGGTTCCAAGTTGAGCCAATTGGTCTTCGCTACCCTTCCCGTTTATATAGTCCAGCAAGTCGCAGAAGCTTAGATCTGACTCAAAAAGAGATAAGAAATCTATTCCCTTGGCCTCTTTGAGAACGAGGTCGGGAGCATTGCTCACATGGACTCCTCCCGCGATTATAGGTAATCCAGGGTGCATCTGTTTTAAATAGTCAGCAATGTCTATAATTCTGCCATGGGACATTGTGAACATGCAGGATAATCCAACCAGATCAGGCTTGATTTCCTTTATTTTAGCGTTTATTTTTTCTTTCCAGATTTCCTTTATGCGAGATGGAATAACCTCTTTATTTTCTTCGTTATGTATATATTGCAACAGCTCTAAATTTAAATCCAAATGCCCATAAATATACCCTTTGGTCTTTAAATTGCGCCCCAGCAATCCTAATCCGTAAGGAGGGTAATTATAATATCTTGAGTTTTTGACTATTTTTATATCTAGTAAATCATCAGGGAAGTGTGGGGGGTTTATTAGCAATATTCGTTTGCAGGACTTACTAAAAACCCTGCGAATTTTGTCAATAATTGCTAGATCTGGAGACTCAGCTACATGATTCAAACCTTCAGTTTCCAAGGTTGTTTCTTTTCTTGTATCCGCTAATTGCACAAAATTTACCTTACGAGTGAGGAGGAATTGCCAGCCATATGTTTAGTTCAATTCGACAGTAAGCAAACAAGCTCATTTTATAACATCTTTTTATAACATCTAATGCAGCCTTGCTTAGGTTAAGGCTACACTAAATTGTCTTCTCCTGTCGAGGAAAAAATCTTTGTTTATTCTGTTTTAGTTTATAGTAGGTTAGGTGAAATTACGATAATGAGTTTTGTTAAGGCGGAGTAAATTTAAACTGGTAAAACTTTTAACTTTATGTAAGAGAAACTTTGAAGTATAATGTCGGCTCTATTCGCCTTTGAAGTGTCTGTGTATAGAGTAAAGCTCACTAATTCGCTTGAATTTTAATTATACTATAGATAAAGAGGCTCCCTAAATTTTTTATAAATGCACGAAATGAGCAAAAAAGATCACCCTAAAATTTTAATTGTTACCACGCCTATCAAGGAAACCCTGAATGTCTTTCCGCCTATGGGTAGCTTATCTGTTATTACCGCTTTAAAAAAGGCGGGCTTTGACAAAACAGATTTTTACGATATTGATTATCTTCGCGTGCCTTTCGAAGAAGCTATAGTTCATATTGAAAAAGAAAAACCGGATATTCTGGGGATAAGCTCGGTTGTATCTACAGCCTATGCTTACACCAAAAAACTGTCACTCGAAATAAAAAAGAGACTGCCCAAAACTACCATCTTGTTAGGTGGTAATCTGGGGGCATCAGCCGAGGTTATATTGAAAAAAACCGGTGTGGAATTTGTATGCACCAGTGAGGGCGAACAAACCGCTATAGATTTTGTTAATTGCTGGTTGACTGCCGAATCCAAAGAAGAGTTTAAAAATGTTCGAGGTTTAGCGTTTCTCGATCAAAAGGGCGATTTGGAGATCACACCCTATCAGGATCCTCTTTCCAAGGAAAAGATTTTTGACATCGACTGGTCAATAATGGGTAGCAGTGAAGAGATAGACTTTTTTTTCCCCCGCATTGAAAATGCCCCGATCACAGCAGTCTCTTTCTCTGGAGATCCGAGGGCTTTTGAGCCTCACCGGCGAGGCAAAAGAATCGGCGTTATTCCGGCAAGTAAAGGTTGTGTGGCGCGTTGTACCTTTTGTCACAGGTTTGATAAGGGGATACGATATATTCCTGTTCCTATCCTGATGGAGCGGCTGGACTACCTGATTCGAGAACGCGATGTCGGGTTTATTCTTTTTTCTGACGAGAATTTTGGGACTGACAGGAAATGGTTAGCCCTTTTTCTTGAAGAGATCACTAAGCGCGATCTCCTTTGGCGGGTTGGAGGAATGCGGGTCAACACGATCAACCCTGAATCGATTAAAAAAATGAAAGACGCTGGATGCACTTCTATTTTTTACGGAATGGAAAGCGGAAGCCAGAAGATGCTCGATGTTATGGAAAAGGTCACCACGGTAGAACAAAATTACAACGCTGTGAGATGGATGGCAGAAAACAATTTGTATACAATTCTCCAGTTGGTTGTTGGGATGCCCGGGGAAACAAACGAAACCATGGAAGATAATATAAAATTTGCCTGTTATTTTGTTGAGCAATCTCCTAATACAGATTTCACTGACCTTAGTATAAACTTTGCTCAGGCTCTTCCCGCTACCCCCTTGTATGAAATTGCCCGCCACAAAGGGGTTATTGGTCAAACCGTTGATGGTGAAGAAGAATATCTTTTGCGTATATCAGACAGGGAGGCAAGAGATGGAGAGACTACTTTAAATTTTACGGAGTATCCAGCGTTTGTCTTGGAGAAATGGTCCTTCGAACTCCAGAGTAGAGCTAGATATGCATATATCAACAAATGGGGGTTGGATCAGTATTACAAATTGATTCTCGGTTCCACAAAATTTCGACATTTAACGGAGCCTAAAGAGCCTGTGATAAGAGAAGATTCGGGATATTTTGCCGAACCTGCTCGATCGCATGATACGCATCTTGGAACGATCCTCTTTCAGAGGAAAGCATTGAAGGGTGAGTACAACTTTAAGGAAGAAGTTGACTTAGAGAAAAGGCAGATTCCATCTGTTTGGACCTTGATTAAAAAAAGGTCGCTCTCAACTGCAGCCACATTTTACCCAAAATTTTTCGAGAAGGTGCAGTTCCTTAACACGGTTTTTGTTTTTTGGAATTGCCTGCGTAAATATGGTTGGCGACATTCTTTTAAACTGTTTAATGAATATATGGGGTGGCTGTTTTGTTCTGCTCTCCTCTCAATCAAGAGGCAAAAATTCACAACAGAATATATCTCCCTCCGAAAACTACTTCGCAAAAAAACTTTCCCGGTTATAGAAACTGATAATCCTGCCATGGAAATTTTAAGAAAAGGGCGTTAAATACTCTAAGGATGTTGCGCTTTTGACTTTTTTAAGAAAAAGTATAAAATACTGCAAGACCATAATGGATGGGAATATTTTCTTAAATTTAGGATCTATTTAATGATCTCTTGCTAAAAGTAAAAGAGGTCTTTTAGGGTAAAGTGATTTTTTTTCAACTACTTAAGTAGTGGTCATTAACATAAGTGAAAATCGTCTAGAAGAACAAAGGGTACTTATGAAATTTATTGATGAAAATCAGTATAAACTTTACTGGGAGCAAGGTTATCTTGCAATTGAGCAATTTTGGGAAACAGAACAGGCTGATAGAGTTCGTGAGTCCTTGAGGAAGGTTGCCAATAAGGATTTCAGTATCATGTTGAATGTTGATCGCGATGAAGATCTCGAAAATCAGAGCCCAGACAGTGACGTTTATGATAGAAAAGTGGCGTCAAAACTGGTTAGAGAGGTTCAATTAAATAAGAGAATGGCTGGAGTTCTGGGAGAACTGTATCGACGAGAGATGGTTGTTGTCCAGTCGATTATAATATATAAGGAGAAAGGAACTCTTTTTGCTGATCAAGCTTGGAATCCTCATCAAGATAATTCATATGTTCAGAGCCCGAATGATATGTATATTGCGGTTGGGTACCCATTGTTAGAGTTTTCTCCTGAAAATGGTGGGCTATATGTGTATCCTGGATCGCACAAGGAAGAACTGTTACCTATGAGGCCTGTTGAGGGAGCGAGAATCAAGGCAGGTGAAAGCCCGGGAAACATATGTGAGATTCCGGATCAGTATGAAAAAAAAGATATATCTTTGAATAAAGGTGATGTTTTCATTATGCACGGAAACCTAATTCATGGTTCATATTCTAATCACTCCGATATGTCCCGCCCCTTTTTGATCACAAACTATCTGCCTGATGGCGAGTTTTTTCTACCAGGTAAAACTTCAAATAGACAAGCAATTTCATTAAAATAATTGGCGTAAAAAATCACTTCAGTATTTTTGTGTTTTTTTTAGTGTAGCGCCACTTCCCCGAAATTTGGATTACAAAAGTTACTGGATTGCCTTGTTTTAATCCTCCTAAATTAATATATATTTGTTTGATGTGGGCCTTATATATTCTTTAAGGTAACCGAATGGAGATTGATTTATGTACGGGAAAAGGATTTTGGTTTGTGGCGCGACAGGATTTATTGGTCGAAATTTTGCTGAATTTTTTGCTCAACAAGATTCTGTGGAGGTAACGGGTGTATTTCATAAGCGCCCAGCTTTCGAAAACCCCAAGATCAAATGGCTTCAGGCAGATTTGACTCAGCTTAATGATGTTGAAAGGGTTATGAAGGATGTCGATGTTGTTATTCAGGCGGCGTCGGTAACTTCAGGGATCAAGGATATTGTTTCTCGTCCTTTTGTTCATATAACTGACACCTCTGTGATGAATTCTCTCATATTGAGAGCTTCTTTTGAGAATCAAGTGGAACATTTTATTTTTTTTAGCTGTAGCGTTATGTATCCGTCAAGCAATGATGCCTTAAAGGAAAATGATTTTAATGTAGATGCAGAAATGGATCCAAGGTATTTTGGAGGCGCTTGGAATAAAATTTATTTTGAAAAAATGTGCGAGTTTTTTTCCACTCAAGGCCCCACTCGTTATACAGCTATAAGGCATTCGAACATTTATGGTCCTTATGACAAATTTGATTTGGAAAAGTCGCATGTTTTTGGCGCAACCGTAACCAAAGTAATGCAGGCTTCTAGTCCAGGTAAAATCGTGGCTTGGGGCGAGGGAAAAGAGGAAAGAGACCTCTTGTATATTTCTGATTTGGTTGCGTTTGTTCGACTGGCTTTGGAAAAGCAGGCGGAGCCATTTTTTCTTTGTAATGTGGGGCGAGGGAAGTCAATCTCAGTAAGAGATTTGATTCAAAAAATTATCAAAGTATCAGGGAAAGATATCCGTTTGGAATTTGATAAGTCCAAGCCCAGTATAGCAACTAAAGTCGCTTTGGAT
>PBKR01000015.1 GCA_002721545.1 Nitrosomonadaceae bacterium | reverse complement strand
TCACTTTCACAAGCTCTTCTTTACTTCTCTGCTCACTCTTCACTTTCACAAGCTCTTCTTTACTTCTCTGCTCACTCTTCACTTTCACAAGCTCTTCTGCCATTCTCAAAACATCAGAAATTTCATCGCCAGAATTTGCTATTATCTTTTTCTCTTTCAACTTATTGGCTTCAATTCTTAAAAATTCATTTTTATCATTTTTTGTCACCGGTAAAATATATAGAAGACTTTTAGACATATCTCCGTAAAACGAAATAAAAAATATGCCTATTAACATCGCAAAAGCCGGTAAAAGTATAAATCTTTTTCGAAATAAAAACACAATGGCGGATGCAAAAAATACGAGGATCAATAAAGGAGTAATATAGGGCCGTATAGAAACTATAAGATAATAACCGGCTATTATTGCAAAAGCTCCTTTCCACTTAAACTCCTCATGATAAATCATGACCCAACCTAGAGTCACAAAGCAAATGCCAAGTATATAAAATGGATCTCTAAGGAGTTGTGTGGAAGATATTAATACCGTTGGGAAAAATAGAAACGAACTCGCCCAACCTGCAACAGTTTTCGAATTAAATAATATTCGGGCGGAAAGATAAACAGAAACTACCGAAGCGACCCATACCACGGAGTTTATTAATTCAAAAAGCAATGGGTTTGCTTCATCAAAAATCCAGTATAGGAGAGCGAGCCATTTGACATGGGCGTGTAGTGAGTATAAGGACCACCATTCTACCCAATCCCCTACCCTTAGCGAATCGACCAGTTCAATGGCCTCTGCATGATAAAGGGTTGAATCCCATGAAAAATTCCAAAAGCCATTTCCATTGTGGAAATCAGCAAGATAAGGTGAATAAGCAATCCAAGAAACCATACAGGACATAACAACGTGAAAAACCAACAATCCAATAATTACCTGAATGGGCTTTTCCTCAATGATCTCAAGAACATTTTTCATAGGGTTCCTAAACTGCATTTGAATAAAATATCTGCCTTGACCAGGTTTGCTGTATAAAGCGAATGCCCACCAGCATCAGGAAAATCGCTTGGCTTGTAACTCCAAAAAGCATTAAAACTACTTTCCCTTGGAAGTATACCATCCAAAGCATTGAGGACTCACCCATTCAATGCATTTCGTTTGCCATTGATAAAACGATCATTCACCAGACCAGCGTCAGAAGCACCATTGATAAAAAATATAATATTATATTTCCCTTCCTCAATTATATTGCTGAAGCTTTCTCACAGATTTCATTAAGGGAGACACGAATAAAAAGAGCTGGCACCGTTAAAAATAAAATATTTTTTATCATGCTCCGAAATTTGGAGGAAGCTACAGAGCCAAAGTAAGATTTATTATTTTCCATCTCGAAATCCAAATAAAAATTTTTAAAATTCAGCATATTATCTAACTCACGTAATAATCATGTGTGTTATTAATTGTTCGCTATTACCTATGGATTAATTCTTTTTTCCTATCGCATGCCAGTAAGGCTCTTTCTCTGAAAATACGATTTCCGTCAAACCACAATCGACCAACATTTTATGAATTTCATTTCTCGAAAAACGTTGTTCAAGGGGAGTGCCAAAACGGTCCAACGCATCATTTCGAATAATATTCAAACTTTTTCCAACATAATAAGAGAGAGGAACATATTTTAACCATTTTCCAAATCCAATTATTTCTAGAATTCTTGACATAAAAATGAAGGGTAAATAAATTGTGAATGCGATAAGGTCACAGATCAATTTTTTAAATTTGAAGGGCAATAGTGAAATAATTTTTCTCACAAAATTTGAAAGACAAAAAAGGGATCGAAATAAAATACCCCGGTTATCTAGGGAGTAATATAAATACACGAGGAAGTGCCCACCAGGTTTTACCTTATCTATGCATTTTTGCATTGCTCGTCGAGTGTCTGGAATATGGTGCAATACCCCGAGACTCAATACAAAATCAAACGTATCATCAGGAAATGGAATATTTCCAGCGCTTGCCTGGCTGACACGCACATTTTCATTATCTTGCAACAATGCAGCTGCTGAAATTACTGCTTCGCTGGGGTCAATGGCTTCCAATTCACCAGCCATTTGGCTTATATATTTAGACCATCTTCCCGTCCCACAACCAACATCCAGCACATATTTTCCTGAATAAATGTTTGCCGGCACAATATCAAAATATTGATCGCCTGCGACTTTGATTTCATGATCTGAGAATTTGCTAAAACTTTTCCACTCATCTCCAAAAGATTGAATAGTTTTCTGATCTACATTACCTGTATCACAGGCGAAAACATTGATCGCTTTTTTGCCAATCAAACGTGTCTTCATCGGACTAACTATAAATTTTTCCACGATAACTTTTTTCAACTTAGAAGCTATTATTAATATCAAAATCTAACCGTGGTTAAACCCCAAGGGACTCGACCTATTTAATTCAAGTTTTCTGGGATTCAATCCAAGTTTGAAACATGATCACAGTCCAGAGTGATGGCGTCCAGTTTCGGGCTCCTGTCTTATGTTCCACCCATTTTTTGCGGATGGGTTTCGGATCGAAATAACCCTCTCTTTTCAAGCGCGATTCATCAAGCAAAGCCTCTGCCCAATCCCTTAAGGGACCCCGAAGCCATTCTCCCACGGGAACTGCAAATCCGGCTTTTGGACGGTCAATTAGGTTTTGGGGCACGTATTTATTCAATATCTGCCTCAACACCCACTTACCCTGCCCATTTCGAATTTTCAGGTTTAAGGGAATGCGCCATGCCATTTCTACAACACGGTGATCGAGGAAAGGCACTCGCGTTTCAAGGCCCACCCTCATTGCCGCACGATCCACTTTACATAAAATATCATCCGGAAGATAAGTCATTGCATCGCAATACATCATGCGATGCTCATTTTCTTTCCCGCCTGAAAAAAAAGATTGCTTATCAAAAACGGTCGTGGGCTCCTTGGCATTGAGAACAACCTTCGCAGGATCTTCCCATTCCGACACTAGGCTATAATACAACTCAGCCAGATCATTGACATTTCGTAATCTGGATGCAAGTTTGTGAGCCTTATCGCCTATTAGTCTCTGTCTTTTCTTTAAAGGGAGACATGCATTGAATGGTTTCGCCAGAGAATCCCAGGAGCCTGTCGGGATGGTAGTAATTATATTACTCAATATTGACCTTAATGGTTTAGGTAGCCAACCCACCTTATTCCAGATTCGCTGTGCCCAGAAATATCGGTTATAGCCGCCAAATAGCTCATCTCCCCCATCCCCAGATAATGCCACTTTCATTTCCGATCTTGCCTGACAGCAGACTAAATGAGTTGGTATTTGGGAAGAATCTGCAAAAGGCTCATCATAAATTTGAGGCAAATCTGCAATGATCGAAAGAGCATCGGAAGATGACATGTATAACTCAATATGCTCTGTGCCGAGATGTTTTGCTATATTTTTTGCGTAAACGGCCTCATTGTATCGATCCTCTTCAAAACCAATAGTGAATGTTTTTACGGGCCGGGAAGAGTGTTGTTGCATCAAACTAACGATGGATGATGAATCTATCCCTCCAGAAAGAAATGCTCCCAATGGGACGTCTGCAATAGATTGCAGTTTAATAGATTCGATCAGCCCGGTTTCCAACATTTCAATAGCTGTACGTTCATCGGTGATTTGATTCTGTCTACTGTCCGAGACGAGTGATTCCAACGACCACCAACGATCTAGAATAAAACCATTCTCGGACAATGGAGCCTTTGGTATTGCCGAAGGGGGATTCTTTATTGCCTGATCTGCGATGGTCAACAGGCAACCGGGTTGAAGCTTGAATATATTTTCGTAAATGGAGTATGGGGAAGGCACATAACAATACCGCAGGTAAAGCGCAAGAACATTCCGGTCGACCGGGTTGGCAAATTCCGGAAAACATTTTAAAGCCTTAAGTTCCGAGGCAAAAACAAATGCGCTACCAACCCACCCGTAATAAAGGGGTTTTTCACCCATCCGGTCCCGGCCCAGATAAAGTTGGCGCTCCAAGCGGTCCCACACGGCAAGAGCAAACATACCCACAGAACGCTCCAAGGTCTCCTTCACTCCCCAAAGGGAAATACAGGCTAGAAGAGTCTCTGTGTCAGAATGACCACGCCACGACTGGGGGGCAGAGTTCGCAGATTCTTTCTCCAGTTCATTCCTTAATTCAAGATGGTTATAAATCTCACCGTTAAACACCATCACATAACGGTCATCTGAGGACAACATAGGTTGATGACCTTGATAAGAAAGGTCAAGGATGGAAAGCCGGCGATGACCCAACGCGATCCTTGAGTCGGCATCCAGCCACACTCCATCATCATCAGGTCCGCGATGAACCAAAGAATCGGTCATCAACTCCGCGACATCTTTTAAAGAATCATTTTTTATTGGCCCGAATATCCCGGTAACACCACACATTATTGTCCATACCCCACTACGACCAGACTGGGCCTTTTAATATTAAATAAATCCTTTTCCACTTCACATTCCATCATTTTGGAGATATTGTTTTTAGCTGGGTGGTTTCCTGATCTAGTTTCCAAACTATCTGGCCTACCATTTCACCAGGTCAAATAAAGCATTCTCATCTTAACAATTAACAGCAAGGGTTACCCCTAATAATTCGAAAGGTTAAGAATATTCAATAATTTTATTGGCTCTACGCATCAAGACAAATGAAAAACAAAAAACTTTTAGTTGTTTGTCCCTTCCCCCAGGGAGTGGCGGCAGGAGAAAAATTGAAATTCGAACAAAACTTTGACCACTGGCGCGAAAATGGATATAGTGACTCGCTTGCTATCAGCAACAACACGCAATGATCATATCAATAGGTGCAATATTTATCACATATAAAGTAAGAAAATTTTGTTTATAAGTACAGGGCAATCGAAAATTTACAACAACACCAGAAACCATTATAATTCTCGCGAGATGAAATAAAACATTTTTATCTTAACAGTTGATAGCAAGCCTCACACCATAGAAAACTTCTTCTCCAAAGAATCAATTAGACAAAAGATGAATCATTTCGATTTAACAGATATTTTTTTCTCTCAGAAAATGCCTTACTGGCATGATCTGGGGTGAGGATAAAGGCTATGAAAAAAATTCTTGTGATATGCCCCTTTCCTTATAATTCTGCCGCAGGTCAACGATTAAAATATGAACAATATTTTGACCACTGGAGGGGAAATGGATTAGAAATAACGATGTCATCCTTTTTGGATATTAAGGCGTGGGAGATAGTTTATAAGCCTCACAAATACACTGCAAAAATATTGGGTACACTACGAGGATACATGAGAAGGGTATGCGATATCTTTCGCATTCAACGCTATGATATCGTCTACGTTTTTATGTGGGTTACTCCTTTCGGAACTTCTTTTTTTGAAAGGTTGTTCAGATTTCTCGCCAGAAGTTTAGTCTATGACATTGAGGACAATGTTTTAATGGAAAAAAGTAATACCATTAATCCGTTGGTTAAAAGTTTAAAAAGCGTTGGAAAAACTGAACACTTAATTAAAACCGCTGACCATGTTATTACCAGCTCACCTTTTTTAAACGACCATTGCCTTAGCATTAATGTTAAAAAATCTTGTACCTATATTTCATCATCGATTGATACAAACCATTTTCTACCCGCAAACTCTTATACAAATGACCATAAAATAGTAATCGGGTGGACTGGAACATTCAGCTCAATGCATTATCTGGATCTCTTGCGTAATGTGTTTATTGAGCTAAATAAGCGCTGCGAATTTCGTCTGAGAGTTATTGGTAATTTTGAATATGAACTTCCCGGAATAGACTTAGAGGTAATCCAGTGGTCTAAAGATAAGGAAGTTGAAGATTTACAAGGTATCGATATAGGAGCATATCCTCTTTCCCAGAACAAATGGGTTTTGGGTAAAAGTGGTCTAAAAGCTATCCAGTATATGGCATTTGGATTGCCTACCGTTGCAACTAATGTTGGCACAAATCCTTTAATTATTCAGCATCTTGAGAATGGCTGCCTAGTAAAAACTGAAACTGATTGGATAGACACCTTTGAAACTTTAATTAACAACCCTGATTTGCGCAAAAAACTTGGAAAGGCCGCCCGGAATACAGTACTAAACAAGTTTTCGCAAGATGTTGTCAAATTGCAATATCTATCAATCTTAAACAAACTCTGATAAATATATTTTATGGATTCTAAAAAGAAAATTTATATAGCCGGTTGCGGAGGAATGTTAGGCGAAGCCTTCTACAAAGTTTTTAATAAAGACTATGAGTTAAAATGTACCGATATAAATGTCAATGAAAACTGGCTTTCCACCCTGGATTTTATTGACTACGATGCTTATAAAAATGACGTGCAAGATTTTCAGCCAGACTTCCTTTTTCATCTAGGCGCATTCACCGACCTAGAGTTTTGTGAGCAAAACATAGATGAGACATACAGAACCAATACACTTGCAGTTGAAAATGCCGTCTATATTGCTAATGAACTTGATATTCCAATTTTATACATCAGTACAGCAGGAATATTTGATGGTCAAAAGGACATCTACGATGATTGGGATCAGCCAAATCCATTAGGGCACTATGCCAGAAGCAAATACGCAGGAGAGATCTTTGTAGAAAAGAATAGTCCCCGTTATATAATTTGCCGCCCAGGTTGGATGATGGGAGGAGGACCAAAAAAGGATAAAAAGTTCATTCAAAAAATCATGGCCCAAATCAAACAAGGAAATAGAGAACTGTTTATTGTTAATGACAAATTAGGGTCACCCACTTACACACATGATTTCGCCGGTAATGTTAAGTCACTCATTCAAAAGGAGCTATGGGGACTTTATAACATGGTATGTTCTGGGGTTACCAGTAGATTTGAGGTAACTCAGGAACTTTTAAAGGTTCTTGGTATGACAGACACAATCAAGATCACTCCGGTCCAGTCTGATCATTGGAAAAAAGAATATTTTGCTGAGCGCCCCCCCTCTGAAAGGTTAATAAATAAAAAACTTGAATTACGTGGTTTAAACCAGATGCGTGACTGGCGTATTTGCTTATCAGAATATATTAAACATTACTATCAGGGTTATCTAGGTTAGCTCACTCTCCCTGTTAATTTAAACAGACAGAACGTATGGGAAAGGTTAGGAAAAAATGGAAACAAAAAAGACAAAAGAGCCTCAATGTCAAATTGAATATGACTCCTATCTAACGCAAGGTCCGGTTAAGTTATGCGCCTGGACAAGTTGGATATGGCGCAGTGATCCAAAACATCTTTCGTTTACGCTAGCATGATATAAGTTTTGTGCGAAACTTCTAGATGGGAAAAAGACAGCCTTGGAGGTAGGGTGTGGAGATGCATTTGGAGTGCCAATCGTACTTCAATCCGTTGAGAATGTGCACGGTATAGATTTTGAGCCTATTGTTATTGATGAAATTAAGGCTTTAATTGGTAAGGAGCTATCGAAACGTTGTTCATTTTCAGTTATTGATTTTACTAATAAATATAAGGATTTTTTTCTCAGTTTAGGAGTGAGTCGTATATAGATTTATATTTTGAAACAGCTATCTGAAGTGCAAAATATTCCATTGCACCATTGCGAATTTTATCCTTGTCAAATGATGAGTGTTTTATTTTTTCAACAACTTCTTGGTAATTCAAAGTATTAAATGATTCAACAATAAGTCCTGAATCATATTTTCTGACTATCTTATCAGTATCGCCTACACCTGAATTGCATATGACTGGAATACCTAATGCCATTAGCTCGCCTTGCTTGGTAGGTGATGACGACATTTTCGAAAAAGAGGGTTTAATGAAAAATATAGAATAGTCCCCTAGCAACGCATAAATAGGAACAGATGCTCGTTTAGATGAGACAATAAGCACCCGGTCTGTTGGGATACCAACTGTACGCGCTTTGGAGTGAATTTTCTCCGAGTTATCCTGCGTTATGAACAGAAATTTTGCAGTTGGAAATTTCTCAAGGTATACACTGAAGAATGCTAGCATTTCATCCAGTAGATACCAGGTACCGATAGATCCAAGATAAGTTAATACTAATTCATCCGGTTTGATCCCCAATTTTTCCCGTGCCTTCTGTAGTGATTCTGCTTTTACCTTTTGACGATCAAAAAGGGTTGTGTCAGCACAACAAGGGATAACAGTAATAGGTAAAGGGCTTTTATTTATATGATTCCAACTATCCATCTCCTTTTTTCCTGCATGGGTTAGGCTGACAATGTGATCTGCATTCTCTAGAAATTCTTTTTCCTTTTCTTTGAAAAAATGAAAAATTTTCCGGTAAACAATCTTATCCAAGTCCCAGATACCTCCATCGACCCTCTCATCAGCCCAAAAGCCGCGCATGTCAAAAATAAATTTTATTCTAAAATTTTTTTTCATCCACAGGCCAATCATAGCGGGAATATAACTGCGGCAATGAGTTGATTGGAAATTGTTTATGCGATGCAGTGAGATAGCTTTTCTTTTTAACCTCCAATAATCATACAGAGTTGAAATGATAGGTGGCTTTTTTGTATAGGAAATTGGTGCCCACTTCACCTTCGTTCCTTCCAAAATTTTTTCTATATTACCTTTATTTTTTTTATAAGCATCCGGCTTTTCACAACTGAGCAAGGTAAAATTGAATCCCTGGCGACTTAACTCTAAAACATAAGGCAATACTTGTGATTGCCCAAGTGGGTCGGTTATTCCGTCATAGGACATAAATAAAACTTTGGTCATTTAAATATTTTTTCGGGGCAGGTCATAAATATCGGCAAACTCTTCTTGAGCAACCCGCAGACTTTCCACGGTTCCTATATCCCTATGATAAGTATTATTATGAAATGTATTGATACGCCCTATGAAATGAGGCAAAACTTCGGTACTAAAATCTATTTCTTCTTTTCCGAGGGTCTCTAGAAAATTCAAAACCGAAGGGGACAATATATATACTGCACCATTTGCTAATCTCCCTGGAGGAGCCGCCACCTTCTCATGAAACGCTCTTACAATTCCAAGATCATCCAATTCAACGATTCCACATTCTTTCGGATTAGGAGAATCAAAAGTCATCATTGTTATTTCGACATCCGCTTCTCTTTTTTCATATCTTTGAAAGAAATCACTCACATCAAACATTGACAAATTATCTGCATGAACCAAAATCAAAGGTTCATCACGAAAATATAATTTATTTTTTAAAAGCGTCCCTCCCGTGCCTAAAAGCTTATCCTCATATACAGTTGTAATTTTTACAGGATACCGACAGCTTTCTATATAAGACATAACGGCGTCTGGTAAATAATGGAGATTGATCAGGAACTCATCAACACCGCTTTTACTTAAAAGTTCAATCCAATAATCAAGCAACGGTTTGCCATTTATATCGACAAGGCATTTAGGAACAGAATTTGTTATGGGGCGTAACCGTGTTCCTAAACCAGCGGCAAGAAGCAGTGTGCGCATACTTAGTCAGCAAGCTCTAATCTAATATCCTCTGGCGACAAAGGAGTGTTCCCGACCCGACTCACCTGACAGGCTGCCGCAATAGAACCGAGATAGGTGCTTTCCCAAATATCAGCACCCACTGCCATTGCCATCGAACAACAAGCCAGCAAACTATCTCCCGCCCCTGAAGAATCTTTTGGAGCCTTATTCAGGGCAGGCAAACGGTCCGTATGCCATGTGTCTCCATTCGTTGAGTTAGTATGAGCCAATAAACCTTCAGAGTTCAAGGTCAATATAACGTTTTTAGCACATGCTTTCTCACGCAATTTTTCAACAAGCACTACCAATCCTGAATTAAAATCACGTACTGCAAGACGGGCTTCGCGTTCAGTAGGTGTCAATAGCAGCATGTCTTTGAAACGTGATACATCTCCCATTTGAGAAGAAGACTGACTATCAGCAACCATTAGAATATTTCTTTTTCTACATGCATCAGATATTTCATCCACTAGTGCTTGCGGTAGGCATCCGTAATTGAAATCTGAAAAAACAACGAGATCCGACTTAGGCAGAGCAGCTTCCACAGCTCTGACATACTTGCTCACTATTTGCCGATTGATATCATGTTGCCGTAGGTGACTGACACGAAGTAATGTCTTACCCCCAGCTCGAAAACGCTGCTTGAGAGTTGTTGGTCGACTATCATCTTCAAAAATCTCTGCACTTACTCCCCACTCTTGAAGTTGTTCGCGCGCATAATTAGCAGGCGAGTCCTTACCCGACACTGAAAAATAACTCACTTCTGCGCCAAGACTACCTGCATGGGCAGCAACTATGGCTGCCCCACCCACAAACTTTTCTTGCTGTATAGGGGTAACCACGAGCGTGGGATCCTCTTGGGACATACCAATAGGGTCGCAGGAAACATATTCATCTACTATAAGGTCGCCTAATACGGTAACTCTAAAACCTTTAAATTTATCCATAACGGCGCGTAAATCCGCCATGACAAACCCGTGTCGTTCAGAAAATTCCTGCGGTCGCGAAATTGCAGATAAATTCGGTTCCAACATTTCCTGCCTAAGCAGATCTACTGACGAAAACCGCATTTCTCCAGAACTAAAAAGCAATTTACCTCCGTAGCTCTCTACTAAACCTTGTTCTGGGTTAAAATTCACCTCATGTTCCTGCCCCTTTACCACAACCGACGGCTTCAGAAGCTTAATCAGTTCTTCAGGTGAAGAACGCATAATAAATGAGTAATCCACATAGGTAATAGATTTAACACCGTCAAACCTTAAATCTGCGGGAACTAAAACGCCATCAGTACTATTATCAGTAACTCCAACAACTAAATATTCACCACAATCAGCAGCAAACCTTAATAAGCGAAAGTGCCCAGGGTGAATAACATTGAAATTTCCCGAAACAAAAACTATTCGCTTATTAGGACCCGCCTTTATTTTAATCTCGGCAACAATATCGTTGGTTTCTTTGGGGGCACTCAAGTTTAATGCTCACGGTAGGTTTGGCTAATAACGACCAGAAAATAATTGTACATAAAGTTTCTTTGAAATACAATCACCCCTCAAATATTTTGATTAAGCTCTTAGTTGACTTCTTCTTCAAAGACATAAAATCCCAACACTCAAACAAATAGTGATTGAATGGATCTATCTTTTAATATGCAAATCAGCTCGCCATCATTATCAAACAGCGACCCGCAACTTCACCGCTTCGCATTTTCTGAATGGCGGTGTTAATCTCGTTAAGTTTAAAATAATCAGTAATGAGGGGTTTAAGTTGAATTCGGCCTACATCATGCAATTTCTGATAACGCGGTATGTCTTCATGTGGAACGGTTTCCCCACCATGCGAGCCACTTATTGTTTTTCCAAAATGAAGTGGTAAAGAATAAATATTTACAGTTTTACCTTTTTTAGGCACACCCACCAAAACAATGCGCCCTTTAGGGCTGGTCAATTCATATCCCATTTCAATTATAGCAGGTTGACCTGTGTTATCGATAAATGCATCCACTTCCTGACCTTTCAAAATTTCTACAATCTTGGCCTTTGCATCAGCCTTGTTCGAATTGATTATATGAGTAGCACCCATTTTCATTGCAAGATCAAGTCGGTCATCATGCAGATCAACAGCAATAATAGGGTAGGCTGACAACAAATTGGCAGCTTGGACAATATTTAACCCAACACCACCCGCACCAAAAATGACTACAGATTCGCCCAATTTAATTTTGGCATTATTCTCTATTACTCCAAAGCCAGTGGTCACAGCACATCCGTATAAAGAAGCAATTTCCATATCCGTACTGGCATCTATTGGGGTGACTCGATTTTCCGAAACAATCGCATACTCGTTGAATGTCGCAATTAATCCCGCATTCAATGGTTTGCCTTTCCAAGTATACCGTGGAGGAATAGATTCTATTCCTTGCCCCTTTCTCCAATGGAGAACAACATGATCTCCGGATTTCACAAACTTTACGCCGTTCCCCACAGATTGAACAATACCTGTTGCCTCGTGACCTAGAAGATGAGGAAGATATTTATCCTCTCCCTTTACACCGTCAATTTCACCAAGCTGAGAACCACAAATTCCACTACAGTGAATTTTCACCAGAACCTGACCAACCTCAAGAGCCTTAGGTAGTTCAACCTGATCACAAACCAGAGGTTTATTTTGCTCAACAAGGATAGCCGCATTCATACTTTTAGGAATTTGCATTTTCAATCACTCAAGAAAAATGAATATAGAATCAGGGGAATAGTATTTTCTTTCTAAAAATAAACATCATATGAAAAAAATGAAGCACAAGTTTTACCAAGAAGCAAATTTCCGCACAATACAAACATGATGCTCAGAAATAACAAAAAAATATAATTTAAAATGGGCCTGAGAACCAATCCCCTGGAACATCGTGCGGATGCTTTCGTTGTTCTTCAAGGGATCTAAAATCAATATTTCGGGAAAGCATCTCTCCAATTTTAGCAGCTATATGTTCGGCCCGAACATGGTAATTCTTGGTAAGCAGCGGACTAGTCGCCTCAGGAAAATCTGGCATGGCTAATCGTTGTGGAGCACATTTTAATTGCCCCCAGCACATCGAGGAAGTTTTAGCAACAATTTCACCAGAGATAGAACCAGTTAGGTTTCCTGTATCGAGAACAAGCAAACGCCCAGTGCGATTAACCGAGTTTTCTATAGCAACCCAATCAAGTGGACGTATACTGCGCAAATCAATAAGATCGCAGGTTACTCCCTGCGAAGCAAGATGGTCGACCGCATGCAATGCTTCAATTGTCATATAAGACATTGCCACCAAGGTAATATCTGTTCCCTGGCGAAGCAGATTTGCCTTTCCAAGAGCAACTCGGCAGTCACCACTGGGCACCTCTCCTTTCAGATTATGTAGCCAACGGTGCTCAAGAAATATAACTGGATCCGGGTCAAATATTGAGGAAAGCAACAAACCTTTGGCATCTTCAGCTGTTGAAGGCATCACTACTTTCAGTCCTGGAACATGGGCAAACCAAGCTTGTAGGTTCTGTGAATGTGTAGGTCCCTGCCCCCAACCACGACCAAGTATCATACGCACGGTAAGAGGCACACCCCTATGCCCCCCGAACATGAATCGCCACTTTGCAGCATTGTTTACCAGCTGATCCATTGTCAGCAGAGCAAAGTCAAGCCTCTGATGTGTCATTACTGGCTTAAGTCCATAGAGAGCGGCTCCTACTCCAATTCCTGTCATAGCATTTTCAGATGTTGGCATATCAAATACCCGCTCGCTTCCAAACTTATCCTTCAAATTTAGCGTAGTACCAAACACACCTTTAGGGTCATCAACTCCAAGCCCATAGCAAATAACATTCGCGTCTTCTGTCATGGCAACTGATAGAGCATCATTAATTGCGTCGGCGAAAGTCATCATTGCCATATTAATCCAACAACCTTTCTGGTTTAGTCTCAGAATTCAGTGAATCCGTATAAAGATCATCGTACATACATGCGATTTCAGGAAAAGGCGATCCATCTGCATAGTTGAATGCAACACTGACCTCCTGCTCAATATCAACATCCATCAGCTCGATTTCAGAAGCCGAGATTTCATAATCAGATCTTAAAGCCAGCTCTAACCGACCAATTGGCTCTTTAGCTTTCCATTCAAGGAATTCAGCTTCTGTTCGATATCCCAAATCATTGTCCCACGATGGACCACAATGCTCCAACCAGCGATATGTCGAAAATTCTAAAAACCTTGGCCCATCTCCCTCACGAATCGATGTGATCGCCTCATTGACCATTTCATAAACAGCAGCAGCATCGTTACCGTCTCCAACCCGAACTGAAAGACCAAGCCCCTCAACCATCTTAGCAATACTTCTTCCTTTAGGTTGCCGAACTCTTAATGGGGAATACACAGAATAGAGGTTGTTTTCGCAAACGAATAAAACTGGCAATTTCTTGAGTGCCGCAAAGTTGACGGACTCATAGAACACACCTGCCTCCACGGCTGCATCTCCGTGAAACACACAACTAACCTGATCATTCTGTTTGAATTTCATACCATATGCCAGCCCAACACCCACAGGAATGGTTCCCGCAACGATAGCAGTACTACCCATAAAACCAACCAGTTCATCTACAAGATGCATTGACCCACCCTTGCCTTCTGAACAACCAGTTGCTTTGCCATATATTTCTGCCAGCAAGGATTTCAGATCTCCACCTTTTCCCAAATAATGGGCATGAGCTCTATGCCCGCTCACCGCCAAGTCATCCTTGCGAAGGGCAAGACCAACAGCCGCTGCCACAGCTTCCTGGCCAACAGAAAGATGCGTTGGACAACGCATCTTTCCTTCAGGATATCGTCTTGCAATTTCCTCCTCAACGAAACGGATACGCTTCATCTGGAAAAGAAGTTGTTTTAAAATCTCAGGAGTCATGGGATAAACCAATAATAATCACCCGTATAGCCTACTTCGTTAAAGAAGCCTTTCCATTCATCAACGTGCATAATGGTCTTAGCTGTAAGGTTCCAAGCCATCATGCGTTCAATCTCTTTATCGTTATGATATGCATCCACAGTAATGAAGGCTTTTCCTTTACTCACACGCTCAATTTCTCTTAAAGCTTGCCCACAATCTTCTCTATCGAGATTGTGAATTGTATTTATAGAAATTACCACATCAAATGAATCATCAGGAAAAGGAAGTTTGCGAGCGTCACCGACCTGAACATTAGACCGCATGTCTTCAATGGCATTTTCTATCGCATATTCTGATACGTCTATACCCTTAACTGTAATACCAGGAATTAATTCTGCTAAATCGTGAAGCATAAACCCCTTAGCACAACCCACATCAAGAACCTCGCTATCCCCAGACAAATTAAAATGTTGTTGCAGAGTTGGAATAACTGGCTGCCAAAAACGAGGAAAATAATTAAACCCACCGTAACCATAACGTCTATCACCGTCAAAAAATTCTTTTCCAAACTTTCGCGCGATAAGGCGGTCCTCCTCCGACTTACCAGAACCTCGCTCTTCAACATTACGTTTCGTTTTCGGATAGCTTATGAGTAAATCTATCTCTTGCCCCAAAATCATACCCCCTTAAAATTACGGTTTGTGAATATAGTCCCAAGGCAATAGCTTCAGGTCTTCAAGGTTTAACTTAACCCACTCTATACAATCGTCCAGGCCTTCATCTAAAGATATCTCATCTTTCCATCCAATGCCTTGACGGATCTTAGAACTGTCCAACATATAGGCCGCGTCTTTTCCCAGACGCTCTCCTGCCACTTCAACGCATGCACCAAAATCAGCACCAAGTTTATGACAAATTTTCTCAACCAATTCACGAATTGTCACAATTTCGTTGGTTGAGATGTGATAGGTTTCACCAATGGTTCCTTCATTAGCTATCTTATATGTAGCACTTGCAACATCACGAAAGTGAATGAAAGATCTCTTTGAATGCCCTCCGCCATGAAGTTGGAGCTTTTTACCGGTTAATACAGATAGAATTGTTCTCGGGATAATCCGATAGAGTTGCTGACCCGGGCCATAAATATTAGCAGCGCGGGTAAATACCACTGGAAACTCATAAGCATCGTAAAATGTTTTGAGGCTCATATCCGCAGCAGCACGTGAGACAGCATAAGGTGTACTTGGGTTATATGGAATCTCCTCTTTAATAAAACCTTCAGTACTCCCATAAACTTCAGGCGTAGTCACATGTATATACTTATTCAAAAAATCGAAATGCCTCAAGCGGTCATGAAGACGAATTGTTGATACCACATTGGTCATAAACCAATGATCTGGATGCTCCCAGCTCTGGGCAACCATACTTTGTGCAGCAAAATTAACCACAAAGGAAGGTTTTTCTCTTTCCACCAAAGCTACGATTTCTTCAAGGTTCAAATTCAAGTCATACTTATAAAACTTAAATCCTGAATCCCTTGCGTTCCAACGATAAGGTAAAAAGGCTTTATGCAATTCTTCAGAACGACTGGAACCCATCACGGGGTGTCCCTGCTTCAAAAGAAAATCAACAAAGCTTGACCCTGAAAAAGAGTTGCTTCCAATAATGAGATATTTTTCCACCCTAATTACTCAGCTGTTGGGTTGTTTTCGTATAGCCACTGCATAATCATGTGGCCCACTATTAATTGCATATCTTCTGCAATCTGCATATCGTCAATAGGGAAATGAATAGCTTGGTCAGCCAGGGATTTACACTTACCCCCTGAATAGCCCAAAATAGCACAGGACTTTATTCCCATTGTTTTTGAATGCTCAAGAACCTTGACAATATTTGGCGAGTTGCCACTTCCAGAAAGGACAATGAGCAAATCCCCTTCCCCTCCTTGCACAGCAAGTTGCTCAGAAAAAATGCTGTCGTAACCCACATCGTTTGCCAAGCAAGTTATCACTGCAGGGTTTGCTGATAGAGCCAGAGCTTTTATGCCGCCTCCAGTGCGTTTGGCGACACCATATAAAAAGTCGTTAACCAGATGGCTGGCATTGCCTGCGCTGCCACCATTTCCACAAAAAAACACGTGCCGACCATTTTTCCAGCAATTACGCATTTCTTGAGCAAGAAGTGTCACCCCAGACCATTCAGTTGATGCTAAAACAGCTTGCAAACGTGAAGCATATCCTGCAAAAAAATCTTCTTGATTCTGATTTGAATCCATTTCACTCCCCCGCAAATACTGTATTTTGCATCCATTTGAGGTTGTAATAACGTTCTTCGTCCTTTACATCACCTTCACGAAATTTCTCAATGATTTCCTTGACTGCATGCTCCACTGTTTTTTTAGGTTTAAATCCTGTAGCGAGGAGTTTATCTGAATTAACCCTGTAGGAACGAGGATCATTCGATTCAGTAACATCAATTTCAACTGGCATGTGCTTAGCAACGATTTTTGCAATATCAAGGATTGAGATATTTTCAAAGCCCGCATTATAAATTCCACAAACTTCAGGATGGTCAATCAAATGGAGGTAGACATCGGTAATATCATCGATATGAATATTAGGCCGAACCTGCTTACCTCCAAAAACAGTTATTTTCCCCTTTGATAGGGCTTGTATTGTTAGCAAATTCACAGAAACATCAAGACGCATGCGAGGCGAATAACCACAAACAGTGGCGGGGCGAATAATTTGGACTCTCATCTTATCGGAATAACTCAGAAGCACACGCTCAGAAACCATTTTCGTCTTGTTGTATTCAGAAATCGGCTTCAACTCCAAATCTTCAGTGACCTGTTCTTCCTCCTTTATTCCATAGACACTCCCAGATGAAGCATAAATAAATTGCTTCATACCCACTCGGGCAGCCTTATCCGCCAACTGCATTGTAGCAAGCGCGCTGATTTCCCAAGTCAATTTCGGGTCTAGATCACTACAAGGATCATTGGCTACAGAGGACAAATGTATAATTGCATCGATTCCATCAAGGGAGATTTTATCGATTTCACACACATCCCCTTGAATCACCTCTAAATTAGAATGTGGCTCAAGAAAGTTTCCAAACCACATAATATCCAGCACCCGCACACTATACCCTCGGCTAAGCAATTTCGGGACAAGCACACTCCCTTTATAACCACAGCCTCCTGTCACCAAAATATTCATTCAAACTTCCTTGTCAAAACTGAAAAAACATTGGCCCAAAAAAAACCCATCCAATCAATTCAAAACACTTCTTTCTCAAACCATTTAATTTGTCTGGGTACTTAAAAATTGGAAGAAAAGGGCATCACCCTTCATATCGAAGCATAGCCCCAACAAATATTAGAGGAAAAATAGTTCAATACAATTCTTACCAGTCTATTTTTCATCATTTAAGATTTAATATTTTCGTAATTATAGAGAATTTTATCAAAGCAATTTTCCATTGTGGAAAAATTAAAATCTAATTCAGAAATCAGTTTTTGGGGGTTCAGCGTACTGAAAGATGACCGAGGCTCTATAAAACTAAAATCTGAAATAGAACATTTCTCAACAGCTTCCTGATCAATCTGAAAAAATTGAGCAACTTTGATTCCCAGTTCAAATCGACTGAATATTTGTGGAGAACAAGCATGGTAAACACCGGTTTTGCCAATTCTAATTAGGCTTTCAATAGCTTTACAAAGATCTACAATATATGTAGGTGAAATAAATTGATCATCTGCACATTTAATTGTTTTTCCTTCCCGCAAAGAGTCTAACCAACTAGTTATCAAAGTACAATCCTTGTATTTAACATCAAATACTTTACACAACCTAACTATCAACCAGGGCTTCTTTGAATCAATTAGAAATTTTTCAACAAATCTTTTTTGCTTTCCATATTGGGTGATAGGATTGCAATTTGCATCTTCGCTATAGTTGCCTATTTTGCCATCAAAAACAACATCAGAAGAAATAAAAACAGGCGTAATACTATTCGCCCAAAATTTCTCTATTAATTGTATTGTGTTAGTTACGTTCAAAGTTTCGGACATTTTATATTCATTTTTACATTTATCAATATTGGTTTCACTACTGCAAAGGATAGAAAACTGAATTTTTGGAGCAATGGATGGCAAAAACTGGAAGTCAGGGTTTAATAAATCCAGAAATGAGGTATCTACTGAATTGGTTAAGTGTTTTTGATGGGAAGTGCTAAATACGGTGTATTCCTGCTCTTTAAAATATTGAAGAAGATTTCTTCCGAGGAACCCCCCCGCTCCCACAATTTGAATCCCTGGCATAATTTATGGTTTCAAATAATATTTGGCGCAGTTTCTAACACCATTTCTTCCGAGTGAAAAAACTCTTTAAAGGATAATGGTCCCTTATAGTCAGGGAAGTAATAGTAGAATTTTTCTTTAGAGGTTTTCCTTGACAAGTCCAAATCCTCCAAAGACATTCCCACCATTTCACAATATTTTTGCCGTCTGGAAAGAGTTGAAAAGTTAATTCTATCCCATTCAAATGTTCGAATTAAACCTAAATCCAGTTCACTGAATTCAGCAGTTTTCAACAAACCAACCGTTCTTTTTATCACTTTTTGGAGATGTCCCTTATCTTCATACATACCCTCCTTGATTGCTTTTTTGGTCATACGTGTTCCAACCAATGGGGTGGCAATAGAAAAAACTGAATAATCAATTTTGGAATTTGATTCTGCGAATTCAAGAGTGGTCAAAAGATCTTGGCGAGTTTCTCCTGGAAGACCAATGACGAACAAGCCTATAATTTCCAAGTTTAACTCCCGCGCCCACCTAATCACTGACAAATTGTGTTTTACGGAGGCCAGTTTCCCAACAACACTTTTCAGTATTCTGTCACTCCCTGATTCAAACGGAGCAATTAGGCGATACATTCCTGTTTCTTTGAGGGCCTTCAAGGCCTCCAAGGTCATAGACCATAGTGGCATCCCTTGAGCAACAAACCAGGGGAATTTAAGCTTTCTTTTTACCAAGGCCTCGGCGAACTCAAGAGCTTGTTGGTCATCCTCTACAAATAAGTCATCAAAAAAATGAATCTCTTCAATACCCTCTTCTAAAGCATCTTCAATTTCGGCCATTACAACGTCAAGGTTTTTCCGGCGATATTTTTGCCCCCCCCTCAAATGCTTGACGCTGCAAAAGCTGCAATCAATGATGCAACCTCGCGAAGTCATTATGTCACGGTATTTTGGGCTTGTTTCAGGGAATCGAATTTTTCCAAATTCGAGAAACTCAAAATATTTTTCTCTTTGTGAAGCGTCTACGAGTTTATAATTTGGCTTAGGCAAATCCTCTATTTGAATCCTGGAAAAATCAGACGATTCAACCAATTCTTCCTTAGGATTGATAAAAGATATGCCTCTAATTGATTTAATAGAGTTTATATCCCGGTTTAAACATTCAATCAGATCACCTACTGCCAGCTCAGGTTCGCCTTTAATGGAATAATCACAAACCTTTTCTTTTACAGCTTTTCCGGGATAGTTAGTAGCATGAGTTCCCGTTAAAACAGTAATACAATCTGGTAGAACATTTCTTGCTGTCTGAAAAATTTCTTTCCCATCCACATCAAAAGTGCTTCCAAAAGTTAGAATGGAATTGGACAAGACAACAAAATCCGGGCAAAACTTTTTCAGTTTTACGGTGAGGCCTGATATCCCATTATCTCGGAAAGTTCCTAAATCAAAAACTATGGCTTCAAAACCTCTCTGAACTAGGTCAGATGCCATAGTTACTGCATCAATTGGAGTTATGAGACGATAAGTTTCAAAGTCAAGATACTTATAAGCAATATCACTACTTTTTCTTTTAACCAAAGGAGGAACTACTACAAGAATTTTTTTAATGGTCATAAGGTTTCCAATAAAGTGAATTTAACTCGCAAGCACAACTATTAGTATAGTATTATTTTCGAAGAAAATTTCAAGTTTTACTCATTTATAGGAAAGGTGCCATTTCAGAAAGGGGTTGTGGGCTAAATTTTCCATCACCATTATCTAAGAATCCTTGCTTAAATAGAACATCCTGATTCTCGTCAACCACTACCTCACAAATAATCGGCCCTCGTTCCTTGGAAAGCCTAGTAATCATCGGCCCAATATCTTCAGCTGTATCCAAACGAACAAAAGGAATATCGAATGCATTAGCAATCTTTTCTATAGAGGGAGTCGTTAGTTTCCAATCTGGATGGGTGCCATACAATCTCCCTCCTAGAAACTCCTTTTGTGTATTTCTTATTGCCAAATACCCATTATTATTAATTACGCTGATCACCACGTTAATATTATCCTGGCGTATCGATTGCAAATCCTGGATATTCATCAGAAAACTTCCATCACCTATAACACACAGAATCTTAGAAAATTCTTTGGATTTTGATACTCCAATTGTCTCTGCTAAACCTGTTCCCATAGCAGAAATTGCTGAGGAGCAGATAATTCTATCTCCATTCTTTAGGAAGGAACTCTGAAATCCAGCATAAAGGGCTGTGCCACCTCCATCAACTACCAGACAAATTTTTCCAGTTGCCTGCTTTGTTAATTCTCGAATATAAATATTTGAATTAGGGGACTGGTTAATTTTGGGACTGTACCAATTCTGCTCCTTAAACACAGAAATACCTGGCCAACTGATTTCTTTAATGTCTTCCTTGGATAGCCAATTAATATATTTTGCCACATCACCGAGAATCTTGAGATCAAACTTTACATTTAGGTTATCAAGTTGGTCACCGTCAATATTGACAATAACTTTCTTTGCCTGCGGCGCATAAGAGTCAAATAAAGTCGTGGTATGCGGAATTGACAAATGGGTGCCCAGACAAATAAACAGATCACATTGAAATACAGATCGATTGGCGCCTCGCTGCCCACTCATGCCTATGATACCCAAGTTTAAGGGGTGGGCTGTTGGAAAAAGGTCTGAGGCTGTCCAAGTTGTAACAAATGGAATATTATGTTTTTCCACCAATTTATTCAGACTTATTGCACAACCTGCCAACCGTATACCGTACCCAATAATGAGCAGGGGTTTTTCTGACTGATTCAACAATTTCAATGATTCAGAGGCACTAACCAAATCAAGATAAACCTCTTTCTCCTTAGTGACTTCAGTTTCGATATTTTCATCGAAAGATATATCATCCCACTGGATATCAAGAGCTAAATCCAACCAAACAGGTCCGGGTCGATCACCCCGGGCAATATCGATAGCTTGATCCAATTCACTAACAAAGTTATCTTTATTTTTGACAAACTTGGTGTATTTTGAAATTGGTGCGACAATATCGCAAATATTAACTTCCTGGGTACCTACCTGACGCACCCTACGACCATATGAGGTATGCTGGGATCTTGCTTGTCCACTTATGAAGATGCAAGGGATCGAGTCCTGCCAAGAAGCAAGAAGCCCGGTTATCGCATTTGTAGACCCCGGCCCAGTTGTTACAACAACACAACCTAACTCTCCTGAAACCTTGGCATGAGCCACTGCAGCGAGTGCGGCAGACTCTTCATGATGCATATAGGTCACACCAATTCCATTTTCTTCAAGGGAGTCAAAGATGTGAACCACTGCGCCGCCTTGCAAACCAAAGACATGGCTAACACCATTTTTTTTAAGATGTCTAGCTAGAGCATCGGTAAGTTTCATAGGGGCTCACTTATAAACAGCAATTATTTCTTGCCTACACGTAAAAATATTCACTTTATTGAAAATCAACTTAAAAACTTTTTTATTCTGTCAATGGCTTCCAATATCTTCTCATCTGAATTAGTATAACAAAACCGAACATATCCCTCCCCACCTTCACCAAAATAATTTCCAGGGCAGGTAGCGACTCCAGTATTTGCTAGCACGGTATTACTAAAATCTTCAGAGGCTAAACCAGTACCTTTAATATTCGGGAAAACATAAAATGCGCCACCCGGTTTCAGACATTGTATGCCATCAATATCATTTAGACCCGCAACAATCAGATCTCTCCTTTTTCGATAGGTCAAAATCATTTCATCAATATAGTCTTGACTACTGGTCATCGCCTGCACCGCCGCCATCTGTATAAATGGAGAAACACAAGATGTTATCGTCTCAAGAAGTAAAGCCATGCGCTGAATCACCATCTCAGGACCTGCAACAGCCCCAATCCTCCATCCTGTCATTGCATAAGATTTACTAAAAGAATGAACGAGCAAGGTACGCTTTTTACACTGATCATAAACGGAGGGAGAAAAGAATTGCGTGCGATCATCTTTGTAGACCATACGCCCATAAACCTCATCACTCAGGAGATACAAATCAAAACTTTCAGCAATTTCATATACTTCTTTAATCTCCTCCTCAGTCATCAATGCGCCCGTGGGATTATTTGGCGAGTTAATAATAATCATCCTGGTATTTTTTGTGACTGCCTTGCGCAAATCTTTTGGATCAACATTAAATTCGTTTTGTTCAAGTAATGGAACTTTCACGGCTTTGGCACCACAAAGCTCAATTATCGAAGTGTAACTCACAAAACAAGGGTCGGTGATGATCACCTCTTCGCCAGGATTAACGAGGCATGCAATGGCCAGATAGAGCTGTATATTTGCACCTGGTGTCACAAGAATCTGGTCAATTGTAGGCAGAAACCCTCTTGAACGCTGGGTCATTTCTGCGGCGACCTCACGGAACTCTTTCATGCCCGCGGAGATGGTGTAATGTGTGTGACCATTTCGCAAACCAGCGCATGCCGCCTCGATCACTTGAGGGGGACTGTTAAAATCAGGATCTCCAATTTCCAAATGAATTACATCAACACCCTTTTGCTCAAGCTCTTTTGCTTGTGCAAGGATCTGAAACATTTTTTGGCCTTGCAGTTTGCCAGCAATATGCGAGAGACTTTTCATAAGAAAACCTGTTCAGTGTTTTTCGACCAAGCCCGTTAATGCTCTAGCTCTTTTTTCTTTGCCATTATGTAAAACATGACCGGCCTGATCTTTCATTAATTATGATAATTTTTCAGTTGAACATTGCAATAAAATTTATTACAGAAAATAAACTTATTGTGAAAAAAAGTGCCGACTTTGTCCGCCATCAACAGGAATGATAGAACCCTGTGAAAATTCTGCCAAATTAGAGCTTAAAAAGGCAACCATATATCCTATATCTCTTGAATTGCCAAATCGACCTAGGGGACACCTCTCTTCAAGATATTTTTTTACATGCTCAGGTCTTTCTTTTAATGCTTTTTCCCAATGTCCTCCTTCTGTATTAATTGCTCCTGGAAGTACAGCACTCATAACGATCCCATCTTTAGCCAAGACCCTGCCCATACAACGAGTATAAGCCAAGAAAGCCGCCTTCACTGTGCAATATGTCACAGGCCCATTGTTCTCCATGGATGCTGTAGAACAAATATTAACAATTCTTCCCCAACCCAATTCTTTCATTTTTGGAATAACCAAATTATTAAGTTCAATGGCTACCTCAAGATTAAAACGAAAAATATCTCGCCAATCTTGAATTGAGCAAAGAGGGTCAACAATATCCAGAGTTCCACCTAAATTATTAACAAGAATATCGATACATCCAAAATTGTCATTTAATTCCTCTAATATTTTCTGAGGGGCTCCTTCTTCCGCTAAATTGCACGCTATTGCATAATGACCATTTTCAGTTCCGCCAATTTCCTCCATCAATTTGTCAAGGTTTTCCCTTTTTCTAGAAATCGCAGCAACCTTTGCCCCTTCTTCGACCAAGGTTAAAGCGATAGCATAGCCAAGGCCTCGCCCAGTTCCTGTAACCAATACTCTTTTACCCTTAATCCCTAAATCCACAATACCTCCCTTATCTTGAAAACGAGTTATACTCATTTCTGGTGTACGAGGAATGAGCATAACTCATTCATCCTGCATACCAGAACTAATTTAACTCCTAGTTAATCAGAAGATATTTATAGGATTTAATAATCGTCTTGGCGATAAATCCAGCAATCTTCTGAGAATTGACCGCATACTATCCTAAAGCAGTAACCACAACTGCAATATCACTAAAATTTTTTATTTAGCTAGGAGCCACAATAAAACAATCAATTCCAGGTAGGCACTTACCAATTCGCTCACCATTATCATCAATAAGAGCTTTCAGAAAACCAAGGTCTGACCCCATATGATGAGTTAAAACAGGTAACATCTGAGCCGCCCCAAAGCCATAACAAGGCTCGTCAAGCTGAACCAATTGTTCATGTGCAAGACGTAATAATTCTAAAAAGCTCATAAAACCCTTTTTAACAGTAGCTAAACCAATTAACATTTTAAACTGATCGAAAAGGTCTTCAGCATGCTCAAATGTATGGGCTGATATTACTAGGTCAAGTCTTTTCTCGATTTCTGAGCTATCTCTTAATTCTTCAATAAATCGACCAAGGATTTGCGTTTTCTTATTTATGAAAATGATCTTTTGCTCTCCATATGGGATCAATACCAATCCACGTTGTTATCGTTTTACAACTGTTTTTCATTTTAATTTATCAGGCATTTGCAATATAAACCACCAATAGTAGTCACCAGTATAACTTACATCTTTTAATATATATTTCCAGTCTTCCATAGAATGCTTGACCTTACTGTTACAATCTATCTTAAAAGACTAACCTTCCTCTAATTCTGCGGATTCGTTAAGTGTTCTGATCGGATAGAAATTGAACTATTCAAATATCCGGATAACCTTAGTTCGGCTCTGTCAAAACTTGTTCCCAGAATTATTGGGCAACCTTGGTCACCTCAAGGTCTAACGAAGAATACTTTAAAGTTTCCCGGAACTTCTTCATCGAAATTCGGGCACGTTTCAGGGCAGCGTAACTCTTTGTGACAACTGAAGCCCAAACTATTTTAATGGCTTTAATTAGTCATGAACCTTTAATAAAAATACCTTCCATTTTTTCATACCCACAGTCATACCGCATGATCGCTAAGAAATAACTCGAATTCATGAACAATATTTTCAAACGTATCTGCTTTCCATACTAATTTTTGTTTTGGGGTGGCAAATTTAAAACTTGATCCAAAGGGCCAACCATCTTTTCTAAGTACTTCTTCAGTTGTATTAATAGAACCCTCAGGAAGAACATTCATAAAAATATAGCTACACCTAGGGTTAAACACAGAAACTGCTCCCGCACCACTTGGGCATGTGAAATTAAGAAATGCCGATTCACACAATGATGCTCTCAGCCCTATATTCCAAGCACACTCTTTAAAAACAGTTATTCCATTAAATTGCGGCTTCTTAATGAAAGCAGTATCGGTATCCGGGATAACAACAGGATGAAAATCCGTTGAAAGCAAATAATTTGCGAATTGCGACCATGCCTCAATATTGCTATTGCGAGCCTTATCAAACTGGCTATCGCGAATTGTAATAGTGACTATAGGCTTTGTAATTCTATTCTCTTTAAGCCAAGTTTGAATATACCTTAACCCCTGCTTCGGTGCTCGTAGCCCATCAAACATATTTGGCCGATCAAACTTATGAATAAATGCGCTGGGGGGGGCGGGTCTTATATTTACGCCGTCATATAAGTCTGGGTATATTTCACGCCCCTTAACAAACTCAATAGCATCGGATCTTTCCGGGAGGAGATACGTACCCTTACATTTTTCTGACAAAAAAGTTAGTGGAATAACGATATTTTGAAATCGCCAATACTTACTGGTGGAGTCATAAATTTTATCGTATTCATCATATCCTAAATTTGGATTGTTTGATATCGGTATAAATACGAGCACAAATCCCTTTTTATTTCTTTTATTGGATTCATATTCTGCATCAATCAGAAATTCTACGACATTGAATGTAATCGCATTTATATCCAGGTCATAAATAGCATATAGAAAGTCATCCTCTTTACTTTTTATCCATATTTTGGAGATTTTTTTTTTTTATATAAACATATTTGTCTAGGGTTACTTTCAGGCAGGGAGTTGTAGGATTTCTAACTTCATGCCCCAGCCTCCAAAGAAACCAACGAAAACCCTTTTGTTTAAGTTTTGAAAAGAGATAACTTATCATCAATCTAAACCCAATTTATTTCCGCAAAAAAACAAGCTCTATAAGTGGAATTTGGATCATCAAAACTCTCCCAAGCAATCTTGTTAGATTCCGCTAAGCAATAATTATTTATTTACCTGACCGGCCTTGCTAAATGGAAAGCAAACGACTCATTTCGAAAAAAATAATTAACCTTAAAAAATGGTTTCCTCATGCCGGCCTTCCAATCTTTGGGAAATTAATGTGATAAAATTAGCACTGGCTGGAAGGAGTGATACATCGATTACTCTGATTTTTCTTCCTCTCCTGCTCTAACCATCTTCCTGAATGAAGGGCTACGGGCCAACAACTGTTCATAGGTTCCCTGCGTAATAATACGACCATGATCTAACTCTACAATAATATCGCAATATTTGATAGTGGTTATTCGATGGGCGATGCTCAAGATGGTGAGACCACCCTTAAGTGTGTCAACCGAACTCATCACTGCATTCTCGGTAATATTATCCAAGGCGCTGGTCGCCTCATCAAACACCAGTACGCTGGCCTGTTTATACAGTGCACGGGCAATACCGATACGTTGGCGCTGGCCACCTGACAAACGAATACCGCGTTCACCCACGAGAGTTTGGTAGTCTTCAGGCTGACTTTCAATGAATTCGGCAATCTTCGCCTGTTGGGCCGCCTGCCGGACTCTATCCATATCAATCTCTTTTTCCGGAACGCCAAATGCAATGTTTTTCGCAATTGTGTTGTCAGATAAAAAAATACTTTGCGGCACATGGGCAACGGATTTTTGCCAAGCCCGAATTCTATGGCCGTTAACAGCCTGACCATCTACAAGAACTTCTCCTTCGGAAGGTATCAACAGGCCCATCAATAAATCTATGGTAGTACTCTTGCCACTACCTGTACTACCAACAAAACCAACACACGCCCCTTTGGGAATGCTGAGGCTCAGGTCCTTCAAGACCCAGGGGCCTTCATCTGTATAGCGGAAACCCACACCCTTGTATTGGATGGAATCCTGAAAATCCAGTGGTGCTGTGTCAGTCTTAAGGTTTTCTTCCGGCAGAATCTGGTCGAGAAACTTCAGAGCATCAATAAGTGACGCGTGCGAACTGGCAATTGCTGACCAATTTCCAAAACTCTGCTGCAGGGCGGGTAGAACCCGTTGGGCGCCAAGGGCCATAGCTCCAAGCACCGGCATGGCTTCAAAAAGTCCTCCAGCCTCAAGGCTGAGGATATACGCCACAGCGATAATAAAGATCATTCCCAGCGATTCCAAAGCATAACGAGGGCAATGGGCAACAAAATTATTATTACCTTGAGCCCATCTTAGTGGGTAATCGGCCTTACGGTATATGTCGCAGTAAAAGGATTGAGCCCCTTCCAATAAAACATCACGAATACCCCCCAAACCTTCCTGCAACGCTTTTACCACCTGAGTCTGTTCGTGAGCAATGCGTTGACTATTGTCTTCTAACCGTTTACCCACAAACCAGGTGATCAAACAATAGATACTTCCAAAACTAATGCTCGTCGCTGAAGCCACCATGGGATCTATGACAAACAAAGTGGCCGTTATAGCGACTAACATAACGAGCGAACTTATCAGCATCAACAATGGAAGTAGCACATTGAACACCACGGTATCTACCTTTTTAGTAATGCTGCTGACCACTTCACTACTGTTGCGGGTCACATGCACCCAGTAAGGCTGGTAAAGAGTTCTTCGATAAACTTTGGTGCCCAGGTCTGCCCCACTGGCAAACGCCATGCGTGTACTGGCCCACAATAAAAGAATACGGGAAACACCTGCCAGCACAGCACCTACGGCAAACGCGATTGTCAAAGGCAAGACCAGTTGATCGGCAGAAGTGATTCCAAAATTCGGCGCTGCATTTAGAACAAATGGGTGGTTAAAAACTTTTTCCGGAACAATCAGTATACCCAGAAAGGGTAAAACGGCTCCCAAACTTATCACCTCTACAAAGGCACTGATAAGCATTAAACCCATTAATAACCAGAATTGAGTCTGACGACGCTTACTGAGATGACGCCAAAGGCGAACCAATAAAGTTGAAATGGAGTTATTTTGAGTAGAAGGGATCACTATACTTTTCTTATTCAAATAATAGTTTTTATCAGGAGAATAAAACTCAAACATTGCACCTACTGAGATACGTATGATACCTTATCAACCCTTTAGCAGGATAACTCCTCGGCTTTAACTATCTTCAGACAATCTAATGAAAGATGCCAAACCATTTTCTAAAACGATACTCATAAAAACATTTCAATTTCTTTGGCCCACTACATTTAAACCAGGATTATTCAAACGCCGGATTTGACCCACCCCCGCATTCTGGAGAACATTAAAAACATCTGCCTCTTTTTGCGGTTGATCATAGTGCGGAGCAAGCATGTCGAACGTATCAAGCACAGCCCATTGATAACGTTGCTTCCAGGATAGCTCTGGTTTTTCTACATAATTTGCAATTGGAATCAAAAAGCGGAATAGACGCCCCAACACTGGTAATCGGAAAAGTACTTCAGTTAAAGGCCATAAAATAGGCATCATACAATATATTAGAGCCAGTAATATTTTTGGATTTAACCAACGAGTAAAATGTCTCAACAAATACTTGCTATTGAGCAAAGTGAATTTCTTACACTCATATATGGTAACAGCCAACTTACCTCTAGCCTTCAAGACACGCGGCATGGCACTCAGAGCCAGGCTTGGATCAGGGGTATGCTGAATCACACCAATGCAATAACATGCATCTAGAACACCATCACGAAAGGGAAGTTTGAAAATACTGGCCTGAACTAAATGAACATTATTCCTTCCTCCCAGTATTTCAGCCGCAGCATCTACAGCATTGCTGATATCCACACCCACAACTTCACAGTTGTCACGCGATGCAACCTCCAGAAAACGACCCGCTCCACACCCCACATCCAATACCCATTCTTCCGAAGTCCATTTGTTTTTCCACTCGCTCTCAGCATGTAGTCTTCGCTCCGATTGAGCTACTCCATTCATGGAATCAATCTGAACTTTTTTAAACTTGTTCCATTGATATCCAAATGAAGAAGCATAGTTGTCACTTTCCACAAATCGAGGAATCCCGGATTTAATAGGCCATTGGTTACCACACTCATGACACCCTAATAAGCCAGTTAGTATCTCGTCATCCCTCACAAGTTCCTTTTCTGTCAATTCCAAAGCCTCATGACATTCTGGACAACCAAGAACCTGCAATAGTTTTTTTTTCATTTCGTTACAGTGAAGAGCTACGAGGTTTTAAGGAAACTAGAACAATTGATAGGCGGAAGCTTGTATTGAAGGGCTTTCAAACACTTAATCTTTGTCACAACCAAATTCAAATATTCCTTTTAGATAGCCTTCAGATAAGCATATCTAACAGATGCGTCCACTATAAGTTCCGATCCCATATTAAATAAAATCAATTATCAAAGACGCTATACCATACTTAAAGCAACTAACAAGTTTGATTTTCAAAATTTTTAAAGCTACTTTACAGCTTCATTAATTGCAATAGCATCTATCCCAAACGTATTATACATCAATAAGATAATTAGATTCGAGGTAAATTTATTGAAATTAAAAACTCCACGTTTCTATAGGGTCTCACCAGCGAAGGAGCAAATATTTGAGAACTGCTAATACACGTCTACTAAAAATCAAACTTGGGTCGCTGAACAGGGACTGAACAAAAAATTTCAAGGATTTCCCTTTTTTCTTGTCCAAAGCGAAATCAAGAGCAATTAATAAATCCCCACTCCCGGAAACCACCGGCATTTTACTTCCATACCTATTTTGAAACGAAACATTTTCTTCTAAATATTTTTTTATAAAATTTATTCTTTTAAATGTATTTTCTCCTTTAGCAAGGAACATGGAATTATCTCCATGAAGCACATATGCAGACGTTATCTCATTACTTCCCAGAATGTCGTAATTCGCGGAAAGTAACAACCATTGAAGCCAATCCTCTGATCCAGACAAATCCCTGTTTTCTACAAATGGGTACTTTAGAGCAACTTCCCTTTTTAAAAACACAGCGCTTACGTGCAATATGTTTCCTCTAATTATGAATTCATTTAATACTCCCGATGGATTTTCTGGAAACTTAATTTTGTCGCTACTAATGATGTTGTACCCTGTATGAAACACAGATGGTTTTTCTTCTGCAATAAATTTACATGCACAGGTTAAATGATTTTTATATACGTAGTCATCACTATCGCAAAAATTTATGTAATCTCCTTTTGCCAATCTGGTCCCAAAATTTCGCGCTGCTCCTCGTTCTGAATTTTGTATGTAATAATAATTAACTCTCTTGTCTTTGATCGCTAAAACTTCATTCTTTGTGCTGTCAGTACTACCATCATCTACAACAATTATTTCGAAATTGGAATAATCTTGTTGCAAATAGCTCTCTACTGCTTTTAAAACGAAATTTGCCCGATTGTAGGTAGGAATAACAATAGAAAACATTAAATCTGAATTGGACATATTTGACATACTCGAGATTGAGAGCCTATCCCTTATATAGATTGACCCTCCGTTCAAACAACTATGGCGCAGTGATGATTTAAGAAGTTTTTATCCCTCGCTATTTTTGCCGAATTTAGATAACAATGAATTAGCACAATGTCCAGCTGGTTATCGATCAAGAACCTCATAGCGGTTTGGAAATGACCTACGCCAGGCATCACTAATGCCGCAGCCTCTTTTATAATATCTTTATTGCGAGAATAAATTGGACTCACACCGAGAGCAGAAAATGACCTTTTAATAGAATTTATATTTCCTTCTCCATAATCAACTATAACAATATTTTTTTCTCATTAAAATATCCCGTTGATATTAAAAGATTAGTTTGTTACCAGACTTAGAGAGGAAATGGCCTGAAAGGTGATTTAAAACAGACAAAGTGGCCCTCACCGATTAGTTGTACCACTTTTTAAGTTAGTATTTCCACTTTTGGCTTAATCGTTTCAGGGACTGGAGGTTGATAATTGAGTGAACTGTGAGGCATGAAATGGTTGTATTCTTTTCTCCACTGTTCAATCAGCACTTTAGCTTCCAGTAAAGTTATAAAGATTTCTCCATTCAATACCTCATCGTCATTATAGTTCTTGAGGTTATTTAGTGCCCTTCTTCGCATTCTTTTAACGTGGTTTTGGTATACTGTTGAATCAGTTTATTGATTTGCTTAGGGGTCATCAATATCCACTCTCTTTTTAATACTGACCAGAGTCTAGCAACTCGCCCCTTTAATATGCAAGATCGGGTAATTGCCTCAGCATGAGAGGATGTTGTGAGGGGCTTTACAACTTCTTTTTTATGGAGTGTTTGGCGCAATTCAAATGGAACATACAGGCGAAAGTAATGGGTCTTCCTCGTTTTATCGTACTCATTTTGCTCCTTTCATCGTACTAGTTGATGATTATCGAGACAATCAGAGCCAAACTATTAAATAAATCAAAGAGGTAGGGATAAACTGGCGTCCCCAGCGGGATTCGAACCCGCGTCGCCGGCGTGAAAGGCCGGTGTCCTGGGCCAGACTAGACGATGGGGACGTTCAGTTTATTAAGAAAAGAAAGTTTAAAAAGTGAGCCGCGAAGGGATCGAACCTTCGACCACTTGATTAAAAGTCAAGTGCTCTACCAACTGAGCTAGCGGCCCCTTCTTAGAAGCAAAAGACGGAAACTATCAAACCTATAATAGCATGTCAACGCATTTATTTGCCTTGATTTTCAACCTAAGGGTTAATAATATCTAAGCTTACAACATTATTTAAAAATAAGAGGTAGTTTTGGAAAAATCCGAAAAAATTTGGTTGGATGGAAAACTTGTTCCTTGGAATAAAGCCAATATCCATGTCATGACTCATACTCTTCATTACGGCTTGGGAGTTTTTGAGGGAATTCGTTGCTATAACTCTATGGAAAATGGCCCTACCATCTTCAGACTGCAGGAGCATGTCGACCGTCTATTCCAATCTGCGGTGATTCTTGGGATCGATGTCCCCTTTTCCAACAAAGATATATATGATGCCATTATTCAGGTTGTTCTCGAAAACAAACTAGAGGAATGTTATATCCGCCCCATCGTTTTTCTGGGGGATAATAAAATGGGGCTCAATCCAAAAGGCGTTAATGTCCGTTGTGCAATTGCTGCCTGGCGATGGGGAACCTATTTGGGTGAAGATGGTCTTAATAAAGGAATTCGTGTACGCATTTCCTCCTTCACCCGGCATCACGTAAACATCAGTATGACTAAGGCCAAAGCCTGTGGATACTATATAAACTCTATTTTAGCCAAGGCCGAAGCACATCGTGATGGATACGATGAAGCCGTCTTGCTTGACCCAAATGGTTATGTCTCGGAAGGCTCTGGAGAAAATATATTTATTTATTCAAAAGGGAAATTGCATACCCCGACCCTTTCCAGTTCCAACTTAGATGGAATCACACGTGACGCTGTCATTAAAATCTGTAAGGAACTCGACATAGGGACAGAAGAAAGAAATATCACACGCGACGAACTTTATATTGCGGAAGAAGTTTTTCTCAGCGGAACCGCTGCGGAAATAACCCCTGTTCGCGAAATCGATGGTCGAATTATCGGCAAGGGCGTGAAAGGTCATATAACGGATAAAATCCAAGAAACCTTTTTCAAAATAGCCCACGGTAACAAATCAAAGTTCAGCAAATGGCTCACCCCGATTTAGAACAGGATTTTCTGAAAAACAGAAGCCGTATAGTGTTTCATCCAAGCTTATAATCTTATCGGATAGTAAACTTTAAATAATTCCGGAGAGTTTTATTTATGCCAATTTACGAATATGAATGTGAAAAATGTGGAGTCACCTTTGAGGCCATGCAGACTATATCGGCGAAACCCATGAAAACCTGTAATGGCCTTGGCTGCAATGAAAAAGATAATGGCAAAGTACGACGAATCGTTTCTCAGTCAGGGTTCATTCTCAAAGGTTCTGGTTGGTATGCATCTGATTACCCATCAGAAGCTCGCAAAAAAGGTTGGGAACAAGAAAGTAATCAATCCAAAACCTCCACCGATGCGGCCCCTGGCCCAGCGAAGGACGCAAAAGCTCCAGTAGCGGAAAAAAAAGCAAAAGCCGAACCAGCTACCGCTCCAGTTAAAAAATCGACACCGAAGAATCCTTACTCAGGTGGAAAATCCAAAAAAGCCAAGGGCCCAAAATAACTCGGCCTTATGAAAGAACCTGATCACATTAATCAAAATATATTTTTCTCCCTCATAGACGGATTAATTTTAGTCTCGCCATCCCTTTCAATTCTTCATAGCAACTTAGCCATTGAAGATATGTTTCACAAATCCAGAGATACCATTGCAAATCAACCTTTAGAAGAACTTTTCCCAAGACAACCACAAATCCTAGATAAGGTCCAGAAAGTATTGGAAACAGGGGCTTGCTATCATGATGTGGAGGCAAAAGGTGAACGAAAAACCGCCTCGGGTCAATTTCCTGTCAACCTAACTCTATCTCCTTATCTTGAGTCAGACGATTCCATAGAAGGAGCCATAATTCTAATAAAAAATATGAGCTTGATCCGTGAGCTGGAGCAACAGCAACGCCCTGCTGATCACCTGAATAACCTCGGTACTTTGGCGATGGGCCTGGCGCATGAAATTAGAAATCCATTAGGAGGAATCCGCGGTTCCGCACAGTTATTACGGCATGAAATCAAAGATAAATCGCATCGCGAATATCTTGATGTGGTCATAAGTGAAGTTGATCGAATCGACCAGTTGGTCAAACGTATGATGGGTTTAACAAAGCCTGCAGACATTAAACTGAAAGAAACAAATATTCATAAAGTTCTTGAAGAAATTCTAATACTGGAAAAAGAAAGCTTCCGCCTTAAAAATATCCGGTTTCAACAAAAATATGATCCTAGTCTGCCACACATCGAAGCCGATGAAGATCAACTAAAGCAAGTTTTCTTAAATCTCATTAAAAACGCCATCGAGGCCTCCAGAAATGGTGGTACTTTGCAAATTGTAACCCGCGTCAGTTCAAGCTTTGCAATAAAAATTCCAGTAGCAAGTGCCCCACGGAAAAACATAGCCGTGGAAATCATGGATTCGGGAGAAGGTATGGACGAAGAAACCCAGAAAAAAATATTTACTCCCTTTCATACAACGAAAAACAAGGGTAGTGGGCTGGGTTTGGCTATTTCATTAAAATTTGTGGAAGACCATC
>PBKR01000014.1 GCA_002721545.1 Nitrosomonadaceae bacterium | reverse complement strand
TTCTTGTCAAACCCGATTGCGCCCCATCATGATGACTGTTATTTCAAGTGTTTTCGGTATGATTCCACTGGCATTTGGAGAAGGTGCCGGAACAGAACTGTATCGCGGTATGGGAATAGCATTGATTGGCGGATTAAGTATCTCGACTATTTTTACTCTATTTCTCGTGCCAGTTCTTATATCCCTTGCCATCGACATGGGCTTCCATACTACAAAAGATGATTTAGTTAAAGATTCATTGCAGTCAAAATCAGGTTTTGTGCATACTTCATCCTAAAATATACCCTTCTTTATTTTATCGGCCAGTAGGTGGGGGGCGGAGATTCCACACAAACTTCTTCTTTGCTGACTGGGTGTTCGAAAATCAGTTGATACGCATATAGAGCGATTTGTTTGTCAGGCAAGGTTGTAGCAGCACTGTATTTTTTGTCTCCGGAAATAGGGTGCCCTATGAAGGCAAGTTGTGCACGTATTTGGTGAAACCTTCCTGTATATAGTTTTACTTCAAGAAGACTGGAGTCCGGATAGTTTTCTAATGTTTTATATTCTAATTCGGCGTATTGCGTATCTTTTCCTGGTCGTTGAAAAACTGTCGATTTGAGAGATTTTTCTTTCCGTAGATGGTGACAAAGTTTTGTTTGTTTAGGGTTTGGTTTCCCTTCGACAATGGTGCGATAGATTTTTTGTGTGGTTTTCTCGCGAAATTGCTTGGATAAACGAGATGCGCCTTTTGAGGTGCGTGCAAATAAAACCACACCAGATACATTACGGTCGAGCCTGTGAATCAAACCAAGAAATACATTACCAGGCTTTTGGAATTCGGTCTGGATCCATTTTTTTACTTGACCCATTAAAGACTCGGATTCGTAGTAATCAGATTGCGTGAGAATTCCTGGTGGTTTGCAAACTGCAATTAAATGATTGTCCAGGTAGAGTATTTTGAGGGATAAATCACTTGGGCGGCTCAATCTTTATATCCTTTACATCAGTGAATTTCAGCCCTTCAGTATCAACTATTCCCCCTGAGACAACGTATTTGATTCCATCCTCGATAGACATATTGATTTCTGTGAGTTCTTCGGGGGGGGCGAAGACAAGGAAACCGGAGGTGGGGTTCGGCATGGTGGGTACAAAAACATTGAGTACATCTTCTCGGGTATACTCTTGAACCTCTCCACGTGCTGAACCAGTTATAAATCCTATAGCAAGCATTCCTCGGCGTGGAAACTCAAGTAAAACTACTTTGCGGAATGTCCTAGTGTCAGCTTGGGCGATCGATTGCACCACCTGTTTGGAACCCATATAAATTTTNCGAACAAAAGGAATTTTTTNNACNANNCTTTCACCTAANNTGATCANTNGTTTGCCAAAAAANTTTGTCGTGAACCATCCGACAGCAAGAACGATAAGTAATGTTATAACCAACCCNAGNGCNGGAATTNGGTATCCNTCNGGAATNGGAGCACCNATATCGATCAAAANTTTTGTNAAAACCGGGGATAATGTATCGAGATTTTTAAAAAGGAACTGCAGAATAAAATAAGTTAATGCGATAGGCAGAGTGATTAGAAGCCCGGTGATGAAAATATTTCTAATACGTCGTTGCAGTCTTTTAAGCATAGTATCCAATAGGTTTAGAGCAAGGAAAACCTTTCTCTTTGCCTAAAATAAGTAAAGGGAAAAATAAAAACCTTTTCAAGTATTATATAGTGAAACCTTGACAAGACAAGAGCTGTAGAAGGAAGAGGAGTTTTTTCTTGACAGGGGAAGTATTATCGCTAGTATCACTCGTTAGGTGTTTTTTCTAGTAGTTAAACTTTTTAATTGGGGCTGTGGCGCAGTTGGGAGCGCACTTGAATGGCATTCAAGGGGTCAGGGGTTCGAATCCCCTCAGCTCCACTTTATTTTTAGTAAGTTACGNTGTTCCGCCTTTGACATTCAAGGGGCACTATATTTAATTTGTTAAGGTGGGGCAAAATATGGATCCAGTAATAAAAAGAAGTCTCTCTCATCTTATTGTCGNCCCGATAATTTTTACTCTCCAATTTTTTTTCTGAGTAACTTGTAACTCTGTAATGATGTAATTGCTGTTAATTAGTAAATCACTCTACTTTCACCATTACTAGTTACTTTTGGTGATGGAAGTTCTTTTTGGGCGAGGATTTCTTAAAATGTATCCATTTAGTGGGTCATTCCTTCAGGGATGGCCTTTTTTATTGGGCCTGAGTGAGGGTCCTTGATCCCTGAACGAATGCGCTCAGACACCTATCGTTCGATTTTTTCCCCGTATTTCGGTCGCAACGACGAAGTCACTAAATATNCATAGAAAGATAGAAAGGAAAAAACCTNTCATGGTTCCAAGGACAACAATTTTANCAACATNCGGCCCCACTGGCAAGNNGGGTTCTATGGCTTCAGCCNNAAACCTTATGTCGCTGGTTTTTNCAGAAACCAGNATCCGTGNTTCTTCAGCTTTATTGGCCANCTNANCGAGCAACNCGNCCTGCACANCAAGCTCCCTNTTAANTCCCTGTATTATTGCANCGTTTTTTAGGGATNTATTNNTAAGCATTGCANCGNTTTTTAGGGATNTATTCTTAAGCATTNNATCGTTTTTTAAGGATTTATTCTNAAGCTTTGCCAACTCAACTTCTTCGTTTTGGATGGTTATCTTATAGAGTTCTTTAATTTCCTCATCCACATATTCTTCGGGAACTAAATTTGAGAACGGGTCTTNANTGTCAGAATCTTGTTGAGTATTTTGAGTGTACTTTTCGTAGAGATAGTTTAAAGCGTCCCATTTTATATCAGCAGAGTCTTTTGTTTTTATAATTTTGGCTATAGCGGCTTTTTCTTTTTNCATTTTTTGGTATCGGCTAGTGGAATGAATTATTTTCCTTTCTTTTAATTTCATATCAANAATCCCATNTTTGTNTTNGGTCATANNTAGCCTAGCTGTTCTATTGCTTAATTCTAGTTNTAAAAGGGACTTTTCGGNGTTTNNTTTAGCTTGTAAAAGGGACTTTTCGGCGTTTGATTTAGCTTGTAAAAGGGACTTTTCGGCGTTTGATTTAGCGGCTGTAAGATCGGCCTCTAATTTTTTCATTTTCGCGCGGGTTAAATTGTAATTCTCCAAAATCTTTTCATGAATAATTGACGCTTCATGAGAACGTATATTCCTGCTCTCTTTTTTTAAAATATCAGCCCAGCTGTTTACGATAGCCGTAATTTGCTTTGGGTCCGTTCCTAAGGCATTAAGGGTTAAAAGACCACTGGCCGACTTTGCTCTTTCTGATGAATGTATCTCGTTTTTAGGACCCNNTANGNAAATTATTTCCNGGAGTGATTCTACATACATTCTCTTTCCGTTTTCTTCTTTCAGGCCCAGGTTTAAAATAATTTTTTCAAGTAGGGCTGGGGATTCGGCTATTCGATGATAAGCGCCCATTGTAATTGTAAGGGGGTCCATGCCAATCTTATCACTGCCACTCTTATCGTCTGCAGCAGTATCGCCATTATCGTTGTTGCGAGGCNGATGGGGGGGGGAAATCAAGACCAACGTTTGTGCCGAGTAAGTTTTAGGTAGCAATTGCGCCGCAAAATAAGAACCCAATAATGTTGCCAAGGTAAATAAAGCTACAACCCATTTCCTTTTCCAGANAGCCCAAAAATAATCAACGGATTCTGCTGTTGTGTCGGTTGGCATAGTCATTTTTCTTGGATATGTTAGCCCAATGAGAGGANTAAAAAGTTTCTTGCTAGANGGAGCTTATGTGGAATAGCAACCCNTNNNACCCTGAATATATCAAATGAGTTTAAATTTTCAAGAGTCTAATGATATTTATTTTGGCGAATCAATCTCGATATTTACGAGTGTTATTTTGTGATCACCCATAAAATTGAAGGGAAAGCCCAGCCCACAGGGGGAAAACGAGAGTGTCAAAAGTCATGCATAAGACAAAAAAACCGGACAAAACAGCAATAAAAGATATTAAATCACGGCGTTCTTTAGCACTTTTTCTAAGCGAAACAAATAATTTTAGAGGTTCTATGGATAGTAAAATAAGTATTGCTCTCGCTGGAATAGGGTTGCTGTNAAAACGGCAGACAGGTTTTGGGAGTTTTTCTCTTTTGAGCTAAATGGATACTTGTTCTTTGATGACAATAAGAGCAGGTAGCAGGCATGCGGTCGCGAGGNCAAGTCTTTTCCATATCGTCGGCCATGTATGTATAACCTGAACAGAAAGAAGGACTATAAAAACGAACGAGATACTATTAAACCAAAAGTGCTAAGTTTATTTCTGGATAGAAGAAATTATTTTTTGAGGTGGGGTTCATTAAAAACTAAAGAGGTTGAATTTAAATTTTAAGAATTTTCGAAAAGATTTTGACGAGGCAGTGCTTAGTGAGAAACTCCTTTAATTTTGATTACAGCAAAAAGAGTGAAAAATAAAATTTTACAATCCATCCAGAATGAGCGATTTTTTAAATAATAGACGTCCATTTCCACCTTTTTTGGGATGGGTAATTCGTCTCTTCCTTGAATTTGCGCCCAACCCGTTATTCCGGGAGCCAACTTATGAACCTTGTGATTTGTTCTGAGAGCAATGAGATCATCTTGATTAAAAAGAGCTGGCCGGGGGCCTACAAAGACCATGTCTCCCTTTAGTATGCTCCATAGTTGCGGTAATTCATCCAGGCTNAATAACCTTAAAATTTGGCCAATCGGGGTAACATATTTACCGGGTTCGTCCATGAGATGGGTTGGGACATCCGGTGTATCGAGCCGCATGGTCCTGAACTTGGGCATTTTAAATAGAACATTCATTTTTCCAACTCGCGTGGACCAGTGAATGGCTGGCCCCGGAGATGTAGCTCTGATGCCTATAGCGATGATAATAAAAGGAACTATCATCAAGGGGAGGAGCATCAAGGTCAGAATAGTATTAACCCATTTAGGCATAGATTATGATTGTTTTTCTAAGGGAGAGGTTGCATTTTTAATGGTTTTAAAAGATCTTGATATACTGCAAACGTTTGCTCAATGACTATTTGTATTGAAAACTCTTTAATGGCCATTTTCCTCCCAGCATTACCCATACGTTGCCGAAGCTGTTTGTTTGAGATGAGTTTAATAAATGCGTCGGCAAGTGCTCTGGAATTTTTCACTGGAACCAAAAATCCATTTTCTCCATCACGGACAGTCTCCTTACAACCTGAAACGTTTGTGGTGACAATGGGTCGGCCACAAGATAAAGCCTCTATCAGAACCTTGGGTAAGCCTTCGGCATAGGACGGAAGGCTTACTATATGAGCTTGAGAAAATGTCTTGGGCATGTTTTCCTGATTTCCCCACCACTCAATGATGCCTTCATCAACCCATTTATTTAACTGGGAATTTTTTATGGACATGGGGTTTTCAAGGTCAATGCCTCCGACAAGGACAAACCGCGCCTTGATGCTTTTACTTTGTACGATACGGGCGGCATTGACAAATTCAACAATTCCTTTATCCAAAAGCATTCTGGATGCAACCATGACCACAGGAATGGCATCAGGTTCGGGTGAGTCATTGAAAATATCGGTGTCCACGCCCGAGCCTTTAATCAAAACAACATTTTCCTTACGGATTAATCCAAAGGAAACGAAAGCGGATAAATTTTCCGGGTTTTGAAAGATCACGCGATTATTAGGGTGCAAAAAGGAAACCCTGAAAATAAATTTAACCAATATGCATAGGAATTTTGCCTTTAAATTTTGAGTAGTGAACACATAACCCAAGCCGGAGAGGGTATTTGCGACCGCTGGTATTTTTGCCAGATACGCCGCGAGTGAGCCGTACAGTACTGGCTTCATCGTAACATGATGAATAAGGTCCGGTTTGATTTTTCTATAGAGAAAGTACAAATAAACTAGAGATCTTATCTCTGTGAAGGGATTAATACTGGAGCGGGACAGGGATATTTCATGATAAACATAATCATAACTTGCGATTTGTTGGCTTACTGGACTGGGAGGAAGGGCCACATGCACTTCATGGCCTGCTTTAAGAGTTGCGAGAACAAGGGGTAATCGGTGGGTCAGAAAAACAGGCCCGCTATTTCCTACGAAAAGTATTCTCATATAGAAATAAAAATAGATGAAAAAGTTTAACTTTTCAATTTTTGTTTCGTGTCTCAAGCCAGGCCTGAAACATAAGTATTGTCCAAGTTTGGTGATGCCAGTTCCTTTTTCCAGACAGGTGCTCTAACCATTTCTTTCGGATAGGTGCCGGGTTGAAAAACCCCTCACTTCTTAGTTTGCTCTCGCTTAGAAGGTTTTCTGCCCAATCCCTCAAGGGGCCACGCAACCATGAATCGATGGGAACCCCAAAACCCATTTTAGGGCGTTCGACCAGATCTTGAGGAACATACTTGTGCAATACCTGTCTGAGCAACCATTTTCCTTGNCCATCTTTGATTTTCATTTGCAGGGGTAATTTCCAGGCGAATTCAATAATTTTGTGGTCCAAAAAAGGCACACGTGTTTCCAGGCTCATTGCCATACTGGCCCTGTCGATTTTAACAAGTATGTCGTCCGGCAAATAGGTCATGGTATCCCAAAACATCATTTGCTGGGTGAAATCCTTCAGGTTTGGCCACGGCCTGGAGTCCAAGACAAAAGTTCTGCTTTGTTTGGAATTATTTACAACACTTGCGGGTACTTGCCAGGTGGAGACGAGCTTTAAATACATATCTTCTGGATTTTTGCTATTCAGGACTTTAGCTANTTTATGAAATTTATTACCGAAGTTGGGTTGTTTGGCTTTGTTAGGTAAAACGGGAGCCAACCATTTGGCAAGAGCATCCCAAGTCAGAGGTGAAAGGGAAGTTACCGTGCTTTGCAAAACCCTCTTTAAATTATCAGGAACCATTTTGAGATAATTCCAGACTATCCGGCCTTGAAAATATCGGTTGTAACCGCCAAATAATTCATCGCCTCCATCCCCGGATAGGCTNACAGTNACTTTTGAACGGGCCAATTGTGAGATCAAATATGTAGGAATTTGAGATGAGTCTGAAAAAGGTTCGTCGTAAACTTGAGGTAACCTATGGATGACCTCCATAGCTTCTTGCGGGGTAACATAAAGTTCAGTGTGGTCTGTTCCCAGATGCCTGGCTACTTCTTTTGCATGCCGGGCTTCGCTATAAGCTTCTTCTGAAAAACCTATGGTGAAAGTTTTTACCGGCCTATGGCTTTGCTGTTGCATAATCGCTACTATGGTGGATGAGTCTATGCCGCCAGACAAAAAAGCTCCTAAGGGAACATCTGCAACCATTTGTCGTTTTACGGATTGTCTCAACAGGTCATCCAGATGTTCTATGGCTTCCAATTCATTGCCTTGGAAAGGTTCGTTTTCTCCAGATATTGCAAGTTCATTTGCGGGCCAGTAACTTTTTTGATGCGGTGGTGACGATGGCGATATATTTTTATGGTTGAATGAGGCAACAGCCCCTTGTTTTATTTTATAAATATTTTTGTAAATGGAATAAGGTGTGGGTACATAACAATGTTGAATGAAAAGAGCTAAAGTATCCGGGTCGATTTCTTCCTTCCAGACGGGGTGCCTGCGCAGAGCTTTAAGCTCTGAACCAAACAGCAAAACTTTTCCTATCCAACCATAATAAAGGGGTTTTTCTCCCGCCCGGTCTCGTGCCAAGTGGAGAGTTCGCTCTTTTATGTCCCAAATGGCCAAGGCGAACATCCCCATAAATCGAGTGAGAGCATGGTGCAATCCCCAGTAACTGATCGCCGCCAGCATCACCTCTGTATCCGAATGGCCTCGCCAGGTGAAGGCGCTTCCCAAGCTTTCTAACTCTCCGCGGATTTCAATATGATTGTATATCTCTCCATTAAATACCATGACATAGCGACCGCATGCAGAAAGCATGGGTTGGTGTCCCTGTGGGGACAAGTCAAGAATGGATAATCTTCGATGACCCAGGGCTACACCAACAGCAGGGTCCACCCATACGCCAGAATCATCGGGGCCTCGATGACGAAGAGCGTTCGACATTTTTTGGGCGGTCTGGTGCAGGTGGTCAGAGTTGTTTTGGAGTGATGTATCAATGAAGCCTGCAAATCCGCACATAGGATATTTACTTGGTTTGGGATGGGGTAATGTCGTGCTTGGTGATAGGAGNGGACATCGTTTTTGTTCTATTTCGGCCCAAATATAACAATAACCCAAGAAACAGAGGAAGAATCTGAAGGCGCCATCTCATGGCTGTGCCTAAATTTTGATAAGNTACAAATNCGTANANAGAGGTCCATGATAAAATCACTAAAACACCCCAANATATGAGAGGATTTTTTAAATCCCTTAATGATGATCTTTTCAGGGCGCGCAAAAAAAGCCATAAAAAAAATAACCCTTCAAAACTGGCCAAAAAACCAAAAGGGCTATAGACGTCACCAGGCAGGGGCCTGAATAATGCTGTAAAAAAGCCTAAGGGGAGAAATGCTAGTANATCTCCAANANTATTGAAGGGCTTGAGTTTTTGAGCCGANCNGCCCNTAGCGCCGNNTTGTGATNNTTCAGATATTTCGTTAATATGATCCTGCATGGATGTTAGTTTTTCTCTGCTTTGCANTGTTGCCAAGCTTGTNGCAGATATGTAAATNNCTAATCCTATAAAGATTAATTTAGTAAAAAAATTTACCTTTCCAACTATCAAAAAAGTTGAAAGTGGTAATACTAATATGGGGGCTAACCAAAACCTGATGGAAGCCGCGATTAGAATCCCCGCAACAGAAAATATGAGAGCGAAGGCTTGTCCCTTCTTTTGCCATGCTACAACCCCATACACATACAGGGCTATTCCGAACAAAACAATGGGTTCTTTGCCCAATGTGGATGCCCATACCAAGTCTGTGGGGGTCAGTGCTAAAACATAAAAAAAGGCTGGGTTTCCTTTTTTTTCCATGAAGAGCATTCCCGCACGGTAAAATATATAAATCGCAATCAATCCGACCATGGAGAAACTTACCTTTAATGCGTGGTAGGAACCAGAAGGAAAAATCTGGTTATNCNACCATACGATGGCTTCTATCCTTCTGGTTCCTNCACCTTCTNCTGTTATATATTCGANCGGTTNCCAACCTAGCTTTGCTGGAATAGAGAAATAACTCCATTGATCATCGGGATAGATCCATTCGTAAATCAGTAAAATTCCCAACGCAACAAAAACTTTGGCNAACCATATCCACAGCAGTCCTGTTTTATCTGATTTGGATACGGGCCAAATCAGAATGCTTATTCCCAGTAAACAGGCCCATAGAACACCCACAAAGTAGTCTCCTACCAAATCGTCTTGAGGAATTTCGTATCCAGAAATTTTGACCCACTCAAAGTAAATAGGGAGAACAAGACATAAAATTATTCCAAATGCTAACCCAAAGATAACCCCGGAGATTTTTTTATTGCTTAATAAATTCTTCATAGATTGAATTGCGTTGTTATGAATCTAAATTAATATNCGGCAGGCCATGACTATGGATATAAAGTAGTTTTTAGCAGATCTTTCAATTTGGACGGAAAAAATATTCCCTCTATCTCCGGCNTCAGAAATCACAATGGTTAAAATTTTGACACTGCTAATACCTGCAAACATCTCATCTAAATGCTCGGACAAAAAATCGAACCCCAGCAAAATCTTTAACCCGAAGTTTGATCGTAATAAGTGATCTGACTGCCCACNTTGTCGAAGCCGAAGGGCAGTTGATACAAGTCCGACAGGCTTTCTACAACGGTCTTCTGGTTCTGCGGTTCCACATAAAGNAGTATAAAACCACCCCCTCCCGCACCAAGCAATTTTCCGCCCAAAGCCCCCGCCTTCATGGCTTTTTCGTAATACTCGTCTACTTCCGGAGAAGAAATTTCTTCAGTGATGCTTTTTTTAAGCCTCCAACCATCATGCAAAAGCGGGCCTATTTCATGCAGGTTGGACCCGGTCGAAAAGATGTTTCGTAAAGGCTCAACCAGATCTTTCATTCCTACCAGCACATGGTGTTTATCGTTCATTATGGCTTTCTGTTTTTCCAGGATTGCACCGGCATCACGTCTCTTTGCTGTATAAAACATCAGGATGTTCTTCCTAACCGCTCTTTTTATATCTCCACGGCAAAGAACAGGATTTACGGACACACTTTCATCTTGATGAAAAGTGTAAACATTCAAATCTCCATAAGCAGCCGCGTAATGATCCTGCTTCCCGATAGGACGGCCCAGGATATTCACCTCAATACGCGCCGCCATATTCGCCAAATCACTCTTTGTTACCATCTTCCCTTTAATCGCAAACAAAGCGTGAAGCAAACCTACAGCGAACGCACTGGAAGACCCCAAACCTGTTTGCGATGGAATATCCGCGAACGTTGAGATTTCAAGCGGGACATCCATATTCATCATCCTCAAAGCTTCCCGAACGATGGGATGTTCTATATCGTCTATGTTGTCTTTGAACTCCACCTGGCTCCAGTTAATCCGAAACTTGGATTCAGCCATACAGGTTTGTTGTTTTACAGCAACAAAAAGATACTTNTCGATGGTGGTACTTAAAACCAGGCCATCTTCTTTCAAATAAAATTCACTCAGGTCCGTGCCTCCGCCCGCAAAACTGACTCTAAATGGTGTTCTTGAAATAATCATGAGTTCATCAAAAATGGAACCGCTTCTTCCAGGTTGTTAAAAACTTCTCTCGGNTGTTCTTCGGGGGACAGAGCTTCCACTGCACTCCGCTCTCCTATAAATATGCTACCACACCCCGCATTGCAGGCTGCCTGGCAATCCCTCGGGTCATCACCAATAAAGAAAGTTTTGTTTAAACGAAACAACCAGTCCCTGGACGCCTTAAACAGCATGCCCGGACTCGGCTTGCGGCAAAAACAGCCTTCGTCCCAGTGGTGAGGGCAAACCAGAATATCCAGAATAGGAATACCCTCTCTCTCCAAGTCCTTTTTCATTTGTTGATGGATGATGTCAACAGNTTCCCGGGTCATCATGCCGCGGGCTATTCCTGCCTGATTTGAAATAACAATAAATTCAAAACCCGCTTCCGCCAACATACGCATGCCTTTAACATTTTNAGATAAAAAAACAAAGTCTTCCCATGAGGTGATGTACTCGCCCCTTGGGGCTTTTTTATTAAGTATGCCATCCCGGTCAATTAGAAGAATTTTTTTGGGCTTTAGATATTCTTCCGTCAACTTCAAACGTTCTGGATCAGAAATGCTGTGATAAGCATCTCGCACGATTATTCCAGAAACCTGTTGATCGCATACCAGCTTAAAAATTATATCCGAAAAACTCACATCTATTTCGTCAAAGTACCCAAAAACCTCCTTTAAAACAATCATATAGCCCAGTTCCACAAAATTTAGCCCATCTTCCTTGCGGGTTTTGTCGTATACCTCGACCTTGCCATCCTCCGCCAGACGTATATTACCTTCAGACTTTGGGTGCACAACAAAAGCCAGCAGACCGCGCTGGGCATCATAGAACCTTGCTAATTTTTCAAGNTTGAAAGGAATAAAGTTATCCGAATACAAAAGGAGAAAGTAGTCGTTCAAAAGCGACTTGGCTTCAATCAAGCGACGACCGGTNTCCCATTCCGNAGGGCCGTGCGAATATTTAATGCGCANTCCTAAAGATGCCCCGTCCCCAAAGAATTGCGATATTTGCTCACCAAGGTAACCGGTCATCAGAATCACTTCCTTAATGCCATTCTCTTGGAGTTGGACGAGCAAATATTCCAAAAACGGCTTGCCATTGACCAGAACCATGGGCTTGGGAATATTATCTGTCAGCGGGCGCAAGCGAGTTCCTAATCCCCCACAAAGAATTGCCGCTTGTTCAGGAACGATCATTTGCCTCTTCCCACTCGTCAATTGTTTGTTCGATTCCTTCTTCCAAGGAAAGCTTTGGTTCCCAACCTGTTCTTTTCTTTATTAAAGATATATCTGCCCAAAATCCTGACTGCTCACCCTGATTCTGCCAATCGGGAATTTTAGACTCGGCGTTCAATTTTCTTGCAACATATCCACAGACTTGACGTACCTTTCCCGGAGTGCCAGAGCCTAAATTGAATACCCCGGAAACCCCNGGAGCCTCTACCAAAGCTTTAATAGCACCGACTACATCTGAGATATGGACAAAATCGTTGATGGCATCTGGATTTTTGACCACTGGAACCATTCCATTTTTAATAGCCTTGTAGCATGTGGGAATGATAGAACTTTCTCGCTGCCCTGGACCATAAACAAAAAAGACCCTTCCCCAGATCAGGTTGGCNTCACACTCCGCCATCATGCTTTCAGAAATCAAATGCAGTCCCGTTTTAAAAGACGGATATAACGACATGGGACCAGGAATATCTATTTCCCTAACCTGTCCCGCAACATTTCCATATTCCCAGCATGTTCCCGCTGTAAATATGGTTTTACATCCCGCAGACAGAAGAATATTGAGCAGATTAATAGTCGAATTGAAGTTTTCCAGACAACGGGAAAGGGAGTAGTCCGGGAGCCCGGTCCAAGCTAAATGAATCCCTGCATCAGGAGAGAAATCACGAACCCTCTTTTTCCAGGTACTGGTATCAGAGAGATCACATCTAAGATAGGATACGTTTCGATAAGGGAAAACCGCTTTCCTCCTACCCAATACCAATACTTGGTGATTCTCAAGAAGGGGCAGTAAATGCCTACCTAAAAAACCGCTCCCGCCGGTTAAAAGAATTCGCATGGAACCCTCCATCTTTCTCATTTATAGATAAATCTGTCACCTAATTTTTAATGAATTAGGATCAAAATCAGAAAAGTTCTTATCTTTTTCAGAAATAATCTTTGGCTCTTCTGGCCATTCAATATTAAATAAGGGATCATTGTAGCGGAAACCTGTATAAGAACCGGGAGAATAAAACTCCGACATATAATAAAGGATCATTGTATTATTTTCTAAGGTCAAATAGGCATTGGCGCATCCGGAGGGCACGTGCAGGCTTAACATGTTCTCGGAGGTCAGTTTGACCCCCACCCATTTCAAAAATGTTTCCGATTCTGGGCGCAGATCCACCACCACATTGTATATAGCTCCTTTGACACAGGATATANTCTTGTTCTCCTCAAACGGTTTTCTCTGATAGTGAAACCCTCTAAGCGTGAAAGGGTCATTGTTTTCAGAAATATTTGTTTGAACAATTCTGGTTTCGATGCCTCTTTCCTCGAATTCTTCTCGGCAAAAATGACGGCGAAACCTCCCACGTCCATCAATGATAGGCTCGGCTTCAATGACCCATACATCGGGAATTTCCTGCTCAGTAAATTTCATAAACAATTATCACTCAGTGGGGTTAAATATGGACGACTTTTGGCGTTCCTGGGAGAGGTAGCAGCAACTTACCAGAAAAAGAATACTTGTCTTTAAGAATGGAAAGTATTTCCTCTTTAAAGTTCCAGGCCAGCAACAGAATCACATCCGGGTTTTCAGCAAAAACCTCATCCGGTGATAATATCGGAATATGGGTTCCAGCAGTGAGTTTGTTATGCTTTAGCGGATTCTGGTCTGCAATACAAGAAAGGTGAGTTTGATTGATCCCGCAATAATTCAGAAGTGTCGAACTTCTCGCAGATGCTCCATACCCGACCATTCGGGAACCGGTATCCACTTCTTCANNAACCAAACGAATCAGTTCCTTCCTGTGTTTGCGGCAAGATTCAGCAAATTTCTGCCAGGCTTCCCGAGCATTCATTCCAGAATCATCTTCTTCCTCCAGCTTTCGTCGCAAACTTTCTCCTGAGGTTTTTTCCTTTGCCGAAAAGTACAGTACCACACTTCCGCCACTTATAGGGCTCTCCATCAAATCAAAGGCCTTCAATCCATGTTTTTGCAAAAGGAAAAAAATACTTCGCAAAGAAAAGTAATACAAATGCTCATGATAAATTGAATCGTAATGTAGCTCCTCTAATATCACCCTTGCGTAGTGAAATTCGATCGCGCCCGTTCCTCCAGCTTTCAGACACCTCGCTATTCCAGAAATCACATCATGCACATTGTCCACATGTGGGACCACGTTGCGCGCATAAATGCAATCGGCTTGTCCCCTCTCTCCAACAATAGACTCGGCAACTGACAGGCCAAAAAATTCGGGTAACGTGAATATACCTTTTTTGTTAGCTATTTTGGCTATATTCTGGGCAGGGTCCACTCCGAGAACCCGACAACCTTTATCTTTAAATCGTTTTAAGAATGTGCCATCGTTGCTGGCTACCTCCATAACGAATTGCGGGTCTTTCCCGCACCGTTTAAACATCTCCTCGCAAAATAGATCACTATAGTCGTGGGCGGTGGCAGAGGTTCCTGTAACCCACACATAATCCCTGAATAAATATTCTGGAGCCACCGTTTCGGAAAGTTGGACTGTGCCGCAATTGGAACACCTGACCAAGGTAAGAGGGATCGCGGGAACGCATTCATCCAAATCTTCCCGCAAACTGTTGGCAGGGGGATGCTCTCCCAGGTCAAGAATGATCTCTATTTTTCCCTGATTACAAATACGGCAAACGCTAATGGCTTCATGCAAAGTTTGTGTCATGCTATGCCCAGAATAAATCTTTATTAATCTGATTAGATTGCGCTATATGCTTTAAGGACATCAAACGGTTACAAGTAAGCCCTCTGAACTGGTCCTCGGTAAACCCGGTTTTTTCAAAAAGCGCAACCAGTTCGCGCCCACCGCGTTCAAGATTCCACTCGGGCTTATAGTAGTCCTTCAGTTCACTTAATATCCTTTTGAAACTGATTTTATATGTTCTGGAGTCAGAACCATGTTCACCGGTGAAAGTCAGGGTGCTGCCCGGAACCGCTTTTTGCGCCGCCTCCGCCAAGTCCCTAACAGTATAATTTCCATTGGTAATACCCACATTAAAGGATCGACCGGCGACCAACTCCTTGGGTGCTTCCAGTCCGGCTAAAAAAGCACTGGACACATCCCGTACATGCACCACTGGCCGCCACGGAGTGCCATCACTTTTAATCTCTATTTTGCCAGTGGTGTAAGCACAGGCGACCAGATTATTGAAAACGATGTCGCAACGAAGTCTGGGGCTGGCCCCAAAAACAGTTGAAGGTCTGAAGCATACGATGGTGAAATTTTCGTTCGCCAATTCCTTGAGTTGCAATTCGGCGTCCCATTTGGTTCTAGCGTAGGCAGTAAGAGGATTTTTATCGCTGTCATCTTCATCCAGCTCATCGTCAGTATTTGAAATACCGTACATGCTCTGTGAAGAAGCGTAGACAAACCGTTTAACACCAGCTTCCCGGGCCAAACGGGCAAGCTGTAGAGTTCCCCTTAAATTAATATCTTCCGTCAGATTTGGAGCCAACTCACCCAAAGGATCATTGGAAAGGCCCGCCAAATGCACCACAGCNTCCACACCCTGCACATCTTCAGGGGAAACACTCCTGATATCCCTGGTNATTTTCCGATAGGACCGTTCAACAGAGTAGAGGTCNGTGCCTCTGTAATAATCCGTATCAAAACCCACGATGTCATAGGAATGCTCCGAAAGCACTTGCGCTAANACACTCCCAATATACCCCCTATCCCCTGTAATAAGAATTTTCACAAGACAAGGCCTTTAATTTGGTTACAAGAATTGTGTTTGAATGTTTCGTTGGATACAAATATAAGGACTAGAACCAAATCAAAGAAGGTGCCCCCAGGCATTCCTAACAAGACTATCCGTTCTTTAGATTTTCCACCTAAGATAGCGTGGACTGATCAGCATAAAGCTTAAAAAACTTAACCAGATGGTGATTTGCCAAGCTCCCGCATTAGATATTTAATGCCCAACTCTTTGATTTATGATAGGGTATATTAAGTTAAAGATGCAACAATTTTTTAGTAAAATGCCTTACGACTATTTATTTCTCTTTACCTTAAAAGGCAGTTACCTTTTTTTATATTATTTGCTTCTTGGCTGTTCTCCTGTTAAATTTTGGCTGATGAGGGCTGCCTAAAGCTCAAATAACCGTGCCAGGAACATTTAGAGAATAAGGGCTTAGTGGCACAGTTTAAAAGGCTTAATTAAACTTGATTTATTTTCAAAAAATATCGATAAATTAGTATTAACTGTGAAAACAATTATACCTACCTTAAAAATTGGAGTCTTCCTATCGTGATAATAGAAGAAGTCGAGCAACTCAACCTAGAAATGGATGGTGCCTGTAACATTAATTGCCCGATGTGCCCCCAATCGACTGGCCGGGAAGAAGGATTTCTTGAAAAATTTCCAATGACATTGTTCCACAAGGTGGTGGATGAAGCCATTCCTTTAGGACTTAAGTTTGTCAACCTCAGCGGTAGTGGCGAGCCCTTGTTAAGCAAAGACTTAGAAG
>PBKR01000013.1 GCA_002721545.1 Nitrosomonadaceae bacterium | reverse complement strand
TTGCATGCGAAGAAGGTTTACGTTTTGCTATTCGTGAGGGTGGTAGAACAGTTGGTGCAGGTGTAGTGTCAAAGATTATTGAATAGCAGTTAATTATGGAGGGAGGAGTCAGGATTAGGGGTTTATAAATTTTTATATAACTTTAGATTTAGTTTGTTATGATCGCCCGATTTTTGATGCTTATTAATTCCTAGACTGTTAATGGGATATAGGCCAGTAGCTCAATTGGCAGAGCGTCGGTCTCCAAAACCGAAGGTTGGGGGTTCGATGCCCTCCTGGCCTGCCAAAAAAAGATTTTGATAGTAAAAGAGAAAGTTAGTGATACAGTATATTTGATGCTAAATACTTATGTAATAGAGGTAAACCGGAATGATAGGTTATCATACAAAAATATGTTTTTATGAAACTGTTTTTATATGATTTTTTTTAATTTATGAGTATTACAAACGGAGTGGAATAGAGTGGACAAGATTAAACTCGGATTCGCGCTTCTGTTATTGGCGACAGGTATTGCTGGGTTTTATTACCTTCGTGATAGCGCCATGGTGATTCGTGTTGTTTCGGTATTATTAGGATTCTTTTTGGCGGTGACGGTAGCTTGGTTTACTGTACAAGGCAAGCAGTTTTATGCTTTTAGTAGAGAGTCGAGAGAAGAAACAAAGAAGGTAGTATGGCCCAATAGAAAGGAAACAATGCAGATGACAGGTCTTGTTTTTGCCTTCGTTGTTGTGATGGCGATTTTCTTATGGTTAGTAGATGCTGGGTTATTGATGCTTATTAAGTCTCTGATGTCGTATGGAGAGGATAATGGATAAAAAATGGTTCGTTGTTCATGCTTACTCTGGTTATGAAAAAAGCATTCAGCGTACCTTACGGGATCGTATTGATCGGGCTGGTATGCAAGATAAATTTGGAGAAATACTAGTTCCAGTAGAAGAAGTGGTTGAAATGAAGGCTGGTCAAAAGAATATAAGTGAAAGAAAATTCTTTCCAGGTTATATATTGGTAGAGATGGAGATGAATGACGATACATGGCATCTTGTTAAAAATACAGCTAAAGTTACAGGTTTTGTAGGTGGATCTGCTATGCATCCAACACCAATTAGTGTAAATGAAGTACAGAATATTCTGAGACAGATTCAAGAGGGTGTTGAGAAACCTAGGCCTAAAGTGTTATTTGAGAATGGTGAGGCTGTGCGGGTCAAGGAGGGCCCTTTTACAGACTTTCATGGTAACGTAGAAGATGTTAATTACGAAAAAAGTAAAATTAGGGTTTCTGTTTCAATTTTTGGTCGTCCTACACCAGTAGAGTTAGATTTTAGTCAGGTTGAAAAATCATAAATGATTAAATAGGCATAATTAGGTATTTTAGATTTAGTTATATTTAGTTATAAATTATTTATTGCATGGGTACACTAGGATTCATGTGTATTGAATGGGAGAGTTGTTGTGGCAAAAAAGATAGTAGCTTATATCAAGTTACAAGTGCCAGCAGGAAAAGCAAATCCAAGTCCACCTATTGGTCCTGCACTTGGTCAGCGTGGGTTAAATATTATGGAGTTTTGTAAGGCATTCAATGCGGCCACTCAGAAAATGGAAGCAGGGCTTCCAGTGCCTGTAGTGATTACAGCGTATGCTGATAAGAGCTTTACGTTCATTATGAAAACAACTCCAGCAGCTGTATTAATTAGAAAAGCTGCTGGAGTTGCTAAAGGAAGTCCTAGGCCACATACTGATAAGGTTGGGAAATTGACAAGGCTACAGTTGGAAGAAATTGTTAAGGCGAAAGAACCTGATTTAACTGCTGCTGATATAGATGCAGCAGTGCGGACTATTGCTGGAAGTGCTCGTAGTATGGGTATAGAGGTTGAGGGGTAATTAGCATGGGACATATATCTAAAAGATTTAAGGAAATTTCAAGCAAGGTTGATAGCCAAAAAGCTTATCCTCTCCTAGAGGCATTAGAGATCATTAAAGAAACGGCTACAGCAAAATTTGATGAGTCGGTTGATATAGCAGTCAATTTAGGTATTGATGCAAAAAAATCAGATCAGACAGTACGTGGTTCTGTAGTATTACCGGCAGGTACTGGTAAAGTTGTTCGGGTAGCAGTATTTGCACAAGGTGATACAGTTAAGGCTGCACTTGATGCTGGTGCTGATATTGTTGGGTTTGAAGATTTGGCAGAACAAATAAAATCAGGAAAAATAGAATTTGATGTGGTAATTGCTAGCCCTGATGCTATGCGCATTGTTGGTCAATTGGGGCAAATACTTGGTCCGAGGGGTCTTATGCCTAATCCTAAGGTAGGTACCGTAACCACGGATGTTGTTGGTGCAGTTAAAAATGCTAAGGCAGGACAGGTCCAATACCGTTCAGATAAAGCTGGAATTGTGCAATGCACAATAGGCCGTGCTTCATTTGGTTTAGAAGAATTAAAACAGAATATATTGGCCCTAATAGAGGCGCTTAATAAGTCAAAGCCAGCCACATCCAAGGGTGTATATCTTAAAAGGATGGCAGTATCCAGTACTATGGGAGTTGGGATAAGGGTGGATCACGCTAGTTTGATGTTATGACATGAATTTGTTAATAAAACTTTGGGCTGTTGGATAGGGGCTAAATTAATCCAATAGGCTATCAAAGACCGTTGGGGTTTGTAAGTGGTAGATTGAAGAAATATGATTTTATTGCTTAGGGACTTAAATATAAAAGGGAGCAGGTGAATTTTAAATTTATGAGCATTATTTGTTCTAATTTTTAATTATTTATTTGTTGCTTTTAGTGCCCAGCGTAGATGGCGTAATCGAAAGCAGGAATTTTATTTTCTCCTGAAATAAGTTCGCCACTATATGGTGAAGAGATGGACTTACAAAGTTTCATTTGTAAAGAAATAATTTCACTGAATATAACTGATGGAGAATGTAACTTGAGTCTTAATCTGGAAGAAAAAAAGGCGGTAGTTTCTGAAGTTGGTGCTAAATTAGTAAATGCTCAGGCTGTTATTGTTGCAGAATATAGGGGCTTGGAAGTTGGAGACATGAACCAGTTACGAGCAAATGCTCGCCAATCTGGGGTCTATTTTCAAGTTATAAAGAATTCACTTGCACGACGTGTGGTGGAAGGCACTCCATTTTCTGATCTTTCACAAAATTTAGTAGGTCCATTAGCTTATTGTATTGGTGAGGACCCTGTGGCTGTGGCAAAGGTGTTATATGAGTTTTCAAAGGATAATAAGAAACTTGTAATTAAAATTGGGGCCATGCCTAATGTGATTTTATCTAACAAGGACATCAATAATCTTGCCACCATGATGAGCCGTGAAGAACTTATTGCGAAGCTGTTGGGTACAATGCAGGCGCCTATTGTTAAATTTGTTAGGACATTGAATGAAGTGCCAACAAGATTTGCTCGTGGGCTCGTAGCTGTTCGAGATCAGAAATAGAATGTTTTATTTAATTTACAGGATTTAATTTATAGATTCAAAATCAAGACAAAACTAAAATTTATATTTATTAGGAGAAAATTATGGCTGATGCCAAAGCAGAGGTTCTAGAGTCAATATCAAAAATGACCGTACTGGAATTATCAGAGTTAATTAAAGACATGGAAGAAAAATTTAATGTTTCAGCAGCTGCAACTGCTGTTGCAGCTGCTGCTCCTGCAGCTTCTTCTGATAAAGCACAAGAGAAAACTGAATTTTCGGTAGTTTTGTCAGCAGTTGGTGAGAGTAAGGTTAGCGTAATTAAGGTTGTACGCGCTATTACTGGCTTGGGTTTAAAAGAAGCCAAGGATTTAGTGGATGGCGCACCAAAGCCAGTGAAAGAAGGAGTTTCCAAAGAGGATGCAGAAGCCATACAGAAGCAATTAACTGAGGCTGGTGCAACTTGTGAGCTTAAATAATATTGTTTAGAGGATTAACACTAGCGACACACCAAGTGTCGCTAGTGTTGTTTTACTAGCTCCATAATTTAATAGTGTCACAAGTGTATAACACAGTAATCAAAAGCTTAAATTTTGTTTTCTGCGCCCCTGGAGAAATTCTATGAGTTATTCATTTACCGAGAAAAAGCGTATTCGCAAAAGTTTTGCAAAAAGTGCAAGTGTTTTACCAATTCCGTATCTACTTGCAACACAGCTTGAATCTTACGAAGCTTTTTTACAAGAGCATGTTCCTGCTGAAGAAAGGGAAAACCGTGGGCTGCAAGCTGCATTTACTTCTATTTTCCCAATTGAAAGTCATTCAAAGAATGCTCGTCTTGACTTTGTGAGCTATATTCTTGGTGCTCCTCCATTTGATGTTAAAGAGTGCCAGCAACGTGGCCTTACTTATGCTTCGCCATTACGTGCTAGAGCACGGTTAACTATCATGGACAAGGAGTCTTCCAAGCCGACACCAAAGGAAGTTAGGGAGCAGATAGTTTATATGGGGGAAATTCCTCTGATGACTACAACTGGTTCGTTTGTAATTAACGGTACTGAGCGTGTAATAGTATCTCAATTACATCGTTCTCCTGGGGTATTTTTTGAGCATGATAGAGGCAAAACTCATTCATCTGGAAAATTATTATTTTCAGCGCGTATTATTCCGTACAGAGGATCTTGGCTTGATTTTGAATTTGATCCCAAAGATTACCTTTATTTTCGGGTAGATCGCCGACGGAAGATGCCCGTTACCGTTCTTTTAAAGGCTTTAGGGTATACCTCAGAACAAATTCTTGCTGGATTCTTTGAGTTTGATGTATTTAATTTCTCTAAAAAAGGTATTAATTTTGAGCTGGTGCCAGAGCGTTTACGTGGTGATATTGCTCGCCTTGATATTGTCACTAAAAATGGAAAAATAATTGTTCAGAAAGATAAACGAATTACTGCAAGGCATATTAGAGAATTAGAAAAAGCTGGGATAGATAAACTTGCGGTGCCAGAGGATTTTTTATTGGGGAGAGTGTTAGGTCATAATGTGTTAGATCAGGAAACTGGAGAGATCTTAGCGCAGGCTAATGATGAAATTACTGAGGAGCTTATTGCTAAATTTCATGAGTCTGATATTGAGAAAATTTATTCTATATATACAAATGAGCTTGATCATGGTTCATATATATCACAGACTTTAAGAATAGACGATACAACTGACCAATTGACTGCTCAGGTAGCGATTTATCGCATGATGCGACCTGGAGAGCCACCAACTGAGGAGGCTGTCAGGGCATTATTTAATGGATTATTCTATTCATCTGATCGCTATGATTTATCGGCAGTTGGACGGATGAAATTTAATCGTCGTGTTGGTAAAACTGAACTGACTGGTCCAACTACTTTATCAAATGAAGATATTATTCGCATAATACAAATATTGGTGGAGCTCAGAAATGGGCGCGGTGAAGTGGACGATATTGATCATCTTGGTAATCGTAGAGTTCGTTATGTTGGAGAATTAGCAGAGAATCAATTTCGATCTGGGCTAATTAGGGTTGAGCGAGCTGTAAAAGAACGTTTAAGTCAGGCGGAATCAGATAACCTGATGCCTCATGATTTAATTAATGCTAAGCCTGTATCTGCGGCGGTACGTGAGTTTTTTGGCTCTAGTCAGTTATCTCAATTTATGGATCAGACAAATCCACTTTCAGAAATTACGCATAAGCGCAGGGTATCTGCTTTAGGGCCAGGGGGGTTGACAAGAGAGAGGGCTGGTTTTGAAGTGCGAGACGTTCATCCGACTCATTATGGCAGAGTATGTCCGATTGAAACTCCAGAAGGACCAAATATTGGGCTTATAAATTCGCTTGCATTATATGCTCGTACTAATGAATACGGTTTTCTTGAAACTCCATATCGTAAAGTAAAAAATAATAAGGTGACAGATGAGATTGATTATTTATCAGCAATAGAAGAAGGGCAGTTCATTATTGCTCAAGCAAATGCAGAGTTAGATAGCCGTAATAAATTTGTTAAGGATATTGTTTCTTGTCGTCATAAGAATGAATTTACCTTAGCTGCACCTGATCGCATTGAATATATGGATGTAGCGCCGTCTCAGATTGTTTCAGTTGCAGCTTCATTAATTCCTTTTTTAGAGCATGATGATGCTAATCGTGCTTTGATGGGATCAAATATGCAACGTCAAGCAGTACCTTGTCTTCGCGCTGAGAAGTCATTTGTTGGTACTGGAATAGAGCGGGTGGTAGCAATGGATTCTGGTACTGCAGTAATGGCTGGGCGCTCTGGAATAGTAGATTATGTGGATGCAGGGAGAATTGTAGTAAGAGTGCATGATGCGGAGACACGAGCAGGTGAAGTAGGTGTTGATATTTATAATCTTACAAAATATACCCGCTCTAATCAGAATACGAATATAAATCAAAGACCTTTGGTTAAAGATGGAGATGTAATAGCCGCTGGAGATGTAATTGCTGATGGTGCTTCTACAGATTTAGGTGAATTGGCCTTGGGTCAAAATATGCTGGTAGCATTTATGCCGTGGAATGGCTATAACTTTGAGGATTCAATTTTAATTTCTGAGAGGATTGTTTCTGAAGATCGTTTTACATCTATTCATATTGAAGAGCTTGTTGTAGTTAGTCGTGATACAAAATTAGGCACAGAAGAAATCACTGGGGATATATCGAACCTTTCTGAAGTACAGATTAACCGTTTAGATGATTCTGGCATAATTTATATTGGAGCTGAAATTGAAGCAGGTGATGTGTTAGTTGGCAAGGTTACTCCAAAAGGAGAGGTGCAGCTAACTCCAGAAGAGAAGCTTTTACGTGCAATTTTTGGTGAAAAGGCATCAGATGTAAAGGATACGTCATTACGTGTTCCATCAGGTATTTCGGGCACAGTTATTGATGTGCAGGTATTTACTCGAGAAGGGATAGATCGAGATAAACGTGCACAGCAGATTATTGATGACGAATTAAATCGGTATAAAAAAGATCTCTATGATCAGATGCGGATTGTAGAGTCTGATGCATTTGAGCGTATTAAACGCTTACTTAAAGGCAAGGTGGCAAAAGGCGGACCTAATAAACTTTTAAAAGGGGCGCGTATTACAAAAGAATATCTTGATAGTATAGAGCCACATTCTTTGTTTGATGTTCGCTTATCTAATGAAGAGGCAAGCACTCAATTAGAGCAGATAAAAGAAGGTCTATCTCAGAAGCGATTAGATTTTGATGCTTTTTTTGAAGAGAAGAAAAAGAAGCTTACCCAGGGTGATGAGTTGCCACCTGGTGTGCAAAAAATGGTGAAGGTTTATATTGCTGTGCGGAGACGGCTCCAGCCTGGAGATAAAATGGCTGGACGCCATGGTAATAAAGGGGTTATATCAAGGATTGTTCCGGTTGAAGATATGCCCTACATGGCTGATGGTACTCCTGTTGATGTAGTACTAAATCCCCTTGGTGTTCCTTCTCGTATGAATGTTGGGCAGATTCTAGAAATTCATCTTGGGTGGGCTGCAAAAGGGTTAGGCCTAAAAATTGATAATATGCTTCGTGCACAATATGACACAGCTGAGATTAGAGAGTTTGTTAATAAAATATATAATAATAGTGGTAAACAGGAAGATATTTCTTCTCTTTCAGATGTAGAGATTATTGAGTTAGCAGGGAATCTCAGAAATGGTGTGCCATTTGCGACTCCAGTATTTGATGGTGCTACCGAGCATGAAATTAAAGATATGCTTGAGCTTGCTGACTTACCTAGATCCGGTCAGATTACATTATATGATGGTAGAACAGGCGAGGCTTTTAATCGTCCCGTTACAGTTGGCTACATGCATATCTTGAAGCTTCACCATTTAGTAGATGACAAGATGCATGCTCGTTCTACAGGCCCTTATAGCTTGGTAACTCAGCAGCCATTGGGTGGCAAGGCTCAATTCGGAGGGCAACGATTTGGTGAAATGGAAGTGTGGGCCTTAGAGGCATATGGAGCAGCATATACTTTACAAGAAATGCTAACAGTTAAATCTGATGATTTAAATGGGCGTACTAAGATATACGAGAGCATTGTAAAGGGTGATCATAAAATTGATGCTGGTATGCCAGAATCGTTTAATGTATTAGTAAAAGAAATTCGTTCGCTTGGGATGGATATAGATTTGGACCGGCATTGAAACAATTAACTAGAGATAATTTTCTAATCTTTAGTATTTAGTTATTAATTGCCGAATTTTTTGTATTGACCCCTGATTAACAGGAGTGATAAATGAAAGCGCTACTTGATTTATTTAAGCAAGTTACTCATAAGGAAGAATTTGAATCTATCAAAGTTGGACTGGCTTCACCTGAGAAAATACGTTCTTGGTCTTATGGGGAAGTAAAAAAACCAGAGACTATAAATTATCGTACCTTTAAACCAGAGAGGGACGGGTTATTTTGCGCTAAAATTTTTGGTCCAGTTAAGGATTACGAGTGCTTATGTGGGAAATATAAGCGTCTGAAACACCGAGGTGTAATTTGTGAGAAATGTGGTGTTGAAGTTACTTTATCAAAGGTGAGGCGAGAGAGAATGGGGCATATACAACTAGCCTCACCAGTTGCTCACATTTGGTTTCTAAAGTCTTTGCCATCTCGTTTAGGGATGGTTTTAGATATGACTTTACGTGATATTGAGCGTGTTTTGTATTTTGAAGCCTATGTAGTAACCGATCCAGGGATGACTCCACTAGCAAGATGCCAGTTGCTCACTGATGATGATTATCTCGCTAAAATGGAAGAATATGGCGATGACTTTAGTGCGAGTATGGGTGCAGAGGGAATACGTGATTTATTAATCAATTTGAATATTAATATTGAAATTGATAATGTTAGACGAGATATGGAGGCAACTAATTCAGAAACAAAAATCAAGAAGCTTTCTAAACGTCTAAAAATATTAGAAGCATTTAATAAATCAGGCATTAAGCCTGAATGGATGATATTTACAGTTTTACCAGCTCTGCCACCAGAATTAAGGCCATTAGTACCTCTTGATGGTGGGCGATTTGCAACATCTGATTTGAATGATTTATATCGCAGAGTTATTAATCGTAACAATCGTTTGAAGCGCTTACTTGAGTTAAAAGCACCTGAAATAATTGTGCGTAATGAGAAGCGTATGCTTCAAGAAGCAGTGGATTCATTACTTGATAATGGACGTAGAGGTAAAGCAATGACTGGTGCTAATAAGCGACCATTAAAGTCATTAGCAGATATGATCAAAGGCAAGGGGGGGCGTTTTCGCCAGAATTTACTTGGAAAAAGAGTCGATTACTCTGGGCGCTCAGTAATTGTTGTTGGGCCACAACTTAAGCTTCATCAATGTGGGCTGCCAAAAAAGATGGCTTTGGAGCTATTCAAGCCGTTTATTTTTAGCAAACTGGAGATAATGGGTATAGCTAGTACTATTAAGGCAGCTAAAAGAGAGGTAGAAAATGAAACCCCAGTAGTATGGGATATTCTTGAAGATGTTATCCGTGAGCATCCAGTAATGTTGAATCGTGCACCAACACTACATCGTCTTGGTATACAAGGGTTTGAGCCTGTTTTAATTGAGGGAAAAGCCATTCAGCTACACCCATTGGTATGTGTAGCATTTAATGCTGATTTCGATGGTGATCAGATGGCCGTGCATGTCCCGTTATCTTTAGAAGCGCAAATGGAAGTTCGTACATTAATGATGTCTTCCAATAATATTTTGTCTCCAGCAAATGGAGAGCCAATTATTGTGCCGTCTCAAGATATAGTATTGGGTTTATATTTTATGACTCGTGAGAAGATAGGCTCAAGAGGGGAAGGTATGAAGTTTCCTAATATTAGTGAAGTATCTCGTGCCTATGAGAGTCGTGTAGTTGAGCTAAATGCTAGGGTTCAAGTTAGAATAGAGGAATCTGAAACAGATTCTAATGGTGAGCAGCATAAAAAAGTAACACGTTATGATACGACTATAGGGCGAGCACTTCTATCGGAGATTTTACCATCGGGTCTCCCATTCCCTTTAATAAATAAATCTCTTAAGAAGAAAGAAATATCTAAGCTTATTAATTTTAGCTTCCACCTTTGTGGTTTGCGTGCAACAGTAATTTTCGCAGATAAATTAAAAGATTATGGCTTTGCATTTTCGACTCGTGCTGGAATATCTATTTGTCTAGATGACATGTTAGTACCAGATGATAAGAAAAATATTATTGGTGGTTCTGAGAAAGAAGTAAAAGAAATTGAAGCTCAATATACCTCAGGCTTGGTGACTCAGGGTGAGCGTTATAACAAGGTAGTTGATATTTGGGGGCGTGCTGGTGACAAAGTTGCTAAGGCAATGATGGATCAACTTGGCACAGAACCAGTATATGACCAGCATAGTGGGAAAATAAGGAAAGATAAGAAGGGAAAACCGCTAATGCAGGAATCATTTAATTCTATTTATATGATGGCTGATTCCGGCGCGCGTGGTTCTGCTGCACAAATACGTCAGTTAGCAGGTATGCGGGGCTTGATGGCAAAGCCTGATGGTTCAATTATTGAGACGCCTATTACTGCAAATTTTAGAGAAGGTCTCAATGTACTACAATATTTTATTTCTACTCATGGAGCACGTAAAGGATTGGCTGATACAGCATTGAAAACTGCAAATTCAGGCTATCTTACACGGAGATTAGTAGATGTAACTCAGGATCTTGTTGTTATTGAAAATGACTGTAATACAGTAAATGGTGTAGCAATGAAAGCTTTAGTTGAGGGAGGTGAAGTTATTGAAGCATTGCACGAGCGTATTCTCGGTAGAGTAGCGGCAATCGATGTCATTAATCCAGAAAATCAGGCAATTGTCTATCCTGTAGGTTCTCTTCTGGATGAGAATGCTGTTGCTAATATTGAGTCACTTGGTATAGATGAGGTAAAGGTGCGTACTCCGCTTACATGTGATACTCGGCATGGGCTATGTGCGAAATGTTATGGTCGAGATCTGGGAAGAGGAACAATGGTAAATCTAGGTGAAGCAGTTGGTGTTGTTGCAGCGCAATCTATTGGTGAGCCTGGCACCCAGCTTACTATGCGCACATTCCATATAGGTGGGGCTGCTTCAAGAACTGCAGTAGCAAGTCAAATAGAGAGTAAATCGAATGGGACTGTACGTTACTCTCCAACAATGCGGTATGTAACAAACTCTCGTAAAGAGTTAGTGGCAATTTCTCGTAGCGGGGAGATGGTAGTGCATGATGATAATGGGCGAGAACGTGAGCGACATAAGGCCCCATATGGCGCAACTTTGTTAGTTCGTAATGGAGCAGCTGTAAAAGCTGGTCAGGTCATGGCATCATGGGATCCACATACTAGGCCAATAATTACCGAATATGCCGGTAAGGTGCGTTTTGAGAATGTTGAAGAAGGGTTGACTGTCGCTAAACAAATTGATGATGTAACAGGATTATCATCAATGGTAGTTACTGATCCAAAACGACGTGGTGTGTCCCAAGCAAAAGGATTGCGCCCGCTAGTTAAGTTGTTGGATGAAAAAGGGGAGGAAGTAAAGCATTCTGGTGATGATAAATTATCAGTAAACATTACTTTCCAAACTGGATCAGTCATAGTTGTACGTGATGGACAGCAAGTAAGTGTTGGATCTGTTCTAGCCAGAATTCCGCACGAGAGTTCAAAAACCCGTGATATTACCGGTGGTTTGCCTCGTGTTGCAGAATTATTTGAAGCTCGTTCACCGAAAGATGCGGGTGTGTTAGCAGAAGTTACTGGTGTTGTGTCTTTCGGTAAAGATACTAAAGGTAAGCAACGGCTAGTTATTACTGATACAGAAGGTGTTGCACATGAATATCTTATACCAAAAGATAAGCATGTGACAGCGCATGATGGTCAGGTAGTAACTCAGGGAGAGAATATCGTTGATGGCCCTGCTGATCCACATGATATTCTGCGTTTGCTTGGAGTAGAGGCATTAGCACGATATATTACTGATGAAGTACAAGATGTTTATCGTTTACAAGGTGTAAAGATTAATGATAAGCATATTGAGGTTATTGTACGTCAGATGTTGCGTCGAGTTCAGATTGTCAATCCTGGGGATACTAGATTTATATTGGGTGAGCAAGTAGAACGTGCTGATATATTGACTGAGAATGAGAAGATGGAGGCTAATGGTAAGAAGCCAGCAGAATATCAATTTGTTCTGCTAGGGATCACTAAGGCTTCACTCTCTACAGACTCATTTATTTCAGCTGCATCTTTTCAGGAAACAACACGCGTCCTTACTGAGGCGGCAATTATGGGTAAGAAAGATAATTTGCGTGGACTAAAAGAGAATGTGATTGTTGGACGACTTATTCCAGCTGGAACTGGCTTGGCTTTCCATAATTTAAGAAAAAGGCAGAAAGCAGGAGCTGATGATATTGAAAATACCTTTATTAGCAAAGAGGATACCGGAGAAGAACAAAAAACAGAAGCTGTCTAGATAATTAATTATTTTTCAAATAATTATATTGTTTATTTTGAGTTATGCTTAAAAAATTAACTAGATTTGTGAAATAAAATTATTGAAACTTGATAGGGATATAATTTACTTATTTATAGCCAATTCTTCTTCAAGACAGTAGAGTAAATATAGCAGTTAATCTGGTAATATCTTGATTTTATAAGGAATTATTAGCTTTCAAGAGTTAATGTTTCAATGCAATATTCTGAAGTTAGTTGTTTTGGTATATTCTGCATTAGTATTTATTTAATTGTAAATACTTTGTTCAAATTAATAAAATAGAGTGAATTAATAGGGAATATTTTATTTGTCATATGAATGTAACATTATCAAAGTAATATTACATAAATTAAAATTTCATTGATAAATAAGGTATTTTTTATGCCTTTGCAACTCTTTGCCAAGAACGGTCAATCTGGAAAACTAGGATATAGTTATCGTCGTCATATACGAGAGCGTATTATTGAGGCCATTTTATTTATGATGGCACTTACTTCAGTAGCTATTACGTTTTCAATTGTTGTAATGCTTGTTAAAGAGTCTTTAGTGTTTTTTGAACAAGTTTCTTTTTGGGATTTTCTTACTGATACACAATGGACCCCACTATTTGATGACGCACATTATGGAATTCTTCCATTAATTTCTGGCACAGTTGTAAGCTCATTAGTTGCATTGATTGTAGCAATTCCTCTTGGAACTATTATTGCCATATATCTCTCGGAATTTGCACCATTCACTGTGCGAGAGGTTGCTAAGCCTTTTTTAGAATTACTTGGCGGCATTCCAACTGTTGTATATGGCTATTTTGCATTATTATTTATTACCCCCTTATTACAAGAAATATTCCCGGAGTTGCCAGGATTTAGTTTGCTTTCTGCTGGGCTGGTTATGGGTATCATGATAGTTCCATATATTAGTTCACTATCTGAAGATGCGATGAGGGCAGTACCAATGCATCTTCGAGAGGGGTCTTATGCAATGGGAGCGACACGATTTCAGACTGCTACTAGAGTTGTGATACCAGCGGCTTTTTCAGGAATTGCTGCATCATATATTCTCGGTATTTCTCGTGCAGTTGGAGAAACAATGGTAGTGGCAATAGCAGCTGGTATGCAGCCTAACCTGACCTGGAATCCAATGGAGCCAGCTGCAACTATTACTGCTTATATTGTACAAGTAAGTCTAGGAGACTTGCCGCATGGAAGCACTGGTTATCAGACTATTTTTGCTGCCGGCCTTACTTTACTACTTTTAACGCTTACATTTAATGTTCTAGGGCATATGCTACGAAAACGATATCGTGAAGTATATTAATTTTGTCCATAATGTATAAATTTAAATTAAATTTTCTGGTTATATGGGTTTTATATTTTGATAGTCAATTTATTTGTACTCAACGGAATTAATGCTAATGCATAAAACAAAAGGGCTTCAAGAAATTCGGCTTATGATTGCGCGTCATAAAAGATTTGATAAGCTGTTCATGGTTGTTGGCATATTTGCTTTGATGGTTGCGGTCTTTACCTTTATTGCTTTATTTGCTCATATGTTGATTGATGGAATGCCACGTTTGACATTAGAATTTTTTACATCATTTCCTTCACGTCATCCAGAAGCTGCTGGCATACTTTCAGCTTGGGTTGGTACTATATTGGTGATGTTGGTTACAGCATTTACCGCAGTACCTATTGGAATTGGAACAGGTGTTTATCTAGAAGAATATGCACCGAGAAATATCATTACAGAAATAATAGAAATAAATATAACTAATTTGGCTGGAGTACCTTCAATTGTTTATGGATTATTGGCTTTAGGTCTGTTTGTATATCAATTAGGTTTTGGTCAAAGCGTACTGTCAGCAGGGTTGGCATTAGCGCTGCTAATTTTACCAGTGGTAATTGTTGCCACTCGGGAGGCAATACGAGCGGTTCCTGTAGGTATTCGTGAGGGTGCTTATGCCCTTGGGGCAAGCAAGTGGCAAACTGTATCAGATCACTTGCTTCCATATTCGGCTGCAGGCATCATGACTGGTGTGATTATTGGATTAGCTAGAGCAATTGGTGAGACGGCACCTATTATTACTATTGGAGCGCTAACTTTTATTGCATTCTTACCGCCATCACCAATTACAGGAGGGTTTCCTTTCATATCATTTGAGTGGCTGACAGCACCTTTTACTGTAATGCCAATTCAGATGTTTAATTGGGTTTCACGTCCTCAGGAAGAATTTCAAGTAAATGCCGCTGCTGCAGGGCTAGTATTAGTAATCATGACACTTACTATGAATGCGCTAGCCATTTATATTCGTTATCATATGCGTAAAAAAATTAAATGGTAGTAAGAAAATTTGAAAGATGATGTTTTTTAAGAGGATATAAATTCTTGGATTGCATAGGTCCAGGTTTAACTTGAGAATATTTATAAGAATAGGCCCTATAAGAAGGAAGGAAAATGGCGGGATCTAAGAATACCCAAGAAAATGAACCTCAGACTAAAATTAGGAAAAGCATACAGGGTAAGGATGCTGACAATATCTCAATGGTTCAGAGTAAATCTGAAATNAGGGATCTTAATTTTTATTATGGTGAATTTCATGCACTCAAAAACGTTAACATGTTGTTGCATGAGAAGAAAGTAACGGCCTTAATTGGTCCATCAGGGTGCGGTAAATCAACTTTACTAAGATGTTTTAACCGTATGCATGATTTATATCCTGGTAATCAGTATGCCGGTGAAATTATATTGCAGCCAGATAATGTAAATATTCTTTCTAGTGATGTAGATCCAATTGAAGTACGGATGCGTATTAGCATGGTATTTCAGAAACCTAATCCATTTCCTAAATCCATTTATGAGAATGTTGCGTATGGCCTACGTGTGCGAGGGATAACCAAGAAGCTCGTATTAGATGAAAAAGTTGAAGATGCTCTTCGTGGTGCAGCGTTATGGGATGAGGTGAAGGATCGTATCCATAATCTAGCCTTTGAACTTTCTGGTGGACAACAACAACGGTTATGTATTGCTCGTGCGCTTGCTACCGATCCAGAAATTTTATTATTTGATGAGCCTACTTCAGCTCTTGACCCGATCGCTACTGTAAGTATAGAAGAGCTTATTGCAGACCTTAAAAAACAAGTTACTATATTGATAGTTACACATAGTATGCAGCAAGCTGCACGAGTATCAGATTACACAGCTTATATGTATCTGGGAGAGTTAATTGAATTTGGTGTTACAGATAATATTTTCATAAAGCCTAAGAATAAAATGACTGAAGATTATATAACTGGGCGTGTTGGATAATTTGTAATACCCAAGCACAGAAAATATACTTATTAAGTAATTTTTACTTAATTTTTTGTGAATCTATATATAAAGAAAGTATATTTTTTTGTTTATAACAAAATGCTTCTATATACCAATTAATTATTCGTGCTAACATGAGGTTATATTTTTATTCTTAATGCACTAAATGTATAAGTTTTGCTATGATTGACCCTGTATNTATTCACAGGTAAGATCCTACACTTTTGACTTTTTAGGAAAATAGCTATGCGTAAGAAACTAGTTGCCGGCAACTGGAAAATGCATGGTGGAATAGAGCAAAATAATAGCTTGTTGAATAAAGTTGTTGCTGGTACTTTGGGGGCTGATAAAGCAACCTATGCAGTATGCGTGCCATATCCATATCTATCGCAAGTATCTTCTCTCTTAAAAGATACTCATATTTCTTGGGGAGCACAGAATATAAGCCAGCATGTTAAAGGAGCATTCACTGGTGAAGTGTCAGCAATAATGTTGAATGATTTTTTCTGCCATTATGTGATTGTTGGGCATTCAGAAAGACGTACTTTATATGGTGAAGACAGCAAAATAGTCTCTCATAAATTTAAGGCAGCACTTGAGAATAGTTTGATTCCAATTCTATGTGTTGGGGAGAGTTTAGATCAGCGGGAAGCTGGACTTACAGAAGAAATAGTAGGTGAACAATTAGATGCGGTTATTGAGCTAGTTGGCGTGGAAGCCTTAGAACATGCTGTCCTGGCTTACGAACCAATTTGGGCTATTGGAACTGGAAGAACAGCTACGCCTCAGCAAGCTCAAGATATACATAGTTTTATTAGAAATAGGGTTGCCAGTCACAACACTCAGATTGCAACTAAGATACAAATTCTTTATGGTGGTAGTGTAAAAGCAAATAATGCTACGGAGTTATTTGTTATGCCTGATATTGATGGAGGTTTAATTGGAGGGGCATCATTGCTTCCAGACGAGTTTATTTCAATTTGTATGGCAGCAAACAATTGATTCTCATGGAGTAGAAATTGGAAACATTTATTTGGATTGTTAATGTAGCATCAGCTGTGAGTGTAATTGTATTAATTTTACTGCAGCAGGGTAAGGGAGCGGATATGGGGGCTGCTTTTGGTAGCGGTGCTTCAGGGAGCTTATTTGGTGCGAGTGGCTCAGCAAATTTTTTAAGCCGGACTACAGGGATTCTGGCGACAGTATTTTTTATTTCTACCCTAGGACTTACATATCTCTCAGTTAATAAATCAGAGAGTAAAGGTGTTATGGATAATATAATACCTAGTCAGTCTTCAGTTTCAGAAAAAATACCTGGTCAGTCTTCAGTGTCAGAAAAGAAATCTGATCAGTCTTCAGTTGCAGCAGAAATACCGACTACTGCTGCGCCGCAAATTCCTGCTAATGAAGGGGTGTCGAAAGCCGCAGAAATACCAAAATAACCTAGAGGGGTAGGATTAAATTAAATTTCTAATAGAATATTAGAAATTTAATAAGATTTTATTCTTAAATTGTAAATTAAGCTGCCGACGTGGTGAAATTGGTATACACGCCGTCTTGAGGGGGCGGTAGCGAAAGCTGTGCGAGTTCGAGTCTCGCCGTCGGCACCATAATATCCTATAGATAAATGGTTTTTGATGAAATGATATGATAAGCATTTGTATTGGAATAAGCTTACATTTTTATGAGTCTAAATAAGAGTTATTTAAAAAGAATTTTTAAATGACATATAATTTATTGTTTTTTATTTTTTCCTGTAATAATAGATGCTAGAAAATTATTTCTCAATTCTGATATTTATTTTTGTAGGGCTTGCTATAGGGGTAGTGCCAATAGCAATAGGTTGGTTGCTTGCGCCTAATAGCCCTGATAGTGAGAAACTTTCACCTTACGAATGTGGTTTTGAAGCTTTTGAAGATGCGCGAATGAAATTTGATGTGAGATACTATTTAGTTGCTATTTTATTTATTCTTTTTGACTTAGAGATCGCATTTTTATTTCCATGGGCGGTAGTCTTGAATGAAATTGGTCTATTCGGATTTGTTGCAATGATGATATTTCTTGGTATTCTTGTTATTGGTTTTATTTATGAATGGAAGAAAGGAGCATTAGATTGGGACTAGTAAGATGAGCATTGAGGGCGTATTAGAAAAAGGGTTTGTTACTACTAGTTTAGATAAAGTTATTAACTGGGGGCGAACTGGTTCTATGTGGCCGATGACATTTGGCCTTGCATGCTGCGCTGTGGAAATGATGCAAGCTGGAGCCTCACGATATGATTTAGATCGCTTTGGTGTTGTATTTCGTCCTAGCCCTCGCCAGTCGGATGTTATGATAGTTGCAGGTACGCTGTGTAATAAAATGGCTCCTGCATTAAGGAAAGTATACGATCAGATGGCAGAGCCAAGATGGGTTATTTCTATGGGGTCTTGTGCTAATGGAGGAGGTTATTATCATTATTCTTATTCAGTAGTACGTGGTTGTGATCGAATTGTACCTGTAGATATTTATGTACCAGGTTGTCCTCCAACAGCTGAAGCTCTACTCTATGGGATAATTCAGTTACAAAATAAGATAAAGCGTACTAACACCATAGCTCGTTAAGGGAATAATATTATGTCGAGCTCTCGTTTGGAAATACTCTCCCTTTGTTTGAAGAAAATATTTGCAGATAGGCTCATAAGCGCAACTGATGTGTTGGGTGAATTGACTATTGAAATAGATTCAAATGAATTATCTAAGGTAATGGAAACTCTTCGTGATGATTCAGAATTAGGATTTACAATACTTATTGATTTATGTGGAGTCGACTATTTGTCTTATGGAGTTGAGTCCAATACTGAAGTTAGTCATCATAATAAGCGTTTTGCAGTTGTCTATCATCTACTTTCTATAAGTCACAATTACAGATTGCGAGTTAGAACTTATGTTGCTAATGATGAAATTCCTGTTCTAGATTCAGTTACTAAAATATGGCCGGTAGCGAATTGGTATGAGCGTGAGGCATTTGATCTTTATGGCATAGTTTTTGATGGCCATCCAGATTTACGTCGTATTCTTACAGATTATGGCTTCATAGGTAATCCATTCCGTAAAGATTTTCCTTTAACAGGTAATGTAGAGATGCGTTATGACCCAGATCAAAAGAGAGTAATTTACCAGCCGGTAAGCATTGAACCACGTGAGCTTACGCCACGTGTAATACGTGAAGAACATTATGGTGATAATAAATGAATTTTTTGAGATTATTTAATTATGGCTGAAATACGTAATTACACAATGAATTTTGGGCCGCAGCATCCAGCAGCACATGGGGTACTACGTTTGGTTCTTGAACTTGATGGTGAAGTTGTGCAGCGCGCTGATCCACATATTGGGCTGTTGCATCGGGCTACTGAAAAATTAGCTGAGAATAAGCCATATATTCAGTCAGTTCCTTATATGGATCGGCTAGATTATGTTTCTATGATGGCAAATGAGCATGCGTATGTGATGGCTATTGAGAAAGTGCTACAGCTTGAAGTACCAGTAAGAGCACAATATATTCGAGTTATGTTCGATGAGATAACTCGAATACTTAATCACCTTTTATGGTTAGGTGCTCATGCATTAGATGTGGGTGCAATGACAGTTTTTCTCTATGCTTTTCGAGAACGTGAAGATCTTATGGATTGCTATGAGGCCGTATCAGGAGCAAGGTTACATGCTGCTTATTATCGACCAGGAGGTGTATATAGAGACCTCCCTGATTTAATGCCAAAATATAAGCTATCTAAAATTCATAATGAAGGAAAGACTAAATCTTTAAATAAGAATCGTGAGGGATCTTTACTTGATTTTATTGAAGATTTTACTAACCGTTTTCCTATTTACGTAGATGAGTATGAGACTTTATTGACTGATAATCGTATATGGAAGCAGCGGTTGGTTGGGATTGGTGTTGTATCGCCTGATAGGGCTCAGGCCCTAGGATTTACAGGAGCTATGTTACGAGGGTCGGGTGTTGAATGGGATTTACGAAAAAAACAGCCATACGAAGTTTATGATCAAATTGATTTTGATATACCGGTTGGAGTAAATGGTGACTGCTATGATCGTTATTTGGTACGCATGGAGGAGTTTCGGCAATCAAACCGTATCATTAAGCAGTGTGTTGAATGGCTGCGTAATAACCCAGGCCCTGTAATTACAGATGATCATAAAATTGCACCACCTTCACGTGTTGAGATTAAGCAAAATATGGAAGAGTTAATCCACCATTTCAAGCTCTTTACTGAAGGCTTTCATGTGCCACCCGGTGAAGCTTATGCGGCAGTTGAGCACCCTAAGGGCGAGTTTGGTATTTATCTTATTTCTGATGGTGCAAATATGCCTTATCGTGTAAAAATACGTGCCCCAGGTTTTGCGCATTTAGCAGCATTGGATGAAATGTCTCGTGGACATATGATTGCGGATGTTGTGGCTATAATTGGCACACAAGATATCGTATTTGGTGAAATAGATAGATAAAAATATATATAGGTTACTGATTGAAATGTTAAGCGCCCAAGCTCTTAAAAAAATTGATTATGAAATTAATAAATATCCCGCTGATCAGAAGCGATCAGCAGTAATGTCAGCACTTGCTATTGCTCAAGATGAGAAGGGTTGGTTAGCTAGTGAGACAATGGATTTTATCGCAGAATACTTGGGTATGACTCCAGTTGCTGTTTATGAAGTGGCAACTTTTTATAATATGTATAATTTAGAGCCTTTGGGCAAGTATAAACTTACTGTTTGTACTAATTTGCCATGTGGCTTGTCTGGTGGTCTTGATGCTGCTGCTTATTTAAAGAAAAAATTAGGAGTTAATTTTAATCAAACTACAGAAGACAAAAAATTTACTCTTAAAGAAGGAGAATGTATGGGTGCATGTGGGGATGCACCAGTATTGTTAGTTAATAATAAACGAATGTGCAGTTTTATGTCAGAAGAAAAGATTGATGAATTACTCGAGGAACTGAGCAAATGACTCAGTCAACTAATATCTTGGGACCTGGAGTATTATTATCTGGTGTAATTCCTGCAGATCCTAATAATTGGAGGTTGAAGTGCTATGAGCAGAGAGAAGGCTATGTAGCATTAAGGAAAATTCTTACTGAAAAGATTCCACAAAGCTCTGTTATAGAGGAAGTAAAAAAATCTGCATTACGTGGTCGTGGAGGGGCAGGTTTTCCTACAGGTATAAAGTGGGGTTTTATACCTAAGGAATTTGAAGGAGATAAATATCTAGTATGTAATTCTGATGAAGGCGAACCTGGTACTTTTAAAGATAGAGATATCATGCGCCATAATCCTCATATCCTAATTGAAGGAATGCTGATTGGTGCTTATGCTATGGGTATTCAGACTGGTTATAACTATATTCATGGGGAGATATGGGATACATACGAACGTATGGAGGAGGCAGTTGATGAAGCATACTCAGCAGGTTTATTGGGAGACAATATATTAGGCTCAGGATTTAGTTTTAGACTTTACAATCATCATGGTTATGGAGCTTATATTTGTGGTGAAGAAACAGCACTATTAGAGTCGCTTGAAGGAAAAAAAGGGCAGCCACGTTTTAAGCCTCCGTTTCCGGCAAGTTTCGGACTCTATGGTAAGCCAACAACAATTAATAATACAGAGACGTTTGCTTCTGTACCGTGGATTATTCGGAATGGTGGAGAAGCATATTTAGAGCTTGGCAAACCTAATAATGGTGGCACTAAACTATTTTCAGTATCTGGCCATGTTAATAAGCCAGGTAATTATGAGGTTCCAATGGGTACGCCATTTGAAAAGTTACTAGAAATGGCTGGTGGAATGCGTGGAGGAAGGAAATTAAAAGGATGTATTCCTGGAGGCTCTTCTATGCCAGTTATACCTGGTGATATTATGATGCAAACAGATATGGATTATGACTCAATAGCTAAGGCAGGTTCTTATCTAGGTTCAGGGGCGGTAATTATTATGGACGATACTACTTGTATGGTGAGAGCATTAGAGCGGCTTGCATATTTTTATTTTGAGGAATCTTGTGGTCAATGCACACCTTGCCGTGAAGGTACTGGGTGGTTATATCGTGTAATACGAAGAATTGAGGCAGGACAGGGTCGAGCTGAGGACTTAGATCTTCTAAATAATGTTGCTGATAATATACAGGGCCGTACAATTTGCGCATTGGGAGATGCAGCAGCCATGCCGGTTCGTGCCATGATTGAGCATTTTCGTGATGAATTTGAATATCATATTGAGCACAAAAAATGCATGGTCTAGTTTTCTTATGGAGTAGTAGCTTTATGTTGATTGCTATCTGTAGAAAGTATTTGTAAATATTATTTTTAAAATTATTATCTAATGATCAATATTGAAATAGATGGAAAACAAGTATCGGTACCTAAGGGTGGTACCGTCATGGATGGTGCGAGGCAGTTAGGTATTTATATACCTCATTTTTGCTATCACAAAAAACTGTCGCTTGCAGCAAACTGCCGTATGTGTCTTGTGCAGGTAGAGAAAGCGCCTAAACCTTTGCCAGCTTGTTCTACATTTGCTGTTGAAGGAATGAAGGTGTCTTCACATAGTGAACAGGCAATTACTGCTCAGAAGGGAGTGATGGAGTTTCTTCTCATTAACCATCCCCTGGACTGTCCAATTTGTGATCAAGGGGGAGAATGCCAGCTACAAGATTTAGCAGTAGGGTATGGGGCTGGCTCATCAAGATATGCGGAGTCTAAACGTGTTGTGAAAAATAAGAATCTTGGACCGCTTATTTCAACAGATATGACTCGATGTATACATTGCACAAGGTGTGTGCGTTTTGGTCAAGAAGTTGCTGATATTATGGAATTAGGTATGGCAGGGNGAGGAGAGCATTCTGAAATATTATCTTTTGTTGGTAGTACAGTAGATTCAGAATTATCNGGNAANATGATTGATCTTTGTCCTGTGGGNGCACTTGTTAGCAAGCCATTTAGNTATTCTGCNCGCACATGGGAATTGTCTNGAAGGAAATCGATNAGCCCTCACTGTGGNCTTGGTTCAAATTTAATAGTACAAATAAAGAAAAATCGTGTAATGCGNGTATTNCCACGTGANAATGANGAAATAAATGAGTGTTGGTTATCAGACAAAGATCGTTTTTCTTATGANGGGCTTAATTCNGAAGACCGNNTAACTACNCCTATGATNAAACAAGANGGNNTATGGCAAGANTGTGATTGGAAAANNGCACTNGAATTTGTTGCAAATAGATTAAANANTGTNAAAGAAAAATTTGGCCCACANAATATTGGCGCATTAGCNTCNCCNCATAGTACTTTAGANGAATTATATTTNTTGCAAAAATTANTNCGTGGTNTNGGTAGTGANAATATAGANCATAGGTTNCGTCAGTCTGATTTTAGNNCGGATGGNCATATGANNGGTGTNCCTTGGNTGGGTATGAGTATTGCNGGTATTTCAGATCTTAAAGCAATANTAATAATTGGNAGTAATTTACGTAAAGANCATCCNCTTATAGCACAGCGTATACGTAGAGCAGTAAAGNGTGGNGCAGAATTAAGNCTAATAAATCCANTANATGANGATTTGCTTACANNNGTTNCTAANCAAGCTATTNTTNCNCCGTCAGNTATGGTTGTNGTNCTTGCNCANGTTCTAAAANTTATANNNGANCTTAAGGNNAAGAAANANCCTGATANTTTNANAAATATNCTTGAAGGTATNAATGATATAAATGATCANGNGCGTTCNATAGCAGANAGTCTNATAAATAATAACCCTNCTTCTATTTTTCTTGGNAATTTAGCACAGCATCATCCACAGTATGCAGATATNCANCTATTAGTNCAGCATATAGCAAAANTNNCAGNAGCAAANTTTGGTATTTTAGGNGCAGCTGCAAATAGTGTNGGGGCATNTNTAGCTGGAGCNCTTCCNAATAAGNANTNTTTNNNGGANTCAGANANNNATGGNTACAATACTTCNCAAATGCTAGGNATGGATGCCTCTATTACTAANCCATGCCGAGCTTATATATTANTAAATCTTGAGCCAGANCTTGATACTNATAATCCACAGGNAGCGATAAAAACNTTAGATTCNGCAGATCTAGTTGTAATGATGAGTTTATATAANANAAATNTTGNTNTTNATACAGATTATGCTGATGTGATGCTNCCGATNTCTCCTTTTACTGAAACCTCNGGNACNTTNATTAATACAGAAGGNNGNGTNCANAATTTTAATGGNGTTGTTTCNCCTCTTGGAGAGNCNNGNCCNGCATGGAAANTNTTAAGAGTATTAGGNAATCTTTTACAGNTNGAAGGTTTTGATTTTGATAANCCNGAGCAAGTATATGNNGAANTTATNCCTNANGNTNTTGATATCAANANTNTTTTAAATAATGAANTAAATAATTCTACANTAANTNNANTTCNCCANGAAAATGGNGGNATTNANCGTATTGCTGANGTNCCAATTTATCAGGCNGANCCTATAGTNCGNCATGCAGAGTCNTTACANCTTACTCNCGATGCTATTGAAGAACCAGTAGCATGGATGTCTGAAGAGCTACTTGANAAGTTTGGNTTNCGTNTAGGTGANAAAGCAGAAATAAAACAAGGTGAAGGAGAGGTTTNATTACGAGTNGNTTGTGATAANAGAATACCTTCTGATTGTATCCGTCTTGNGACTGCGCACCCAATGACGGCATGTCTTGGNNNTATGTTTGGGNNTNTNACAATCAAGAAANATGATGAGGGATAAAGAAAGGATTNATTGATGGAATANACACAACAATTATTNGGAGAATTCTTCGGTNTNGAGTGGGGNGCNATGATATTCTNANTTTCTAAGAATNTAGNTTTNATTTTTGCAATTGTNATCCCGNTNCTACTNGCTGTNGCNTATCTTACATTTGCAGANCGAAANATTATTGCTTCTATGCANATTAGAGTTGGACCNAACAGNGTNACTTTNTTTGGAATTCCNTGGTTAGGGGGNTGGGGACAGCCTATNGCAGANGCNGTTAAAGCAATGATGAAAGAAATNGTTGTGCCAAATGGNGCTAATAAGGTTNTATTTATANTNGGCCCAATTNTAACTATCGCGCCTGCTNTAGCAGCATGGGCAGTAGTNCCTTTTTCACCAGAAATGGTTTTAGCAGATATTAATGCAGGNTTACTTTATATATTAGCTATGACNTCTATGGGAGTTTATGGCGTTATNATNGCTGGTTGGGCATCTAATTCNAAATATGCTTTCTTGGGNACNATGCGNACNGCTGCNCAGGTTGTTTCATATGANTTAGCNATGGGATTTGCATTNGTATGTGTATTGATGATGTCACAGAGTTTAAATTTAGGTGATATTGTAAATGGNCAGCAGGGNNGNAGTNTAATTANCTGGTATTGGCTTCCATTGTTCCCTATGTTTTTAGTNTATTTTATTTCTGGNGTGGCAGAAACAAANCGTGCNCCTTTTGATGTNGCTGAAGGTGAGTCTGAAATAGTTGCAGGATTTCATGTTGAGTATTCNGGNATGGCTTTTACTGTATTNTTTCTTGCTGAATANTCTAATATGATTTTNGTTGCNACACTTTCTAGTCTAATGTTNTTGGGNGGTTGGTTNCCNCCATTTGANNTGGCNCCATTTACNNTAATNCCTGGNTTTGTNTGGTTATTNTTAAAGATTGCTTTNTTGTTATTTTGTTTTCTTTGGTTNCGTGCCACTTTNCCACGTTACCGATANGATCAGATNATGCGNCTNGGNTGGAAAGTATTNATACCNATTACANTGNTATGGATTGTNCTTTTAGGAGGNNTTATGCAGCTTCCACCNTCTNTNTTAAANATNTTTCCNCTNAATTTGTGGTTTCNTTGAGANTGGAGNNATAGATGAANCGTATAAAAGANTTTNTTAGCACNTTNNTATTANTTGAGTTACTTAAAGGTATGATGCTNACTGGGCGNTATTTATTNGCTCGGAAAATTACAGTNCAGTTTCCTGAAGAAAAGACACCACAATCACCTCGTTTTAGNGGNNTGCATGCNTTACGAAGNTATCCTAANGGAGAAGAGCGNTGCATTGCATGTAAATTNTGTGAGTCGGTNTGTCCTGCNTTAGCTATAACAATTGATTCANCNCAACGAGAAGANGGNACTCGNCGNACAACGCGCTATGANATTGATCTTACAAAGTGTATNTTTTGCGGNTTTTGNGANGANTCNTGCCCAGTTGATTCNATTGTTGAAACTCGTNTTCTTGAATANCATGGTGAAAANAGAGGTGANTTGGTTTATACCAAAGANATGTTNCTGGCAGTTGGAGATAGGTATGAAGAACAAATAGCAAANGATAGAGAANNAGATGCAAGCTACCGATAATTTTTTATTATAGANCTATGNATTTTCTAGAANTAATATTTTATTTTTTNTCNNCNATACTTGTGCTTTCTGCCTTNGGNGTTATTACTTCTCGTAANCCTGTNCATGCAGCNTTACTTTTNGTNCTNGCATTTTTTACTTCTGCCGGNCTNTGGNTATTNTTAGAGGCAGAATTCCTCGCAATTGTANTGGTTTTNGTATATGTAGGGGCAGTGATGGTGCTATTCCTATTTGTAGTAATGATGNTGGATATAAATCTTGATCGTCTNCGTGAAGGNTANTGGAAATGGTTTCCTTTTGGTTCTNTATTGGCTGTCNTAATGGCANNTGAAGTAGCNATGGTNTTAATTAATAANAATTTTGGTNTNGANNANATGCCTGNACCACCACCACATGCTTCTGNTTANAGTAATACNAAGGANTTAGGTGGTTTGATNTANACTGAATATGTATATGCCTTTGAATTNGCTGCAGTAATTCTTTTGGTNGCAATGGTTTCAGCGATNGCATTAACTTTAAGAANTCGNTCAAAAATNAAATTTNTNGANCCNNCTNANCAAGTANTAGTTAAAAAGAAAGATAGAGTNCGGATAGTATCAATGNCATCTGAGAAAAAAGANAAATAATNTGTATAAAAATTTNAANATTTTNAAATAAGGGGTAGTTCGNTTGATATCGTTGTCNCATTATCTNGTNCTTGGTGCTATTTTGTTTTCTATTGGCATTGTTGGCATTTTTTTGAATCGAAAGAATGTGATNATTTTNTTGATGGCTATTGAGNTAATGTTNTTAGCAGTAAATATGAANTTTGTTGCATTCTCTTACTANCTTCAAGATTTATCTGGCCAAATATTTGTATTTTTTATATTAACTGTNGCAGCNGCTGAAGCTGCAATTGGTTTNGCAATATTNGTAGTGTTNTTTAGAAATATACGCACTATTAATGTNGATGANCTAGATAAACTTAAGGGGTAAATTTCTNAGNTGNGTNATTGGATAANATACCCAAAGATAAATNCTAAGNTCTATGATTGAAATCCAAAAACTTTATTTGNTNGTTCCANTAGCTCCGTTAGTNGGGTTCTATTTTCGCAGGACTACTAGGGCGTNTGATNGGTACGACATGGAGNCATCGTATTACNATTGNNATGATGTTTGTNTGTTTAGCNGCATCTATNANNATTTTTATNGATGTAGNAAATGGAAACNTCTATAACGGAANTGTCTATACCTGGATGANNANNGGTACAACNNACNTTGAGATTGGNTTNNTGATTGATAAGCTNTCNGCNACAATGATGGTTGTTGTAAGTTTTGTATCCCTTATGGTTCATATNTATACTATNGGTTATATGAAGGGAGATCCTGGCTATCAGAGATTTTTTAGNTATATATCNCTTTTTACTTTNGCGATGCTNGTNCTAGTNATGTCNAATAATTTNCTNCANCTNTTCTTTGGTTGGGAGGCTGTNGGNTTAGTTTCATATCTGTTNATTGGNTTTTGGTATACNAGACCAACAGCTATCTANGCAAATTTNAAAGCGTTTCTTAGTTAATCGTGTNGGTGATTTNGGNTTTCTCNTNGGTATAGGTTTNGTTTTAATACATTTTGGNTCTNTNGACTATGNANCNGTATTTGATNAAGCACCACAAATAGCNTCTCAGAGTATTGAAATTNTTCCCGGTNTGCCNTGGATGCTCNTNTCTGTAATNTGNATNCTTCTNTTTATTGGTGCAATGGGNAANTCTGCACANTTNCCANTNCATGTCTGGNTACCNGATTCNATGGAAGGNCCTACACCAATATCAGCTTTGATTCATGCNGCAACNATGGTAACTGCAGGTATNTTCATGGTGGCACGNATGTCTCCANTNTTNGAATTATCTGATACAGCTTTAACTGTNATGTTNNTAATTGGTAGCATTACTACNTTATTTATGGCGTTGGTTGCGATTGTNCAGAATGATATAAAACGAGTNGTTGCATANTCAACCTTATCNCAGCTTGGGTATATGACAGTNGCATTAGGNGTNTCAGCTTATTCANTNGGAATATTNCATCTNATGACNCATGCATTNTTTAAAGCAGTNNTATTNCTNGGGGCGGGNTCTGTAATTATNGCAATGCATCANGAGCAAGATATGAGNAAAATGGGCGGNCTNANAAAATATATGCCTNTTACCTATNTGACNATGTTTATTGCTGGNNTAGCTAANATTGGGTTCCCAGGGCTTTCTGGTTTTTTNTCAAAAGATTCAATTATTGAGGCAGTGCATTTNTCTNNTATTCNTGGATCNNGNTTCGCATATTTTTGTGTNTTAACAACGGTNTTTGTTACTGCATTNTATACATTNCGTATGNTATTTATGACNTTCCATGGTAGNCCACGNATGGATGANCATACNAAAGAACATTTNCANGAATCACCNTGGGTAGTTACTTTNCCNCTTATTATTCTANTAATACCAGCTATTGGAGCAGGNTGGTTTATTGAANCNATGCTATTTGGTNATTATTTTGGNGANTCCATACAGNTTNNGTCACAGCATGATGCAGTTGNTAAANTGGGNGCNCAATTTCATGGTATNTGGGGAATGNTTTCTCATTCANTNACNACGCTNCCATTTTGGTTTTTAGTTGGAGGNATNTTTATCGCTTGGTATTTTTATATGGTGAAGAACTGATATGCCNGGCAGAATCAAACANATNTTNNNACCTATTTATAACNTATTAGANCATAAATATTATATTGATGAGCTCTATTCTTGGTTATTTGCTGGNGGNGCNCGNNGTTTGGGTCGTGGTTTCTGGAAATTTGGNGATGTNAAGATTATTGATGGNTTNTTTGTTAATGGTTCTGCTCGNNTAGTNGTTTGGGCTGCTGCACTTGTTCGTCAATTTCAGTCAGGGTANATCTATCATTATGCATTTACTATGATTGTAGGNGTATTCGTTCTGCTAAGTTTCTGGTTATATTAGNGTAGNGNTGTTACATGNTGGNNCTNCTGTNTTTTTANAANCTANNNGTAGCTATAGGCCAATAAATAAAACGGAATANATATGCTNNTTGGTTTTCCTTTNATAAGTCTAGTCATCTGGCTACCAATTTTANTTGGTATTCTAGTATTTGCTACTGGNGGNGATCATAATGCNCGCTTNGCTANATNNGTAGCATTNATAGGATCAATATTAAGNTTTTTANTAGCAATNCCNTTATATNCNCAATTTGANNCAGNNATGGTTGGTATGCAATTTGTTGAATACCATAATTGGATTGANCGTTTNAATATTCATTANCATNTNGGTGTAGATGGNATATCTATGCCATTNATTNTATTAAATTGTTTTATTACNCCATTAGTGGTNCTTGCTGGTTGGCGAGTAATACANAATCGNGTNTCTCAGTATATGGGAGCATTTCTNGTCATGTCTGGNATTGTTAATGGNGTNTTNTCGTCACTNGATGCTATTTTATTTTATGTGTTCTGGGAGGCATCANTAATTCCAATGTTCCTAATNNTTGGTGTTTGGGGNGGCCCTAATCGNGTNTATGCTGCGATNAAATTTTTTCTTTATACNCTTATGGGNTCNNTATTNATGTTGNTCGCATTTATATATCTNTANCATATTTCAGGNGGTAGTTTNTCNNTACTTGANTACCATAAANTATCNNTNCCNCTANCNCCACAAATTTTAATATTNATTGCNTTCTTACTNGCATTTGCTGTCAAGGTGCCAATGTGGCCNGTNCATACTTGGCTGCCTGATGCNCATGTTGAAGCNCCTACTGGTGGTTCNATTGTTTTAGCAGCTATANTATTAAANTTAGGTGGGTATGGNTTTNTAAGATACTCTNTNCCAATTGTTCCNGATGCTAGTCATTATCTTTCAGATATGATGATAATTCTGTCGTTAANTGCNGTCGTATACATTGGNTTGATCGCCTTNATNCAGGCAGATATGAANAAGCTTATAGCTTANTCNTCAGTNTCNCATATGGGNTTTGTTACNTTGGGATTTTTCTTGTTNAACACNTATGGTNTTGAAGGNGCAATGGTGCAGATGATCTCACATGGNTTTATTTCTGGGGCAATGTTTCTNTCCGTAGGNGTGATGTACGATCGATTACACTCTCGTCAGATTTCTGANTATGGNGGCGTNGCGAATAAAATGCCNGTATTTGCNGCATTTTTTATGTTATTTGCNATGGCAAATGCTGGNTTGCCTGGNACCAGTGGNTTCGTTGGAGAGTTTATGNTAATTATGGCNGCAATAGAAATAAATTTNTGGTANGCNTTTTTAGCNGCNACAACNCTTATTTTTGGNGCNGCTTATACTTTNTGGATGTATAAAAGAGTNNTATTTGGCGNNGTAGAGNANCTCNAAAGTGGANGCATTAANTGANGTTACTAGTCGGGAAATTNTTATATTAANNATTNTNGCAGTNGCTGTNCTATGGATTGGTCTNTATCCTATGCCGTTAACAGANGTTATGCACNCTACAGTAGNNGATTTATTAGCNCACNTGTCNANNAGTAANNTATAGANAAATAANNTATGANTTTNTATTAGAGGAANATGGATGAATTTTNTTGTNCCTAATTTNGTTCCTGCTTATNCGGAGATATTTCTTCTGATNATGGTATGNGNGGCNTTANTGGCTGANCTNTTAGTAGGNAANAGAATTACGNTATNTTTCNTACTTNTTNGCTCAGGTTGCACTATTTGGGTGTGCNNTNATTACNTTCTTTACNGCNTCAACTGATNNTNNTTATACNTTTTCNGGNATGTTNGTNGATGATNCTTTAGCTGATNNGNTNAAGCTAATTGTNTACATAACAGTATCTATATTTCTTGTNTANTCTCATAANTATNTTGCTATGCGNGGNATGTTTNGTGGAGAATTTTTTAGCTTAGTNNTATTTGCTACNCTTGGCATGATGGTNATGATATCAGCCAGTAGCTTCCTTACNCTTTATCTTGGGTTGGANCTTTTATCNNTATCGCTNTACGCTATGGTNGCTTTACGACGNGATTCANTAGNTGCAACTGAATCTGCAATGAAATTCTTTATTTTNGGGGCNNTNGCTTCTGGNTTTTTATTATATGGGATGTCNTTAGTTTATGGNGAAACAGGNGGTGCNTTAGATATTACNCAGGTNGCAGANGCNATTNAAAGTGGTGTTGATAATCCNAAGGTNCTTNTAGTAGGACTAGTTTTTATTATTGCTGGAATTGGTTTTAAGNTNAGTGTNGNNCCNTTTCATATGTGGGTNCCAGANGTATATNANGGNGCNCCTACAGCNGTTGTATTNTTTATTGGTTCNGCNCCTAAATTNGCAGCNTTTGGNTTTATTATGCGNTTNTTAGTNGATGGAATGGGNGGATTGGTNNCTGACTGGCAAGGGATGCTNATTATNATGGCGATACTGTCAATGGTAGTTGGTAATTTTGCTGCAATTGTACAGACAAATATNAAACGTATGCTTGCATANTCTACTATTTCTCATATGGGGTTTATGCTNCTNGGTATNATTAGNGCTGATAGTAATGGCTATAGTTCTGCAATGTTTTATATGNTTGTATATGTCATNATTACTCTTGGTACATTTGGNATGATCATGNTNCTTTCNCGNGAAGAATATGAAGTGGAAAANCTNGATGATTTCAAGGGGCTNAATAGANGAAGNCCNTGGTATGCTTTNATNACTTTATTATTTATGTTCTCNTTGGCNGGNNTACCACCCACAGTNGGNTTTTATGCAAAACTNTCAGTATTNCAGTCANTTTTGGGNNNNGGNTATATTTGGNTAGCTATNGTTGCAGTATTATTTTCTTTNGTTGGNGCATTNTATTATTTACGTNTTGTTAAACTNATGTACTTTGATGAGCCTGAATCTNTTGANCCNATNNCNNCAAATGNTGATGTTGAANTANTGATAAGNACAAANGGTATNGCTGTNCTCATTCTTGGNATTTTCCCTCANACACTTATGACGNTTTGTGTTTATGCNCTTCATTATTAGTGTAGNTATTCCANTTAANNTTAGTNTTATTATCGGATANTAAAAGAAAGNTATTTAGGTATTTATTGTATNGAAGGCCTAANTATCCANTATNTTTTTNAAGGAGANTTAATTATGNCAGCCNCAGATACTAAAGAACACCTTAGCTTTCAAACNGAAGTTAANCAGCTTTTNAAACTTATGATTCANTCNCTNTATAGTNANAAGGAGATTTTTCTAAGAGAATTAATTTCNAATTCATCTGANGCTGCAGATAAACTTCNTTTTGANNGTTTGACAGATGCTGCNCTNTACGANTCTGATTCAGANCTAAANATTNNNGTGGATTNTGATGTNAATGCACGNACAATNACTATCTCTGATAATGGTATAGGTATGTCTNGACAAGANGTTATTGACCATATTGGNACNATNGCAAAATCAGGNACTAAGGAATTNTTTAATACNNTGACNGGTGACCAANCTAAAGATAGTCANTTAATNGGGCAGTTTGGAGTTGGTTTTTATTCATCTTTTATTGTTGCAGAAAAGGTNNTTCTTNTAACTCGNCGTGCAGGNNTATCCTCANAAAATGGNGTTCGNTGGGANTCNAGNGGTGAGGGNGANTATTCGNTANAANCNNTTGANAANANNNATCGTGGTACAGATATAANTTTGTATTTNCGGNAGGGNGAAGATGANNTANTAAATGGNTGGCAGCTNCGNTCNATAATACGTAAATATTCTGATCANATTNCNCTTCCTATANTTTTAAAAAAAGAAGAATGGTCTGAAGAGAAAAAAGANAATGTNATTNCTAANGAAGATGAANTNATTAATCAGGCAAGNGCGTTGTGGGCACGCCCCAAAAATGANATTACATCAGAGCANTANGATGAATTNTACAAGCANGTAGCACATGANCATGAGNCNCCATTATCNTATGTTCATACTAANGTNGAGGGTAGNCAGGAATANACNCAATTACTTTATATACCTTCACATGCNCCATTTGATTTATTTGATAANGATCNTCGNCATGGAATAAANCTNTANGTGCAGCGNGTNTTTATTATGGATGATGCTGANCAATTAATGCCAAATTACCTAAGATTTGTGAGAGGTGTAATTGATTCAAANAANCTNCCNTTNAATGTTTCACGTGAGATTTTACAAGAATCNAAAGATATTGANTNAATACGNTCTGGNTCAGTAAAAAAAATATTAGGNTTACTTGANGANCTATCAAAANATGNNNAAGANAATAATAAATATAATACTTTTTGGAAGGAATTTGGGCAGGTTCTTAAAGAGGGTGTAGGAGAGGACCATACAAATCGTGAGCAAATTTCAAGTCTGCTGCGTTTTGTTTCTACTTTCTCTGATAGTGATGAGCAATTAGTTTCGTTAAATGATTACGTAAGCCGCATGAAAGAAGGTCAGGAAAAAATTTATTTCATTACTGCTGATAGTTTAAAAGCAGCTAGAAATAGCCCGCATCTTGAAATTTTCCAGAAGAAAGGTATAGAAGTTATACTATTATTTGATCGGGTAGATGAATGGCTTGCATCAAATTTGAAAGAATTTAAAAGTAAATCTTTGCAATCAATTGCAAAAGGTAATCTTGATTTAGGAAATCTTGAGGAAGAAGAAGAAAAAAAGGAGCAGGAGAAAGAAGCAAATGAATATAAAGACCTTACTGATAAAATTAAAAATGTTTTAAGCGAACAAGTGAAGGATGTACGTATTACCCTACGTTTAACGGAATCTCCTGCATGTTTGGTAGCTGATAGCCATGACATGGGTGGTAATTTAGAGCGATTATTAAAGTCTGCAGGGCAAAAAATTACTCATTCTAAGCCAATACTTGAGATTAACCCACACCATCCAATGGTTCAGAAATTAAAATATGAAGAGGAGCGTTTTAATGATTGGAGTAGTGTGTTATTTGACCAAGCATTACTTGCTGAAGGAGGGCAGCTAGAAGATCCTGCTTCATTTGTAAAAAGACTTAATACGCTGTTACTACAAACGATTTAGAACATTCTTCATAAATTGAGGGGTATGCTAGTATCTAATCTTCATTGAAAAATATATATTAATATGGAACTACATAAAAAATAGAGATCTACTAGAGCTATATTATCGATACAAAAAATATTGGTATTAATATCAGGAGTTAATCTCCTGTTTATATTCCTTATGATTAGTTATATTTACAAGTGTCAGGCATCAATTTTTTTTAAAATCAAAATTAGACATGCTAGAACATCATTTCTATATCGTGTTCTGTTAGTGTTGGCAGTTATACCATTCACTTCAGCATTTGCTGAGAAGTCTATACACAGATTACCAGTTGCTCCTACTGTATTTATTTCTATTCCTGCCCTTCAAAGACTAGGGCTAGAGGCAAATGGTTTAATTCGCGCTGCAAGTTCTAGGGTAGATGCTGCTAAAGCAGGAGTTATTAGTGCTGGCGCATACCCAAATCCAGAGCTAGAATTTGCTGGAGGACATAATCGTGCAAGAGCTGTCGGGCCAATATCTGGAAATAGTTTTGGGGCATATATTAGCCAAAGAATTGAGAACCCATTTCTACGTAGTGCTCGAATTGGAGCAGCTGAAGCAGCTGTAGAGGCTACTAAGGCTGGTTTAGATAGGTCACGGGCAGATTTGGCAGCTGCATTACGGGTTCGTGCATATGAGCTTTTGTTACGTCAAGAAATTGCAAAAGTAGAATCTGGTGTTCTTGAGCTCATGCAAGAGATACGTAGACGTGTTCAAGTCGGTGTGGAAACAGGAGAGTCAGCACGTTTTGAGTTGATAAAGGCAGATGCTGAGGTCTTGACTGCAAAAAGTAGAAAAGAAACTGCTTTATTAGATTCCCTCCGTGCTAGAGTGAATTTGATAAAACTTACTGCTGGGGCTTTGACTAATTCCTTCGAAATTAAAGCCTCTTTACTTGATCACGAAAATTTACCACCTTTAGAAGCTCTTCGTGAAGAAGTGCAGGTAGCAAATCCAGATGTTTCAAGGCTATTAGCTGAATTAAATAGTGCATATCTTACAACAAAAAAAGAACGTGCTGCTGTACTTCCATCATTACAATTAAAGTTTGGCCAGCAGCGTGACCCTGAATTTGCTTATAATGTAGCTAGTTTAAATTTTGAAATACCACTATTTGATCGTCGCCATGGTCCAATTGCAGTAGCTATTTCAGAATCGGAGCGGTTGAAGGAAACTCTAGATTATCGTCGTTTTGAAATTAGCCAGCTTCTTGAATCATCTTGGCAAAGGAAGAAAATTGCTGAACGTAGAATAGAAATGTTTGAGACAGGGATAATTAATCAAGCAGAATCAGCACTTCGTGTCGCTCAGGCAGCATATCGCTTTGGTGAGCGAGGATTACTTGATGTACTTGATGCACAACGTGTACTCCGTAGCGTACGGGCAGATCTATTGCAGGCCAGATTCGAGTATCAAATGGCTGTTTCTGAGATTCTCCGGCTTCGCGGTCAATATCCAAAGGAGAAAATTACAAAATGAGATCTATGGTGTTAAATAATTACGCTATCGCTTTCATTGCCTTATTCATAGCTGGATGTAATAGTAGCGATCCTATATCTCTTCCTGAAGAGCAGCAGCCACCTTTGCCTAATAAAGATATTTATAGTATTAAGATTGGGCCTGAAATGGCTAAACAATTAAGAATTGGGCTACCTGTGTTGTTGGAAATTGCTGATAGATTGCGGGTACCTGGTCGAGTAGAGGAAGATGAACAAAAGCTTGTCCGGATAGGCGCAAATGTAACTGGCCGTATTATAGAAGTAAATTCAAGGCTGGGTGACGAAGTAAAACCTGGCACTGTTTTAGCAAAGATATCTAGTCCAGAATTTACTAAAGCGCAGCTTGCATTTTTACGTGCAAATTCTGAGACAAAATTAGCTGAGCGCGCATCTGAACGAGCAGCTCAATTATTGTTAGCTGATGTAATTGGGAGTGCAGAATTACAACGTCGAGAATCTGAGCTTCAAGTTTTTCGTGCCGAGAGAAGTGCAGCTACAGATCAATTACGTTTATTAGGAATTGGCAGTAAGGATCTTAGTATTCTGGGGGAATTTGGTCGCATTCTTCCTGCAGTTGAGATTATTGCTCCAATAGAGGGTACTGTTATTGAACGTAGAGTCTCAGTTGGTCAAGTAGTAGAGCCTTCTGATCAATTATATGCGATTGCAGATTTGTCTTCAGTTTGGGTAGTAGGAGACGTGCCTGAGCAAAGCGCAAGAGAAGTAAAAGATGGGCAGAATGTAGAAATATATATTCCAGCATTAGGTGACGTTCGGTTAATAGGGCATATTGTATTTGTTGCAGATACTGTAGATCCAGAGACTAGAACGGTTATGGTTCGTACACTAGTAGATAATGAACAGCGAAATTTGAAACCAGCCATGCTAGCGCGAATGTATATAACTGGCGTACCAAATAAGAAATTGGTGATTCCAGAAGGAGCAGTAGTACGTGAGGATAATCGTGATCATGTTTTTATTGCAGAGGGTGATAATAATTTTCTTCTTGTACCTGTTGAGTTAGGTGAGGCAATCGGAAAAGTAAGGCCAGTACTTGAAGGGATTGATAAAGATCGAGAAATTGTTCTTGATGGGGCTTTTCATTTAAATAATGAGCGCAAACGCTCTGACTTGGAATAGATATGCTTTCCCTACTGGTGCGCGCATCAATTAAGCATCGACTTATAGTAGTAGTGACTGCAATTGTTTTATTGGGCTTTGGTCTACGAGCAGCACAGAAATTATCAGTTGATGCTTTTCCAGATGTAACTAATGTACAAGTGCAGGTTGCAACTGAGGCATTAGGAAGAAGTCCAGAAGAAATTGAACGTTTGATCACTATACCGATAGAAATTGAAATGACAGGTTTGCCAGGTCTGGTAGACATGCGATCTTTAAATAAGAGTGGGCTTTCTGTTATTACTTTAGTGTTTAATGATGATACAGATGTATTTTTTGCGCGCCAGCTTGTACTAGAACGTTTGCTTAAAGTAACAAGTATTATGCCTGCAGGTATAAAACCTATTCTGGGACCAATATCTACTGGCTTAGGAGAAGTGTACCAATACATAATTGATCATCCAGATGATGGGAATCGTGCGCTTTCCATAGAAGAATTAACAAATAGGCGTGTAATTCAGGACTGGGTGGTTAGGCCTATGTTACGCTCAATTGAAGGTGTTGCAGAAATAAACTCTCAAGGTGGGTATGTTAAGCAATATCAGGTATTAGTAGATCCAGTGAGGTTACGCCACTACAATTTGACAATTAGTCAGGTTGATCAAGCTATAAGTAATAATAATGCCAATGCTAGTGGAGGAATTTTACCATTAGGTGCAGAGCAATATTTAATACGCAGTGTTGGGTTGCTCAATACAGTTGAAGATATTGGTAATATAGTCCTTAAGGAAGATGATGGTGTGCCTATTTTTATTCGGAATATAGCAGAGGTAAGAATTGGCACAGCTGTTCGTCAGGGAACTGTACTCAAGGGCGGTTATACTGAATCAGCATCGGGCATTGTAATGATGATTCGGGGCGGGAATGCAAAGGATATCGTAGGACGAGTAAAAGAAAAAATAGCTAAAATTAATAGTCTCAAATTATTGCCTGGTGGGCTGCAAATTACACCATATTATGACCGGACTGATCTTGTGGATTCTGCTCTATTTATGGTAAATAAAGTTCTATTAGAAGGGGTTTTGCTTGTAATTTTTATTCTATTTATTTTTTTAGGGGATGCTCGTTCTAGTCTAATTGTTGTGGTTACACTTGTCATTACGCCATTAGTTACCTTTATCGTAATGAATCGATATGGGATGTCTGCTAATCTCATGTCTCTAGGTGGATTAGCAATTGCTATAGGACTCATGGTAGATTCTACTGTTGTAGTTGTGGAAAATGTTTATCATCGTCTCTGTCACCCAGTCGCATCTAGCGATAATTCACGGATAGATACAATTATTGATGCGGTTTCTGAAGTAGGGATACCTGTAGTTTTTGGTGTTTTTGTAATTATTCTTGTTTTCTTACCATTAATGACATTACAAGGTATGGAAGGGAAAATATTTAGTCCATTAGCATTTACAATCGCAATTGCACTAGCGATCTCTTTGTTTCTTTCATTAACACTTTCACCTGTTCTATGCTCTTTTTTCCTAAAGGGAAGGGCTACTGATCATGATACTAAGGCTACTTCTATTTTAAGGAAAGGTTATGAACGTATATTAAATTTAGCAATGAAAAAGGAAAAAACTGTAATTTTCTTTGCATTGTTATTACTTATATTAGGATTGGTATTTTATTCTTTATTAGGAAAATCATTTATACCTATAATGAAGGAAGGCTCCTTAGTACCACAGATTAATCGTGTCGCATCTATTTCACTTGATGAGTCAATTAAAATGGAAAAAGAAGCATTAAAGATGATTATGGGAGTTCCTGGTGTAAAGAGTGTGGTAACTAAACTTGGTAGAGGTGAATCGCCAGCAGATCCGGTAGGGCCAAATGAATCTGACCCAATCGTTACTTTGGACCTTGATGTTGGCCGAAGCCAAGATGAGATAGCTGATGATATCCGGTCCCGTTTGGGAGCATTACCTGGCGTGCAAATTGTTATGTCACAGCCGATTGCTGAGAGAGTTGATGAAATGGTAACTGGAGTTCGTTCACAGATAGCCATAAAAATATTTGGTGATGATATTGGTGAATTACGTAGGTTATCAGAGCAGGTTATACGAATCCTTCGAACAGTACCAGGCTCACGTGATGTTCGTATTGAGCGTCTTTCTGGGCAGCAGTCTTTGGCAATTAAAATAAATCGTCGTGCTATAGCGCGTCATGGTATTAATGTTTCAGATGTTAATGAGTTGATTGAAACTGCTATAGGAGGAAAAGAAATTACCAGTTTATTTGAAGGGGAGAAAAGATTTTCTATTGCGCTAAGGTTGCCAAGTCGATTACGTAATAATATAGAATCAATTCATGATCTTTTATTGTTATCTCCTAGTGGTGCTTTGGTTCCATTAAATGCATTAGCAACTATAAAGGTTATAGATGGTCCTGCTCAAATTTCTCGTGATAATGGGAAGCGCAGAGTTGTTGTTGGTGCCAATGTTAGTGGGCGTGATTTAGAAGGTTTTGTAAAAGAGATACAGTATCGTTTGAGAGAGAAAATTAAATTACCAGATGGGTATTTTCTGAAATGGGGGGGGCAATTTGAAAACATGGAACGTGCTATGGAAACACTCTCATTGATTATTCCACTTACAATTGCAGGAATATTTTTTCTTTTGTATCTTTTATTCAAATCCATTAAACTTGCAGGCCTTATTATTTTAGTTTTACCGTTTGCATCCATAGGAGGAGTGTTTTCATTATTTATTACAGGTGAATACCTATCTGTGCCCGCTTCAGTTGGTTTTATTGCATTATGGGGAATTTCGGTATTAAATGGTGTAGTACTGGTTTCTTATATTAAAAAACTTCGTAATGAGGGTGTCGCTGTATCAGAGTCTATAGCTAAAGGGTGTGCTCAGAGATTCCGACCAGTTCTAATGACCGCTACTGTTGCAATGTTTGCATTAGTGCCTTTTCTTTTTGCCACAGGACCTGGTTCTGATGTGCAACGACCACTTGCAATTGTTGTTATTGGAGGATTAACCACTTCAACTTTTCTGACACTTGTCGTCTTACCTATTTTATATCGCCGGCTTGATGATAATCTTATGGCAAAAAAATTAACTTAAAGTTTGTTGCTACTTTAGTAAGAAATAACCATATTTTATAGTGGCATGATTTAAATAAGAAATAGAATGTGTTAACAGGGTAGAGATTCGCAGTGTAAAATAGAAAAAAATTCATGAGAGAAGTTATGCCACAATTACCGTCAATATCTAATGAGAAAGCTAGAATTCTTGCTGAGGCAATACCATATATTCGTCGCTTTCATGGGAAAACAATTGTTATTAAGTATGGCGGCAATGCCATGACTGATGAGAAGTTAAAAAATAGCTTTGCTCAGGATGTGGTTTTATTAAAATTGGTAGGAATGAATCCTGTGATTGTTCATGGTGGTGGGCCTCAGATTGACGATATGTTAAAGCGCGTTGGGAAAAAGAGAGAATTTATTGAGGGCATGCGTGTTACTGATACAGAGACTATGGAAATTGTTGAAATGGTTCTAGGTGGTCTAATTAACAAAAGTATAGTTAATTTAATAAATAAAAATGGTGGTCATGCAGTAGGATTGACTGGAAAAGACGGGTCTTTTATTCGTGCAAAGAGAATGAAAATTTTGGATAAAAGAAAATTAGACGAGCGGATTGATATTGGACAAGTAGGGGAAATTGAGGATATTGACCCAGAACTCATTTCTTTATTAGATACTCGTAATTTTATTCCAGTCATTGCGCCAATAGGCGTTGGAAGAAATGGCGAATCTTATAATATTAATGCTGACTTGGTTGCTGGGAAGATTGCAGAAACATTAGATTCAGAGAAGCTAATACTCCTTAGTAATATTCCTGGTGTTCAAGATGAGAGTGGGAATTTATTAAATTGGTTAAATATAAAGAAGGTAGATAAATTATTTTTGAACGGAATAATTTCTGGTGGCATGCAACCTAAAATTGAGTCAATATTAGAGGCTGTAAAAAATGGGGTGAAGTCGTGTCACATAATTGATGGGCGTGTAGAGCATGCACTATTATTAGAAGTATTAACAGACACTGGTGTTGGAACTCTTATTACAGAAAAATAATCCTTGAAGATATATTTAAGTAGAAATATTAAGGTATCTAATATAATTAGACTACCTATTGTTTTATGTTAATGCAGCATACGGTACATTCAGGATCCTTATTTAGCTTAATTGAACGCCACTCCATAGTTAGGGCATCAAGTAACATTAACCTACCATTTAAAGTACTTTCTATATCAAGTAGAATTTTAGCTGCTTCTGCAGCCTGCATAGATCCAATAATACCAACTAAAGGAGAGAAAATGCCCATAGTTGCACAATGCATATCTTTATTACTTCCATCCTTTGAGAACAAACAATGATAGCAGGGACTAGTATCTTTGCTCATATCAAATACAGATATTTGCCCTTTAAATTGGATAGCAGATCCTGATACAAGTGGTTTTCTGTAAGCTACACATGCTTGATTTATTGCATGTCGCGTTACAAAATTATCACTAGCATCTATTACTACGTCTGCTTTAGGAACAAGTTCCTGTAATTTTTTTTCGTTTATATATTCTTGGAACACTGTTACATTGATTTCAGGGTTCATTTTAGCAATTGCTTTTTTTGCAGAATCGACCTTTGGCATACCAATTGCTTCACTATTATGGATAGATTGTCTTTGTAGATTAGTCAAATCTACATCATCATTATCACAAAGAATTAGTTCGCCAATGCCACTAGCTGCAAGATACATTGCAACAGGTGAACCCAACCCACCTATACCGATAATAAGGGCACAAGATTTTGTTAGCTTTTCTTGGCCAAGTATACCTATTTGCGGAAGCAGAATATGGCGACTATAACGTAGCAACTGTTCATCATTCATGATTCACTTCGGCATGAGTATTTATTTTTTAAATTTAATCGGTATTTTATTGAGTTTTTCCTGGGACTATAATCCTTTAAAATGATTTAAGGCCTGTTTTAACAATAAATCATTGTCTGAGCCAAATACAATTGGATCAGAATTTGTTTTATCATTGTTATTTTTGTCATTAGATTTTGGTTTCTCTGGCTCTTGGTTTAATATTACCATCGCTTCTTCAATTGCTTTTCTTTCTTTATCTGATCCATTCTGAAGGTGGCCAGTTAGATCTGATTCACGAATTCGTCCAGATTCATCATTTATTGAATCAGCTAGAATATCTGGTGTAATACCTTTGGCCTGAATAGATTGTCCATTAGGAGTATAGTATCTTGCAGTGGTTAGTTTTATTGCAGTATCATTTCCTAATGGTAAAATAGTTTGTACTGACCCTTTTCCAAAAGTTTGGGTACCCATTACTACAGATCGCTTATGATCTTGTAGTGCACCTGCTACGATCTCGGAGGCTGAAGCAGACCCTGCATTTACTAATGTTACCATAGGAACTGTTTTAATTTCTGGCGGTAATTTGGTTAAATAATCTTCTTGTAAGCCATGCCGAAGATAGAATTCAGGATTGGCCTTAAGTTTCATTTTCGCGTCACCAGTACGACCATCAGTATAAACTATCAGTGAATTTGGTTTTAGAAAAGCAGCAGATACGGCCACAGCTCCATTTAGTAGCCCACCGGGATCATTTCGTAAGTCTAGTACTAATCCTTTCATAGGTATTGTGCTTTCTTTAAATAATTTCTCAATAGCATTAGCTACATTCTCACCAGTTTGTTCTTGAAACTGTGTCACACGTATATAAGCATATCCTGGTTCAATTAATTTTGATTTTACACTCTTAATTTTTATAATATCACGCACTATAGTAATGATAATTGGCTTTGTTTCTCCTTTACGTAGTACAGTGATAGTAATAGAGGTCTTAGGTTTTCCTCGCATAATTTTGATTGCATCAGTAAGTGTCATTCCTTTGACCGATTTACTATTAAGTTTGATTATTAAATCGCCAGCTTTCATACCCGCATGAAATGCAGGAGTATCTTCGATTGGTGAAATTACTTTGACAAATCCATTTTGCATAGTTACTTCAATACCTAGGCCACCAAATTCTCCTTGAGTTCCAATTTGTAATTCTTTATAAGCATCTTTATCTAAATATGCAGAGTGAGGGTCAAGGCCAGTCAACATTCCATTAATGGCCTCTGTAATTAATTCTCCATCTTCTACTGATTCAACGTAATTCATTTTAATTCGGCCAAATACCTCTGAGAATGCTCTTAGCTCCTCAACTGGAAGAGGAAGCTTAATCTTATTGGTTTCTTTATTGGCAACAGCAGAAAAATTAAGGCTGAGCATGATTCCTGCCACAGCACCTATAAGAAGTAATCCAAATTTATGAAATTTGTTGCGCATTACATTTTCTCCAAGCATTATTTATTTTAATAATTGTATTTACTTTAATCTAATCCAATTTGATGGGTCAAATGGCTTTCCTTTATAGCTAAGTTCAAAGTATAGTCCAGAACGTAAATTTCTATCATTATTTCCTACAGAAGCAATAATATCACCACCTTGGACAGCCTCGTCTACCTTTTTAGTTAGAATCTTATTATTCCCATATAGGCTCATATAGCCACCACCATGGTCAACTATTAAAACATTACCAAACCCTCTTAGCCAATTAGCAAATACTACCTTCCCATCTGCAATAGCAATGACATCAATACCAATTGGTGCACTTATAAATAAACCTCTCCAGGCGCTTCTTCCTTTTGATTTAGGGCTCCCAAAACTATTTATTATTTTCCCATCTACAGGGAAATATAAATTACCTTTTTTATTTTTAAAGTAATTTTTATTCGGCGATAAATTTTTACTTGTTTTTTCTTTGTTTTGTTCTTTTATTTTAGCAATTCTAGCTACGAGGGCTGATAGTTGTTTTTCATCTTCTTGAAGCTTAAGAACTTTGTTTTTTCCTTTTTTAACTTCTTTAGAAATGCTCGCAAGTAAATTTTTGTGTTTTATTTCCTCTTGCTGCAGGATTCCTTTTTGTTCTTCATACTCTTCCTGAATTTCAATAATTTTTGTTGTTTCTTTATTAGCCTCATCAACAATGGCGCGAAGATTGATAAGATCAGCGTGGTATTTGTCAATATCTTCTATGCGCGCTCGGGATATATATCCAAAATAGTATATCTCACGTGCAATCTGATTTGGGTCCTTTTGATTTATTATCAACTTTAAATGTTCATTGTTTCCACCTATATATTGTTGATATAGCAATTTACTAAGATGGGTTTGTTGGTTCAGGATTTTATTTTGAGTAAGGTCTGATTTTTTTTGTAATTGGTTGATCCTATTTTTAATTTTATGTCGCTCTACATTGAGGCTATCTAGTTTCTTAGTGATTTTTTTAATTGCTTGTTTAGATTCTTGTAGGATGTTCGATAATCCTAATCTTGATTCTTCTTTGTTTGCAAGATGTTTTTGAAGGTTCTCTATGCGATTACGTAGCTGATTTAGTCCTTTTTTATTAGTATCTATATCTGCATATAAAAAATTAGCCAGTAATAAACTACTGAGAATAATCACACAAAAAGATATAACTAAACGCATACTAGCAACGATTAATATAATATTATTTTCTTATTTATATAGAGCGGATCATTAAATGTCATAATACGTATATTTACATGAAAGACATGTTAGAAACATATTCTCTCCTATAAATATTTAATTAAAAGGCTGTTATCCTAGTTATATTCTGCCTTGGTTTGCTGTTGCCTGTTTTGCTTCTTCAACTTTATTTTGATCACCTAAATAATAATGCTGGGTAGGTTTTAAGTTTTCATTTAATTCATACACTAAAGGAATTCCAGTGGGTATATTAAGTTCTAGAATATCTTGATTAGATATATTATCAAGGTATTTAACAATTGCTCGTAACGAATTGCCATGGGCAACAATAATTATGCTTCTTCCCGATTTAATCAGAGGAACAATAGTCTCGTTCCAGTAGGGAAAGAATCTATTTTCAGTATCTTGCAAGCACTCAGTAAGTGGAATTTCTTGGTTTGTTAGTTTTTTATATTTTGGGTCTAGACCAGGATAGCGGTTGTCATCAGGTGCTAAAGCAGGGGGCTTAATATCATAGCTGCGCCTCCAGATCAAAATCTGTTCTTCACCGTATTTGATAGCTGTTTCAGCTTTATTCAGGCCTTGTAATGCCCCATAATGCCGTTCATTTAATCTCCATGAATAGTTAATAGGGACCCACATTTGATCCATTTCATCCAATGTAATCCATAGTGTTCGGATTGCACGTTTTAAAACAGAGGTAAAGGCCACATCAAATACTAGATTTTCTTTTAATAATAATTTTCCGCAATTTTTGGCTTCTTCTATGCCCTGCGCAGATAAATCAACATCAGTCCAACCAGTAAAGAGATTTTCTTTATTAAATACACTTTCCCCATGCCGTAGGAGAACAATTTTTTTCATATATTCCTGTATAAAAAGAAGGAGTATTCAATTGAGAAACTTGAAATACAGTGATATTTTAATATATTTAGACAAATACTGCATGATATAGATTTAATTAGTAATACTTTATGAGTATATTAATCCATTATTTTAATGGATATTCAGGAAAATAGAGTTTTTGGTGTTATTTGCTGATATTAAAATAACCTTTTATTTTCTTATATTTATTTCCCTCGGATTAGATTTTTAGCTACTGCAATTCTAGAAATCAAGAATAAAATAATTAGTAAATATGTTGGGATCAAATATTTGCTTGTATATGAAGGCACCTGAGTACCACGGTCTCTGATAAAATCTCTATTTTTAATAATGAAAGGATATGAAAATTGTCGTTTGTACAGAATAATATTTTATTGGTCATAATTTTTGTTGCAAGTGGTGTTCTTTTGATTTGGGAATTATTTTCACGAAGTTCTGGTAAAGAAATAGGTACGTTATTAGCCGTGCAACTTATAAATTATAAGGATGCAGTTGTCCTAGATGTACGTGAGGAAAGTGAATATAAATCTGGTCATATTCCAAACTCATTACATTTGCCAGCAGATGAAATTAAAGATCGTATGGGTGAGCTTGAAAAATTTAAAGATAGGCCTATTGTTGTTATATATAAGAGCGGGGTCCGGTCAGGTGCTGCAAGCACTATTTTACATAAAAATGGATTTTCACTTATACATATTTTAGCTGGCGGAATAGATACATGGAAAAATGAGGATTTACCAATAGTAAAAAAATAAAATAAATTTATGAATAGAATAATTATGTACTCTACTAAATTTTGTCCATACTGTGTAATGGCAGAAAAACTTTTACGCTCAAAAGGTGTAAAAGAAATTGAGAAGATACGAGTTGATTTGGAGCCTGAACGTCTTGTAGAAATGTTAGAAAAAACAGGGAGGAAAACGGTGCCACAAATCTATATCGGAGAAACCTATGTTGGTGGATATGATGACCTCTCTGCTCTAAATAGAAATAGTGGGCTGATAAAATTATTAGAGGTTTAATATTTTTATTTATTATGTATAGATACGAGAATATATAGAAAATTAACCATTTATGGGAATAATGGTTTTTATTAAATTAGTTTTATATGATATATAAATTGAAATAGGATAAAAAATGGACCAACAACAGCAGCGAATTTTTAATATTGAAAAAATATATGTCAAAGATTTATCTTTAGAGATACCTGATGCACCGTTGGTTTTTCTTGAGCCTGAGACTCCAAAAATTGATATGCAAATGCATATTGATGATAAAAATATTAAAGAGAGCATGTATGAAGTAGTGTTAACAGTAACAATAACTGCAAAAATAGAAGATAAGACATTATTTCTAGTTGAGGCTCAGCAAGCTGGAGTTTTTCAGATAATTAATATTGAAGCAGCAGAGATGCTGCCCATACTAAATATAGTGTGCCCTAATGTCATATTTCCTTATATACGTGAAACAGTGTCAGATATTGTTACTCGTGCTGGATTTCCACCAGTAATTCTGAGCCCTGTTAATTTTGAGGCACTTTTTAATGAAGGGAAACAGAAATTCATGGAACAGAATGGATCAAGTCAGCCCACTAACACAACAAAGCAATAGCTCAGGCATTAAATATTAAAAAAATTATGTTGATAAAATCATATAAGACACATCTAATAATTAAGCTGAGAAATTGGCGATCTCGAGTACTATTGTTAGTTGTATTTTTAGGATTGCATTCGCCTGCCCTCGCTATTATCGAATATCTTTCTATAGCAGATAATCCAGTTATTATGTATAACGCTCCTTCAAAAAAAGCTGATAAATTATATGTAATCAGCCGTTATTCTCCTATAGAAGCAGTTGTTCGGGTTGATGGTTGGGTAAAAGTCCGTGATAGTAGTGGTACTCTCTCTTGGGTAGAACAGAAAGCAGTAAGTAATAAAAGATTTGTAGTTGTTATTAAGCAAAGGGCCCAAGTTTATCAGTCTGCAGATATCAATTCGAGAATACTATTTCAAGCCCAGAAGGATGTTGTTTTAGAGTGGCTAGAGACCTCTTCTAATGGGTGGGTGAAGGTGCGGCATCGTGATGGACAGTCTGGCTATGTAAGGACTAAACAGATCTGGGGATCATGAAAATAGCAATTCTAGGTGCAGGTGCTTGGGGCACTGCCCTGGCTATTAATTTATCAAGATATTCTAATTCAAAGCATGAAATAATTCTATGGACAAAGGATCCAGCGCATTGTGCCGAGCTGCTGCATGAGCGTGTCAACAGGCAGTTCTTACCTAAATTCCTCTTACCTGAATCTCTGCAATTAACCTCTGATCTTAATTGTGCATTGAAAGCTGAATTGGCCCTTATTGTTGTTCCTATTGAAGGTTTGAGAGAAACATTACGTTCAATTGTCTCTTGTGATAGAGCCATTCCTATAATTTGGGGAGGGAAGGGGTTTGAGGCTGACACAGCTAAATTACCCTATCAGATTGCGCTGGAGGAATATGAAGGGGTAGCGCCATATGGTGTATTGTCTGGACCAAGCTTTGCTCAAGAAGTTGCTCAGGGATTGCCGGTAGCTTTGACCTTGGCATCGCGTGATGGAATATTTTCAAAAAATATTGCAGCACAAATACATACTTCTCGATTAAGAGTATATTCGAGTAGTGATATTATTGGTGTTGAAACAGGTGGGGCGATTAAAAATGTAATTACTATTGCTGCTGGTATTTCTGATGGTATGGGGCTAGGTGCCAATGCTCGTGCTGCATTAATTACAAGAGGGCTTGCTGAAATCAGCAGGTTAGGAATAAAGTTAGGTGGAAAAATAGAGACTTTTATGGGGCTAACTGGTGCAGGTGATCTGATACTGACATGCACAGGGGATCTTTCACGTAATCGACAAGTGGGACTAAGTTTGGCCGAGGGGAGATCATTATCAGATATTTTAAAAGAACTTGGGCATGTTGCTGAGGGGGTTTATACAGCAAGATCTGTATTAAAACTCAGCCAGGAGCTTAGTGTTGAAATGCCAATCACTCAGGCAGTATGCAGCATACTTGATGATAAAGTGCCCGCTAAGACAGCATTAGAGGTCTTGTTAAATCGCGAGCAAAAGACAGAAACTCTTACTTCTTAATATGATAGATATTCATTATAAGTAGGTGGTAAATTAGATCTAGCTTAGTTTTTAATCAATTGTTGAATTATATCAACTAAAAATTTGACAACATTAGTTTAATCCCTGATGATTTGATTCATTCTTAACAATAGGCAATTCAGAATGGATCAACAGCCATCTAATTATTTAAATAGTATGACAAAAGAACAATTAGCCTATTCAGCTGATAAAGAAGATAGCACTTTATTACCATGGAACGTTTCTCAAATTGAAGATCTGTTAAATTTGGCATTCAATGATCTGATTTTTCAAGCTCAATTAGTCCACAGGGAATACCATGATGTAAATAAGATTCAGCTTTCTACATTGGTTTCTGTTAAGACAGGTGGATGTTCTGAAGATTGTGGCTATTGTCCGCAAGCAGCTCGCTATCATACTGATGTTAATAATGAAGATATGCTATCACTTGAGAAGGTGGTATCAGCGGCTAAAGAAGCAAAAAATCAAGGTGCTTCTCGTTTCTGCATGGGTGCAGCTTGGCGTGGGCCTAAACAACGTGACATAACAAAGATTACAGAAATTATCAGTGCAGTAAAGAGGCTTGGCTTAGAAACCTGCGCTACACTAGGAATGCTGAAGCCAGGGCAGGCTGAGCAATTGAGTGATGCGGGGCTAGATTATTATAACCACAATCTTGATACAGCTCCGGAATTTTATGGGGAGATTATTACAACAAGAGTTTATCAGGACCGATTAAAAACACTAGATAGTGTGCGAACTGCAGGTATGAATGTTTGCTGCGGTGGCATAGTTGGTATGGGAGAATCTCGTAATGCACGTGCAGGTTTAATCGCCCAATTAGCAAATCTTAATCCTTATCCAGAATCTGTTCCTGTAAATAGGCTGGTACAGGTTAAAGGTACTCCATTATATGGCACAGGTGAACTTGATTCTTTTGAATTCATACGTACTATTGCAGCAGCAAGAATCACAATGCCTAAAGCCATGGTAAGGCTTTCTGCTGGTAGAAGTGAGATGTCTGAAGAAGTACAAGCACTATGCTTTCTTGCAGGTGCTAATTCAATCTTTTATGGAGATAAATTGCTAACTACAGGTAATCCTGAGGCCGAGAGAGATAGGATAATGTTCAGAAAATTAGGCCTTAAATCATTGTAGTCTTTAGCCAGTATGTATCCAGATTCTATTAATCGATTACATATCCGAAAAAATAACGGATTGTATCGGGATCGTATAATGTTAGATGGGTCACAGGGAGTTAATGTCTCGATAGCTGAGCAGGATTATCTTTCATTTTGTAGTAATGATTATCTTGGTCTGGCTAGTCATCCAGAATTAATAGAGGCAGCTTGTGAAGGTGCTCGCCAATATGGTGTAGGGGCTGGCGCATCACATATGATAATTGGACACCATGCTGCTCATCATAATTTAGAGGAAATGCTAGCAGATTTTACTGGATTTCCTGGTGCGCTATTGTTTTCTTCAGGGTATATGGCTAATGCTGGGGTAATATCTGCTTTAGTAGGGCGCGGAGATGAAATATACTCTGATAAGCTGAACCATGCATCCCTTAATGACGCTGCAATTATCTCCCATGCAAAATGGGTAAGATACCCACATCTTGATTTAGGAGCACTAGAGAACCAGCTATCCACATCTCAGGCTAAATGTAAATTAGTGATAACTGATGCAGTTTTTAGTATGGACGGGGATATCGCGCCTGCTGCTGAATTATTAATATTATGTGAGAAATATGATGCTTGGCTGTTGCTTGATGATGCTCATGGCTTTGGGGTAATTGGGAATGAGGGACGGGGAATAGTGTCATATTATAGTCTGAGTTCGCCTAGGATAATTTATATGGCAACTCTTGGTAAAGCAGCAGGTGTATCTGGTGCTTTTGTTGCCGGGCAAAAAGTGGTTATTGAGACACTGATTCAATATGCTCGAAGTTATATATATACAACAGCTATGCCACCATTATTAGCACATACTTTATTAAAAAGTTTAGTATTGATTAAGAAAGAAAGATGGCGACGTAAAAAACTAATGCAGTTAACCAAATATTTTAAAAAAAACCTTAAATTATCACGTTGGAAATTACTGCCTTCGGAAACGCCAATACAGCCCATAATAATTGGAGATAATAGAGAGGCTTTACAGATCAGGAATGAATTGGAATACAGGGGTATTTTGGTACCTGCGATTCGCCCACCAACGGTACCAAAGAATTCTGCAAGGTTACGAATTTCTTTATCAGTAGCACATAGTATTAAAGATATTGAGTGCTTAGTAACAGCATTACGAGAATTAGAATGATCTTATTGGTAGTATTGCCATGAGAAAAATTCACATTGAGACTCAGGGTGAAGGCCCAGATTTTGTATTATTGCATGGTTGGGGAATGCATAGTGGTATTTGGGACTGTATTCGTAGTGAGTTGGCGCAGCATTTTCGTTTGCATCTAGTTGACCTTCCAGGACATGGGTCCAGTCCGACGCCATGGTTACAAGGTCCTAATTCTCTAAAGAATATGACTGAAATGATTGGGGAAAACTTACCTGAGCATAGCATAATCTGCGGGTGGTCAATAGGCGGGCAAATAGCGATGAAGCTGTCATTAGATCTAGCAGAAAAAATCGATAAACTTATTTTGGTGTCTACAACGCCCAGCTTTATTCAACGAGGAGATTGGATATGGGCGATGGAGAAAAATATACTAGAGTCATTCATGAAGAATTTTGATCTAGATTATGTTTCTGCTTTAAATAGATTTCTTACTTTGCAGATACAAGGTGATATAAATACTATTTTCTTATTAAGGAAGTTACGGAAATTTATTTCTAGAGAGCATAAGCTTGATGAGAATGGATTGAAAATAGGATTAGAAATTATACTTACAGCTGATTTGCGTAGAAATATTAAGAATATAAATCATCCTGTAACATTGTTGCATGGTAAGAATGATGCCATTGTGCCGTTAGAGGCAGCAAAATGGCTGTATGATAATTTAGGAAATTCTGAATTAATTATATTACCAGATTGCGGTCATATACCATTTCTGTCTCATACGGATCAATTTTTAAGTAGTATATTCGAGGCGACCCGTATATGAATAGTGACCATATTTTAAATAAACGACAGTTACGTGCTTCTTTTGAGCGTGCATCTGCTGAGTATGACAAGGTATCAATGTTACAGCGAGAAGTAAATGATCGAATGCTATCAAGGCTTGATTATATCAAATGTAATCCTTTGTCAATTTTAGATGCTGGTAGCGGAACTGGTTACGGAGGGCGTAAATTAGCATGTCGTTATCCAAAAACCAAAATTTTAGCACTTGACCTAGCCTTATCAATGCATCATCAGGCTCGCCCTATGGCCTCTTCTTGGTGGAAACAGATATTTTCTGCTCAAAAAAATATTACAAATTATGTATGCGGTGACATCGAACAGTTACCGATACGAGGCTCTTCTATTGATTTAATTTGGTCTAATTTATCATTGCAATGGTGTAATAATATAGAAGATACATTCTCAGAAATGTATCGTGTTCTAAAGCAAGAAGGATTATTTATGTTTAGTACTTTTGGACCAGATACTTTGCATGAATTACGTCAGGCATTCTTAGGCATGGACGATAAAAACCATGTTAATCATTTTATTGATATGCATGATATTGGGGATATCTTAGTGTATAGAGGATTTTCTATGCCAGTTATGGATATGGAATATATAACACTCACTTATGATGATGTCATTAGCGTGATGCGAGAACTTAAGGCTATGGGTGCACATAATGTTTTGCATGAGAGAAAACGAGGGCTAACAGGGAAGGTTGGGTGGCAGAAAGTATTAAATAATTATGAATCCTTTCGAAAAAATGGAAAATTGCCTGTTACTTTTGAGTTAGTTTATGGCCATGCATGGAAATTAGAATCGAAAAAAAATACAGATGGTCAAAATATAATAGAGTTTGATCCAAAGGCTAGATTAGTTCGAGACTAATTTATAAGCAAATATTTATAGCTATTGGCTAAAAAAATCTATGGCACAAAGTTATTTTATTACTGGTACAGACACTGGTATAGGTAAGACTATAGTCAGCTGTGCTTTATTAAGTGCTTTCTCGGGCCGCGGAAAATCTGCTATAGGTATGAAGCCGGTTGTAACTGGCTCTGTATGTGGAGAATGGGCTGACGTTCAAGCAATCATTGCAGCAAGTTCTGTAGATGCTCCGAAAGAATGGGTTAATCCTTATTCATTTGTTCCACCAATTGCTCCTCATCTAGCGGCTAAAAAGGCCGGTATAGAAATAGATATTAGTTTTATTAGGCAGGCATATTGCAATTTACAGAGAATTGCAGATGTAGTCATTGTTGAAGGCGTAGGAGGAATCATGGTTCCCTTGAACGGGCATAATAATGTTGCAGATATGGCTTGTTCCTTGAATCTCCCATTAATTTTAGTAGTGGGAATGCGTCTTGGGTGTCTTAATCATGCACTAATGACAGCAAAAATTGCGCAAGCAGCTGGGCTGAAATTAGTTGGCTGGGTGGCTAATAAGATAGACCCTAAAATGGATTCATTTGATGAGAATTTTCATGCGCTAAAATCTCGATTAAATTTCCCACTATTGGGAGTATTACCATTTGATAAGAATATCGATACAAATAATTTTTCAACACTCCTTGATATATCCCAATTGGAATAAAAGCAAATTTGGCTTAAATACAATTAGTAATTAGTCAGCTTTGTACATATCATTTTCATGTAGTTTGATAGTACAATTTATACTAGTGAAATTCCTGATAATATCTCTTTAATTACTCCGCAAAGCCAGTTGATTTTGAGTAGTATATCTGTTCGTATCAAGAATAAGTAAATTACTATGATATAGAATAGATGTTTATCGTGCTGTTAATTGCTTATAAAGATTTTTCCAATAAATTGTTCCAACAAAATCTGATCCACAGCTAATAGTCGTTAAGCTAATTACCTTATAGACACAGCCTCTTGTTATTTTTGTTTGGTAATTTGGGTTTAGTACACTAGGGGAATTTTGTACTAATTTTAGAGTTTCTCCACCCAAAAGAATCGGCCACATACAAGCAAGGCGAAGTCTTATTTCAGATCTTGGAATAGCTAACGTATAATCCCATCCCTGGTCTAGGTATTTAGTGGCTTGTTGTATAAGTGTATTTAGTACCGGTTGAAAAGAGTCCCAAGACTCAGGTTGTAGGATATCATTAGGTGATAGTCCTGTAGTTTTAAGCAAGGATGTTGGGATATAGCAGCGCCCTCGATTTAGATCCTTAGCTATATCTTTTATGATATTAGTCAGTTGAAGCCCTTTGCCAAAATTTATGCCGATAGCACTCATTTTCTCTACATCCCATTGATTTAATGAAGATAAGTTGGCGCACATAAGGTTCGTCCAGTATTGTCCTACACATCCAGCAACATAGTAAGTATAAGTGCTTAGGTCCTTTTGTGTTTTTAGTGCAATTATATTTTTAGCCGTGCTGCCCTGAAATAATTCAAGATCCATTTCCATACCTTTTGTAAGAGTCACCATAAGATCATTGATACGAATTCGATCAGAAAGCTCACATTCAAGATATACTTGAAAGCAATCTTCTAATTTTTCGAGAAGAATCCGTTCTGCAGGTAGTGCCTGATGTGAAATTAGGGCGGTCTGAATAGATCGGACTATTTTCCAGTCTATAGTATCTAGGATAAAAAGCTTCTGAAAATTTTTTAGGTGAATGATCCGTTCGGATTGTTTTATTAAATCTGTATCTGTGATCGTGTCAGCTGCACGGGCAAAGAGATAGGCAAGGCCAACCTGGGTACGTACTGATGCGGGTAAAACTGCAAGAGTTAAATAAAATGACCGTGATACCTTAGATAAAAGATCTCCGAGGAGGTATGATTTTGTTGCAGGATAGAGATTCACTGGCATCTGTCGATTTACTTACTAGCCTCAATCATAGCATTAATTTTTTTTCGATCAATGCGGGTTATTAGGTGTTTATATGCTTGAATTTGGTGACCTGGTTCCAATGATTTTTTCAAGTCAACCCACCGTAAAGGATCAACATTTAGAAACGATTCAGCTCTTTCAGCTAGTACCGGTAGAACTGGCTTAAGGAGAATAGTAAGGATCTTAAAGCACTCAATTGTGATACTTGATACTAAATGAAGAGAAAATTTTATCGGGTGATTCATAGCAAGTTTTGTTGGTGAGTTTTTTATCTGTTTTGCCTTTTCCCAAGGTTTTTGTTGGTCCCAAAATTCATTTACTTTATCAGTAAGCGCCATAATTATGGCAATTGCTTGGTTGTAACGGCGATTTTGCATATGTGCCTGGATAGGGTCTATTTCATTTAATAGTTCATGATGTAGCTTATGCACGCTAGATTTAAGCTCTTTTAACTCTATAGGCCCTTCATAGTCCAGAGATGTAATATTTGCAAGATGGCCATCAAAATGATGGACTAAGAAGCCAGCGGCGCGGCTAGCAATATTTACATACTTCCCAACTAAATCGCTATTTACACGGGCTATAAAATCATCCAGATTCAGATCAATATCCTCCATTGTTCCGTTCAATTTAGCCGCATAATAATATCGTAGATACTCAGGATCCAATCCATGGCTAATATAATTCTCAGCAGTAATAAATGTACCTTTTGATTTGCTCATCTTTTCTCCATTTACGGTAAGGAACCCATGAGAAAAAATTTTAGTAGGGGTGCGATAATCGGAATATTCTAGCATTGCTGGCCAGAATAAAGCATGAAAATAGAGAATATCCTTTCCTATAAAATGATAAAGTTCAGTTGTTGAACCTTTCTTCCAGAACTCATTAAAATTAATGTTTTTCTGGGTGCATAAGTTTTTAAAACTTCCCATATAGCCAATTGGTGCATCTAGCCAAACATAAAAATATTTACCAGGCGCATCAGGGATTTCGAATCCAAAATATGGCTCATCTCGTGAAATGTCCCAATCAGATAAATTATTTTGTCCTGTTTTTCCTAGCCATTCCTGCATTTTATTCGCGGCCTCAGATTGTAGGTGATTTTCTTTTTGTGTCCAATGTCTTAGAAAATTTATACATCGTTCATCAGATAGCCTAAAAAAGAAGTGTTTTGAGGTTTTTAGCACTAGCGAAGCGTTAGATATAGTAGAGTATGGTCCTATCAGGTCAGTAGGCGCATATGCCGCCCCACATACTTCACAATTATCACCATATTGATCTTTTGCATTACATTTCGGGCATTCTCCTTTGATGAAACGGTCTGGTAAAAATATGCCCTTATCCGGATCATAGAATTGCTGAATATTTTTTGTGGTAATTAGACTGGGATCAGCAGTTTGTAGCTTTCTATAAACATTTTCAGAATATTCACGTGTTTCTGTAGAGTGTGTGGTGTAATAATTGTCAAACTCAATATGAAAAGCTGTAAAATCCTTTAGATGCTCATTATGCACTTGGTTGATTAGCTCTTCAGGTGTTGTCTCCTCTCTTTCTGCACGTAGCATTACAGGGGTTCCGTGCGCATCATCTGCACATACAAAATAAACTTCATGCCCATTTTCTTTAGGCAGGCACATTTTTTGGAAGCGTACCCAGATATCAGTCTGAATATATTCTACCAAGTGGCCTAGATGAATACTGCCGTTAGCATAGGGTAGTGCAGCGGTAATTAGAATTTTTCGCTTGCTCATTAATTGCATATTGAAGTTAGACAAATGGAGATTGTAACAAACTGTATGCCTTGATCTGATATTTGTTAGAATTTATTATGCAAAATATATTTACACGTTCAAGAAAAGGAACTATAAAGTGACAATTTTAGAACAACAGGTGCAATCTGCTCTCAAAGAAATTATTGATCCAAATACCGGAAAAGATTATGTAACGAGCGGTGAGGTGGGTGAAACTAGAATAAATTCTAATGATGTATCGATTGATATTATATTGAGCTACCCGGCAAAGCATCTAGCTAAGAGCATTCGTAATCAAATTATTGAAAAGCTTAGGACAATCTCAAATATTAGGAAAATAGAGGTTAATATAACTTGTAAAATTATTTCACGAGCAATACAACATGGGGTGCAACGTTTACCTGGCGTTAAGAATATCATAGCCATAGCTTCTGGGAAGGGAGGAGTAGGGAAATCGGCAACTGCAGTTAATATTGCGCTTGCACTAGCGTATGAAGGCGCCTCTGTTGGAGTTCTAGATGCTGATATTTATGGCCCATCGCAGCCACAAATGTTAGGAGTGAATAGCAGGCCTGAATCTAAAGATGGTAAACATATGGAGCCGTTAGAGGCGCATGGGCTGCAGCTCATGTCTATTGGGTTATTAATCGATGTAGAAACACCTATGGTATGGCGTGGTCCAATGGTAACACAGGCACTGCAACAGTTACTAAATGATACTCGGTGGAAAGATATAGATTATCTAATTGTTGACATGCCTCCAGGTACGGGCGATATACAACTGACACTTGCACAGAAAGTTCCAGTCACAGGTGCTGTTATAGTTACCACACCTCAAGATATCGCATTATTAGATGCTCGCAAAGGTTTGAAAATGTTTGAAAAGGTTGGTATCCCTATTCTAGGTGTTGTGGAAAATATGAGTTTTCATATTTGCTCAAAATGTGGTTTTAATGAACCTATTTTTGGCGAGGGTGGGGGGGGTAAAATGTGTAAAGATTATGCTGTTGAACTACTTGGCTCTCTTCCTCTTGATATTAGAATTAGAGAGCATACTGACTCGGGTGCTCCTACTGTGGCAGAAGAGCCAGAGGGAGATATAGCACAAATTTATTGTAGTATTGCTCGCCTCACGGCAGGAAAAGTAGCAAATTTATCAAAGGATCATACTTCTTTATTTCCTGATATTGTGGTACAGAATACTTAACTAGGCTTATACAAATCAATAGTAATTTACATTTTGTGTGTCTATAATTAATTATGTATTTTTCAAAATTATGACTATAAAATCAGATAAATGGATTAGAAGAATGGTGGAAGAGGAGGGTATGATTGAACCTTTTGAACCAAGTCAAATTAAGCATGCTAGTGGCCACAAGATAGTTTCTTACGGAACTTCAAGCTATGGCTACGACATACGTTGCTCTGATGAATTTAAACTATTTACTAATTTAAATTCTACAATTGTAGACCCAAAAAATTTTGATTTTAATTCATTTGTTGATGTAAAGAATGGCGTCTGTATAATTCCACCAAATTCTTTTGCTCTAGCTAGAACAGTTGAGTATTTTCGTATTCCTCGCAATGTTTTAGCAGTCTGCCTTGGTAAGTCAACTTATGCTCGCTGTGGCATCATTGTAAATGTCACACCATTTGAACCAGAGTGGGAAGGTTTTGTAACATTAGAGTTTTCAAATACAACACCTCTCCCTGCTAAAATTTATGCAAATGAAGGGGTGGCCCAGGTTCTATTTTTTGAGTCTGATGAGGTATGTGAAACTTCGTATAAAGATCGTGGAGGAAAATATCAAGGCCAGCAAGGCGTAACTTTACCAAAAACATAAATTCAATCTATATAAAATGGAATTTTCTTCAAAGGGGGAAATAAAGAATTTCATAGCATATGGCTTTTGGAATATGTTGCTGGCAATTTTTGAGAATTAAATTCAAGTTCTATCTTGGAAAAAATATATAAAACAATTAATAATAGTTTTATATATTTTTATTAGGTAAGGCCGCTATATTTATTTTTTACGTTATAGTAAGTTATTTTCTTCATTTGAAATGTAGCTTATAATCCGCCTAAATTTAATTAGTAGAGAGAGTTTTTATGAAAGAAAGAGTTGTTTTTCTTTTGATGATTTGGTCAATATTCATATCCCCGTTACTTAGTTTTCTCTAAGGAAAATTTTAATGCAAATGCGTGCAACAGCAACTCAAAAGAAAATAAGGGAAAAAATAGAATCTCAAGATCATCTCGAAGTTAGTCTTGATTTTGAACATGTTCGGGCAGCGGTAAGAAGAAAATATAGTAAGCCTTTTTTATTACTTGACAGAAATATTATTCGAGAAAAAGCGCAGCGATTTAAAGTTGCAATGCCACGTATACATCCTCATTATGCGGTAAAGGCTAACCCAGACCAGCGAGTGCTAAAGACACTAATTCATGAAGGTGTTGGTTTTGAAATTGCTTCTATTTCTGAGCTTGATCTCTTAATTAGTCTAGGTGTGGCTGCGCAAGAAATATATTATAGTAACCCTGTTAAATCAAGTGACTATATAAGGTATGCATCATCTAAAGGTGTTGAGTGGTTTGCATTAGACAGTATTGAAGAGTTACGTAAGATTGTAAATATTAAGCAAGATGCAAAAATGTATTTGCGTATAGATACCCCTAATATTGGGAGTGACTGGCCGTTAGCTGGAAAATTTGGAACACATTCTTCTGATATAAACGAGATCATTAATGAAGCTGCAAAGCTTAATGTCGCACTTATTGGCGTCACTTTTCATGTTGGATCGCAGTGCCGTAACCCTTTAAATTGGGAGGTTGGAATAACACGAGCTAAGAAAGTATTTAATAATATGCGTCTTGCTGGATTAAGTCCAAGGCTTCTGAATATAGGTGGTGGTTTTCCTGTGCAATATGTTAAACCTATCCCATCAATTGAAGTAATTGGAGAGGTTGTCAATAAGGCTATAGAGGGTCTATCTGAGGATGTTCGAATTATGGCAGAGCCAGGCCGCTATTTGGTATCTGATTCAGGATATTTTATTTGTAGAGTATTAGGCACTACTACTCGTAGCGGTAAAAAATGGATGTATTGGGATGCAGGAATATTTGGTGGAGTTATAGAAATTACTGAAGGGCTTCGCTACAGAATCATTACGGATCGTGATGGGCATAGTGTTCCCTGGACTGTCGCTGGCCCAACTTGTGACTCTGTTGATATTTTATTACGTGATGAAATGTTACCTGCAGATATTCAAGAAGGAGATTTTATTTATATCCCAAATGCAGGAGCATATACTACTACATATGCTAGTAATTTTAATGGCTTTCCATTACCTGACGTATTTGTTTTGTAAGGCTATAGACTAGGTGTTTATATCTAATTTAGAATTTTTTTTAGATACTCTGATGTATATAAAACGTTGGAAATAAATCCAGTTATCTTTTCCATTTGTTAGATTTTGTATATTTTTTGTGGCAAGGAATCTTCTTCCTTCATGAATTATTTTCCACTCAAATGTATTAATTTTTGGAAAAAAAGTGTCGCCTTTGAATAAAGCAAATAATTCTCCTGTTTTATCCTTATTTTCAATTTGAGTTAAATGTATTTCATCTGCTAAGGAGATAGCTGATGCATATAATTGTCCGCCACCAATAATAAAAATTTTTTTTACATTACCAGCAATATTAATTGCTTCATTAAGTGAATGGACAACATCACATCCAGGTGCTTTATAGCTATAATTTCTAGTTACTACTATATTTCTTCGCTTAGGGAGTGCCTTACAATTTAATGATTCAAAAGTTTTTCTTCCCATTATTATTGGGCGTCCTAAAGTTGTTCTTTTAAAATAACGTAGATCACGGGGTAAGTGCCAAGGCATTTTATTTTCAAATCCAATTATACCGCCAGGTGCTACTGCTGCTATTAATGAGATTTTTGGTTTCATACAGCGATTGGAGCTTTAATTATTGGATGAGGATTATAATTCTCCAGTGTGAAATCTGTAAAATTGTAGTCTAAAATATTTAGAACTGAAGGGTTTAATCGCATTACAGGTAATTCTCTTGGTTGGCGTGAAATTTGCTCCTGGGCTTGGTTAAGGTGGTTGAGATATAGATGAGCGTCGCCCAGAGTATGGATAAAATCGCCTGGTTTTAAATTGCAACTTTGCGCTACCATTAATGTAAGTAGTGCATAAGAGGCAATATTAAATGGCACGCCAAGAAAAATATCTGCACTACGTTGATAAAGTTGGCAAGATAGTTTTCCATCGGCAACATAAAATTGGAATAATGCATGGCATGGAGGCAATTTCATCTTATCTAAATCACCTACATTCCAGGCTGAAACAACCATACGTCTTGAGTCAGGAGTCTCTTTAATTTGCTTTATAATCTGAGTAATTTGATCAACATACTGCCCATCTGCTTTTGGCCAGGAGCGCCACTGACAACCATAAATAGGGCCTAAGTTTCCATTTTCATCTGCCCACTCATCCCAGATAGAGACACCATTGTCATTTAAATATTTTATATTTGTGCCACCTTGTAAAAACCAGAGTAACTCATAGATAATGGATTTAAGATGACACTTCTTAGTGGTCACTAATGGAAATCCATCTGCGAGATTAAAGCGCATTTGATGGCCAAAAACTGAAAGTGTACCGGTTCCGGTGCGGTCTGATTTCTCATAACCTTGTTCAAGAACATGTTGCATTAATTCTAGGTACTGGCGCATTTGAAAAGATGATTGTAGTAGGATTAAAAGAATGATGTAAAGAATCTCTAATTTATCTATAAGATATGGTGTATATAATACCAGTTAATTATTCATAGGATTAATACATATGATCGCAAAACTTATACAAAAAAAATTACCTTTAAGTCAGTCTGATAAAATCAATCAGTTATTAGTAATATTACCAAAATTTAGTAGATCATCAGGAAAGACTGTAAACCAGCTTTCTTTTTACGGCAAGGATGCTCTAGAAGCATTGCTATTGAGGCGTAAGATGAAGCTTGCAGAAATTTGTAGACATCCGGTTAGCGCTAATCTAAGCGATGGTTCTTTATGTGCATGGGTCATTATAGACCTAAAACAGCCTGTTTTTGAGCAGCAAACATGTATGCGTAAAGCATTAAAATTACTTTTAGAAGAGGATCCTCAGGTAGTTCAAATTTGTGTATACGGGAGCATTAAGGAGAAGAAAAAATTAGCAGAATTAGCGGTATTTGTGACGTGGGTCAATGGTGCAATGATGCCATCTCTAAAAACTAATAAGAAAGAACTGCCTAGAAATAATCTTGAAAAGATTATTTTACATGGATACAAAGATGTCAATGGTTTTACATTACAGCGTAGTAAAGCAGAGGGTAATATATTTTCACGTGAGCTTACTATTTTGCCACCAAACGAATTAACCCCTGCTTTATATTGTAGCTGTATTAAGAAAATTGCAAAGAGAGAAGGTTGGAAATACGAAAAGTATAATTTAAAGAAACTACGTAAAATTGGAGCAGGTGCATTTGTTGCTGTAGCACAGGGTAGTGATTCAGAAGATGCCGGTATTGTTCATTTACAGAGGCTAGTAAAAGGGGCAGATAAAACTGTGGCATTAGTAGGAAAAGGTATTTGTTTTGATACTGGAGGCCATAACCTTAAGCCGGCACGTTATATGCATGGAATGCATGAAGATATGAATGGATCAGCTGTAGCTTTAGGAATTTTTCTCGCAGCAACTAGGGCTAAACTGGATATAAATATCGACTGCTGGCTTGCGATAGCACAAAACCATATTGGTCCTCGTGCATATAAGCAAAATGATGTAGTTACTGCATTAAGCGGAGATACAATCGAGATCATAAATACAGATGCAGAAGGTCGCATGGTGTTAGCAGATACATTGAGTTTAGCAGCAAAAAAGTGTCCTGATATGGTGATAGATTTTGCAACGCTTACTGGTACAATGTGGGTAGCTCTTGGCTCACGTTATAGTGGTTTTTTTAGTAATAATGAAAATTTAACAAAGCAGGCTATAGATTCAGGGAAACTTTGTGGTGAAAGAGTGTTGGCATTTCCAATGGATTCAGATTATGCAATAAAGTTGAAAAGTACAATTGCTGATGTTAAGCAGTGTTCAATGGAGTCTGAAGCAGATCATATACTTGCCGCGTTATTTCTAAGTAAATTTGTTGGTAAAACCCCTTGGATTCATATGGATCTTTCTTCAAGTAGAAATACCGGGGGATTAGGAGCAGTTAGTGATGACGTTACAGGATTTGGTGTGGGATGGGGGCTTCAAATGCTACAAAAATTTTTGAAAAACAGATAGATATAATTTTAACTGCTCGTGCTAGAATTAATATCTTAAATTATTAAAATAAGTGAGTTGAAATGTCTGGTAACACAATTGGAAAGGTTTTTTGTGTAACTTCTTTTGGAGAGTCTCATGGCCCGGCTATTGGTTGTGTTGTTGATGGTTGTCCGCCTGGTATGGAACTATCTTCTAGTGATATTCAGCAAGAGCTCGATTGGCGCAAGCCTGGCACATCCCGCTATGTAACTCAGCGGAAAGAGTCTGATACAGTCGAGATTCTCTCTGGTGTTTTTGAAGGTAAAACTACAGGCACTCCTATAGCCTTATTAATTCGTAATGAGGACCAGCGTAGTAAAGATTATAGTAAGATAATGGAAGCTTTTCGTCCTGGACATGCAGATTATACCTACTGGCAAAAATATGGGGTTAGGGATCATCGTGGTGGTGGACGAGCTTCTGCTCGTGAAACCGCAGTTCGGGTAGCTGCTGCATCTATAGCAAAGAAATGGTTAAACGAAAAATTTGGTATTGAAATACGAGGTTATATGGCACAATTAGGGCCAATAAAAATTCCATTTAAGCAGTGGGACGCAGTACATAGTAATCCATTTTTTTCTGCAAACTCTGATATTGTTCCTCAACTAGAAGAGTATATGAAAAAATTACATAAATCTGGTGACTCAATTGGTGCAAAGATTGTTGTAGTAGCAGAAAATATTCCTGTTGGGTGGGGGGAGCCTGTTTATGACCGGTTAGATGCCGATATTGCACATGCTATGGTCAGTATTAATGCCGTTAAGGGTGTTGAGATCGGAGCTGGTTTTGCTAGTATTCAACAAAAAGGTACTCAGCATTCAGATGAAATTACACCAGAAGGGTTTCTTAGTAATAATGCAGGTGGAATATTAGGAGGAATTTCAACAGGGCAAGATATTGTTGTAAATATTGCGGTTAAGCCTACTTCAAGTATTCGTTTGGAGTGCCGATCAATTGATAAATCTGGAAAGCCTATAATTATAGAAACTCATGGTAGGCATGATCCTTGTGTTGGAATTCGTGCTACTCCTATTGCTGAGTCAATGATGGCGTTAGTATTGATGGATCATGCATTACGTAACCGAGCTCAGAATGAAGATGTCAACTGCTTAACACCAAAAATTCCAAGTAAAGTTTCTAGTGAAAGGTCTATATTTAAGAATGGGATTAAACCGGAGTCTACAGAGAATCCTGAACCTGATGAAGCTTAAATTCAATTATTTCATTTAGTCTGATAAAAATAATTATTAATCATGATGTTTTGTGGCAGGTATAACAGCTAAATTGTATTTAATGAAAATACGTTGGGATATTTTCTGTTCTGTCATTGATAATTTTGGTGATATTGGATTTTGCTGGAGGCTTGCACGCCAGCTAGTAAAGGAACATGGCCTAGAAGTTAAGCTTTGGGTTAATGACCTTGCTACTTTCTCAGTGATTGAGCCAGCTCTAGATGTTGAGAAAGAGCAGCAGAGGATGCAGGGCGTTGAAATCTGTTTCTGGGACGAAGATTTTGTCAGAGTAAAGCCTGCTGACGTGGTAATTGAGGCGTTTGCTTGTAAACTGCCTGATAATTATGTTTTAGCAATGGCAGATTTAGTACAGCAACCAGTTTGGATAAACCTTGAGTATCTTAGCGCAGAGTATTGGATATTAGACTGTCATCATTTGCCATCATTTCATCCATATTTACCCTTAACAAAATATTTTTTCTTTCCAGGATTTGTTGCGGGCACAGGTGGGCTGTTATTAGAAAAAGATTTATTGTCTAACCGAGTTACATTTAACAATTTTTCACAGGATGCGTTTTGGCAAGAAATGGGCTTACAATCACGCAGGGACGGGGAATTATATATCTCCTTATTTCATTATGATGATGCTCCGATAAAAGATTTATTGACAGCATGTGTTATATCAGACGTTCCAGTATGTATTTTCATTCCGCAAAATTTAATCAGTGATGTTATTAGTATTTTCTTTGGAGTTAATTCTCCTAAGGTTGGACAGTTATTGCAATCTAGTAACTTGCGCGTATGTATTATTCCATTTTTAGATCAGAAGAGATATGACCAATTACTCTGGGCATGTGACATAAATTTTGTACGTGGAGAAGATTCGTTTATTCGGGCTCAATGGTCGGGGCGGGCCTTTGTATGGAATATTTATCCTCAGGCCGAGAAAGCCCATCAAGATAAATTAAAGGCATTTCTTAGTCTTTATACGAAGAGCATGTCCCCAGAGATGGCAAAGTCTGTTTTTTATTTATGGCAGGCATGGAATGGTAACGGTCAGTTAAAAAATACATGGCCTAATTTTGTAGAGCATGTGGCCAAGTTGGAGGAATATAATAAAAGGTGGATTAAACAGATAATATCTATAGGCGATCTTGCATCTAACCTGATAGAGTTTAGTAGAAAAGATCAGATATAATCTGGAACATATAAAAAAATAGAATTTTTGTGAATTTCAAATAGTTATTTTTTCTTGACTTCAAATATAGGGCTAGACATGAAAACAGCAATGGAGCTTCGTGTAGGTAATGTTGCGATGGTTGATAGTGTGCCAATGATCGTACAGAAATCTGAATTTACTAAATCTGGACGGAATGCTTCTGTAGTTAGGATGAAATTGAAGAACCTTCTTTCTAATGCAGTAAGAGAAGTAGTATATAGAGCTGATGAGAAGTTTGATATGGCTATATTAGATCAACAAGATTGTACCTATTCATATTTCTCAGACCCGTTATATGTATTTGTGGACAGCGAGTATAATCTAATAGAAGTTGAAGCAGATAGTATGCCGGGAGTGTTGAATTATTTAATTGATGGTATGGAAGATGTTTGCAAACTGACATCTTATAATGGCAAAGTTATTTCAGTCGAGCTTCCAACTACAATAGTTCGTGAGATTGAATATACTGAGCCTGCTGTTCGTGGAGACACATCAGGAAAAGTAATGAAACTAGCAAAATTGAAAGGGACCTCCTATCAAATACAGGTTGCTGCTTTTGTTGAGATTGGAGATATGATAGAAGTTGATACCCGTACTAATGAATTTAAAAAACGTATTTGATTATTTTGGTCTTGACTGGATATAGTGTAGATTTATTCAGCATAATTGACGGGGTTCTATGTATTTATTTGAACTTTTTATAAATTTTAAATAAGCCTGCATTGGAAACTGTCTTTGACTATTCTTAGTGCTTTATAATTACAAATAGATATAGTATTTATATATTTTAATCTATGAATATTTCATAATATGGTTAAAAAACCACTTAATCTCCGCCGTAACTGTATCTTTAAAGCTAGATTGATATTAGCAGTTTGTCATTCTTTGTTAACTATCTGATTAGCTATAATTAAAACTCCTAAGTGCTATTCTATAAATTTTTATAATGAAAATAATTTTATTTATAGTAGAGTTTATCCTTCTAGTAGCTGGTTTCTCTTAAAATTGATTGAGAAGTATAGAATTTGACTAATAATTCATTAGCCTGGGCCGGCAACTCCCTAGATTATATTTTAGTATTTAGATTTTGTATGAGATTTTTAGACTGCATCATAATAATAAATTTAGAGTAGCATTTTGTTTCTTTTAAACATTTACCGTAAGTAAATTGTAATGTAGTTAATTATCGAATATGAACTGATGCAATCAATTCCCTATTGGCGCCTTTCTGGATTCTATTTTTTCCATTTTGCATTTATAGGTGCATTCTCTCCCTATTGGGGTCTCTATCTCCAGTCTCTTTCTTTTGACGCATTTCAGATTGGTATATTGATGTCTTTACTACATGTTACGCGCATCTTTGCTCCTACTGCATGGGGTTGGCTTGCTGATTACACTGGTAGAAAGATGCTAATTGTGCAATTAGCTGCAATTACTGGCCTAATAAGCTACTGTGGAATTTTCTTTGGAGAATCATTTTATTGGTTATTTATTGTAATGATGTTGATGAGCTTCTTTTGGAGTGCATCACTTCCGCTAATAGAGGCAACTACTCTATCTCATCTTGGGGATAGTACGGCCAGATATGGCAGTATTCGTGCATGGGGTTCAGTTGGATTTGTTTGTGCTGTAGTAGGCATAGGGTATTTGTTAGATACTACAGAGATTGTATCTCTATTATGGTGGGTTCTTGGATTTAAATTAGGTATTGTTTTTTTCTCTTGGCGAGTACCTGAAGCAGAAGTCATTTCTCATTCTACAGATAGTTTATCCATCAAACAAATATTTAAAAAACCTAGCATACTAGCTTTTTTTATTGCATGCCTGTTAATGGCTTTTGCTCATGGCCCATATTACACGTTCTATTCAATTTATTTGGTAGAGCATGGATATAGTAAGGGTGTTATCGGTTGGCTTTGGGCCATCGGGGTTATATGTGAAATAGGTGTTTTTTTTCTTATACCTAGAGTAATGAAATGGTTTGGCTTAAAGTATATTCTTGTATTTAGTTTCTGCTGTGCAGTTATTAGATTTTTAATGATTGGGTGGGGTGTTGAATGGCCAGTCATTATCCTAATAGCGCAAATTTTACATGCTGTAACATATGGAGCACATCATGCTGCAGCTATGATGGTGATACATCATTTCTTTCGTGGCCGTCATCAAGCTAAAGGTCAAGCTTTTTATACAAGCTTTACATTTGGACTTGGGGGAGCACTAGGTGGGATATTCAGTGGTTATGCATGGGATTGGCTAGGACCAGAGTTTACATTTAGTATGAGTGGATTAGCTGCGTTTTTAGGTTTGGGATTAATAATACGAAAAGTTAACATTAGATAGCTAATAAGAAAGAAAAAATAGCAGGTTATATAACTACATTATGAGATAATCTTATTTTTAATAAGACCTTTTATGAATGCAAACTTTATACGATAAACTTTGGGAGAATCATGTCGTCCATAACGGACAGGGCGGAACGGCACTCATTTATATAGATCGCCATCTGGTTCATGAAGTTACTAGCCCACAAGCATTTGAATCATTAAGACTTGCTGGACGCAAAATCTGGCGTGAAGATTCGATTCTTGCGGTTGCAGATCATAATGTTCCGACTACTAATCGTACGAATGGAATAAGCGATCCTATCTCACGGTTGCAGGTTGAAACTCTCGACCGGAATTGTGAAGAGTTGGGTATAGTTGAATTTAAGATGAATGATACGCGCCAGGGAATAGTTCATGTCATTGGCCCAGAGCAGGGTGCGACATTACCTGGCATGACGGTTGTATGTGGCGACTCACATACCAGTACGCATGGTGCATTTGCATGTCTTGCTTTTGGAATTGGCACATCTGAGGTAGAGCATGTTCTAGCAACACAGTGCTTATCAATGAAAAAATCGTTAAGCATGAGGGTTTTAGTAAAAGGGGATCTTGATCCTGGTGTTACTGCTAAGGATTTGGCGCTTGCTGTTATTGGGGAAATTGGAACAGCTGGTGGTACTGGATATGCCATTGAATTCTCAGGAAAAGCTATTAGTAGTTTGTCTATGGAAGGTCGCATGACACTTTGTAATATGGCAATTGAAGCAGGTGCGCGTGCTGGTTTGGTAGCAGTAGATAATACTACTATTGAATATATTAGTGGGCGACCATTTGCACCAAAAGGAAGTTTATGGGAAAAGGCAGTTAGTTATTGGCGTACACTTAGAAGTGATGAAGGAGCAAATTTTGATCATGTTGTAAGTATTGATGCAACGCAGATAAAGCCACAAATAACTTGGGGAACATCTCCTGAGATGGTTGCTGCAATCGATGGGAGAATCCCCGACCCATTAAAAATTGCTGATCCAGTACAACGTAATGACATACAGCGTGCTTTGAAATATATGGGGCTAATGCCAAATATGCTAATCAGTGAAATTTATTTAGATAAAATTTTTATTGGTTCCTGTACTAATTCACGGATTGAAGATTTAAGGGAAGCAGCAGCAGTAGTAAAGGATAAATATATTGCAGAGAATATTAAGCTTGCTATGGTTGTCCCAGGCTCTGGTTTAGTAAAGATGCAGGCAGAAGAAGAAGGGTTAGATAAGATATTTCTTAAGGCTGGATTTGAATGGCGAGAACCAGGCTGTTCAATGTGTCTAGCAATGAATGATGATTATCTATTACCAGGTGAGCGTTGTGCTTCTACCTCAAATCGTAATTTTGAAGGTAGGCAGGGCCAGGCTGGCCGCACTCATTTAGTAAGCCCTGCTATGGCAGCAGTAGCAGCAGTATGTGGTCATTTTGCAGATGTGCGAAGCCTGTATACAAGTACATGACGATTTTATTGGAAAATATTTAAATTTGTTATTAGGCTTAAACTTATAAGTCGCCAGATAAATTGAATAATATTATTTTATAAAAAATAAAGAGTAGTCTCATATAAATGAAAAAATTTGTTCATTGTCAAGGATTAGTGGCGCCACTAGATCGTGCAAATGTTGACACAGATGCAATCATTCCTAAGCAGTTTTTGAAATCAATAAAACGATCTGGTTTTGGCCAGTATTTATTTGATGAATGGCGTTATTTAGATCATGGTGAGCCAGGTAAAGATGTTTCTCAACGCACATTAAATCCAGATTTTATTCTTAACCATACGAGGTTCCGTGGGGCAAAAATTTTATTGACACGTGCAAATTTTGGTTGTGGGTCAAGCCGAGAACATGCTCCATGGGCTCTTCAGGATTATGGATTTCAAGTGATATTGGCTCCTAGCTATGCCGATATATTTTTCAATAATTCATTTAAAATCGGATTATTACCTATTGTGCTAAGTGAGAATATTGTTGATCAGATGTTTTATGAAATAGATTTAAATGTAGGTTATTCTCTTGATATCAATTTGGAAAATCAGACGGTTTCCACGCCTACTGGTAAGGTTCATCACTTTGATATCGATTGTTTTAGAAAAAATAATTTGTTAAATGGCTTAGACGAAATTGGACTCACGCTACAGCATACAAGAAAAATAGAAGATTTTGAGGCTAGAAGGCGGATTGAGCAACCTTGGTTATTTACTTAACGAAGTTATTTACTGAGAAAATTTATGAAAATCGTAATTTTACCTGGTGATGGTATTGGTCCTGAGATTATTGCTCAAGCAGTACGTGTATTAGAAGCACTTAATAGTGATGGAATGAAATTTGAGATGGAAACAGCTTTATTGGGGGGATGTGCTGTGGATGTAACTGGAAACCCATATCCAGAAGAGACCCGTAAGCTTGCTATGGAAGCCGATGCTTTGTTATTAGGAGCTGTTGGCGGTTTAAAATATGACATGCTTTCAAGAGATAAGCGCCCAGAACAAGGATTGTTATCCATACGTAAAGATTTGAATCTTTTTGCAAATTTGCGACCAGTATTTCTTTATTCAGAACTTGTAGGTGCTTCAACACTTAAGCCTGAAATAATATCAGGTCTTGATATCCTTATTATTCGGGAATTAACAGGTGATATTTATTTTGGAGAGCCACGTGGAATTAAGCTATCTGATAATAAGCAGAGAATAGGGTTGAATACTATGGTTTATAGTGAGGCTGAAATATATAGGATTGCACATGTTGCCTTTCAGGTCGCACGTAAGCGTAATAAAAAACTTTGCTCAGTTGATAAAATGAATGTTCTTGAATGCTCTCAATTATGGCGAGAAGTTTTTGAAGATGTTTCTAAGAAATATCCAGATATTGAGCTTTCACATATGTTGGTAGATAACGCTGCTATGCAGTTGATACTGAATCCAAAGCAATTTGATGTGATTGTTACAGGAAATATGTTTGGTGATATTTTATCTGATGAAGCCTCAATGCTTACTGGTTCTATTGGCATGTTGCCGTCAGCATCTCTTGATGATAAAAATAAAGGATTATATGAGCCGATACATGGATCAGCTCCAGATATAGCGGGTAAAAATATTGCTAATCCTTTAGCAACAATTTTGTCAGTAGCTATGATGTTACGATATACATTTGGCCAAGAAAGAGCGGCTATTCGTATTGAGAATTCTGTAAAGGTAGTATTGGCTAAGAACTATCGTACTAGAGACATTTGTGAAGTAGGAATGAAGGAAGTAGGCACGGTGGAAATGGGTGATGCTATATTAACTAACTTATAGCATGGAAAATAATATAAGTATTTATGGATCTAATTTTAATTTTTTAATAAAAGGAGCTTGAATGAAGCGTGTTGGTTTTGTTGGTTGGCGCGGCATGGTTGGATCTGTTCTAATGCAAAGAATGCGTGAGGAGAATGATTTTGAACTAGTAGAGCCAGAGTTTTTTACTACATCTCAGTTTGGTGATCCTGGCCCAGATGTTGGTAGGGAGATTTTGCCGCTTAAAGATGCTTATAATATTAATCAGCTCAAAGTGATGGACATTATCATTTCTTGTCAGGGGGGAGCTTATACTTCTAAAGTTTATAAAGAATTACGAAAGGAAGGCTGGGTAGGATATTGGATTGATGCCGCTTCTACGCTCAGGATGGAAGAGGGTGCCGTAATTATTTTAGACCCGGTTAACCTCCCGGTAATTAAGCAAGCTATACACGATGGTGAGAAGTCCTATATTGGTGGAAATTGTACTGTAAGCCTTATGTTAATGGCAGTTGGAGGATTACTTAAAAATAGTATGGTTGATTGGATGAGCGCCATGACTTATCAAGCAGCTTCTGGTGCAGGTGCGAAAAATATGCGTGAATTGTTAGTGCAGATGGGAGAAGCCCATCGTGGAGCACAAAGTCTTTTAGATGATCCTGCCTCTAGCATATTAGATATTGATAGAAAGGTCTCTGGATCTTTACGTGGAGAAGACTTCCCGACTTCAAACTTTGGTGTTCCACTTGCAGGCAGCTTAATTCCTTGGATTGATAGGGATCTTGGTAATGGACAAAGTCGTGAGGAGTGGAAGGCTCAAGCAGAAGCTAACAAAATTATGGGAACTAGTAATCATGAAGTTCCTGTCGATGGGATTTGCGTTCGTGTTGGATCTATGCGCTGTCATAGTCAGGCAATGACTATAAAATTGAACAAAGAAATCCCTTTAGATGAAGTTGAAGATATTATTGCTGAGTCTAATAATTGGGTTCGTGTCATTCCTAATGAACGAGAGTCTACGTTAAAAGAGCTTACTCCAGCTACTGTAACTGGCACATTATCTATACCAGTAGGTCGTTTACGAAAGCTTACAATGGGAGAAGATTATTTATCTGCGTTTACAGTAGGAGATCAGTTACTTTGGGGTGCAGCAGAGCCGTTACGTAGAATGTTACGGATTTTGGTTGAAACTTAAATTAGCTTAGAAGTGCATTTAATAGAATACCTTTAGTGTAGAGCCTTTATGTTATGAGGAAATTCTATAAAAAATATATTTGGCTTTTAATAATAGATAAAGTTGAGCTTATAATCTATAACCCCATAATGTTATTATATTTTTTTTTAAGTCTATGGAAATGATGGCACGCCGATTTTTAATTAGAACGTGTTTATATCTTTTCTTGCTAACTTCATCTTTTACTGCACATGCAATAAATTTGGGGGGGCTTACCCTTAATTCTTATTTGGGCCAGCCATTTAAAGCAGAAATTGATATTATTTCCATAGAGAAAGAAAATATTTCTGTCTTATCTGCAAAACTTGCCTCACCTGAATCTTTTCGACAATTAAATGTAGATTACGCTTCTTTTTTAACTGATTTTGAAATTAATATAGAGAATCGTTCAAACGGTCAGCCTTATATTAGAATCACTTCTTCACAGCCTGTAGCTGAACCTTTTCTTAGTTTTTTAATTGAATTTAAATGGTCTTCAGGTCTTTTAATTAAAGAATTCACAGTACTACTTGATTCATTGGAGGAGAGATCTAATCCAACTTTACCAGCATTACAAGCTGACTCAGTTGTAAGTAATTCAGGGCCTAAGGAAGTAGGTGATGTTAAACAACTTGACGCTTTCTATGTTCCAGTAGTACATGGGGATAATCTGACTAAAATTGCACAAAAAATTAAATATCCTAAGATACAATTAAATCAATTGCTTGTTGCATTATATCGCGCAAATATAAAAGCTTTTTCTGATAGTAATATGAATAGGCTTAAAACAGGCGCAATACTTCGTGTGCCCGATGTAAGTGAAGTTGCAACAATTTCACCAGAGGAGGCTAATAATGAAGTAAAGATACAGGTAAAAAACTGGGAGTTATATCGGCAAAGATTAGCAGCAGAAGTGGATAATGCGGGCCCTATTTCTGAGGAGCCTGCACAAATAGCAACTGGTAAAATTTCTACTAAAATAGATAAGTTTATTAAAGCCAAGAAACAGCCAAAAGAGAAGTTAAGTATTTCTAACGGAGAAGGGGTAATAAAAGGTGGCAGTGGCAAGAAAATTAAGAATACTTCTCAGGAGGATTATATTGCAGCTCTAGAAGATAGCGCTATTGCTAAAGAAAAAGCGTTAAATGAAGCAAATAAAAATTTAGCGATACTTGAAAAAAATATTAAAAAATTACAGCAATTACTTGAGTTAAGAAGTGCGGGAATATCTGAGGTGGATACTTCTGTAGAAAATGCTTCTAAAATGGCGACAGGAGCTAAAGTTTCCCCTACAATAACGCACGAAACAGTTGTGAATAGTTCTCAGTCTATGCAGAATAATACAGGTTTAAGTAGGCCCATAGAAAAAAATTTAGATGTTATAGATACGATGAATGATGGGCATGAAGTATCAAGTTCTAAAGTAGGCGCGAATTCACTTTTAATTAAGAAGGAAGATTTCCCTACGAGTATAGGAGCTATTATTAATAATTTAATTGAGAATATTGTATATGTAGGGGTGGCGTTGCTTCTTTTTTTAATAGTTATTTTTGCTATAAAAGATAGGAAGAAAAAAATTATAAATAATGAATCTGACCCTGAAGTGAGTGCCAGAGGAACAGAAAAAGATCATAAAAATATTGAAGATATTGTTATTTCGGACACCCTAGTGTCTGACAATATAAAAGATATAGATAATAGTGGTTTCTCTGATGGCCTGCAGGCTGAAGAAACTACAGCTAATCCAGTATTATCAGAAGAAGATTTATCTGATATTAATTTAAATATAGCTGGTTCATCTTCTGCAGAAATAATAGCTAGTCAATTAGCTAAGAAGAGTGAGAAGTGGCATGAGATAGCAACTAAAATTGATTTGGCTCGAGCTTATCAAGAGATGGGTGATAATGAGAGTGTAAAAGAAGTTATCCAAGAAATTTTAAAGTATGGAGATGCCGAGCAAAGAAAGGCCGCTAAAAATATTTTGGAAAATTTGTGAGAGAAATTTTAAATTTTACAAATTATTTATTAGGCTCGTTATTTATTATTTTGAAAATTTACTCATAGTATAATTTTTATACGTCATAGGTAGATCTGCGTACATATTTTCTAAAAATCTTGTTCTTTGTTACTTTGATTCTAAACAATAGTATTTAAAAATAATGGTGCTAGATTAGTGAGAATCGTTTTAGGTTTGGAATATGATGGTTCTTCTTTTTGTGGATGGCAAAGCCAATCTTCTGGTTGTGCAATTCAGGATGCATTAGAAGGTGCATTATCAAAAATTACTAATAGTAATATTCGTGTTTTTACTGCAGGTCGTACTGATGCAGGCGTACATGCTCTATATCAAGTTATTCATTTTGATACAGAAATACAACGCCCTCATAGTGCTTGGGTAAGGGGGGTTAATGCATTGTTACCTAATAGTATAGCGGTGCTATGGGCAATAAGATCATCAGAGAGTTTTCATGCTCGCTATAGTGCAAAAGATCGTTGTTACCTTTATTTATTACTTAACCATCCAGTACGTGCAGCACTGTATCATGGTAAAGTTGGGTGGTTTCATTTGCCGTTAAATATAAAAAGAATGCAATACGCCGCTCGATTTTTACTTGGCGAGCATGATTTTAGTGCATTTAGGGCCTCAGAATGCCAAGCTAAATCACCAGTACGTAAAATAACTACATTGGAAATTACTCAGAAAGGAGAAATTATTACTTTTGAGATACGTGCAAATGGTTTTCTACAGCATATGGTGCGAAATATTATTGGTTCATTAGTTTATGTTGGTAAGGGAAGTCATCCTCCTCAATGGATTGAGGAAATTTTAAAGGGACGAGATAGATCTATCGCGGCACCTACTTTCTCTGCTGAAGGTTTATATTTAAGTGGGATTAGTTATGACCCAAAGTGGAAGGTACCTGATTTTATAGATCCATCTTGCACAACAATTTTATCTAGGATGTCTAGAGTCTATAACTTTGATTCTAATAAGATAGACAGGCATGAATAAATAAGGGCTTATTAGTAAAGCCTAGTTTCTTTTTATTAAGTATGGGTCTATTGTATATTTCATATATATTTATTTCATTCTAAAATTAGCTTATGGTAACTAGAGTCAAAATCTGTGGTATTACTCGTCTTGAAGATGCTTTAATAGCTGTACGATATGGAGCAAATGCCATTGGTTTTGTTTTCTGGGATAAGAGTGCTCGTTTTGTTGATCCGAACGTGGCACGTAAGATTGTAAGGGCTCTTCCACCATTTGTATGTACTGTTGGAGTATATGTTAATCCAAGCTCTGAGTGGGTTGAAGAGACAAGTGCCATTGTTGGTTTGAACTTAATACAATTTCATGGAGATGAAGATCCAGTATTTTGTAGTCAGTTTTTGTTACCATACATAAAGGCAGCGAGAGTCAAGAATAAATCAGATTTGCTACAATATGCGTCCCAGTATTCTAATTCAAATGGTTTACTATTAGATAGCTATGTTGAAGGTGTTCCTGGTGGGACTGGTCGTACTTTTAAATGGGATTTGATTCCAAAAAAATTACCTTTACCATTGATACTCTCTGGCGGTCTTAATGCCGAAAATATTTGCGTAGCTATGAAAGAGGTAAAACCCTGGGCTGTTGATGTGTCTAGTGGAGTAGAAATAACTAAGGGTATTAAGGATGCAGGAAAGATTGCTGCTTTCATGAGAGGAGTTAGAAATGGCGAAAAATTATAATCTTCCCGATATGCAGGGCCATTTTGGTTCTTATGGAGGAACGTTTGTGGCGGAAACTCTAATTGCAGCATTAGAAGAGTTACGTATCCAATATGAGAATTATCGGAATGATGCTGCTTTCCAAGAAGAATTTGCTCAGGAATTAAAGTTTTATGTAGGGCGGCCTAGTCCTATTTACCATGCAAAAAGATGGTCTAATTTGCTTGGGGGTGCACAAATTCTCTTAAAGCGTGAAGATTTGAACCATACTGGCGCACATAAAATTAACAATACTATTGGCCAGGCACTTTTAGCAAAGCGTATGGGAAAACAGCGCGTAATAGCTGAAACTGGAGCAGGTCAACATGGTGTGGCCAGCGCTACAGTTGCTGCTAGGTACGGTCTAGAGTGTGTGGTTTATATGGGCTCAGAAGATATTAAGCGCCAGGCACCGAATGTTTATCGTATGAAACTCTTGGGTGCGACAGTAATTCCGGTAGATTCAGGATCAAAGACGTTAAAAGATGCATTAAATGAAGCAATGCGTGATTGGGTTACCAATGTTGAAGATACTTTTTATATCATAGGTACAGTAGCAGGCCCACACCCATATCCAATGATGGTTAGGGATTTTCAGGCTATTATTGGGCGTGAAGCAGCATCACAAATGCAGAATGAATATGGGCGTCAGCCAGATAAATTAATTGCATGTGTAGGTGGAGGATCTAATGCGATAGGCTTGTTTTACCCCTTTATAGATAATAAAGATGTAGGCATGATAGGAGTAGAGGCAGCAGGGTTAGGAATTGAATCTGGAAAGCATGCGGCTACTTTAATGACAGGTAAATCGGGAGTCTTGCATGGGAATCGTACTTATTTAATTCAAGATGATGGGGGGCAGATTGCTGAAACTCACTCCATTTCAGCTGGTTTAGACTATCCAGGTGTCGGGCCTGAGCATGCGTGGCTAAAGGATATTGGTAGGGCTGATTATGTAGCTATAACAGATGAAGAGGCCATGAAGGCATTTGATATGTTGTGCCTTTATGAAGGTATTATTCCGGCATTGGAGTCAAGTCATGCTCTAGCATATGCTGCAAAGATTGCACCCACACTTGATAAAGAGCAATTATTATTGGTAAATCTTTCTGGAAGAGGAGATAAAGATATAGATACTGTTGCTAAGGCCTCTGGGGTTATTTTTAATTAGGATTTTTATGTCTCGTATTAAAGCTACATTCGATACTTTAAGAAAAAATAATAGAAAAGCATTGATTCCGTTTATTACTGCAGGTGACCCTGATCAAGTAACAACTATCTTATTGATGCATGAACTAGTAAATGTCGGTGCTGATATTATTGAACTTGGTGTTCCTTTTTCAGATCCAATGGCTGATGGTCCAATTATTCAACGTTCGTATGAGAGGGCCCTAAAGCATAATATAAACTTAGAGAAAGTATTGGAAATAGTGGCAGAATTTAGAAAAGAGAATACTGGGACACCTGTAGTATTGATGGGATATGCAAATCCTATTGAGGCAATTGGATATCAGGGATTCTCAGTTAGAGCTAAGGAATGTGGTGTAGATGGAGTGTTGGTAGTTGATTACCCACCTGAGGAATGTGAAGAATGGTTAGAGTGTGTCAGGCTAAATAGTATGGACGCGATCTTCTTACTTTCCCCAACAACCCCAGAAAAACGGATTCAACATATAGCGAAAAGAGCAAAAGGATTTATTTATTATGTTTCATTAAAAGGTGTAACAGGCTCTGCACACCTTAATTTAAGTGAAGTTAAAAATAGACTAGCTACTTTGCGTTCATACTTCTCTATTCCAATTGGTGTTGGTTTTGGTATCCATGATAGTGTAACAGCAAAATCTGTTTCAGAGTTAGCTGACGCAGTAGTAGTTGGTAGTCGCCTCATTAAGGAGATTGAAAAATCTTCTAAAGAAGAAACTATAAGGAATGTATCTAATTTTGTAAAAAATTTACGTATAGCTATTGATAGTTAGTGCTAATATTATTAAAAATTATAAGGATTAGACGATAAAGTTATGAGTTGGTTTCAGAATCTTTTTCCACCCAAAATAAAGCGTAATGAAAGTGGCGATAAAAGAGTCGTGCCTGAGGGATTGTGGAGTAAATGTGTATCTTGTGAAGTGGTATTGTATTACTCAGACTTAGGTAATAATTTTAATGTGTGTCCAAAATGTAATCACCATAACCGCATTTCCGCAAGAGAGCGTCTTGATTTTTTTCTAGACAATGAGGGTCGCCATGAAATTGGAGAAGGAATCTTGCCACTAGATCCTCTAAAATTTACTGATAGTATGAAATATACAGATCGATTAGCGCAAGCAAAGAGAAAAACGCATGAAGAAGATGCATTGATTGTTATGCAAGGAAGTGTGCAGACAGTACCTATGGTGGTAGCTGCTTTTGAATTTGGTTTTATGGGAGGTTCAATGGGCTCTGTGGTAGGTGAGAAATTTGCGCGTGGTGTGCAGGTATGTGTTGAAAAAAGCTTGCCATTTGTATGCTTCTCTGCAAGTGGAGGGGCTCGTATGCAGGAAGGTGTTACATCATTGATGCAGATGGCGAAAACTACAGCTGCTCTTACTAAATTAAAGCAAGATAAAATTCCATTTATTTCTATTTTGACAGATCCAACAATGGGAGGAGTATCTGCTAGCTTTGCTTTTATTGGAGATATTGTAATTGCAGAGCCTAAAGCACTAATTGGTTTTGCTGGACCACGAGTAATTGAGCAAACGGTGAGGCAAACTTTACCTGATGGTTTTCAGCGTGCAGAATTCTTATTAGAGCATGGGGCAATAGATATGATTGTTGATCGTCGGCATATGCGTGACAGAATTGTGAATCTTTGCACTTTGCTGATGAAAGCACCTATTCATCCTATTTCTTTGAAGTTAGACCTTTAGTATCATCTTGTTTATATTTTCAACCATACATTTGGTAGTTTATGACTGAGCTTAATACTAAGCCTAGAATTAGAAATTTACATGCCTGGTTAGATTATATTGAACATATTCATCCAAGTGATATTGAAATGAGTTTAGATCGTTTGGATCAGGTTAAATCTAATTTAAATTTTTCATTATCATTTCCAATCATTTCTGTCAGCGGAACGAATGGTAAGGGTTCAGTGTGTTCAGTATTAGAGGCTATTTTGAGTCATGCTGGTTATCTTGTTGGGTGTTATACATCACCACATTTGCTTCGGTATAATGAAAGAATACGTATAGGAAAGAAGGAGGTTCACGATGATGAATTGTGTGAGGCTTTTAATACAATAGAAACAGCTAGAGAAATAAGTAATGTTCCATTGACTTATTTTGAATTTGGTACTCTAGCTGCAATGGAGTTGATTACGAAAGCTAAAGTAGATGTAGCTATCCTTGAGGTGGGTCTCGGGGGAAGACTAGATGCTATTAATATATTTGATGCTGAGTGTGCTGTACTGGCCAGTGTTGATTATGATCATGCAGAATATCTTGGGAACACAAGAGAAAAAATAGGATTGGAAAAAGCAGGGATTTTTCGAAGAGGTAAAGCTGCTGTTTGTTCTGATATTGCTCCTCCCATTTCCATACAAGAACATGCTTATTCTATTGGAGCAGAACTTAGGATTATTGGGAAGCATTTTAATTACGATGATAACAATTCTACATGGAATTATCATGAGGATATTGAGAGTTATTATTCGTTGCCTTATCCATCTTTAGGTAATGCGCCCCATCAGTTGCGAAATGCTAGTGCTTGCTTAGCTACTTTAAATGCCCTTAAGGATACTTTGCCAGTCACATTAAATAATATCCAGTCTGGGCTATTAAACGTACAACTTTCTGGTAGATTTCAGATATTATCTCATAAACCAAAAGTAATTCTTGATGTGGCGCATAATCCTGGTGCTATACATGCCTTAAATATTAGTCTATCAAAAATGGTTGGGTATCAGAAAACTTACGCAATTTTTTCTGTATTTAAAGATAAAGATATAGATGGGATTGTAAAGATACTTGACTCGGAAATTGATATTTGGCTTGTTGCCGGTATTAATGCCTCACGTGGCGCATCTTCTAATGAAATAGTTGAGAGCTTAGAAAAAGCGGGGATAACAAAAGTTTTTACCTTTCCTGATTCCATTGCAGCTTATATTTTTGCCTGTAAACAGGCTACTATAAATGATAGAATTTGTGTGTTTGGTTCATTCTATGTTGTTGGGGAAATAATGGAATTTCTGAATCAAGAGAAAGATGGGTAATAACTGGATAAATTTTGATGGCTAGAATTAATGACGAGCAGAATCTTCAGTTAAAAAAGAGAGCTAGAAGGCGAGTTGTTGGTGCAATTGTACTTGTAGTCATAGCAGTTATAGTTTTACCCATGCTACTTGAACCTATCCCAAAGCAGGAAGGCAAGGAAATCAAAGTTATTTTTCCACAAGAGCCCCTACTAAATGGTTCTTCTATGGCAGTAATTGAAGAAGACAATGTACAAGACCCGATTAGTTCAAGAAATGCTACTATAGAGATTGGTAATGATAATAATGTTCCTAAAGATGAGATAGCTGTATTAAAATCGATGGGAGATAATGAATCTAAATTGTTCATTAAGCCAATACAAAAAGACCAAGAACAAGAACATGACGAAACTAATAATGAGAATTTAGGAACTACCTATAAAAATAAAGCATCGAATTCTATTATAGAGAGGTTCATAGTTCAGTTAGGTGCATTTTCTGATTCAATTAAGGCAAAAAATCAACAACAAAGCCTGACACTTAGTGGTATAGAGAAAGCATATACAGAGACGATAAATAATAATGGTACAGAAATAACAAGGGTCCGTGTTGGTCCTTTCTCCACTTATGAGGCGGCAAAGAGGGAACAAAAAAAATTAAAAAAAATTGGGGTTATCGGGGTTGTGATTACTATGTAACTAATTCTAACTATTAATAGTATAGGCTAGCTAGAATGAGCAGATGCAATTTATTCTTTGATAATTAAATATTCCCAGCATTATAAAATGACTATTTTTGATATTGCTGTTTTAATAATAGTTGCCGTATCTGTATTATTAAGCATTGTTCGTGGCATAGTAAGAGAGGCCTTGTCGCTAGCAGGTTGGGTCATTTCATACATGACCGCAAAAATATTTGATAAGGATTTTGCAACTGTTTTGCCATCTAGTATCACTGATGAATCATTACGTATTATCATATCATTTATAGCTGTTTTTTTGGCTACACTGATATTAATGAGTATGGTTACTATGCTTATTTCAGCTCTGATTAGAACGGTAGGCCTAGGTTCGGCCGATAGGTTTTTTGGGGCAATATTTGGTTTTGCACGGGGACTACTGTTAGTATTGTTGCTTGTATTATCGGCTGGGCTAACAGCACTTCCACAAGAGCCTTTTTGGCAAAAGTCTTTGTTGAGTAAACCTCTTGAAACTGGGGTTATAATAATACTACCTTGGCTCCCACATGGGATAGTAGAGCGAATTAACTATAGTAATGAGTATATAGACAATAAATAGATTTATCATGAACCTAGGCTGGGATTGATATGAAGTATTCTCATCTTCTAACAATAGATTGTAGTAATATGAATAATATAGAGCAAGTTATATATAAATATAGTTTGATTGAAATTATTAGGTTGCAATCATGTGTGGAATTTTAGGTATAGTTTCTAAGTCTCCTGTAAATCAGTTACTTTATGATGGACTGTTGGTTCTTCAACATCGTGGTCAGGATGCTGCCGGTATTGTAACTGCTCATAAGAATGCTTTCCACATGCATAAGGGTGGTGGGTTAGTAAGAGATGTATTTCGTACAAGAAATATGCGTGCTTTGGTTGGTAATATGGGTATAGCACATGTACGTTATCCAACAGCAGGGTCTCCTGAATCAACAGCTGAAGCACAACCGTTCTATGTGAATTCTCCGTTTGGAATTGTACTTGGGCATAATGGGAATCTCACAAATGCAATGCAACTTAATAATGAGCTTTTTCGAGCAGATTTACGCCATGTAAATACTAATTCTGACTCGGAGGTGCTGCTTAACGTACTGGCACATGAATTACAAGAGAGCGCAAAAAGCTATCAATTGGATCCTGCTGCTATTTTTAATGCTGTTTCTGGGGTTTATATGCGTTGTAAGGGTGCCTATGCTGTAGTGGCAATGATTGCAGGCTATGGATTACTTGCTTTTCGTGATCCATATGGAATTAGGCCACTTGTATTTGGTTCTATAGATACAGAGCATGGTGTTGAGTATCTAGTTGCATCAGAAAGTGTGGCACTTGATACACTTGGGTTTAAGTTGATACGTGATATAGCTCCTGGTGAGGCAGTATTCATTGATGAAGATGGTAATTTTTATAATAAACAGTGTGCAGATAATTCTTCGCTAAATCCTTGTATTTTTGAGTATGTATATCTTGCACGTCCGGATTCACTTATGGATAGTATCTCAGTATATGAAACAAGACTTAACATGGGTGAGAGTCTAGCTAAAAAAATTACGAAAGATATGCGCCATCTTGATATTGATGTGGTAATCCCAATCCCTGATTCTAGTCGTCCCAGCGCATTACAATTAGCAAATAGACTCGGCCTTGATTTTCGTGAAGGTTTTGTTAAGAATCGCTATATTGGTCGAACATTTATTATGCAGGAAGGACAGCAACGACGTAAAACAGTTCGTCAAAAATTAAATGCTATGAGCGTAGAATTTCGCGGAAAGAATGTTTTACTAGTTGATGATTCAATTGTACGTGGTACTACGAGTCGAGAGATTGTTCAAATGGCACAAGAGGCCGGCGCACATAAAGTATACTTTGCATCAGCAGCACCACCGGTAAGGTTTCCTAACGTATATGGGATTGATATGCCAACGCGCCAGGAGCTAATTGCTACCGGGCGAGATGATGATGAAATACGTAGAGAGATTGGAGCAGATTATCTTATTTATCAGGACCTTAGTTCCCTTAAGAAAGATGTTCATAGAATTATGCCATCAGTTAGTAATTTTGAGACATCATGTTTTGATGGCCGTTATATCGCTGGCGATATAACACCAGAATACTTGGCAATGGTTGAGTCGCAGCGTAATGCTATTACGGTATTATCACAGTCTGGAAATAGTACACAATTAGATTTAAGTTTAGTAGTATCTGAGTAAGCTGGTCTAAACCTATTTGACAAAATTCATTACTAAGCGTAGCTTACAAATATGCGCCGATTTGATGGTCAGCTTGCGGGCGCTTTATAAATTCAGCTAAAGTGGGGAGGCCCGTTTTAGCAAGTGCTGAGCGGGTTTTTTTATTTGGAGGGAAACTTGAATGTCTGATGATTTTGAATTGGAGACCCTCGCGATACACGCAGGTATTCACCGTAGCCAGTTTAACGAGCATTCAGAAGCCATGTATCTTACATCAAGCTACGTATTTGATAATGCTGAACAGGCTGCTGCACGATTTTCTGGTGAAGAGCAGGGAAACGTATATTCAAGATTTACTAATCCTACTGTTACTGTTTTTGAAAAAAGACTTGCAGCATTAGAAGGGGCAGAATCTTGTGTTGCGACAGCTTCTGGTATGTCGGCAGTACTTGCATGTGTAATGGGGTTATTATCTGCAGGGGATCATATTATTGCCTCAAAAAGTTTATTTGGCTCTACGCTTAATCTGTTCAATAATATTCTTAAGCGTTTTGGCTTAGAGGTTACTTATGTATCACTCACTGAAATAGAAGAGTGGAAAAATGCTGTTAAATCAAATACAAAATTATTTTTTATAGAAACACCATCAAATCCTCTGACTGAAATTTCAGATATCTCAGAATTAGCGTCCTTAGCAAAAAATTCGGGCGCATGGCTAGTTGTGGATAATTGTTTTTGTTCGCCAATATTACAAAAACCTTTAGACCTAGGTGCAGATATAGTAATTCATTCAGCAACAAAATACCTTGATGGGCAAGGGAGAGTTTTAGGCGGTGCTGTTCTAGGAAATCGAGACCTAATAATGGAAAAAGGAATTTTTAATTTTCTTCGTACTGCTGGGCCAACCCTTAGTGCATTTAATGCTTGGGTTTTACTTAAAGGAATGGAGACTCTTAAGATTCGTATGGAAGCTCATTCTGCTAGTGCGCTTGATATAGCTATCTGGCTTGAGGCACAGCCTGGCATAACAAAAGTATATTATCCAGGTCTTTCTTCTCACCCTCATTATCTTCTTGCAAAAAAACAGCAAAAAGCTGGAGGTGGAATAGTTTCATTTGAAGTAAAAGGGGGGAAAGAGCAAGCCTGGCGTATAATAAATTCTACTCGTATGCTGTCAATTACTGCTAATCTTGGAGATACTAAAACTACACTAACCCATCCTTCTAGCACAACTCATTCTAGAATTAGTCAGGATGAAAGGAATGCAGCAGGTATTACTGATAATCTTTTACGCATTGCAGTTGGATTAGAATCAGTTAATGACATTAAGGCGGATCTGGAGACAGGGATAAGATTGTTATAGTTTAGCATTAGTTTGCTGCATATAAATTTTCATTAATTATTGATTTCTTCTGCTTTTTGTATAGTTATATCCTCTAATGGTACATTCTGGTGTCCATTCTTATTTCCTGTTTGTACTTTCTTTATCTTATCTATTACGTCTTGTCCTTCTACTACTTTACCAAAAACACAGTAACCGAATCCCTCAGCTGTTGGCGATGTATAGTTAAGAAAATTATTGTTTTGTACATTTATAAAAAATTGGGATGATGCTGAATTAACATCTGATGTACGTGCCATAGCAATAGTATAAACATCATTCTTAAGCCCGTTATTTGCTTCATTTTTAATTGGGGCAAGGGGCTCTTTAGGGGACATTCCAGATTCAAAGCCACCGCCTTGGATCATAAAATTATCAATTACCCTATGAAATATTGTGTTATTGAAATACCCACTGTTTACATAATCAGTAAAATTTTTAGTTGTTATTGGAGCTTCTTTATTAAAAAGCTTTATAGTAATTTCACCATAGCTAGTATGTAGCTTAATCATATATATCCTTTTTTAATTTATTTAATTTCTGCGGGTATAGAATCTATTATGCTGATAGATTCTATTATAACCATTTTTTTTGGCACATCCCTTTTAAAAGGCTTACTTGCGCCAGTTGGCAATTTTGAAATCTTATTTACGATGTTCATGCCATGGATAACTTTTCCAAATACGGTATACCCATAACCTCTACGGTTTGGCATAGTATAATTAAGAAATTTATTATTGCTTACATTTATAAAAAATTGATTTGTAGCTGAGTGTGGTTCTCCTGTGCGCGCCATTGCGATTGTACCTATTTCATTTTTGAGGCCATTATTAGCTTCATTTTTAATAGGCTGTTTGGTGGGCCTTTTTTTCATTAATTTGTCAAATCCTCCTCCTTGGATCATGAAGCCTGAAATGATACGGTGAAATATAGTTTCAGTATATGCCCCCTCTTTTGCATAGCTTAGAAAATTTTCGACAGTCTTAGGCGCTTTATTTGGGTATAGCTCTAAAAAAATACTGCCAAAATTAGTTTTAATTTTAATCTGTGAACCTTCTGCAAGAGCTGAGTTGCATAAGATAATTAAGGATATTAGGAATAATTTAATAATATGCATAAAATTTATGTAGCTAATAGGTTGTAGTAAGTAAGTTTAAAGATAATTAAGGTAAAGAACTAGCATCTTATAATGATACATAAGAATTTAAGGTGATACTGCATGCTATACTAATAATTATATTTTACCAAGTAAGTGGATTAATAAAGATCGCTCGTAATTTTATCAATTAGCTAGTTAAAATTTAAATTATTTAATGTTAAAGATTTATAATTCACTTACTAAGTGTAAGCAGACCTTTGTACCGTTAATTGCAAATAAAGTTAAGTTATATGTTTGTGGTATGACTGTATATGATTATTGTCATTTAGGTCATGCACGTGTCATGGTTGTATTTGATATGGTTGTCCGCTGGTTCAAAGCTACTGGCTATGAAGTTATTTACGTGCGCAATATTACTGATGTTGACGATAAAATTATTCAGCGTGCACAAGAAAATAATGAGTCAATTGAATCACTTACGGAACGTTTTATCTGTGCAATGAATGAGGATTCAACAGCCTTAGGGGTATTACAGCCCACCTTCGAGCCCCGTGCTACGCAATATATTGAAAATATGGTTTCTATGATTCAAGTATTGATAGATAAGGGTTTTGCATATATCGGATCAAATGGTGACGTATATTACGCCGTAGACAAATTTCCTGATTATGGAAAATTATCTGGTAAGGTGCCAGATGATTTATATGCTGGTGAGCGGGTTTCTATAAATTCATATAAAAAGAATCCATTAGACTTTGTATTGTGGAAAACGGCTAAATCTAATGAGCCATATTGGGAAGCTCCCTGGGGCAAAGGTCGTCCTGGCTGGCATATTGAGTGCTCTGCAATGTGCAGAAATTATTTAGATAAGCATTTTGATATACACGGGGGCGGACAGGATCTGCAATTTCCTCACCATGAAAATGAGATTGCACAAAGTGAAGCAGCACATGACACCACTTTCGTTAATTATTGGATGCATAACGGGTTTGTTCGTGTTGATAATGAAAAAATGTCTAAATCATTAGGTAATTTTTTTACTGTACGTGATATTCTGGCTAACTATCAACCTGAAGTAGTGAGGTTCTTTATATTACGCGCGCATTATCGTAGTCCTTTAAATTACTCTGATTCTCATTTAGAGGATGCTAAGAATTCATTAGATAGGCTTTATAGTGCCTTAAAAGGAAATATAATAACTATTGATTATAAAATAGATTGGAATAATATTTATGCAAAGCGCTTTATGCATGCAATGAATGATGATTTCAATACACCTATTGCTATTGCAATATTATTCGATCTTGCTAATGAAACTAATAAAACAGGCATTAAACAAGCGGCAGATTTGCTTAAAGCACTTGGTGCAATATTAGGTTTATTGCAGCAAGACCCGCAACAATATTTGCAATATGATATGTCTTCTGCAAATTCTGAATATACATCAGAGCAGATTGATAAATTAATACAGGAGCGTATTGCTGCACGTAAGGTAGGTGACTATACCAAAGCCGATAGTATCCGTAAGGTCCTTTTTAATGCGGGTATTGTTTTGGAGGATAGCCCACATGGCACTAGTTGGCGAAGAGAATAGGACCCTATGATTTTTATTATATAGAAAAGGGGATATGATTTTTTATGTTTATTATTAGGAGTAATTGCTTTGCTTGTCACGCCCATTAGTTCTCATTAGGATCTATGTAAGACTTTAGATCTTTTATATCTTAGGAAATAGGATGCAATTTTTTCTAATAAAATATTTTAAAAGAACACTATTATTGACATTAGTGATAGTAATTTCTTTTAGTATGATGATAACAAATGTATTTCCAAGAGGGTACGGTTCTGGCGATGGGAATGGTCAGAATTATAGTGACTATGTGTCTATGGAAAAAATAAAGATTTTTGAAAGTTATGATATTAACAGGGATGGATACCTCATTCCTGATGAGATAATTGTAATGAAGATACCTTATGGCTTATTTAATAAAATGGATTTAAATAATAATGGTAAATTAAATAGGGACGAGTTTTCAAAAATGTTAGATATTATGTAGGAAGGTACGACTATCTCTATATAGGCATCTAATGCTAGTTTGTCATAAGCTCTCTGAGTACGTAGGGCAAAATACCACCATGTAAAAAATAATCTACTTCGATAGATGTGTCTATTCGACATAGTAGTTTAATTTTTCGCGTGCCACTCTGATCGTGGATATTAAGTATTACATCTTGCTGGGGATGAATTTCTTCTAAGCCAAGAATATCAAATTGTTCAGAGCCATTAAGATTTAATGAGTCTGGACTATCATTTCCTTTAAATTGTAAAGGTAATATACCCATACCAACAAGGTTGCTACGATGAATACGTTCAAAACTTTTAGCAATTACTGCCTTAATACCAAGCAATAGAGTTCCTTTAGCCGCCCAATCACGGCTTGATCCGGTACCATATTCTTCCCCACCAAAAATAACTGTAGGAGTATCTTGTTGCATATATTTTATTGCAGCATCATAGATACTCATCTGTATATTTTTCGATTTGTCAGATTGATATAGAGTTATGCCACCTTCACTACCCGGTATCATTAGATTCTTAATACGCACGTTTGCAAATGTTCCTCGTATCATTACATCATGATTGCCACGTCGTGAGCCATAACTATTAAATTCAGATTTTGCTATGTTATTTGCAAGTAAATACTTCCCAGCGGGAGAATTATCCTTGATAGCCCCGGCAGGGCTAATATGATCTGTAGTTAATGAATCGCCAAATATCCCTAGTGCACGAGCTCCTATTATTGATTTACTCTTATTATAATATTTCCATTTAAAATCAAAATCTTGGAAAAATGGAGGTTCAGAGATATAGGTTGATACCGGCCAATCATAGGTCTCACCAGTAGCAGATGATATGTCGTCCCATAGAAAGTTATCTTTAGTTAGATTGTTGTAAAGATTCTGGAAAGTTTTAGCATTGGTTGCAAACTTCATCAGTTGATCAATTTCTTCATTACTGGGCCAAATATCAGAAAGCCATACTGGATTGTTATCATTACCAATACCTAGCGGCTCTGTCGTAAAATCTTTAAGTATAGTTCCAGCAAGCGCATAGGATACTACTAATGGTGGTGACGCAAGAAAATTTGCTTGGATATTGGGATGAATACGTGCCTCAAAATTTCGATTTCCTGAAAGCACAGCAGAGCACACTAGATTATTCTTTATTACTATATCCTCTATTACTTTTTCTAGTGGACCAGTATTTCCAATACAAGTTGTACAACCGTAACCAACCAGATTAAATCCTAATTTCTCGAGATAGGGTAATAACCCAGCTGCTGTTAGGTATTCTGTTACTACTCGGGATCCTGGGGCCAGTGATGTTTTAATATGAGGCTTAACAGTTAGGCCTTTCTCAAAGGCTTTTTTTGCTAGTAATCCAGCAGCAATTAAAACGCTGGGGTTAGAAGTATTTGTACATGATGTGATCGCTGCAACTAAAACGTCTCCATGACCCAAATTTATTGAATTTTTAGAATAACGCTTGGCTATAGTTTTTTTGTCTCTACCATATCCTTTTTTGCTGATTGGTTGAGTAAATAGGGTAGTAAACTTATTTTTTACATTAGCAATATCTATCCGGTCTTGTGGATTTTTTGGTCCTGCTAATGATGGGGTAACGGACCCTAAATCAAATTCTAGTTCTTTGGAATAATTGATTTCTCCTTTAAGAGGAATGCCATATAATTTTTGAGCTTTAAAGTATGACTGAAACATAGCAACTTCGTCATTACTACGGCCAGTATTCTTAAAATAATCAATGGTGACATCATCTATTGGAAAGAATCCCATGGTTGCTCCATATTCAGGTGCCATATTAGCAATAGTAGCCCTATCAGGAAGGGATAATGTCCTAGTGCCTTCGCCAAAAAATTCAACAAATTTTCCAACAACTTTTGTTCTTCGTAGTAATTCTGTAATAGTTAATACTAGATCTGTTGCTGTGACTCCTTTTTGCAACTTGCCAGTTAGATTTATGCCAACGACATCTGGTGTTAAAAAATATATTGGTTGTCCAAGCATGCCGGCTTCAGCTTCAATTCCACCCACACCCCATCCGACTACTCCAATACTGTTAATCATTGTGGTGTGTGAGTCAGTTCCCACTAAAGTATCAGGGTAGGAAATACCGTCTTTTTGGTGGATTCCACGGGCAAGATATTCAAGATTTACTTGATGAACAATACCTATACCTGGTGGAACAACCTTAAAAGTTTGAAAAGCTTGCATCCCCCATTTAATAAATTGGTATCGTTCTTTATTTCGGTGAAACTCAATCTCCATATTAAGATCAAGTGCCTGTTTATTTCCAAAATAATCAACTTGAACTGAGTGATCAACGACGAGATCAACTGGTACTAATGGCTCAATAATTTTTGGATCCTTACCAGATCTTTTTGCCGCACTCCTCATGGCAGCTAGATCGGCTAATAATGGTATTCCAGTAAAGTCCTGTAGTACTATTCGCGCTACAACAAAGGGGATCTCATCTGTACGCGCAGTATTTGGTTGCCATTTTGTTAGTTGTTCTACATGGTTGCTAGTAATTTTTTTATTATCATAGTTACGCACTACTGATTCTAAGATAATACGAATGCAGACTGGTAATTGAGAGATTTTTCCAAATCCTATTTCTTCTAATGCAGGTAAGGAATAAAAGTTTGTTTTTTTTCCATTAGGGAAAGTCAGGGTTCTTAAATTCTTGAATTTATTGTGTGGCATATAAATTATCTGTGTATATGTTTTTAGTATCCGTAGTTAAATCTAATCATATATAAAAATATAAGTATTATTAGATAAAAAGGAGAGAATAAATTCTATTATCCAAGTAGATGATTTATCAGTTTTCTTTCTTCAAGCAACTCTTTATAGGTTATTTGCATTTTATTTCTGCTAAATTCATTTATCTCTAATCCCTGGAAAATTTTATAGGATCCATTTTCACATATTGTTGGATAGCTATAAATTACACCTTCAGGAATACCATAGCTTCCATTGGAAGGTATTGCCATAGATGTCCAGTCATTTTTTTTAGTTCCAAACACCCAGTCATGAACATGGTCTATAGTAGCATTTGCTGCACTAGCAGCGCTTGAAGTTCCTCTAGATTTAATAATTGACATTCCGCGGTTTTGTACCGTAGGAATAAAACTATTTTCTATCCATTCGTGATTATTAATGATGGTGTTTATAGGTAAATTATTTAATTCAACAAAGCTTAAATCTGGATATTGGGTGTCAGAGTGGTTACCCCATATAATTATTTTACTTATACTTGAAACTGGTTGTCCTGTTTTAATGGCTATTTGTGAAAGGGCGCGGTTATGGTCTAATCGCATCATTGCAGAGAAATTATTAGGATCTAAACTTGGTGCATTTTTCATGGTAATTAATGCATTAGTATTGGCAGGATTGCCTATTACCGTTACTTTTACATTTCGATTTGCAACTTCGTCTAAAGCTTTACCCTGAGCGGAAAAAATTTCACCATTAATTTTTAATAGATCTTTTCTCTCCATACCTTTATTACGTGGTCTTGCACCTGCCAATAATATAATTTCTGCATCACGAAAAGCAATTTTAGGATCATCTGTTACTACTAAATCTGATAAAAGTGGGAAGGCACAATCTTCTAATTCCATTGCTACACCTTTCAGGGCTAACTGTGATTCGGATATATCGAGTAATTTTAGAATTATTGGCCGCTCTTTCCCTAGCATATCGCCAGTTAAAATACGAAAAAGTAGGCTATAGCTAATCTGGCCAGAAGCGCCACTAACTGCAACACAAATAGGGGACTTCATTTTTTCCTCCCAATATAGCTGGTTGTTACCAAATTATTTTTAAAAATTAATTTGGCTTTATTTAAATTTAGCCGGACAAGTATAGTGCGGAATGAAATCATATTATAGCAAGTCATTTTGTTGCTATAACTATTGCATAACATAAATCTATTCTAGGCGTTTATTTATTGATAATTTTTTGTACATTATTACATGTCTTGGGCGTGTAACTATATAAATATTTATATGTCGTATTTAATTAGAACAAATTCAATAATTTATTTAGAGTTAATTTAAGTATGTTGCCTAAGAGATTGCGCTTGTAACTAAATCTTTAAAGGGCTACACTCGATTCTGATTTAACATTGATTGAGAATAGATAAATTGTACAGAAGGCGACCTAAATATCTTAATCTTACTGAAATCAGGCTACCACTTCCAGCTATAGTTTCAGTCCTTCATCGTATAAGCGGGGCATTTCTTTTTTTTCCTGGTATTCCTATTCTTCTTTATGGTCTTCAGATGCTATTAGATTCGCCTGAAAGTTATAGTGAGGCTTATATACTGTTGGCCTGGATTCCTGTAAAGGTGGTCCTAACATTTTTATTATGGTTTTTCATGCATCATTTATGCGCTGGTATAAGGCATTTGGCTCTTGATTTACATTTTGGAGAGGGGCTAGGACAGTCAAGAAAAAGCAGTGTGTTAGTTTTTTTATTTAGTATTATTTTAACTTTATTATTTGGGGCTGGAATATGGTGAGCAGAGTAGTAACTGGCGCTCGTTACGGATTAATAGATTGGTTAATACAACGTATTACTGCTGTTGTAATGGCAATTTATATCATATTAATAATTGCATTATTATTTAAAATATCACCACAAGACTATACAAGCTGGAAGACTATGTTTTCCAATCAGTGGATGCGTATATTTACTTTCCTTGCTTTTCTAAGTTTGTGTTGGCATGCTTGGATTGGTTTGCGTAATATTTTGATGGATTATATTCATAAAACAAATATACGTTTAATTCTTCAGGTGTTAGTTGTTTTATCATTATTTTTTTATGCCATCTGGGCTATTGAAATTATGTGGGGCTAGCTAACATGAAAATCATAAAAAGAAAATTTGATGCGGTTATAGTTGGAGCAGGTGGTGCTGGTATGCGCGCTGCCTTGCAGCTTTCAGAAGCAGGATTTAAAGTTGCAGTGTTATCTAAAGTTTTTCCTACTCGTTCGCATACTGTAGCTGCACAAGGAGGCATTGCAGCATCATTAGGTAATGTAACTGAAGATAATTGGCATTGGCATATGTATGACACTGTTAAAGGGTCAGATTACCTTGGTGATCAGGATGCTATTGAATTTATGTGCCGTCAGGCAAATGAAGTGGTCTACGAGCTAGAGCACTTTGGCATGCACTTTGATCGATTAGAAAACGGAAAAATTTATCAACGGCCTTTTGGAGGGCAGTCTCAAAATTTTGGTGGTGCGCAGGCAACACGTTCCTGTTCAGCAGCTGACCGAACTGGGCATGCTCTTTTGCATACATTGTATCAGCGTAATGTATATGCTAATACCCAATTTTTCGTTGAATGGATGGGGTTAGATTTGGTTCGGGATGAGCAGGGGGATGTAACTGGAGTAACAGCTCTCGAAATGGAGACAGGAGGGATTTCGGTCCTTCAGGCAAAGGTTGTTTTATTGGCTACAGGGGGGGCAGGACGGGGTTTTCAGGCTAGTACTAATGCATTTATTAATACTGGCGATGGTCTTGGTATGGCGGCACGTAGTGGAGTGCCGCTAGAAGATATGGAGTTTTGGCAGTTCCATCCTACGGGCGTATATGGCGCTGGCGTACTTATTAGTGAAGCTGTGCGTGGAGAAGGCGGGTTTCTTATAAATAAGGATGGTGAGCGATTTATGGAGCGTTATGCACCTAATGCAAAGGATCTTGCAAGTCGTGATGTAGTCTCTCGTGCCTTGACTATGGAGATAAAAGAGGGACGTGGTTGTGGAGGCAATACTGACCATCTTTTATTAAAACTTAATCATCTTAATGCAGATATTATTAATAGGAGGCTACCAGGCATTCGTGAAATTGCTATTAAATTTGCACAGGTGGATCCAATTAAAGACCCAATTCCAGTTGTTCCAACTGCGCACTATATGATGGGTGGAATTCCTACAAATCTATATGGACAAGTAGTTACTCCTTATAATACTGGACCTGAAGAAGTAATACAGGGTTTGTACGCTGTTGGAGAGTGTGCTTGCCTATCAGTTCATGGTGCTAATCGCTTAGGGACTAATTCGTTACTTGATATTCTTGTGTTTGGGCGTGCTGCAGGAAAGAAAATTATAGAAGACTTGAAAAAAATGCCACATCATAAAAAATTACATACAAATTCTGTGGATATGTCATTAGCTCGAGTTGCTCGATTAGATAATCAAAAGAATGGAGAAAATGTAGCCCAAACTGCTGAAGAATTACGTAAGGCTATGCAGAAACATTGTGGAGTATTTCGTTTTCCTGATTTATTGAAAGAAGGTGTAGATAAAATCAGTGAAATTGCAAAGCGTATAGATAATACTGAGATTAAGGATAAAAGTAAGGTATTTAATACAGCTCGTATAGAGGCACTTGAACTTAGTAATTTAGCAGAGGTGGCATTGGCAACTATGGTATCAGCAGAAGCTCGTAATGAAAGTCGTGGTGCTCATGCGCGAGAGGATTTTTCTATACGGAATGATGATAATTGGCTGAAACACTCACTATATTTTAAGGAAGGTCGCCGCATTGATTATAAGCCAGTACGGTTAAAGCCATTAACAGTAAAATCATTTCCACCAGAAGCGAGAATATACTAAGTATTTAGGTGCTAGTATAATTAGAAAATGGATTAATATATTTTTTTATGTAACTGTTAATAATATTTATTTTAATATTAATATTTGGGGCTACGTATGCATTTTTCAATTTATCGATACGATCCAGACAATGATGAAAAGCCTTATATGCAGGACTATGATATAGATCTAAAACCTTCTGATAAAATGTTGCTTGATGCGCTGATACGTATTAAAACAGTCGATGATAGTCTGAGCTTACGTCGATCGTGTAGGGAGGGTGTGTGTGGCTCTGATGGTATGAATATTAATGGTCGTAATGGGCTAGCTTGTATCACACCAATTGCGAGTTTAAAAGAGCCTGTTGAGTTAAAGCCGCTACCAGGGTTGCCTGTTATACGTGATTTGATAGTAGATATGACGCAATTTTTTAAGCAGTATCGATCAATTAAGCCTTATCTAATTAATAATGATCCTCCACCAGAAACTGAAAGGTTACAATCTCCAGCTGAAAGAGCAGAACTTGATGGTGAGTATGAGTGCGTACTGTGTGCATGTTGTTCTACAGCATGCCCTTCTTTTTGGTGGAATCCTGATAAATTTATTGGTCCCGCTGGATTGTTACAAGCATATCGCTTTCTTTCAGATAGTCGCGACCAGGCTGCAGCTGAGCGATTAGACTACCTTGAAGACCCCTATCGTTTATTTCGCTGTCATACAATTATGAATTGTGTGGATACTTGTCCTAAAGGATTAAATCCTACAAAAGCAATAAACAAAATAAAGGGTATGATGGTAAAGAGAATGGTATGAAAAACTTAAATCGTATTCGTTGGCGCTGTCGCCGGGGTATGCTTGAATTAGATATTATATTACAGGGATTTGTGGATAAGCATTATATGCAGCTTAATGAAGCTGAACAGGAGCAATTTGATGCTTTACTTAGTCTTTCTGATAATGATTTATGGGATACGATTATGTCAAAAAAGAAAGTGGGAAATAGGAAATTACAGCCGGTATTACAGCTTATACAGACAAGTTAATTTAATCTGTCAAAGTTGTTACATAATCGTAAAAATAGTGGAGATGTCATATGGACCAAAAGAAAATAGCTAAATTGGATCTAGAAATTAATAAACAGCCTGCAGAACTTCCAATTTTGTCAGGAAGCATGGGCCCTGATGTGATAGATATTCGTAAATTACATGCAAAAAGCGGTCTGTTTACATATGATCCAGGCTTTCTTTCAACAGCTAGCAGTAGGTCAGAGATAACTTTTATTGATGGTGAGAAAGGAATTTTGCTCTATCGAGGCTATCCAATTGAGCAGTTAGCAGAACACTGTGATTTTATGGAGGTATGCTGGTTACTCATGAAAGGTGAATTACCTACAGCTGAGCAAAAAACATCATTTGTGAAGGCAATTAATGCGCATTCAATGGTTCATGAGCAATTGATACAGTTTTATCAAGGGTTTCGTCGTGACGCTCATCCAATGGCTGTAACTGTAGGAGTAGTTGGTGCTTTATCAGCATTTTATCATGAGGCCTTAGATGTTTCAGATATCCAGAATCGTGAAGAGTCAGCTATACATTTAATTGCAAAATTACCAAATATTACTGCAATGGCATATAAATATAATCTTGGCCATCCTTTTAATTATCCACAAAATCATCTTAGCTATGCTCAAAATTTTATGCATATGATGTTTGCTGTACCTGCTGAAGAGTATAAGCCAAACCCTGTTTTAGCGCGAGCACTTGATCGTATTCTAATCTTACATGCTGACCATGAACAGAATGCTTCTACGTCTACAGTTCGTCTAGCTGGGTCAAGTGGAGCAAATCCATTTGCTTGTATCTCTGCAGGTATTGCATGTTTATGGGGCCCAGCACATGGGGGGGCTAATGAAGCTTGTCTAAATATGCTAGAAGAAATTGGTGATGAAACTCGTATCAGTCAGTATATTGCCCGAGCAAAAGACTCAAATGATAATTTCAGGCTAGTAGGGTTTGGTCACAGGGTGTATAAAAATTTTGATCCTCGAGCAAAGCTAATGCGTGAAACATGTCATGAAGTATTAGATGAATTGGGACTGCAGGATGATAGGTTATTTAAGCTTGCAATGAAATTAGAGAAAATTGCCTTGGAGGATGAGTATTTTATCTCAAGAAAGCTTTATCCAAATGTTGATTTTTATTCTGGTATAGTGCAGCGCGCTCTAGGTATTCCCGCATCTATGTTTACAGCTATTTTTGCTACAGCACGTACTGTAGGATGGGTTGCTCAGTGGAGTGAGATGATTTCTGATCCTGAGCAAAAAATTGGGCGACCACGCCAACTGTACACTGGTAAGAGTACGAGAAAAGTACTACCTATTGCAGAGCGTGAATAGTGTGTTCTGTAAGCTGTTTATAAAGCAAATTAGTTATTATGATTAAGGAATTATTTAAAACTTCAATTTTATATGGCGCAAATGCACCTTTTATTGAGGCTCTTTATGAAGATTATCTGCAGAACTCAACTACTGTGCCTCCTGAGTGGTGTGAATATTTTGATAAGCTAAAATCAAAAAAGGAAGGGGCTTCAAAAGATGTCATTCATAGCCAAATCATTGAGTCATTTATTAATGTAGAGAAAGAACGGCGTAAGAGAAATTACAGTTTATCTCAGTATGCACAGAACACTATAGAGGAGCGGAAACAGGTATCAGTGTTACAGATTATCAATGCTTTTCGTTTTCAAGGTGTTCGTCAGGCGACTCTTGATCCACTCAAACAATTACAGAAGCCATATGTTCCTATGCTTGATCCAAGTTTTTATGGATTAAATGAGGAAGATATGGACATGGTGTTTCATACTGGTTCGTTGGTTGGGCCAGAATTTTTATCTTTACGTGATATTTTGCAGTTACTTCAACGTATTTACTGCGGGAATATTGGAGTAGAGTATATGTATATTAATGATACAGAACAGAAGCGGTGGATACAGGCCCGTATAGAAGGAACTCATGCTAAGCCAAATTTTTCTAATGAATATAAGTTGCGAATTTTAGAACGTGTTATTGCTGCGGAAGGATTAGAAAAATATTTACATACTCGTTATGTCGGACAAAAAAGATTCTCTGGAGAGGGGGGTGAAAGTATGGTCCCACTGCTAGATAATTTATTGCAGCGAGCTGGGAAGATGAAAATACAGGAGGTGGTTATCGGCATGGCACATCGTGGGCGGCTTAATGTACTGATAAATACATTAGGTAAAATGCCAGCTAATTTATTTAAAGAATTCGAGAATAACCATATTCAAGAGTTAACTGCTGGGGATGTGAAGTATCATCAGGGATTTTCTTCATCTATTCAGACCCCAGGTGGAATCATGCGAGCAACATTAGCATTTAATCCTTCTCATCTTGAAATTGTAAATCCTGTTGTGGAAGGTTCAGTGCGCGCTAGACAACATCGATTATGTGATAGAGAGGGTAAGCTAGTATTGCCAGTATTGCTGCATGGTGATGCTGCTTTTTCTGGTCAAGGTGTAGTAATGGAATCATTAAATTTATCTCAGACCCGTGGTTATGGGACTGGTGGGACAGTTCATGTCATCATTAATAACCAAATTGGTTTTACTACATCAGACGTCAGAGATTCTCGGTCTACATTGTATTGTACTGAAGTTTCAAAAATGATTGAGGCTCCTATATTTCATGTGAATGGTGATGACCCTGAGGCAGTTGTTATGGTAACCGAAATTGCTTTAGATTTTCGGATGAAGTTTAAAAAAGACGTGGTAATAGATATGGTATGTTTTCGTCGCCTTGGCCATAATGAACAGGATGAGCCAATGGTTACGCAGCCGTTGATGTACAAAATTATTGATCAACACATAGGCGTACGTAAACTCTATGCTGATAAATTAGAAACAGAAGGGGTTATTGTAGCAGGTGAGGCTGACACAATGCTTGCAAATTATCGTAAAGATATGGATGCAGGAATTAACCCTAATAAAACTATTTATAATGGAAAAAAATATTCTGGCACAACACATTGGGCGCCATTTATAAAGCCAGTTAAGTGGAATCAGAAGGTAATGACGGGGATACCGATAAATAAAATTAAGCATCTAGCAACGCGTATTACAAAGATACCTAAAACTTTTAAAGTACATTCCCGGGTTCAAAAGATTCTTGATGATCGAAGGTTGATGGGAGAAGGTAAATTGCCTTTAGATTGGGGTATGGCAGAAAATTTAGCTTATGCAGGGCTTTTAAGTGATGGATTTCCTATACGCATTTCTGGACAGGATTCGGGTCGTGGAACTTTTTTTCATCGCCATGCAGTACTTCATAACCAAAATTCAAATTCGATGGGGGTGAATGATCGTACTTATATTCCACTTCGTAATATTGAAAAGGAACAACCAGATATCGAAATTATTGACTCTATGTTGTCGGAAGAGGCGGTTTTGGCGTTTGAGTATGGTTATGCAACAGCTGCGCCTAATAATCTTGTGGTATGGGAAGCACAATTCGGAGATTTTGCAAATGGTGCGCAGGTAGTAATTGATCAATTTATTGCATCTGGAGAAGCAAAATGGGGTCGTCTATGTGGATTGGTAATGATACTTCCACATGGATATGAAGGTCAGGGCCCTGAGCACTCCTCCGGCCGGATCGAGCGCTATCTGCAATTATGTGCAGAGTACAATATGCAAGTTTGCGTGCCATCTACACCATCTCAAATGTTTCACTTATTGCGGCGCCAAATGATTAGAAAGATACGCAAGCCACTTATAATTATGAGTCCAAAAAGTATGCTGCGCCAGAAAAACTCAGTATCAAGTTTAGATGATTTGGCTCATGGTGAATTTAATCCAGTTATTGCTGAGAATAAAAAATTTAATTGCAAGAAAGTAAGGCGAATTATTGCCTGTAGCGGAAAAGTTTATTACGATCTTTTAGCTTACCGTAAAGAACAGAAAATTGAGGATATAGTAATTGTCCGTATTGAACAATTATACCCGTTTCCTCATGATGAATTTCAGGCTGAAATTAACCGTTATCTACAAGCAAAGGAATTGTTATGGTGCCAGGAAGAGCCAGGGAATCAGGGGGCGTGGCACCGAATTCAACATTATTTATTGCAGCACCTTGGGCTTAATCAAACTCTCTATAGTGCAATGCGCCCATCGTCTGCATCTCCAGCTGCAGGGTATCTGGCCAAGCATAATTTCCAAAAAAAAGAATTGCTTGCAGATGCATTTTGCAAGAGAATTTAACTCAGAGGAATAGCCATGGAAGTTGAAGTAAAAGTTCCGGTCCTATCAGAGTCAGTAGCAGAAGCTACTCTTGTTTCTTGGAATAAAAAAGAAGGTGAGTATATTGAGCGTGATGAAAATTTGATAGATATTGAAACTGATAAAGTTGTACTGGAGTTACCGGCACCAGTATCTGGTAAATTAACGAAGATTATTAAGGGTGATGGAGCCACGGTGGTCAGTAGTGAGTTAATTGCTACAATAGATTCTGAAGCTATAGCACCCTCTAAAGTAGATGAAAATACTAATAAGAAAGCTTTTAATACAGAAAAACCTTTAATGATGCCGGCTGCCAAGAGAATAGCCGCAGAGAGAAATCTTGATTTGGAAGAGATCCGTGCTATTCGCGGTAGTGGGCGTGGTGGACGTATTGTAAAGGAAGATATAGCGGGACATAGAGAATCACAGCCTAATCAAGAAGTCACAGATAATAAGGCCATGTTAACAAACAATGATCGGCCAGAGAAACGAGTAGCAATGTCTAGATTACGTTTACGAATTGCAGAAAGGATGGTTCAGTCACAATCTACAGCAGCAATCCTGACAACGTTTAATGAAGTTGATATGCAAGCGATAATTGACTTTCGTGCCAGGTATAAAGAAAAATTCAAGAAAGAGCACGGAGTGAAATTAGGGTTTACTTCTTTTTTTGTTAAGGCTGTTGTAGCTGCTTTAAAAAAATTTCCTATTATTAATTCTTCAGTAGATGGAAAAGATATTATTTATCATGGGTATTATGATATTGGTATTGCAGTAGGGAGTCCTCGTGGATTAGTCGTACCAATTCTTCGAAATGCAGATCGTCTTTCGCAGCCCGAAATTGAAAAGCAAATTCATGATTTTGGAATTAGGGCTAAGGAAGGTAGGCTGAAGATCGAAGAGTTAACGGGAGGCACTTTTTCTATTACAAATGGTGGTGTTTTTGGTTCAATGCTTTCTCCCCCTATCATTACCCCGCCTCAAAGCGCAATTCTTGGCGTTCATGCAATTAAAGAGCGTCCTGTAGCAATAAATGGGCAAGTAGTAATTCGCCCAATGAATTTTCTAGCTTTATCTTATGACCATAGGATTGTAGATGGACGTGAAGCGGTGCTTTCTCTTGTAGCAATTAAGGAGGTGCTGGAGTCCCCTATGAATCCGTTGTTACAGGATTAGCTTTAATTATTATAAACATATATTTATAATTGATACTTAATATTTAACATTATTTTATAAGAATATAAAATGGATCAAATATTTGATGTGGTTGTTATCGGAGCAGGCCCTGGTGGTTATGTAGCGGCAATCCGATGCGCTCAATTAGGACTTAAAACAGCATGTATTGATGAGTGGGAAGATTCTAAGGGGGGCGCAAGCCTTGGAGGTACTTGTTTAAATGTAGGCTGTATTCCTTCTAAGGCTTTGCTTGAGTCTTCTGAGAATTATGAGCGCGTAGCAAATAAATATTCTGCACATGGAATTAATGTGGAAGGCTTATCAGTAGATATACCTGTAATGATTTCTCGTAAGGAAAAAATCGTTGAATCTTTTACTCGTGGTATCGCTATGTTGTTTAAAAAGAATAAGGTCATGTCGATACATGGGAGAGGAAGATTTGTAAAGAAAAAAAAATCTGGGGAAAATTGGATAATTAATATTAAAAGTGGTGATAAAGTAGAAACGGTTGAGGCAAAATACATAATTATTGCAACAGGCTCTATGCCACGCCCTCTTCCTTCTATCCCAATTGATAATGAATATATTCTTGATAATCAAGGAGCGTTGGCGCTGACTAAGGCACCTAAAAGATTGGGAATCATTGGTGCAGGTGTTATTGGTCTAGAAATGGCTAGTGTTTGGAGAAGGCTTGGTTCAGCAGTAACTTTACTTGAAGCAATGCCCAACTTCCTATCAACTATTGATGAGCAGCTGGCAAAAGAGGCAAAGAAAATTTTTACTAGAGAGCTGGGGTTAAATATAGAGACAGGAGCTAAGGTTATTGATATCAAATCAACTGGGAAGATTGTTGTGGTAAATTATGTTGATTCAAATAAAAACCAACAGAAATTGGAAGTAGATAAAGTGATTGTGTCAGTTGGAAGGATCCCAAATTCTGCTGATTTAGGTGCTGAGTCAGTTGGCTTAAAGATTGATGATGGTGGCTACATTCAAGTTGATACTCATTGTCGTACTAATTTAATAGATATATATGCCATAGGAGATGTTGTTAGAGGGCCAATGTTAGCACATAAAGCTTCTGAGGAGGGTTTGGCAGTAGCTGAAGAGATTGCTGACAAAATAGCAAACCAAACAAAAAACCTTCCGGCAATAAACTTAGATGCAATACCTTGGGTAATATATACATCACCAGAGATTGCTTGGGTAGGTAAGACAGAGCAGGAATTAAAAACATCTGGGGTAAAGTATAAAGTAGGTCAATTTCCATTTATGGCAAATGGGCGAGCACGTGCGCTTGGTGAAGCAAAGGGATTCATTAAGGTTATTGCTGATGCTAATACCGACCGGATACTGGGCGTACACATGATAGGTCCTTATGTTTCAGAGATGATTTCTGAGGCAGTTGTAGCAATTGAATTTGCTGCTAGTAGTGAGGATCTGGCTCGTATTGTTCACGCCCATCCTTCTCTGTCTGAAGTTTTTCATGAAGCTGCATTAGCGGTAGATAACAGGGCATTACATATTTGACGATACTATTTATGAGTATATAGCTCTATTTAAATATTCAGCTACTTATTTGGTTCTTATAAGTATAAATTTTTTACTATATATTTTTAAAATGAGGGCATGCAATTAAATTAATTTTTATTATTTAGGAGTCTTTTGCGTGTTATTTGTGATTTAAGGAAGAATTTTTCTAGCGCTGATCCATCACCATCTTCAATTAACTCATTCATATGTGCTAATTCGTTTTGGTAGGCCCTAATTTGCTGTAATAGTAAATGTCGATTTGCTAGACAAATATCTCTCCACATTTCAGGGGAGCTCTCAGCAATACGAGTGAAATCTCGGAAACCTCCACCGGAAAAATTAAGTAGAGATTCTGTATTTTTTTTTGTACTATTTGAAAATATATAGTTCATGAATGTAAATGCCAGCATATGTGGGAGGTGGCTTGTCATGGCTAGTAATTCATCGTGCTGGTATGGTTTCATTGACAAGATATGCGCACCACAGCCTTGCCATAACTTACTTAGTATTTCTATTGAATTAATATTTGTTTCATCTGAAGGTGTTAGGACAATGTTTTTATCAACAAATAAGTCAGCATTTGCTGCATTAGCCCCACTTAATTCTGCCCCTGCAATTGGATGAGCTGGTACAAAATTTTTAAAAGATTCTGGTATTAATAAGCGTGCAGATGTAACCACATCTTGTTTAGTGCTTCCAACATCAGAAATAATTGTCTTTGGTCCTATAAAAGGTTTAATTTTCTTAAGGATTTCGGTGGTTTGTCCAACAGGCATAGCAAGCAATATAAGATCTGTCTTTTCTAAAGCTGTTTCATAATCAGCTGAAGCCTCATCTATAATTCCAAGTTCTTGTGCTTGTTGCAGATTTTTTTTGCTTCTTCCTAAACCAGTAATGTGCTTTACCATGCCTGCTCTACGCAGTGCAAGCGCAAATGATCCTCCAATTAACCCAATGCCAATAATAGCTAGTTTATTTATCATATATTTTTTATACCTTAAGTATATTTTTTTGTCCCAGGGTAATAAATCATTCTTTGTTATATAGTTTTCTCAGGAAAAAACCTAATTATTTTTGATTGCACTTTCAAGTACTCGTAAGAATTTACTATTTTCAGACTCAAGGCCAATAGTAACTCGTAGAAAATCTGGCATTTCATAAATACCAATTGGTCGAACGATAACACCGCTCTGTAATAGGTGTTGATAGACAGCAGGAGCCTTCTTATTAGCTATTTTGAAACTCAGGAAATTTCCATACGAAGGAATATAGGTTAAACCAAGCTTTTTTAGACCAGAAGTTATTTGAAGCATCCCTGCTTGATTAAGAGCATAGGAGCGTTTGACAAATTCCACGTCATTTATTGCTGCTAATGCCCCTGCAAGCCCAATGCTGTTAACGTTAAATGGCTGTCGTATCCGATTCATTAATCCTATAATTTGATCATGGCCGATTCCAAATCCTATACGGATAGCAGCCATACCATATATTTTAGAAAAAGTACGGGTAATAAGTAGATTAGGGAAATTATTTAACCATTTTATAGTATCAAATCTAGATGTATCTGGAAGGTATTCATTGTAAGCTTCATCCAGTACTACCATTATATTCTTCGGGACGCGTTTTAAAAACCGTAGTATATCTGGTGCAGGCAAAAATGTGCCAGTTGGATTATTAGGATTAGCAATAAATATTATACGAGTTTCTGATGATATCGCATCTAGCATTGCATCGATATCATGCCCATAATTTTTAGCTGGAACAATTACCCCATTTGCACCTGTAGCCTGAGTTACAAGAGGATAAACTGCAAAAGCATGCTGAGAAATGATTGCAGAAGTTTCTGGTTTTAGAAAGACCCGTGCAGCCAATTCCAATACATCATTTGACCCATTACCAAGTATAATCTGGTCGCTTGTCACAGCATATTTTCTAGCCAACGCATTCTTTAACTCAAAGCCGCTACCATCTGGGTAGCGCATTAATTCGTCTAACTCTCTTTCCATTGCACCAAGTGCTAGAGGACTTGTTCCTAACGGATTCTCATTAGATGCAAGTTTTATAATAGAAGATTCATCCAGCCCTATCTCTCTTGCTAGCTCAGATATAGGCTTTCCTGGTTGGTATGGGGCTATAGAGTGTATATATGCAGGGGCAAGATCACACAAGTTCATAGAAAACCTACCATTAATAGAAAAGATCAGACACAAATAAATTAATCAATAAAGTATGCCTTCATTATATTTCATCAGGTAAATAAATTATAATTATGCTGAGGGATAAGAACCTAATATTTTCAGAAAAGTTGCTCTTTTTCTGATTTCTTCTAGTGCTTTTGTAACTTCTTCATCTTTCTGATGACCTCTAATATCTGCAAAAAATACATATTCCCACTGATCAGAACGTGAAGGACGAGATTCCAAATGAGTCATGCTTACACCATGCTTAGCTAGAGGTGATAGTAATTCATGAATGGCACCAGGCCGGTTTTTAGATGACATGGCTAGCGATGTTTTATCTTTACCAGATAAGGCAACATTTTGGGAACCTATTACCAAGAATCTAGTAGTGTTTTTAGGGTCATCTTCAATATTTTCAGCACATACAGATAAACCATACACATCAGCAGCTTTTCTGCTTGCGATAGCAGCTGCATTCTTATCGTCAGCAGCAATCATTGCTGCATGAGCATTGCTTGCTGCAATTACTCTTTTTATATGGGGGAGAGCAAAATTTTTATTTAGCCACTCGTGACACTGCGCTAGCGATTGAGGGTGCGAGTATATTTTTTTTATTTTATTTAAATCTGTATTTAGAGATAGTAAGCATTGGTGTATAGGCAGTAAAACTTCCCCACAAATTTTTAGTGAGGTTTGTAATAATAAGTCTAAAGTTTTCCCTACTGCACCTTCATTAGAGTTTTCTACAGGTACTATTCCATAGCTTGCCAAACCAGACTCTACCTTATGAAATACTCTATCTATTGACTCACATGGTATTGCTGTTACTGACTTGCCAAAGCGATTTAATACAGCCTCTTCAGAAAAGGTTCCCTGAGGGCCAAGGTAGGCTACATTCATTGGCCTTTCCATGGAGCGACATAATGACATAATTTCAGTAAATATCTGAATAACATGCTGCGGGGAGAGTGGTCCTGTATTAAGCTTTTGTAAGCGAAGCAGGACTTGTGCCTCTCGGTCAGGCCGATAGATAATTTCTTTCTTAGCCTGCCCAATTTGTTTTGCAAGAGTAGCTCTCTTATTAACAAGTTTGAGCAATTCACTATCAATTTCATCTATCTCATCACGTATAGTATTGATTTGATCTGTCATATAAAATTGAGCCCTTGTTTAAAAACTAGCTAGTCAATACAGGTAAATATCTTACCATCAGAACACCAGGAATTAGTTTAAGTTTTTCTATTGTTTTATGTGGAATAGGACTATCTATATCTACTAAAGTATAAGCCATATCGCCTCTGGATTTATTGACCATATTATGAATATTTAATCCTGCATTTGCCATACTAGTAGAAACCTGCCCCAGCATGTTCGGCACATTAGAATTAGCTATTGCTAAACGATAGGGAGATTCTCTTTCCATTATTAAATTTGGAAAATTAACTGTATTAGTTATGCTTCCATTTTCAAGATAATCAATAATCTGTTTTACCACCATTATTGCGCAGTTCTCTTCAGCTTCTAGAGTAGAGGCTCCTAAATGAGGTAGCGTAATTACTGATCGCTGTTTCTGAAGCTTCTGGCTAGGGAAATCGCAAATGTAGTATTTTATTTTTCCAGATTTTATCCCTGCTAAAATTGCATCCTCATTTACAATGCCTTCACGAGAGAAGTTAAGAAGAATTGTTCCTTTTCTCATATTCTTTACTTGCTTATCATTAATCAGGAGGCGTGTTGAGTCAAGTAAAGGAACGTGTAATGTGATGAAATCACTATTTTGTATCAAGCTCTCAATGTTTATTGCCTTTTTTACTTTCGAAGAAAGATTCCAGGCTCCATCAACAGTAATTTCAGGGTCATACCCTGTTACTTTCATACCAAGGCGAATAGCTGCATCTGCAACAAGCCTACCTGTAGCACCCAACCCAATAATCCCTAGTGTTCTACCCGGTAACTCTATTCCGGAAAATTGTTTTTTACCATCTTCTGATAATTTATAAAGGGTATTGTTATTGCCTTCTAGGTTCTGAGTAAAGTGTATAGCAGGGATCAGGTTGCGAGCTGCCAATAATATGCCAGAAAGTACAAGTTCTTTTACCGCATTTGCATTTGCACCAGGCGTATTAAAAACTGGAATACCACGAATATTCATATCTTCTATTGGAATATTATTGGTTCCAGCTCCAGCCCTTCCTATCGCTACTACGCTCTGAGGAATATCCATTTCAAGCATATTAAAGGAACGCACTAGAATCGCATGCGGTTCAGTCATATGTTGCCCAACGGTATAGCGGGTTTTAGCAAACATATTTAATCCATTTGCAGAAATATGGTTGAGTGTGTGCACACGGAAAGTTATATTTGATTGTTCAGGCATGGTTGTTTGCAAATTCCTTCATAAAAGCGATTAAAGAGCGGACTCCCTCAATTGGCATAGCATTATATAAGGAAGCCCTCATTCCACCCACAGCACGATGACCCTTGAGCTGGACTAAACCCCGGTTTTTAGCTTGCTCTAAAAATTTCTTATCTAAATTAACGTTTTTTAGCCGGAAGGATACGTTCATACGTGAACGATCTGATTTTTTTACTGGACAGATATAAAACTCTGTTGCATCTATTAAATTATATAATAAGGCTGCTTTCATACTGTTTATTTTTTCAATTTCAGCTAGCCCACCTTTTTTCTTGAGCCATTTAAATATTAGTCCAGCAATATAGATGGTATAAGTTGGAGGAGTGTTATACATGGAGAAATTATCGGCATGAATTTTATAATTAAATACGCTTGGCGTATTTAGGATTGTTTTTCCTAATAAATCTTCACGTACGATAACAATAGTTAACCCAGCAACACCTATATTTTTTTGGGCGCCAGCGTATATTAGTCCGTATTTGGTGATATCTAATTGCCTTGACAGAATATTGGATGACATATCGGCTACCAATGGGATGTTTCCATTTGAATATTCCATATTAGGTATCCAGTTAAATTCTACGCCACCAATAGTTTCATTAGGAGTGTAATGTACATATGCAGAATTTTTATTTAGTGTCCATTGGTCTTGTGTGGGTGCATAAGTAAAATCAGAATCTTCTGATGAGGCCGCAATATTTACTTCGCAATATTTTTGTGCTTCTTTTATAGCTTTTTTAGACCATATCCCAGTATTGATATAGTCAGCACTCTTTTTTCCACGAAGTAAATTCATTGGAACCATAGAGAATTGGCTAGTGGCACCACCAGTTAGAAAAAGTATCTTATAATTGCCAGGAATATTTACTAATTCACGAAGATCAGTTTCAGTTTCTTGAATAATGGATGTAAATTCTTTACCACGGTGACTCATTTCCATAACTGAGATACCACAGCCATGCCAGTTTATTATTTCATTTTTAGCCGTTTGCAGTACTTCTAAAGGCAATACTGCAGGGCCAGCGCTGAAGTTAAATATTCTTTCCACAACCAGAAAGCACTCCGTCTATTAAAAGCATTTGTAACGTACACGCTGTTTTAAAAGCTAATTATTCCTCATTTGTCCCATCTATTATTTCTAGTCCTACGAGTTTAGTGCCTTCATCAAGATTCATTAGCCTGACACCTTGCGTAGCACGAGCCATTTTACGAATTTCTTTAACACGGGTTCGATTTAATACACCTCTATCTGAGATTAGCATAATCTCATCTAATTGCTTGACAAGCCTTGCGGTGACTACCTTTCCGTTTCTCTCACTGGTCCTGATTGAGATCATGCCCTGGGTGCCTCTACGATGGCGAGAATATTCACTAATCGGAGTACGCTTTCCATACCCGTTCTCAGTTGCTGTTAGTACAGATAGCTCCTCATCTTTAGCTACTAAAAGGGAAATAACTGTCTGCCCTTCATTTAATTTCATTCCACGAACGCCGCGAGCACTTCGGCCCATTGGGCGAACATCATTTTCATCAAAGCGCATAGCTTTGCCACCATCAGAGAATAGCATTACATCATGCTCGCCTTCTGTAATTGCAACGCCAACTAGATAATCCTCATTATCTAGGTTTATTGCAATAATGCCGCCTATTCTTGGGCGAGAAAATTTAGATAGTGCAGTTTTCTTTACAGTCCCCATAGAAGTAGCCATGAAAACAAAACGATTTTCATCAAATTCTTTGACAGGAAGAATAGCGTTTATTCTCTCTTTTTCTTCTAGTTTTAATAAATTAACAATCGGTTTGCCACGAGATCCGCGCCCTCCCTGAGGAACGGTATATACTTTAATCCAATAGACCCGTCCGCGGTTTGAAAAGCAGAGGATGTAATCATGTGTATTAACAATAAACATATTATCAATGAAATCTTCCTCTTTTGTTTTAGTCGCTTGTTTTCCACGTCCACCTCGTTTTTGAGCGCGATAATCCTGTAGCGGCTGTGACTTAATATAGCCGGTATGGGACAGCGTTACGACCACATCCTCTGGTGTTATAAAGTCTTCTATACTTAAGTCTTGCGTATCAACAATGATCTCACTACGACGTTTATCACCAAACTGTTTTTTTATGCCAACTAGTTCATCAGCAATAATTTTTGTGATTCGTTGGGCTTTAGAAAGAATGTCAAGTAGGTCAGTAATTTTTTCTAGGATATCTTTATACTCAGATACTATTTTATCTTGTTCTAGCCCAGTCAGGCGTTGTAAGCGTAACTCTAGGATTGCTTGAGCTTGTAGGTCAGACAAGTGGTAACCTTTTTTAGTTAAACCAAATTCTATAGCCAATCCATTTGGGCGGAATTCTTCAGTTTTTACAGAGGTTCGAGAAAGCATTCCTTCTACTAATTTAGATCGCCATATTTTTGTCATTAAAGATTTTTTTGCTACCGCCGGCGTGGGGGCTTTTTTTATGAGCGTGATGACTTCATCAACATTAGATAGTGCAACAGCTAGGCCTTCAAGAATATGGCCACGGTTACGTGCCTTCTTTAGCTCAAATTTAGTACGACGTGTTATTACTTCACGACGATGGTTTAAAAATGCCTCTAGCATCTGCTTAAGATTAAGTACCAGTGGCCGACCATTTAATAGAGCTACCATATTCATACCAAAGGTGTCTTGTAGCTGTGTTTCTTTATATAGGTTATTTAGTATTACCTCAGCAACCTCGCCACGCTTTAGCTCAATTACTATACGCATACCAGACTTATCTGATTCATCTCGTAAGTCAGAAATTCCTTCAATTTTTTTATCATGAACTAATTGACTAATACGGATTAACAGGTTTGCCTTATTAACTTGGTAAGGTAATTCATCGACAATTATGCTTTGACGGTTACCTTTTTCTAAATCTTCAAAATGTGTACGGGCACGCATTACCACGCGCCCACGTCCAGTGCGATATCCGGTCTTGATTCCTTCGACACCATAAATAATTCCTGCAGTTGGGAAATCTGGTGCAGGTATGTATTCAATTAGTTCATCTATACTTAAATTTGGATTCTTTAATAAAGCGAGGCAGGCTGCCACTACTTCATTTAGATTGTGAGGGGGAATGTTTGTTGCCATGCCTACAGCAATGCCAGAAGAACCATTAATTAGTAGGTTAGGAATTTTTGCTGGAAAAACTATTGGTTCTTTCTCAGAGCCATCGTAATTTGGAACAAAGTCTACTGTCTCTTTTTCAATATCGGCAAGTAATTCATGAGCAATACGTGACATACGTATTTCTGTATAACGCATAGCTGCAGCATTATCTCCATCTATGGAGCCAAAATTTCCCTGGCCTTGCACTAAGACGTAACGTAAGGAAAAGTCTTGCGCCATACGAACTATAGTGTCATAAGCTGCAGTATCACCATGGGGATGATATTTACCAATAATATCGCCGACAATACGAGCAGATTTCTTATAGGGGCGATTCCAGTCATTAGAAAGTTCGTGCATAGCTAGTAGTGTGCGTCGGTGAACTGGCTTTAAACCGTCACGTGCATCCGGCAATGCACGCCCTACTATTACGCTCATAGCATAATCGAGATATGAATGGCGCATCTCCTCTTCAAGACTAACGGGGAGTGTTTCTTTTGCGAATTGATCCATTATTTTATTTTTCTGTTAGAAACAGTAAGTAAGGATATTAATGATGCTCTGGATAATGCTATATAGAAACTTGGAATTCTACCATGTTAGGGCTATTGAAGTCACCTTGATAATCTGTTCAGAGTAGGTGGGAAAGAGTAAGTAATAGAATATAAATTAGCAAATAGGGAGCTTTAAAGAAAACAAAATATAGTTATATGATAATGTGCTTCTGATAGCCATAAGCTTAGTATTTGAGTATTAATAAAATATCTGTATCTAAATTAGATTTTGTATAAAAAATGAATAAAATTCAGAAAGATACAGTAATAGAAGCATATTAGATTATCCCGGTTGTGCCAAACGGATTAGTTCTAGAGGATTATGCTATTGTAATTGATAAGTGTGTAATTCAAGTAATTCAAAGCGTTTTTGATATTAATCAGTGCTTTTACCTTGTTATGGTCTAGTTTTGCACTTTGTATGCTTATCTCGGTGAGAACATGTGAGCCAAGCATGAGTAGATGGTAAAATGTTATTAAAGGAAGAAAGTTAACAACCTTCGATGAGTATGACATTTTAGCCAGAATATAATTTTACGAAATAGAAATAAGTTTAATAAAAATGGATAAAACATTGAAAGATAAAGCAAATGTAGATCAGTCTGAGCTGGAGAAATTTAATCAGCTAGCGCATAATTGGTGGGATCCTGAAAGCCAATTTAAGCCTCTGCATGACATTAATCCACTACGTTTAAATTATATTGATAGATTGTCAGGACTCTCCGGTAAGGATGTGCTAGATGTCGGTTGTGGTGGAGGGATTCTTTCAGAGAGTATGGCGGCGCGTGGAGCAAATGTAACTGGGATTGATTTAGGGGATAAGCCGCTTAAAGTCGCTAAATTACATCTATTAGAGTCTGGTAATAAAGTAAATTACCGTAAGGTAGCAGTAGAAGATCTGGCAAAAGAACAGCCGAATCATTATGACGTTGTAACTTGTATGGAAATGCTAGAACATGTGCCAGATCCAGAAAGTATCATTCATTCCTGTGCGCAATTGACTAAGCCTGGGGGATGGACTTTCTTTTCTACATTAAATCGTAATCCAAAGTCTTACTTGATGGCGGTAGTAGGTGCAGAATATATATTAAATTTATTGCCACGTGGTACACATGATTACATTAAATTTATTAAGCCATCAGAGCTAGCACGTATGGCTCGAGGTGCAAAATTAGAAATGGAAGCAATTACGGGCATGACTTATAATCCTTTTACTAAAGTATATTCATTAGGTAAGGATTCTAGTGTGAATTATATCATGGTGTATCGTGCCTAATTTACAGGGATGTAGGCATTCTATTTTCTAGGCACAAATTAATTTTTCTTTTTAATACCTAGTTTGTGATTTTCTTCATTAGTTATGATAAGAGCAGTTCTTTTTGATTTTGACGGTACGCTTGCTGATACCGCACCTGATCTAGGTCATGCACTGAACCGGCAACGTATCAACCGAGGTTTATCAAGTTTACCAATTGATTTAATTAGGACTGAGGCTTCATCTGGTGCACGGGGTTTACTTGGCCTGGGACTTCAGATCAAGCCAGGTGACTCTGGTTACGAAGAGTTATATGATGAATTCTTAAATTTTTATGAAGAACAATTGTGTAAGGATACTGTATTGTTTCCAGGGGTTGGTGAGCTGCTAGATGAGATAGAGTCGCGGAATTTACTTTGGGGTATTGTTACTAATAAGGCTAGGAGATTTACAGATCCACTTTTAGAACAGCTAGGATTAGCTAGCCGCACCAGTTGTGTAATTTGTGGGGGGGATACGGCTAATTTTAAACCACACCCTGAACCACTTCTGACAGCGCTTAATATATTAAATGTTACCCCGGCAGAGTGTATTTATTTAGGGGATGATATTAGAGATGTAGAATCAAGTTTGGCTGCAGGGATTGAACCGATTGTTGCTATGTATGGTTACCTAGGGGATTGTGGGGTAGCTCCAGAATCATGGGGAGCTGAACATTTGATTAAACATCCTCAGGATTTACTCAGACACCTCTAAAATCTGTTAGAATCATCATGTTGGCGATTATATTATCTTACAAAACTATCACTATAACCGTAAACATAGAATCCGGGGGCGACCTGGCTTCGACGTGGGTTTCAAAGCAACGCAGGGCATACCGAGGACCAGCTACCTCGTAAATACATCT
>PBKR01000012.1 GCA_002721545.1 Nitrosomonadaceae bacterium | reverse complement strand
CTATCCAGTAAACTCTTGATTTCCAAAAAATAAAGGTAAAAAATGGAATTATGGCAAAAACAACTTAGCCAAAGTGTGGTTAAGGTTAAAGACCTTCCTTTTATTCCTGATTCCGAAGAATACAGGAATAAACTGGAAGAGGTCAGAGAAAATTATCCCATTCGAATTAATTCCTATTTTCTTGAACAGATAAAAAGCCCAGATGATCCTTTGTGGAAACAAGTTGTTCCTACCCTTGCAGAGTTAGACGATTTTGATAGCGAGGAACTGATAACCGATCCGCTTAACGAAGAAGTTGATATGCCTGTTCCAGAACTTGTTCATCGTTATCCGGATCGTGTTTTATTGATGATTAATAACCAATGTCCTATTGTTTGCCGTTTTTGTACGCGCAAACGTAAAATTGGATTTCCAGGAATAGTCACCCGAGAAACTTTAAGGCAAGGAATACAATATATTCGCGATCATTCGGAAGTCAGGGATGTGATTATGTCGGGAGGAGATCCGCTTCTGGTTCCTGATAAAGAGCTAGATAGGATTCTAGGTGAATTGCGAGCCATACCACATTTAGAAATATTACGGATTGGTACGCGCGTTCCCGGTACACTGCCGGCAAGGATTACTGAAAACCTGTGTGCAATTTTGAAAAAATATCATCCGTTGTATTTTAATATTCATTTTAATCACCCTTCAGAATTTACCCCAGAAGTTGAGAAAGCTTGCGCGATGCTTGCCGATATTGGGATTCCGCTAGGCAGCCAAACAGTATTATTAAAGGGGGTAAACGATGATTCGAAAACGATGAAGGCATTAATGCATAAGTTATTAAAAAATCGTATTAAGCCATACTACATTTATCAGGCCGATATGACCGAAGGAACTGATCATTTACGTACCTCGGTCCAGAAAGGTCTTGATTTAATGAAAGATTTGATGGGACATACATCCGGTATGGCCGTGCCTTATTATGTAATTGATGCTCCCGGAGGTGGAGGTAAAATTAGACTATTGCCCAATAGTGTTATTAAGCATACTGATGATGAAGTTGTGATTACGAATTATGAAGGGAAAGTTTTTAGATACAGTCAAACGAATTTGGAAAATAGATCCTCAAAGCTAAGTTCCACAGAAAAAGTATCAACGGATATTTGTCAAATTTCTGTTTAGACGAGTTCGATTACCTTTCCTTAATTTTATTTTTCATAAATTAAATTCTTGTAAATTATTAATTTTAAATCGAAATTAAAGTTGTATATATGGAATTTATAAAATCATCTCCTCTTTTTGATTAGTTTGGCAGGTACTCCGGCAAATACGGAATAGGGTTCGACGTCTGAAGTTACAACTGAGCCTGCTCCAATGATGGAATGGGCTCCTACTTTAACATCTTTTGTAATCACAACATTGGCTCCTATCCAAACATCATTTTCAATGATTATATAACCACCAGTGTGACCTTGTTTATAGATGGGAACATCAACACGATCATAAATATGATCGCTAGCCCGCAAAACCACATTCGGACCAATGATTACTTGATCCCCAATAATAATTCTCCCTTTATCTGCTGCTCCAATCTGGGTGTTAGAATTGATGGCAATATCGGATCCAAGCTCTATACTACCATTGTGAGCATAAATATGGTTAAAACGCATAATATTTACTCTGCTTCCTATGCAAATATTTTTTCCGCCAGTTAAAACCAATCCAATACCAACAGAGATTTCAGATCCAGAGCTTTGGACTTGATTTTTAAGATACGATTTACGTAGCCAATTTCCCAAACCTCCTGGAAAGAATATAATTAATTGGATTAAGAAAAATTTTAACTCTCGAATTATTTTCTTAAATATTGTCATGGTGGAAATTTTTTTGGGATGTTACTTAGTCTTGTGGGCATAGAAGGTCAATATCTACACATTTATTGTACCTTCTAATTTTAGTGATATCAAAAATCTTTAAAATCATATTCGTTGAGACTATTCAATTAATTGCTAGTCGAATAGGTGTTTATTTAAAAAACATTGATAATCGTTAGACTTCTCTAATAATTGTAATTTCCCTAGAAAGAGTTTAATTTTTTAAGCAGTATGGTTGGAAAATTGCTGCTGGTAATAAAAAGAAACATGTGCTAATTTTTATGATATAGAGCTAAGTTAAAAAAAATAGACTTAAGATTTTCAAAATTTTGTTTTAGATTTAACCCCAATGGAGTTGTTCATTTTGGACGACCAAAAATTAAAAGAAGAAATTTTTGATCAAACAATAAAAAAAAATATACAGAGGAAATCTGTCTTTGTAGATCAAGTCCAATTTGTAGATGACATTCCTCTTTTTAGTTGGCTTGATATAAATCCGACCGAATTGTGCAATCGAAGATGCGTTTTTTGTCCTCGCTCTGATGTAGACTTATACCCTAANCAAAATCTTCATATCTCTTTGGATCTATGTTCTAAAATTGCAGATGAGCTCAGGAGTTTGAACTATAAAGGGGGTGTTGCGCTTTCTGGGTATGGCGAACCCACGCTACATCCAGAATTCATTGAGATGGTAAAAATTTTTGGAAAAGATATTCGTACGGAGTTAATTACTAGTGGTGATTTTATAACTCCCCAGGTTGCAGCTGACCTATATAAAGCGGGGATTTCTCAAATATTGGTCAGCCTTTATAATGGACCGCACCAAGTTGAACCTTTTCATGAAATTTTTGCTAAGGCTAAGGTTCCTAGATCTCATTATTTTTTAAGGGATCGATGGTACAACATGGAAAGTGATTACGGTGTTAAGCTCACAAACCGGGCCGGTACGGTCACTGAAGGAAATCAGGTTGAAGTTTTGGAAAACAGGCCTTGTTTTTACACACATTACTCAATGTCAATTGATTGGAATGGAGACGTGCTTCTTTGTGTGCAGGATTGGAATAAAAAGATAAAAATGGGTAATCTGAATAACCAATCTCTATTGGAGGTATGGTCTTCTCCAAATTTTAATAAATATCGCAAGGTTCTTGGAAATGGGAAAAGGGCCTTAATGCCTTGCAAAGCTTGTAATACAGATGGAACACTCCATGGGAAAAATCACCATGAAGGCTGGGTAAACTATTTTAATATCGCAAAAGATCAAAGCCTATAGGCTGTTGTTAATCTCATTTTTAAGAGGTAGTCAACTAAAGTTTTTTTATAAAAAGAAAGTTTCTAATGCAACCCTCCTGAAGACCGGCTTCCAGATTTTATATTACAACATTACAGTAACTAAGTATGGCTAGTTTAAACTTTAACGACATACATACAAAAAAGAAGCAAGAGAAGCTAAGGGAGATGATGCTCAATATTACCTCCCAACTTGTTAAATTAGAAAATAAAAACCCTTATCTAGATTCTTGCCCAATATGCTCATCCAATAAGATACAATTCTTCGTCAACGCTTACCAATTTGATATTTCTAGTTGTAACGACTGCGGACTTTTATTTTGCAATCCTTATCCGACTTCCGAACAAATTCACGGCTACTATAATAGTGAGATGAAGTCATTTGAAAATCAATTTTTTAAGGATTCTTTTGAAAAACGAATTGATATTTTTATTCCAAGAGTTAAGTTAATTCAAAAATATAAATCCCGAGGGAAATTATTGGATGTTGGTTCTGCCATTGGAATATTTATTGAGGCATTACATAGAGCTAATGCCAATTTCAATTTATCGTGTTGTGACATTAGTAAAGAGGCCTGTAAAGAACTTGCTGAGAGATATCCTAATCTCGAAGTTTTTCAAAATGATTTTCTTGAAATGAAAACTAGCGCACAATATGACGTAATAACTTTATGGGATACTTTGGAGCATATCGTGGATTCAAAGAATCTTCTTTGTAAAACTTATCAACTTTTAAAGAATGATGGGATATTTGTATTTTCTACTCCTAATACAGATAGCTTTGAATGGATTTGCGCGGCCGATAAGCATGTCCAAATTTTGCCACCAGGACATGTTAACTTAATGAATTGGAAATGTATTGATATTCTTTTAAAAAATAATTCATTTCGTGTAATAGAGGCTTTTACTTTAAATGCTTCACTTGATTTATCCTACATAAAAAAACTTATAAAAAATTCTGAAATCGATCCAGGTTCGATTGGAAACTTTCTTTGGGAAGAAGTTTTTGATCCTGATTTCGAAAAAATTTTAGAGGAATACCTTATAAAAAAGAAAAAAGCTGGAAATATTGTCGTGATTGCTCAAAAAATTCCAAATCAATGAATTATTTTTTTCTGCCACAAATACATTCCTTAAGATCAACCCTTACGTTAGCAAACTTTCCACCAACTGAGAAAAATTTATGGGAACCCAAAACTGCTTATATTCATGCCGCATTTTCAAATGGTCATGAATGGGCAGTGCAATTCGTAAAACAGATTAAGCCTGGAGAATCTACTTCTGTTGAAATAAAAGATTTGATGCGAGTGCCAGATTCGAATAGATCCGTATTTTTTTTTATGTATCCTAAACGTTTGCCAGAAAAACTTGACCAACTTCCGACTGATGACTATATGGAGTCAGAACCTAGCTGGCGTGGAAATATTCAGCTAAGTTCTGAAACCACTTCGGTGAGTTTCCAAGGAGAATATCCTGGTTTTATGTTGAAACCTTCTAAAGGAAAATTACTTACCTTTAATCCTTTAATTCAAAACCAAATTGGGATAGTCACTCAATTGATTGTGATAGTACTTTTACAAATCGCAGAAATTAAAACCGGACGACTTATTGTTGCTCGACAGATTTCTGGAAAAATTGAAAAAGAATTTCAGATAGCTACCAATACGTGTAATGTTTTAGAGCTAAATGAACTTCAAGAAGATTATGATGATCCTTTGTGCTTGTATTCGCCTGACATGATTGGGATACCATTATTTTTTAGTCACGATTCTTCATATCGTTTTTTAAGTTTGGAGCACTCCTATCCCTTAAATGAAGTTACCGTTTTTGGTGACAACGCCCGGCGACATGGTTTCTTAAAGAAAATAAAATCTCATTGGATTGAGTTTTTAGAAAAAAATGTATCCACTTAATCAGATTATTAAAAATATTGGTAATATGTCCGCAGTTATTCTATTGCGTAATGCATTTGGAATTCGACCTAAATATTACAAAGAGCCTCCTTTAAGTTATTCGGTCAGCGATTTATTTTTTTGGAGGTCTGATGATTTGTGGAGAACCCGATTTGACTTGATTAATTTACCCTCAATCTTGTACCCCGATCAAAAAATTTCGGATAGTATTACATTAATATTTTATAACCAGAAGGGAGAGGAATTTCATCGGGAAAAGATCATTGTTTCTTGTCTTCAAAAAAGATCAATTTTGATTGAAGATATAATTGGAAAAACTCAGGGATTTGGAACAATGGCATGTTTTCATGAAACTCAAGAAAGTCTTAAATCACCCCAATCACAAACTTGTATCGTAGAGAGAGGTTTTATTGCATACCAAAGGATAAAAGATGATTGTCCTTTATGGAGTTTCGTCCATGGGTCTGCATATATTCTTGCTAAGGCACCTGGAAAAGAGTTAACCCAAACGACTCGTAGGGGTTTTAGAAAAAAAATAACTTACAGACCTCAAGTACTATTAGGTGATTGCAACCAGTTCGAATTAATCTATATCAATCCTAATGACAAGGATTTATTGGTCCAGATTCGTTTGCTAAATAAAGATTCAAATTTGATTAGAGAAACTTCCGAGGTTTTGCATTCACGAGGTGTAAAAGTAATAAAGTTTGATAATAATTTTAGAACAATTCATAGAGTGGAAAATGAAAGTAGAGCATATATGCTCCGACCTTATATTTTAAAGTATTACAAAACCCACTTTGATATTTTTCATAGCTAATAAAATTTATCTTAAAGGAGATCTTATTTTATATTTAAAAGGGTCTTCCAACGTTGTAGGTTTTTATCAAAGAAAAAATAATCTTCCGAAATGTTTACTACATTAGGGTTGTTGAGATTTTCAACTAGTAATTCGATGCTTGTTGAAAACTCTAGTTCAGGTATTTTATAAAGGGGGCTCATGTTTAGCGAATCTATCGGTCCGGGAATGATTATAGGAATTCCTAAATAAACGGCTTCTAATGAAACTCCTGGAGAATTAGGGCAGTAGACGACATCTACCTTAGACCAAAGATTATCAAGGTTTTCTTTAGTTATTGAATAGGTAAAAGGTAGATCAAAATCTTCCAAAAACTCATCAAGTGGATAACCGGGGTGCTGCTTAAGGATAACTTTTTGATATTTATCCAGACCGCCCAACTTGCTGGCAAGGACCAGCATATTGAAATGAACTTTGGTTTCGTGGTTGGTCATTCCAGGTGCAATAAGTAATACCCTGCTTGAAGATTTCAATTCTTTTTTTTCACTTCCGTAACGCCCTCTCAAATGTGAATACCTTAGTGCTTCGACTTCAAATAATCTATCTTTTGGGTACCCAGATTGTTTAAGGAAATTTATTCCAGGCAATGTTCCTACAGCTAGNTGATCNGGAAGAGGNTGCGAGTTGTCTCCAAAATCTTTATAGGTNTTGGGATCAGATAGCATGCATAGATCTAGCGGTCGAACCGAAGAATGAGCATGACCAAAAATTAACATTTTCTTTTGCTGACGTTTCCATGCCGATATAAGACCCAATTCCCACCCCTGGTTTTCCCATGTGAACATACTCCAGGGTCCAGAACCGAGTTTTGCTGCCATCAAATCAAATTGTGCAATTCGTAACGCTTCGTCTCTGGCCAATGCTCCGAAGAAAGAAGCGTCCCAGTCTTCTTTGAGAAAAGGNTAAAAATTCAATTCGGAACCTGGAAATTTAAATGCCTTTTTTAATTCCTTTAAACTATGTCCCTTAAAAAAAATTTTTGAATATAATCGAATTGCCAATAAAAGAACATCAAAAGATATAAATTCATCAAGTAGGTAATATCTATATTTTTCAGGCTGATTAAGGTTAAATTTATCTCTTAATTTAATTGCGGTTTTAAAGTTGATTTCGCTTTGTTTAAAATAAAACCAAACCCAATTTACTTTAAAAGGTAAATTGTCGAGTAAAAGGTGCAACTCTTCCCAATACCTTGAATAAAACATCCCCTTTTCAGCTTTTTCTTTATCTATATTTGGNAAAAATGTTACCAAGGTCACCTGATTTTTGTCTGAGTCTGGTATGATAGGGTTAGTTTTTAAATGACGAAAACGATTCCACCATTTTCCTATAAGCCAGATACAGCTCTGAAAGAAATATGGCAGGTTCGAGAATAACTTTTTCATGGATAATAAATTTTTGGTAGGTCGTTTAATTTTTTTTTGGGTAGTGATTTGTTGATAGGAATGTCCCATTTTTTTACACCATTGGCTCAGAACCTGATTTAAAAGGGGGTCTTGGCCATAAAAAATTAAACTTCGGCAATTATTCTTAAGATAAAGTTTTTCTAAAATTCGCAATTTAAAAACCCGATAAATTCCTGGGCATTTATATGGTGATTTTTCTGATAGATAAGTCATCCACCAGAAAGAAAGGTTGTTCATAATTTGCAAATGTTTTGTTATTGTTTTCCCGCCTACTTTTGATTGACCTAATTCATAAACCCAAGATAAATATTCATTTTTTAGAATCGAGATTTCCTCTTCAACTTTAGTAGGGATAGATATATGTTTTGGCGGGACATTTATTTCAGACCAGTGGGCAATTATTTTGGAATTTCCTTGCAACTCCAAATCTTTTTCCAAAAGAACCATTTTAAGATTTTTTGCCATGTGATTAGATTTTTTTAAGAAAATATTAGCTGGCTTTTTTTAGATCAGAAAGAAAGGAGTTCCTGCATCCAGATTTCAAATTGAATCGCAGTTTCATTGAAGCCAGACCGTTATACACTAAAATGATGAAATACTTAAGCACGTTTTATTTTGAGTNTTTACAAATTATTGGATCTTGTTTTGGTAAGATAATNCTTGTAANATATAAANGCANAAATATTAAAATATATAAAAGATGATCTGTTCCAATATGAAACAGCGCATTTTTTGTTTAATTCAATTTTATCAATAAAANAGATTTTTGATAGTTCATTTTAAATACCAAAAAAATCGTGGCTCGAAGTAAACCCAATATAANAATCATAACTATACCACTTAGGCCTATTCCNACNGATTTTCCACCTATGGGNAGNCTNTCTGTTATAACCGCNCTTAAAAAAGCAGGTTTTAATAATACGGAATTATACGACATTGATTTTTTGCGCCCTTCCTTCTCTGAGGTTTTAGACTATATTGAAAATAAAAAACCGGATATTCTTGGCATCAGCGCAGTTGTGTCTACTGCCTACGATTATACAAAAAGGCTATCATTAGAAATTAAAAAACGGTTGCCAAAAACCACTATACTAATGGGAGGGAATTTAGGAGCTTCAGCTGAGATTGTTTTAAAAAAGACGGGTGTAGATTATATTTGTACTAGTGAAGGAGAACGAACCGCTGTCGATTTTGTGAACTGCTGGTTGACTGCTAATTCCAAGGGTGATTTTAAAAATGTAAAGGGATTAGCATTTTTAGATCGAACAAATGAAATTTTCGTCACTCCTTTTCAGGATCCGATTGAAGGAGAGAAGGTTTATGANATTGATTGGTCCTTAATTGAAGNTGATGAAAAGATAGATTTTTTTTTCCCCCCAAGCCATCTTGCCCCAGTTATTTCTAGTTCGTTTTCACTAGACCCAAGGATACTTGATTCCCATCGCCGAGAAAAAAGAGTTGCTAGTTTGGCAGCNAGTAAGGGTTGTGTGGCACGCTGCACTTTTTGCCATCGCTGGGATAAGGGGATAAGGTACATNCCAGTTCCAATCCTTATGNAAAGGTTGGATACCTTAATAGAAAAATATAATGTCGGATACGTTAATTTTTCTGATGAAAATTTTGGAACGGATAGGAAATGGTTAGCCCATTTTATTGCAGAAATTGCAAAGCGGGATATTCTTTGGCGAGTTTCAGGAATGAGGGTCAATACAATTAATCCTGAAGCGATAAAAAAAATGAAGGAGGCTGGCTGTTGCTGTATTTATTATGGAATGGAAAGTGGTAGCCAAAAGATTTTAGATGTCATGGAGAAAGTTACCAAAGTTGAGCAAAACTATAATGCGGTAAAATGGATGGCGGAAAACAATATATATACCATTGTTCAACTTATCATTGGAATGCCAGGTGAAACNGAAGAAACAATCGAAGAAACATGTAANTTTACTTCTTATTTTGTCGAGCAGTCTCCCAAAACAGACCCCAATGCTTTAAGCATCAATTTTGCTCAGGCTCTGCCGGGTACGCCCTTATATGAAATTGCCCGACGCAAAGGAAATATTGGGCTAACACTGGAGGGTGAGGAAAAATATTTAGTTCAAATATCCAATCGAGATGCGCGAGACGGAGAAACTTATTTAAATTTCACAGAATACCCAAGGCTTCTTCTTGAAAAATGGAATTTCGATATTCAAAATAGAACAAGACATGCCTATGTGAAAAAATGGGGAATGGAAAATTACTATAAAGTGATTCTCAATTCTTCAAGATTTAAGGATTTTTCGGAAGAAAGGGAAGGAAATGAAGTTACAGATTCGGGTTATTTTTCGGATCCTGCCAGGCAAAATGAGAATGCCATTTTAAAAGTCAGCCTGCCTAGACCTCAAGCGAGTAGTGATTCTGCTGACTCTTCTAACGTTATGAAGGAAAATATTCAATTTGAAGCTGAAAAAATTCCATCTCTGTGGTCTTTGCTCAGGCAAAAATCAATCGGATCTCTAGCAACACTTTATCCCCATTTTTTCTGGCATTTTAAATCTTTAACTATGATATTTGTATTTTGTAATTCAGTTCGAAAGTATGGCTTCATGTTTTCCCTTAAATTGGTTTTAGACTACATAAGTTGGAAACTGGTTCCTCAATCTAAAAGCAAAGAAAATAAATCTATTCCAAAATATATTTCGCTAAGAAAAATTTTAAAGAAAAAATTAATTCCAGATATAGAAAGTGATAACCCTCGTATGGCTGTGTTGAGAAAGGGACGATAAAGTCAAAATGAAATTTTTGAATAAACCGCTTCCGATTTTGAAAAAAATTAAGATATTAATTTTTGGATAATAGGGCTTTTAATTCCTTTTTCCATTCCTTTAACCAGCTAGATCGAACGCAAGCAAATTCTTTGCAGAAGGATTTTATAACCCTTTGTCTTTCAGGTTTAAACCACCAATTAGAAGGGTTCATATAAATTGAATTAATCAATTTTGAGGCCGACTTAGGTGAGTCGTGAAGAATTTCAACTCGCTTTAATTCTTCAAAAATAGGTTTGACGCTGGGGCGTAATTGCCAATGCGTAGGGTTCCAAAACAAAATGGTTGGGAAATTGATTGAAAATGTTTCTAAAAAAACAGTAGAATTGTCAGTGGTAACGCATACCCTGCTTTTTTTAAGCTTTTCATGCAAGTTATTTCCAGAATAATCTATGATTTTTTGGAAACCCGCTTCTTTAAAATACAGATCTTCTTCCCATAGCAATTTTCCGTTTGGTCTAAGTCGTAATTTTGTTATATCCAAAACCTCTTTAGATAAATTTTTTGCAAATTCGATTTGGTCATAAATATATTGCAACCATTGTGAAGAAAGAGGAACGCTATGCATTCGGTAAAAAAATTTGGGAAGCTCAGCACCCCAAACCCATAAGATGGAACCATTTTCTTTTGGAATAATACCTTTCTTTATTGTGGAAGCTAACTTGGGAGGAGACAAGGGACGAACTTGACTAAATTTNGGGTCTTTCCAGCCCCAAGTAAAAAATCGGTCACATATTTGAATTTGATGAACTTCGGATTGTTCTATAAGTCCAGACCCAAAATGCCCCCCATGTTGACCAATTACTAATTTGGCACCTTGCTCTTTTTTTTCTGCAATCCATAATTTAGCTCCTTCTTCAGCCCAGTAACCATGAGTCGTAACAATTGTTGATACCTTTTTTGGAAATCGATGAAATACCTGATTGCAAAGTTCTGGATATAATTCTAAATTCAGTTTTGGAAAATTTAAAGGTATAAGAATTTCAAGAATATCTTCAAATTCATTAGACGCATAATTCATTTCTAAATCATTTCTCATTCCCTTGTGAGCTGGAATATTTTCCAATCGTATTATGGAGTCCAATACATATGGAACCTGACCTAAAGAAATTTGAAGTTTAATGAGATCCAATTTTAAAAAATTAGTACTAATAAAAACAGTTTTGTTAAACTGATCTGGAATAAATCTACAAAAAAAGTTAGCCATATTTNTTAAAGATGACTTTAAGGAAAGTTTTGATTTTTTTTCAGGTTCTAAATTTTCTTGGGATAAATTAAGCCCAATCTTTCTATATGGGATTTGGTTGTTAGAGATAATTATTTGGCTGAAAATATGATGATGCCATAAGTCTGAATAAATAAATTGCTGAAGCTCATTCATTCCTAGTGGAATTAATTCTTCTTCGCCAAGGTCTAAAATCCAAGTGTTAGAAATTTGTACTCTTTTTTGTGCCTCCAAAATAGAAATCCATTTGTCAAATATAATACCAATAAATAACTGTAACCAGGGACCGATTATTATTCTCCAGTATTCTTTGGAGTGATAAACATTGTGAATTTTATTTAATTTTTGTGTAAGAATTTCAAGATATTTATCATAAATACCAATTAGATATTGGTAATCGGAGTGCAACCGTTGGGGGTCATCCCAGTGATAAGGAAGGACGTTATAGTCTAATTGGCTCCAAAAATTTTTACGACTTAGTTTTTTGCACCCTTCGTTTAGAAATAATATTTTTTCATCCGTTTTCCAGGTTCTTTCGTCGGATGTAGTAATTAAAAAGCGTTTATCCATTTGCTTTCAAAAAAATAATAATAAATTTATAAAAGTTATTTTGAAGGATTAAATTAAAAAAATATTTTCCATTTAGTTCCAAGAATTTAAGTATTAAGGAGGCTTTTCTAGTTATAGCAAGGGCGATTTCATAATCCTTAAACTTTATAATTTTGTCATGCTATTGGAAAGGAATAGAGTTTGAAGTTAGTTTGTATATAAATTGATTCGATATAGTCTTACGTCCCAATTTTGAAAAGTTAAAAATTCCAGTTAGCAGGGTAAGAATTATAAAATTAGAGTAATTTTGTGAAAAACATATAAATCTGATTTAGACTCGTGATAAATTATTAGGGATAAATTCCTTTGATTATTTTTTCAAGAACGGTTAAAGCTTCTTCTAATACTTCATCCGGAGTCATTAGGGGAGGACCAAACTTTAATGTCCCACAACCTGTTCGGATTAAAAACAGACCATTCTGCATAGCTTTTTCCACAATTTTATCAGTTAAGTCAAAATCCAACCTTTCCATAATTGGTAAAGAAGGGTCTGCATTTGGATCCGTAATAAAAAGCGCGTGTAGCATTCCACGACCCAATGACAAAGGAACTATTTTAGGATATGTTTCTTGAATTTTTGATAAATATTTATTAAAAATCTGTTCCTTACGTTTTGATTCGTTGATCAAATCCATTTCTTCAAAGGCTTCGAGCGTTCCCAGACCCGCGGCGCAGGCAAAAGGATGACCTCCATGTGTGCTGGTATAAGTGGGATCCAAGTCGATTATTTTTTGAGTAGCCAAAACAATTGAAAGTGGCATGCTGTTAGAGGCTGCTTTGCCGCAGCATACGATATCTGGTTGAACGCCATAATGTTGATAAGCAAATAATTTTCCTGTTCGCCCAAAACCAGCTTGAATCTCATCGCATACAAGTAAGGATTTATTTTCACTAGCAAAATTCGCCATCTCAGTTACATAATCGTCCGGATAAAATACTGCCCCCCAACCTTGAAAAGATTCGATCATAAAAGCAGCGATCCGTTTTAAATTTACTCCTTTTTGTTCTAAATCTTTCAGGTGCTCTAGAAACAATTCAGAGCCAGAAACAGACATTTTTTCAAGGTCCCATGGAAAAGGAAAAGGTAGATGATAAATATTAGGGTCTTGAAATCCGATCCAGTCTCTCTCTTGTGGTCTTCCCGAGAGCATTTGTGCGCCTAGGGTTTTCCCATGGTAGTTTCCTAAACCCGTGACAATAATGTTTTTTTCAGATGAAATAGATCTTCCATGAAGCCGGCTTAATTTTAGCGCCCTTTCTGTTGCTTCAGTTCCTGAACTGTATAAGGAGAACTTTTCAAAATAAGGAGGAACAAACCGTGCCAATTTTTCAAGGTATTTAACCCTCTCAAGCGTGGGGTAACAATATGAATGCATCAGAGGTTTATCCAGAACATCACGAATTCGATTTTGAACAATTACATTTCCGTGCCCTGCATTGGCCACAAAAATTGCTGAGGTCATGTCAATCCAACGATTGCCCCAATCGTCTTCTATCGTATAGTCTTTTGCCCGCGACCAGATAATAGGTGGAAAATCTTTTACGTTCGATGATTCGTATTTAGAGATAGCTTCTAAAATTGGCAAGGATTGTGGAACTGGGATTTTAGTAACAATCCTTCTATGTTTTGTATTTATTTTAGGAACTTCTATTGGGTTAGAGGCAAAACGAAATTTATTTGACATAAGAAGTTCTAAGAATGGGAATATAGTTTAATAGGTCTTAGACTACAATTTTGGGTAGAAAGAAACTCAGTAACAAGGAAACCCAGCAGTTCTACCAGCATGTTCGGCCACCATCTATAGCCAGTATTGCCCCATTCATGTATGAAGATTCATCAGAGACCATAAAAAGGACTGCTCCATGATACTCTTCTTTATTAGCCATTCGTCCCATAGGAATTTTAGAATATAAACGTTCTTTAAATTCCTGAGGTTGTCCAGCATCAACTCCACCGGGGCATAAGGCATTGATTCGGACCCCACATGAAGCCCAGTAAGTGGCCAGATAACGGGTAAGACCAATAAGTCCTGTTTTAACCACAGGGTAAGTAACTGGTTTTACTGGTTGTTCTTCAGGTGCTCTACCTTCTATCTCATATAATCTTTGATCAGGTCCAATGAGCCCAAGGTCAGAGGATATATTTAAAATTACTCCCGAGCCTTGTTTGGCCATATAAGTACCAAACACCTGTGAACATATAAAAGGACCTGTTAATCCCACTGCTAAATCTTTTTCCCACATTTCCAGAGAAAAATTTTCTAGCCGGGACCAGTTAGAATGTTGATTTTTTCTATCCACTTTTGGATCATTTGCAGCATTATTTATCAGAATATCAACGCGTTGAAATTTTTTAATCAGTTTTTTAAGTAATTGCTCTACTTTGGTTTTATTTGTTATGTCGGCACTAACACCGAGAGCAGGTACCTTAAATTTTTTTGATATTTCCTGGGCTTTTTTTTTGGCTTCTTCCTCCTTCACATCAGCCAATATAGGTATTCCTCCCGCTTCCGCAATGATGGAAGCGTGCTCTTTTCCTAGCAGACCAGCTCCACCTGTTATTACAGCAACCCTGTTCGATAAGTCAAAGCGCTTTTTTGAATCCACGTAGTATCCCTATTTTTTAAGAATGTGCATTGCAATTTCTTTTATTACCCCATGTCCTCTTTGAGTCTTAAGAGAAATTTTTGCCGAGGCTTTAATTGAGTTATCCACATCGGACGGTGCAAAACTGAGAGGAAGGAACTCTAAAAGTTGTACATCTCGTTTGGAATCTCCTGCATAGCATACTTGAGATTTTTCCAAACCTGTTTCTTCAAGAATTTTTTTTAATGCACCCAATTTGTCTTTGCAACCCGCCACAAAAAAATCAGGGGTAAATCGTTTTTTGATGAATTCGCAAAAAGAATTGTCCTCGCCGGTGATAAAACCTATTTTTAATCCAGCTCGTTTCATTTCGAAAACAGCATCAATATCATCAAACAAAATTCGCTTTGTTTCATTGCCAGAAGAGTCGACATAAACGGAACCGTCCGTAAGTACTCCGTCTATATCGAGAAAAACTGCTTGGATCACCCCTTTCTCCTTAGCTTTTTTCTAATTGGAATCTCACTGTCATAAACCACTTTAATTCCGCTCCCTGAGGCTTCTTCCCATTGATTAATATATTCCAATAGCTTTTTTACGCCATGAGGCTCTACTGATGCCGACTGATCACTACCCCACATGGCGCGGTCTAGTGTGATATGTTTTTCTATCATGGAAGCCCCCATTACAGCTGCTGCAAATGTGGTAGAAAGACCAGGCTCATGTCCCGAATATCCTATTGGCAAATTGAACTTATCCTTTAGAGTATAAATCATTTTTAGATTCAATTCTTCAAGTTGAGCAGGATAGGTGCTGGTGCTGTGTAGTACAATTAATTCATCTTTTCCCAAAACTTCTATTGCATGTTCTATTTCTGCCATTGTGCTCATTCCTGTGGAAAGAATTATGGGTCGCCCGTATTTCCTGTGGTGGCGTAAAAGACCATCATCAGTCAATGAAGCAGAAGCGATTTTGTAACAGGGTGGATTAAATTGCTCAATGAAATCAACAGATGCTTCATCCCAACAGGATGCAAACCAGTCAATGTTAAGTTCTTTACAGTATTGATCAATTTCATGGTACTCGGCCAGACTAAATTCCAAGCCACGTTTTAAATCACCGTTGGTAGAACCGAAGGGATTTTCGCGAAGGCGATCAAGGTCTTCCGGACTATAAACCACATCTATCGTACGTTTCTGAAATTTAACTGCATGACATCCCGCATCAGAAGACACTTTTATTAATTCCTTTGCTGTATCAAGAGAACCATTGTGATTGATCCCAATTTCAGCGACAAAATAACAAGGCTGATTATCTCCAACCAGTCTATTTCCTATTTTTACATTGTATCCACCCATACTTAAAAAACCTTTTTAAAATTAAAAATTTCTATGATTTCAACGAATTCTTTTAACAAAATTTTAATCAAATTGCACCATTTAGTTTCAATATTAACATAAAGTAACATTTTGGGAGTATTACCCCACATAATCCATCTTGGCACGAAGATCGGCAATGAAAATAAATAACTAAATTGAGTTTTGTTCATTAGACCTGATTTAAAATCAAGGCAAGAAAATATAGACGGTATTTTTAAATTAATTTCCAAGCAAGCTATAATTTCTGGTATGAATTATTCATTTCATAAATGTATTGAAATATTTAAATTGCCTATGTCTTAAGATTAAGTTGTTATGATGAGTTAATTTGATTTTTTTTCAGATAGGATGACTAGAAACTTTTTACATTTGTTTAGAGACGGAATTTTTTCNCAATCAAAATTTTTACATCTAATTGACTTAATATATTATATTTAATGTCAAAATCATTCATGTAATAAAATAAAGTTAATCACTTTTTATTTTAATTTTTTAATCATTTTAAATATTTAGTCTTAAAATAAGGAGTTTTATTGAAATGATAATTTTGGGGTTACACGATAACCATAGTGCTAGTGCGGCTCTGCTTGTCGATGGAGAAGTAGTTGCAGTTGCTGAGGAGGAAAGGTTTACTAGAATAAAAATGGATTCGGGATTCCCTAAAAATGCGATAGATGCCCTCCAAAAAGAATACCCCAATGAGTTCAAACATATTGATCGAATTGCTGTGGGATGTGTTCATCAATCATTCACAGATTTTGCTACAAAAAAATATCCGAACTTTAAAATAAAAGACTTTCTAGTTGAAGAAGAAAGATTTTGGTTGCCTAAAATGCATGGAAAGAACCCTGACTATTTGAAAGTAATGAATAATTACGTAGATTTTTCAAAATGCCATTATCCATTAGATAGGATAAAAAATATCAATGACAATAACGAACTCAGAGCATTAAGAAAATCTCATATTGCAAATTATTTGGGGAAGTCTCAAGAAGAAGTTGAGTTTGTTGATCATCATTTATGTCATGCACATCATGCATATTTTTCTAGCCCCATTCGAAACGACGCCCTTATATTTACCATTGACGGATGGGGTGACCATACAAATGCAACTGTTTGCACAGTTAAAAATGGAAGTATAAATTGTGAATATAGAACGGAAAATTTTAACATTGGTAGAATTTATCATTTCATAACACAATTGCTCGGAATGCAACCAGAGCAGCATGAATATAAAGTAATGGGTCTTGCGGCTTATGCAAAAGAACACATTATTAAAGAACCATTAAAAGTTTTTGAAAGAGCTTACTCCATTGAAGGTTTGGAAATAAAACCACTTTTAAATATTCAAAACCATTACCAATATTTTCGAAAAAATTTAGAAGGATTTCGTTTTGATGCAATAGCGGGTGCGGTTCAAAGGTTTACCGAAAAAATTGTATGTCAATGGGTATCGAATTGGATTGTTGAAACAGGATATTCAAAAATAGTTCTAAGCGGTGGAGTTTCTCTAAATATAAAAGCATCAAAAAAAATTTCAGAATTGGATCAGATTGAAGATATCCATGTATGCCTTGGTGGTGGAGATGAATCGTTATCGATTGGGGCGGCTCAATTTATATGGAGTAAATTTCAAGATGCCAAAACCCTTAAACCAATAAGCAAACCTTATCTTGATCTGGGTTTTGAGGAGGATGATACAAAACTAGCAATTAGCCACCCATTTGTAACCAAAAGATACAATATCAGAAAAGCAATTAGCGCAAAAGATATTGCTAAAATTCTATCCAAAGGTGAAATAGTTGCATATATGCAGGGGAGGATGGAATTTGGACCGAGAGCACTCGGAAATCGTTCATTTTTGGCTTCTCCAATGGACCCATCTATTGTTAAGGTTATTAATAATGCGATAAAAAATAGAGATTTTTGGATGCCATTTACACCTAGTATATTAGACAAGCATGCAAGCGATTATATTATCAACCCAAAAAATATTAATGCTCATTTTATGACAATGGCGTTTGACTCGACAGATAAAGCAAAAACCGATCTTGCTGCGGCCATACATCCAATAGACGCGACATTGCGCCCACAGGTGGTCCGAAAAGATTATTCACCAGAGTATTACGATATAATTTCAGAGTTTGAAAAAATAACAGGAGTTGGGGCCCTTTTAAATACATCGTTAAATATACATGGAAAACCAATAGTACATAAACCGATCAATGTTGTAGAAGAAATTTTAATGAATGAGCTTGTTGATGTGAAATTTATAGTTTTCGGCGATACATTATTAAGCGCCAAAGCTATTTAAGGGTTAATGTAAGTGACTAGCAACTCTTACTTTAAACTAATGAATTCTGAGGCTGATCGTATAAAAAATTTAATTAAAGTAAAATACGAATGGTCCTTAAAAATAAGTTTTAGTTTGTCCTCCGTCAACGACTAGGCAAGCCCCTGTTATGTAAGTTGCTTTTGATGAGGCTAAAAAAATTACTGAAGAGGCAATTTCCTCAGCCAAACCAAATCGCTGCAGAGGGACTTCATTTTTAATCATTAATTCAACAGAATTTTTGTCAACTTTAAGTTTTTCGTCCCAGGTTCCTCCTGGAACAAAAATATTTCCCGGAGCAACTGTATTTACTCTAATCTTCTTTTTACCCAAACACCTAGCCAAATACTTGGAGTAGGAAATAACAGCAGATTTAGCAGTTTCATATGCGGGAGGTGCGCCTAAGTTTTCCAATCCTGCAATTGAAGAAATAAAAACTATACTCCCATTCGTACTTTTAGAAATGTAAGGTACTGCTAATCTAACTGCCTTGACGCCACCCATCAAGTTAATATCAAATAGGAAACTCCATTCTTTTTCTTCGACATCCCAACCACGTTTGCCTTTTCCAGACCCTAAATTTGCTATTAAAATATCTATTCCATCCCATTTAGAAACAACATTTTTAATACATTTTTGTATTTCTCCTTCTATACAAATATCTCCCACGAAACCATAGGCTTGACCGTTTATTGATTCAATTTCAGAAACGGTATTAGCTACATCTTTTTTATCTCGTCCTGTAATTACAACTCGAGCACCTTCTAGAGCGAATTCAAGACCGATTGCACGCCCTATTCCTCTGCTGGAACCGGTAATTAAAACAACTTTATTTTTTAGACCTAATTCCATATCAATTTATATTTAATTTGCATTAGCCAAATTAATATTTTTATTAAAAAGTTTAAAAAATAGAGTTTTCTATTTTAAAATTATTACATAATCAAATTAGAAATATCAGGGAAGTTGAAAATCTGATAAAAAGATTTGAAAAATATTCTCAAAATTCATCCCTAATATTATAATAATTAATCTCTAAATAGGTTCTACCAATTCCAAAATATTTCCAAACGGGTCTAAACAAAAAACTACCTTTGCAGTACCTTCCACATTTTTTTTAGGGGCAGATAAAAATCGNGCTCCGGCTAGCTTCATTCGATGATAATTAGAATCTAAGTTTTCAACCGTCAGAGAGATATGGGAAATTCCAAAATCGAAAACCCTACGCTTAATATTTTTAGCGTAATCTTTGTGAGTTTTAAAATATAAAAGTTCGATTAAGTTTCCATCGGGAGCGCTCATTTTTACTGTTGTTACTAGCAAATCATTTAACCCTAGGATCGTTTCAATAAATGGTCCTTTTTCATCCATTAATTTTTCGACCTTGAATCCAAGAGCATCTCTGTAAAAGTCAAAGGCTTTTTCCAAATCTTCAACAACAATTCCTGTATGACGTATTTGCGTTATCATCCTTATCTAAGCAAAAAAATATTTAACTTGTCCATTAAGAATTTTATTTCCTTCTTTTAAAATTTTTTTATAAGTCGCGCACCCTTGATTATAATGACATTTCAGCTAAGTATGAGCAACTAATAAACTTTTTACATGGTTCACTCAAAAAATGAAGAAAGTGTTTCCGGATGTTAAATCAAGGATAGTATAAAATAAAATGTTAAACTAATTTTAAAATAATCTGTTATATAAATTTTTATCTTGAAGAACTTGATATTCTATATATTTAAAATCGTCTTTAGTGTCAATTTCAAAGGTTTTGGGCGTAACAAAAGCCATTACTTTGTTTCCATGTAATTTATTTTGTTTAAGAATATAGGAAGTTTTTAAAACATCCACATAACCATTTCCCTGATAAGTTTTAGAGAACGATTGGCGAGGATTGTTTAATAAATCCAAATCGGGCGATCTTGTGCAGACACTTTCAAGGTGTTTGTTTTTTATGTGAAAACATTTATAAGCAGATTCGGACATAATGTGTACAGAACGCAATGCAGTAGCTGTTTTATTTTTTTTAAATTCTCGAATTGCTTTGTCAATTAATTTAGGGTCTCGGAGGGGAGTTGTTGGTCTTAATTGCACAATTTGGGATGGTATTGTACCTTCTTTAGAAGCAAACCAATTTAAAGCATGCTTTACAAACTCATAATCATTTGATTTGTCACCAGAAATATTTTTGGGTCGGATAAAAGGGACCTCTGCGCCAAACTCTAGCGCAATTTCTTTATATTTTTTTGAATCAGTTGAAACAATTACTCGATTAATTTCCTTGCTTAACAAAGCCGCTCTTATGGAAAATGCTAATAGTGGNAAACCGTTTAATTGTAAAATATTTTTATTTTTAACCCCTTTGGAACCAGAACGTGCAGGAATTAAAGCAACTGTTAAAGACATGGTAAAAGTATGTAGTTTGTTTTTAGAATTGTGTTTTGTAAATTATTTAATTATTTCTTATCCTTTATTTCCATGCAATACAAATTTGGCTTAACTTAGATAATGAATTTGAAAAAGTAGCTATAAGTTTTACTTCGGAGTATTATTGGCATTTATTTATTCTGCAGGTAAAGTTGTTTCAAACATCCGAAATGATAAAATAGTTTGATGAAAAATATAAATTTTGGTTTATAAGTTAAAAAATTTTAAGAATTTATGTCATTTAAAAAACTTATTAATAATAGATAAAAATACGAGGAAAATTATTTTAAAAAAAACTAATTAAGACTCTTTAAATAAGGGGTTATCCAGTAGAATTGCTTCTTGAATATTTCGACTCCTTCCTCATCTCTGTATGCTTGAAAAATAAAAGGTCCTTTGTATTGGATTTCTTTTAATTTTTTAAAAAAAACTTCAAAATCAGCATCCCCACTACCAAGAAGCACAGGTCCACCACCAAATGTGCGATCTTTTATGTGGATATCAGATATTTGTTTGCCATAGGAATTGAGTTCTTCTACTGGGTCATAACCCAAAGAGGCGCTGTTTCCTATATCGTAATTTACTTTTATACGATTTGAATCAAGTTTTTTCAAAAGGTCCGTAAAGGGTAATGGTGCCAAGTCGGTTTCTAATGAAAGATTAACATTATGCTGCTCTGCATATGGCAATATCGTATGTATTTGATCCACAAAACGGTAAACGGTCTCCTTATTATTAAGTGAAGATTGATCTACGCAGGGAATTACGATATCAGTTACTCCTAATTCTGAAGATTTCTTCAATAAGTTGATTAAGGTTTCTTTACTTTTGTTAACTACAAAATCATCTTTTGTATGCAGCGGTGCTTCCATAAAATAATCAGCGCAAATGGTATTTACTGAAACACCCGTGCTATTGCAAACCTCCAATATTTTTTTAATTCCACCGGCTTTCAGTAGGGGATTTTTCTCGGCATCATTGTAATCAAGAATGAATTCAATGCAATCCAAACCAATCTCTTTGGCAATCTCAAACTCTTTTTGCCAATAATCTAAAGGATGAGCTTGGTAACGGTCTTGATACTTTGGCAATAAACGACCTTGCATAACACCTATTTTATTTTTAATCATTAGGTCCTACCATAAAAACACATAAATTATTACTATGAATTACTTTATCCACTACCTATTTTTTTCTAAATAAACGGTTTCATCAGGAAGCATAAATTAAAAATTCTCTTTTAATGTATTTAACTTATAACAAATCAATGATCGATTCCTTTGATGACATACTCCCTACCCCATTGATCCGAATACTTTCGAGTTGCCATCTCAAGTGCTTTTAAAGGAGCCCATCCCTGATCGATTCCTTCCAAATACCAACTTATATAATTTCCTATTCTAATACTAGCTTTACCGTCCCGGAAAGGGTCTAGCTTTTCAAGAATTGGTGATGCATCTCCTAGGTAAGGGTTAGTTTCAGGGTTGTCTATATATTCTAAAACTGCTCGTTTCAAAGATTCTGGATTGTAAAAGACGCACCGGTTTGGACCAAGGGAGTGGAGAGTGCAATAAGGTTTTTGACTGCTTTCATCTAGTCGCTCATAGTCAAGGAAAAATACTCTCGCTCCTTTTAAAGCAGCTACAACCACAGCCGAAATGCTTCCTATTCCAACTGAGAAATCAGAAATTCTTGCTGCATCGGCAGGNGAGGCATCTGAATCGAGACTATAAATCCGACCTGTTTTAATTGCTTTATCTGAAAGGCTATCTTGGTTCTCTCCTGTCCTTTCAACCCAGTTCCCATCCTTGCATTTGATTAGCAATCCGAGAGCGGGATCGTCTATTAGCCATCGCAGGAAAAACCCAAAAAATTCAGGAGATTCTACAGAACTGTCAAATAAAGAGATAATATAGCGAACCCCATCTTTTTTCATTTTAATTGTGGCCTTTTCTGCTTTTTCAAAGGCAGTTCTTTTGTAAGATTCAGTGGCAATGCTGCCAACAATTAATAAATGCTTTGAAACCGAACCCGAATCAATGATGATTTTTGCATCATGCAATCCCCATATAAAAAAAACATCATGGGAGCGGTTCACCTCGCAAATTCCATTAAATGAAGACCAATGCGTTCCCATTCGAACTCCTCCGGCAAAACGGGCAGCTAAGGATATAAGGTCTATCCCTACCTCATGATGGTGAAATATTCCTTTTAAGTTAAGATGCTTATAGCTTGGAGCTAAATTAGTAGATCGAGTAATATACCAGCTTAACTGAGATAAAATTCGTCGTTGAAAATCTTTGTTGCAAAAATTTTTAACAGCAAGAAATATCACCAAATTTAAATCCCGAATCAGTTGGAAGAACTCCCTTTTTCTTTTTCCGCAATAAAGTTCTGGATAATCTCCCACCCTCTGTGGATTTAGAGCCACAGACTGAATGCCGAGAGATTTTATTTTCTTTACAATTGAAAATCTTGGCTGAACATCAACTCTGTCATACAAATAAACAACCCGAGAGCCTGATATATTTGCGTTCCTCCACCAAAATAAATCATCTAGACGTCCGTTCTGATTTCCCTCCACTCCCCAGGCCGCTCCAGTACCAAATCGGAACTGTTCAGTTTGAGCTTGAGGCTTTTTTGGAGGTTGTATGATCGCAGATATCCACTCAAAAAACCCTTGAAAAACAAGTAACATGGATCCAAGATGACGCAAAATGTTTTTAGCCTCAAAAGATTTTCGCAGGTTGTTTGATGGAACCCCAGTTTTTATTTCCCATTGTTCCGCAAGGTTGGTGAAGGAAGAAAATATAGCCACATTTTTCATTGAAAGACCGGTCCGGCTTGTTTCTAAACTTGCTACATTACAAACATTCATCAATTCAGATAACGATAATTCCCATGACTTCCTAATATTTAGGGTTAATAAATCGATAAAATCAGAAGTTTCCCCCTTGAAAAGAGGTTCGATNACTTTTCTAATNTTATGGGAATTNTTTTTGCTGACAATTGCGAGCTGGGCAAAGTTTCTAAATATCTTGCAATGTGGAGTATCAATAAGTAAAGGGTTCCTAATTTTTTTTGGTTTGGCCTGAAAAATTCGCAACAGGGTAAAACATTTTGCCATCTGCGAACCCCATCGAGTTTCCCTGTAATAAAAGACTTTAACAGGACCGGACTTTCTCGGTAATAGCAATACAGAAAAAATACTTAATAAATTTAACTCATGAAAAAATACTAATTCTATTGAAGTCTTATCCATTCCAAGTGAATTTTTTAAGTGGGGCTCAAGAAACTAGTAAGAAAATAACGGTGAGTAACTGAAGGTTTTAAATTACCTAACTAGGTTTAAACATTTTTAAAAAACTTCACTACACAAAAAAAGAAATAAAAATTCGAATTATTTTAATTACAATTTGTTTTTTAGCTTGTCGTTTTAATAATCTACATCATGTTTTGACGCTACCATGGTTATTTCCGATATCCCTTCGAACTCAGCAATACGTTTGGTGAATTCCTTTGGATCCTTCTTTTTNTGCATGAGAATATCGAAGGTCAATCGGGTTGTTTTATTGTCTCCAGACGGTTCTATATGAAGCAGATTTGCGGATTTTGAAAACTCGTTAATCACCGGGCTATAATTAGGCTCACCTTCCCCGGTCTGTGTCCTGAAACATAGAATGAATTCGCTTTTATACAAAGATCCATAATTAGTAAAATGTAAGATCAAAGCTGCAATAGCAACTATCGTAGTACCTGAAATTGCAAGGAAATAACTTGACGTCCCTGCTGCCATTCCTGAAGCCAAGGCTAAAAAAACATAAGCCGTATCTTTTGTATCCTTAATAACCGTGCGAAATCTGATAATTGTTAAAGCTCCGACCAAGGCAAAAGCCCGAGCTAAATTATTACCAATCACCATCATTACCATTGATACAATTAGCGCTACAAACACAATGGTCAACATAAAAGACTGTGAATAACTTAGTCCCTTATGGGTTATTTTATATATATAACTTATAAAAAGTCCTAAAATGAAGGCCAGCAGCATATTAATAAGAATGTCTGCCGGACTATAAACAAAAGCCATTACCTCTGTTTTTATAAAACTTTGAACATTATCCATATTTATCCCGTNCGATNATTTAAGACAAATCCACTGCGAGACCTGTTTTTTTCATTCCNTGAACAAATTTTGAAATTGATAAACGCCTCAAATTATGTGCCTGTAAAATTCGATGAAACCAAGCGGGTACCCTTCTGTGAAANTTCACCTCCATAATGGTATAGCCTGCTAAGCAATATAACCAATTTCCCTCCGTCGACTTAAATAAAGAATCNCCCCTCAATGCCATAAGGTTACTGTCAATTGTGACACGAAAATTCATATCGTATGGACTTATAAAGGGCCGACGAATATAATCAACAAGCACGGTGGGTTTCAACATTTTTCGAGTTGCCTCAAAAAAAAATTGTTCTACAAGATCCACTTCAGGAAAAATATTACATAAATCGTAACGCAATGAAGAGTCGCAAAAATAATTCATGTGATCGTAGTCAATTTTAATTCGATGTTTATGTATTCGATCCCCGTTTCTATTTTTTTCCTCCAGAAAAATTGGCAAACCTTTCTCAAATTTCTTTCCATAAGTACGTAAGCGAAACTTATTCCTTTTTTGTAACCCATCTATCTTTTCATAAAAATTTGTGGCAGCGTCATTTTCAAAATAGAGAGAACGTATGTAATATGCATTTCCTAATTCTTTATGCACATGACCGTCATAACTCATGAACTGCGAAATTTCTGACTCAATCGCTTCCCTTTGATCTAAATTTAGCAGATATTTAAATTCATATCTGTAAAAATCTTCTGTTTGAGGTGTCACGTGAAAATCCAATTTTAAATTCGAACAAGATTCGCTTCAAAGTAAAAAGATCATATAAAAAATAATAAAACTCTAATAATATTTTAAAAATATTTTTAAGATGAGTGTATTTTATTGAATAATTCCACGCATGATTCCTTTGCTCTTAAGTTTCCACTTGTCTAGCATATTCATACATGCAAAGTCATATCCGTTCAAATGGGCCTGATCACTAGAGGAATCATCGCTAGCGCGGTCTACCAATACCTGTGGACTCAGGTTAGCTATCATAGGATTAATCGAACTATCAATTACTCTAATATTAGAATTTTTATCTGCCGAGAATCGGTTATTAGAAGAAATAAATATTGATTTGTCAGCAATTGCTGATCCTCCAGTA
>PBKR01000011.1 GCA_002721545.1 Nitrosomonadaceae bacterium | reverse complement strand
AGTTGCAGCACAGATCATCACACGGTACTCCAATTTGACTGATGTTATTTGGAACGGGTCTGACAAGGTCATTTTAAATAACCGGTTATAACAATCGGTTCTGATCTTTTGTAGTTCAAACAGCCCTCCTCTCTAATGCGAGAGGGGGGCTGTTTATTTTCTTACAGTTATTTCAAGGTTATCTATTAGTCTAGTTGTTCCTAGTTTTGCAGCCCCAAGCACTACCAATTTTTGATCATGACACTTTGCTATTTCTAGTGTATGAATTTTTCTTACAGATATATAATCAATATCCCACCCGCGATTATTAAGGGTTTCTTTTGCAATATCCTGTAGCTTCCTAAAATTTTGCTCTCCAGACTCTATTGCTTCCTTGATCTCAGACAATACTTTAAATAAATGGGCTGCTTCTATACGTTCTTCATTATTTAAAAACCGGTTGCGGGAACTTAATGCCAATCCATCTGATGCACGTACAGTTTCTCCCTCACCGATCTCTATAGATAAATTCAACTGATGAACCATTTCACGCATAATACATAACTGCTGGTAGTCCTTCTTCCCAAAAAGAACTAATTGTGGCCGCACAATATTAAAAAGTTTCAAAACTAACGTTGTGACGCCACGAAAGAACCCAGGCCTGAACTCTCCTTCTAAGATATTTGCTAACGGCAGGGGTTCTATAATAAATTCTTGTTGTACTGGATAAATATCTTTTTCTGTAGGTACAAATACTATATTAGCCCCGTAATTCTCTAATAATTTCAAATCATCTACTAAAGTACGAGGATATTTATCAAAGTCTTCGTTTTGTCCAAATTGTAAACGATTCACAAAAATACTGGCTACTAAACAACCAGATTTCTGCTTCGCTATTCTTATTAAGGATAAGTGCCCTTCATGTAAATTGCCCATAGTCGGAACAAATACAACATAATGCTCGGACTTTAGCCGTGAACGTAAAGAATGAATATCAGTAATTATTTCCACGCTAATTTTATATACTAAAACCCATTTTCTATCTTAGGAAACTTTTTAGATTTAACTTCTTTAACATAATTCTCCACTGCCTGATTAATACTTCTTGCACCATCCATATAATTTTTGGTAAATCTTGATTTCTTTCCAGAATAAATTCCAAGTATGTCATACAATACCAATACCTGTGCATCACAATCGACTCCTGCACCAATACCTATTGTGGGTATAGTTAATTTTTTCGTAATTTTTCTTGATAAAGTAGCTGGTATAGCCTCCATCAACAACATACCTGCTCCAGCTTTCTCCATAATAACTGCATCCTCAAGCAATTGATTTGCTTGATTGATAGACTTACCTTGAACTTTATAACCTCCTAGCATATTTACAGATTGAGGCATTAAACCAATATGAGAACATACTGGTATACCACGCTGAGATAAGAATCTGACAGTATCAGCCATCACACTTCCGCCCTCTATTTTCACCATACTAGCACCTGAAGAAATAAGTTTGACTGCATTTTCAAACGTTTTCTGAGGCGAGACCTGAGACGTACCAAAAGGCATGTCAGCCATAATAAATGCCTTTACTGAACCTTGAAAGACACATTTTGTATGATAAATCATATCATCTAATGTCACTGATAATGTTGTTTTCTCTCCCTGCAATACATTACCTAAAGAATCGCCCACCAATAAAATATCAACACCAGAATTTTCTAATAAAGAAGCAAAACTTGCGTCATAGCATGTTAGTGCAGCAATTTTTTCTCCACTATTACACATTCTCTGCAATGTCTTTTGTGTTATACGCATACTACTTATCACCCTAAATTAAAATATTCTCGTGGTCCACGCATCTGCTCTAATCTTTGAATTAATAGATCAAAATCTGACTGATTCTCAACAAAATTTAAATTCTCACTATTTATAATCATAACTGGTGCGCCCTTATATTGATAAAAAAATCTTGTATAAGCCTCAGATAAACGACAGAGATAGTCTTCAGAAATATTTCTCTCAAAAATGTTGTCACGTTGCTTTACTCTATCAATAAGAATACTAGATGGAGCTTGTAAATAAATCACCAAATCAGGAATAAGCACACTGGGCTGCAAATGGCTATAGATACTCTGATAAAGATTATACTCAGCATCATTTAACGTAAGCTTAGCAAATAATTGATCTTTATCAAGTAAGAAATCACTTACTACTACTTGAGTAAACATATCCATTTTTACAAGGCTCTGTAACTGATTATTACGCTGAAAGAGAAAAAATAATTGGGCTGGCAAGGCATACCTTGACATATCACTATAAAATTTCTCTAAAAATGGGTTTTCTGTTGGTTTCTCCAATAATAACCTAGCATCTAAGTGATCTGATATACGATGAGCCAGACTAGTCTTTCCTACGCCTATAGGTCCCTCAATCACAATATAGCGATATTTCCCTAACGTTACCAATTTTTCTCTCTTTCTATTCTTTGATTAGTACAAGCTGATAATAATTCAGCCACAGCCCCATGACCAGGAATAATAAAATTTGCTGAGATTTCCATAAGAGGCTTTAATACAAAAGCACGTTGATACATTCTCGGGTGAGGGAGAATTAAGCCATTCTCATTACATTCAAGTTCATCATACATCAGCATATCCAGATCTAGTGTTCTCGGATCATTAGACAATCCCCTTACACGACCATGATCTTTCTCAATTTCTAATAACTTCTCAAGTAAATCATGTGGAGAAAGAGTAGTCTCAATTTGCGCTACTGCATTTATAAATTCTGGTTGATCCTGATTTCCAATTGGCTCACTACGATAAAGTGAAGAACAAGCTAATAAATGGCTTTCAGGAATTATTGCAAGCTCATCAAATGCTCTACGTACCTGGGCCACCGGATTATCTAAATTACTACCTAAAGCAATTAAAGCCTGTGAAATCTGACTCAACCTAGCTCCTAATATTAAATTATTCTGTAGAATCTGATGAAACTATATTTTATCAGCCATATTCCGATTATATCGACGCCTATTCTTTCTCTTTCTTGGTGTTTCATTTCTAAATAACATATTTTCCTGATCACAAGGCTTAGCATGCTGAAATGCTTTCCACCATTTCCCCAACTCCATATCTATCTCTCCGCTCTCACAACGTAATAACATAAAATCATAAGCTGCCCTAAAACGAGGATGTTCCAACAAACGAAATGGTCTTCTGCCAGATCTTCCAAGAAAACGTGGCTGCATTGCCCATATCTCTTGCATTACCGCATCATATCTACGTGGAATTACAAGCCTTTTCTCTTGTTCCCCTATCATATCTTTTATTGCCATATGTAAAGCAGGAATAGTTTTCGTACCATCCGCCATATGATTATTCCATGCCACTAATACCCCATGCCATAATAACGAGGCAAATAAAAAACTAGGAGATACGGATTTCTCTTGCTTTATACGATCATCAGTATTCTTTAATACAAGTGAAATAAATCCCATACCTGCTGATTCTGTAGAATCCTTATCTAATAATGGTAATAGACCATGATATAACCCACGTGCACGCAAATCTGTTACACAAACATGAGCATGGCCGCTTAACAATATTTTCAAAACCTCATCAAATAATCTAGCTGCCGGTACATTTTTTAATAAAGGAGCAAGATCACCTAAGGGCTTAGCTGTAACAGTATCAATCTGCATATCAAGCTTAGCTGCAAGTCGCACAGCTCTTAATATCCGTATTGGATCTTCACGATAGCGCTGAATTGGTTCGCCAATGATGCGTAATGTCTTAGATTTAATATCACTGTATCCAGATAAATAATCCCAAATTTCCTCTGTATCTGGATCATAAAATAATGCATTAATAGTAAAATCGCGACGTTTAACATCTTCTTCTTGGCTACCAAATACATTATCTCTTAAAATCCTACCATGCTCATCTGCATGCTGATACTTTCGAGGCCGACCATGCTTATTAATGAATGAACCACTGCGGAATGTAGATACTTCTACAGTATCAGATCTACACATAACATGTACTAAACGAAAACGACGGCCAATAATGCGTGAACGACGGAAAAGCGCTCTAATTTCTTCAGGTTTAGCATTAGTAGCAATATCAAAATCTTTTGGTTTTAACCCTAGAAGCAAATCACGTACTGCACCTCCTACGATAAAAGCAGAGTATCCTGCTTCTTTTAAAACTAATGTCACTTTTAGAGCACATGGGCTTATATCATTTCTGATTATGCCATGTTTCTTACTTGGAATAATTCGTAAATTCGGAATTATTAGTTCTGAAGAAGCAAAATAATTTTGACTAAAAACGCGGCGAAAGAATTTATAGGTCATTACGAAATATTGGGAATACCAAGCTTAAATTATACACCTAGCGTATACTTGCTACGTAAGTACTAAAAATATTTCATCAAAAAAATCTAAAATACAATGGCAAATATTTTTTATCCTCTCAATCTATATATTTGCATTTTATACTTTAAGATAATCACTTTTCTCTCCAAGCCATCGCTGAAGATGCCGTTTCGCTAACTCAGGATAATCTCGTAATATTTCTTTTGCAGCATCACGCGCTTCTTTAAGTAAATTCTCATCTCGCTCCGGATCTGCAAAGCGTAATATAGGAACACCGCTCTGACGGACACCAAAGAATTCACCAGGCCCACGTAATAATAAATCCTGACGAGCAATTTCAAATCCATTATTATTCTCAAATATTATCTGTAGCCTTTTTCTAGCAATTTCAGATAATGGTTCTTTATAAAGTAATATACATACACTTGCTTCTTTACCACGCCCTACCCGACCTCGTAGCTGGTGTAACTGTGATAATCCCATTCTTTCAGAATGCTCAATTACCATTAATGAGGCATTAGAAACATCAACCCCTACTTCAATTACAGCTGTTGCGACTAATAATTGAATTTCTCCTTGCTCAAATAATTCCATAACTTCAATTTTTTCATGTGATGACATCTTTCCGTGCAATAAACCAACCTTTAGATCTAAGAAAATCATTTTTAATTTCTCATAAGTATCTAGAACAGTCCTCAATTGTAAGACCTCAGATTCTTCTATAAGTGGGCATACCCAGTAAGCCTGTTTTCCAGCACAGCATGCCTCTTTAACACGTATAACTACTTCTTTACGTCGGGTCTCATTAAATAATTTAGTAATAACATGGGTTCTACCTGGTGGCATCTCATTTAATAATGAAACATCAAGATCTGCATAATAACTCATAGAAAGTGTACGTGGGATGGGTGTTGCGCTCATCATTAATTGGTGCGGGACCATACCTTCCTTAGTGCATTTCATACGTAATGCTAATCTCTGATGAACACCAAAACGATGCTGTTCATCAATAATGGCAAGGCCTAACTTTTTAAATTTTACCTGCTCCTGAAATAATGCATGCGTCCCAATTACAAGCATAACAGTACCTGCAGCAATAGTAGAAAGCGCCTCTTGACGCTGCATTTTTTTCTGATTACCTGACAGCCAAGCTATTGAATTTCTATCAGGTCCAAAGATAAAACCAAACCAACTAGAAAATTTTCGATAATGCTGTTCAGCCAATATTTCAGTAGGTGCCATTATAGCTACTTGATATCCATTTTCTATAGCCTGTAATGCTGCTAATGCTGCGACTACTGTCTTACCACTACCTACATCCCCATGTAACAAACGCTGCATTGGGTATGATTCTGAAAGATTCTGACTAATCTCTGAAAAAATTTCTTCTTGCGCATTAGTTAGACTAAAAGGAAGTGAATGTAATAAGATTTTTGTTAATCTTTTATTATCTGGCATAGAGGGAGCAGTACATTTATGTCTTTGCTGGTAATGTAATCGCATGGATAATTGCTGAGCTAGCAATTCATCAAATTTAATTCGAGCCCAGGCTGGGTGAGTACGGTCTTCTAATAAATGAACCTGCGCAGTTGATTTAGGCTGATGTAAAAAAATAATACTTTTACTAAACCCATTTAATCGATAATTTTTTAAAATTTTTAATGGTATAGTTTCAGACAAGATCTCTAACTTAGTTTTATCAGTTAAAATTTTTCTAATTAATTTACGAATCATGACCTGAGAAAGACCAGCTGTAGTTGGATAGACCGGTGTCAAAAAATTAGGTAGCGGTGTATTCTTTTGCACAATATGACATTTTGGATGCACCATTTCAGTGCCAAAAAAACCCGTACGAGGTTCACCCAATAAACGTACTCTAGTGCCTACAGAATATGCTTTTACCTGACTAGGATAAAAATTCAAAAATCGTATAAAAATAATACCGCTACCATCTTCTACTTGAAGAACCAACTGACGCCTCGGTCGATACATAACCTCGTTAGATATGACAACACCTTCTATTTGTACGGTTTCTCCTCCAGATATATCATTAATCTCACGCAGATAAGTTTCATTCTCGTAACGAAGAGGCAAGTGTAAAATTAAGCTAATTTCATTACTTACTCCAAGCTTGGCAAATTTTTCTTGGATAGCCTTGCTTGTAAAGCAGTCGAAAATAACAGAATTATTTCTTTTTTCCTCACTCACATCTACAATACCATTATTGCATCCATTTCCACTAATGCACCTCTTGGAAGTGCAACTACACCTATTGCTGCCCTTGCTGGATATGGCTGATCAAAATAACTTGCCATAATTTTATTTACCATGGAAAAATCATCCAAATCAGTCAGAAAAATATTTAATTTAACAATATCACTAAAAGTGCCACCACTAGCTGTTACAACAGCTTTCAAATTCAAGAATACTTGTTGGATTTGAGACTCAATGCCATTTACCATCTGCATGGTACTTGGATCTATTCCTATCTGACCAGATATATAAACAGTGTCTCCTGTACTAACACGAATTGCCTGAGAGTACGTGCCTATAGCCTGGGGTGCGTCTTCTGTTTGGATAATTTGTTTCTTCATTTTTTCTCCTAAGGTATACGGATACCTGCATGCCACTGTACTATATGTACAAAACAGAATCCTAATAATGTGAGCTTATACTATTACTATTTACAACATGATGAAGGTTACCATGATAGATTACAATCAATAAAATTAATTACAGCATTATTTATTACGATCTATATACTTAAAATAATTTCTCTATATATATACAAATAGCAATCCTTATCACATGCAAAAATTAACTATCCATGGTGGCACTCCTCTTTCTGGAGAAATACAGATCTCAGGAGCAAAAAATGCAGCATTACCAATCCTCTGTACCTCTCTACTGACATACGAATCTCTTAGGATTAAGAATGTACCACATCTCAATGATGTAACTACAATGCTAAAATTACTTAAGCAAATGGGAACAAATATTTCAATAGATAAGGATTCTGAAATTTCTTTAACAACCACACATCTCTCTAACCCAATTGCACCTTATGAAATGGTAAAAACAATGCGTGCAGCCATTTTAGTATTGGGCCCAATGCTAGCACGAACAGGTGAAGCTAAAATATCTCTGCCTGGTGGCTGTGCAATTGGTCTTCGCCCAGTTGATCAGCATATTAAGGGATTACAAGCAATGGGCGCCGAAATTCATATTAAGCATGGCTATATTCATGCAAAAGCAAGTCAACTAATTGGTGCTCATATAGTAATGGATACTGTAACCGTTACAGGAACTGAAAACCTAATGATGGCAGCAACTTTAGCTGAAGGAATAACGACATTAGAAAATGCAGCACGTGAACCTGAGGTTGTCGATCTTGCTTGCTGTCTAATTTCAATGGGAGCAAAGATTCATGGTGCAGGAAGTGACGTCATTACTATCAAAGGGGTAAAATTATTGCATGAAACAACCTACCAAGTTATAGCAGATCGAATTGAGGCTGGCACTTTTCTGGTAGCTGCTGCTGCTAGTGGTGGCGATATTCATCTCAAGAATACATGCCCAAATATACTTAATTCAGTGCTAGATAAATTAGTCGAGTCAGGTGCAAAGATACAATCAGGAGAAGACTGGGTTAATTTAAAAATGACTAACAAATTACAATCTGTAAATATATGTACTGCGCCTTATCCTGCTTTTCCCACAGACATGCAAGCACAATTTATGGTATTAAATAGTGTAGCTGAAGGCACATCAAGAATTACTGAAAATATATTTGAAAATCGATTTATGCACGTATTAGAACTAAAGAGAATGGGTGCACGCATTGAAGTAGAGGGTAATACAGCTGTGGTTCATGGGGTTGATAAGCTTGAGGGTGCGAGCGTAATGGCCACTGATCTTCGTGCTTCTGCATGTCTAGTTTTGGCCGGCCTAATTGCACAAGGTGAAACTATTATTGATCGTATTTACCATCTTGATCGTGGCTATGAGAGAATTGAGGAAAAATTACTGTCTCTTGGGGTAAAAATTAATCGCATAAATTAAAGCTATTACTACTAAATAATATTATGACCTTTTTAGTAAACGTCTACATCTAATAGGATATATTATGACAAGTATCACTATTGCCCTTTCAAAGGGCCGAATTTTTGATGAAACAAAACCACTCTTAAAGGCGGCAGGTATTGTATCGCTTGATAATCCAGAAAAATCTAGGAAACTTATACTAAAAACAAATAATCCCAATGTTTCACTTATTATTGTACGAGCTTCTGATGTACCAACTTATGTACAATATGGCGCAGCAGATATTGGTATAGCAGGAAAAGATGTACTACTTGAACATAATGGGTCGGGACTTTACCAATTATTAGATTTAAATATAGCCTGCTGCCGTATGATGGTTGCTGTAAAGAATAATTTTGATTATGAGACAGCAATACGTCAAGGAGCAAGATTAAGGGTTGCAACCAAATACTTACATACAGCGCAAGAACATTTTGCTGAAAAAAATATGCATGTTGATCTTATTAAGCTATATGGATCTATGGAGCTAGCCCCATTAGTAGGACTAGCAGATGCAATTGTAGATTTAGTTTCAAGCGGTGACACACTAAAAGCAAATAACCTAAAAGCAGTTGAAGAAATTATTCCTATTTCATCAAGACTAATAATTAACCAAGCAGCATTAAAAGTAAAAAGGGAAAATATACAGCCAATTCTAATAGCATTTTCTGAAATTGTTAAGAAAGGCAATATACTATTGCAGCAATAAACTTAGCATCATGGATACTACTATGAGAAAAATTAAACGACTCTCCTCAACCGATTTAGAATTTACTAAAGCATTAAAAGAGATAACCTCCTTTAAAGATACGCAAAATTTGGAAATAAATAAAACAGTATCTGAAATTTTGGCAGATGTAAAAGAAAGAGGCGATGAAGCTGTACTTGAGTATACATGCCAATTTGATGAACTTAATGCAGCCTCAGTTTCTAAGCTTGAAATACCTAGAGAAGAGCTTATGAGTGCTCTGAATAGTCTGCCTGCTATACAACGAGAGGCTCTTGAACAGGCTACAAAAAGAATTCGAGATTTCCATAAAAAGCAGCTCTCTAAATCATGGAGCTATACTGAAGCTGATGGTACGATGCTTGGTCAAAGAATAACTCCAATGGACCGTATTGGACTATATGTTCCTGGTGGAAAAGCATCTTATCCATCTACTGTAATAATGAATGCAATACCTGCTAAGGTAGCAGGGGTTAATGAATTAATCATGACTGTCCCAACACCAAAGAACAAGAGAAATAATTTAGTTCTTGCTGCAGCAGTAATTTGCGAAGTAGATCGCGTATTTACTATAGGTGGTGCCCAAGCAGTTGGAGCTCTTGCTTATGGAACTAATACAATCCCACAAGTAGATAAATTAGTCGGCCCAGGTAATGCTTATGTAGCTTCTGCTAAGCGACAAGTTTTTGGTATAGTAGGTATAGATATGGTAGCTGGCCCATCAGAAATTTTGATAATCTGCGATGGCATGACAAATCCTGACTGGATCACAATGGATCTATTTTCACAAGCTGAGCACGATGAATTAGCACAATCAATCCTCTTATCTCCTGATATTGAATTTATAAAACTAATTGAAAAAACTATAACTAGCTACTTAGAAAAGATGCCCCGTAAAAATGTAATACATGCTTCTCTTATGAATCGCGGTGCTTTAATTAAAGTACGAGACCTAAATGAAGCCTGTGATATTGCAAATCATATCGCACCCGAACACTTAGAGTTATCAGTTGATCAACCAGAGCAATGGGCTAATAAAATAAAACATGCTGGCTCTATTTTTCTTGGCCGATATACATCAGAAGCCCTAGGTGATTATTGTGCTGGGCCCAACCACGTACTACCCACATCAAGAACTGCACGATTTTCATCTTCATTAGGTGTGTACGATTTCCAGAAACACAGTAATATTATTCAAGTATCAAAGAAAGGTGCAGCAAAACTAGGAGAAATCGCTTCTATACTTGCTAATGAAGAAGGTTTGCAAGCACATGCAATGTCAGCTGAATTTAGATATAAAGAAAACAATTAACCATGATTTTGAAGCTAAATTCTATGAAATAAGCTACTGAGATAACTAAAAACTCTTCCTATCATATAATACTTTACATATACCTTTTAATATCTAATGCACTCTAATTGCATTCCTTGTAGTTACGCTCCTCACACTCTCTTGCCAAATTTTTTGATTGTTTAATCTGCTCAGCAGTCATTTTCTTAGATAATGATTTTCTCCATTTCTCTGCATTATTATTACCCTTATTTGCCGCCAAATTAAACCTCATATATGCTTTAATATTATCTTGTTCTAATCCTTTACCATTTGCATACATCCAACCTAAAGCATAATGCGCAGATACAAGACCTTGCTCAGCCGCAAGCTGGTATAATTTAGCCGCTTCTTCATAACTTTGAGTCACACCTTTTCCATCAAAAAACATTAAGCCAAGATTATATTGAGCAAGTGAATTTCCTTTTTCAGCAGCCATTTGATGCCATTTTGCAGCCTCTTTGTAATCCTGAGCCACCCCCTGACCATTAGCATACAGTAAACCAAGATTATTTTGCGCAAGAGCATATCCTTGTTCTGCAGCTAAACGATACCATTTTGCAGCCGTTGAAAAATTTTGATTCACACCTTGGCCATGTCTATACAATAAACCAAGATTATATTCAGCATTCGCATTACGTTGCTCCGCTGCTAATCGATATAACCTTTCTGCCTCTTTATAATTTCTTTCTACACCGTTACCACGCCTATATAATAAGCCAAGATTATTTTGTGAGAACGCATATCCCTGCTCTGCAGCTAATTTATACCATTTTGCTGCCTCGTCATAATCTTGAGTAACACCAACCCCATCCTCATATAATAAACCAAGATTATTTTGTGCGATCATCTTCCCTTGCTCTGCTGCAAGACGATATAAACGTGCAGCTTCTTGATGGTCCTGAATTACACCTTGCCCCAAACGATACATCACACCAAGATTATACTGTGCATCTGGATTCCCCTGCCTAGAAGCTAACTTAACCCATTTTGCAGCTACTTCATAATCTTTAGTTACACCTTTACCACGCCAATACATGATACTCAAATTATTCTGTGCAAGTGCATAACCTTGCTCTGCAGCCAAACGATACCATCTAACAGCCTCATGGTAATTTTGGACTACACCTTGGCCATTAGCATTTAATAGACCAAGATTATTTTGTGCAAAAATATTACCTTGCTCTGCAGACAAGCGATACCATTTGGCAGCTGCTGAGAAATCTTGGCTGATTCCTTGTCCACTACTATACTGTAACCCAAGATTATATTGAGCATTTGCATTACCCTGCTCTGATGCCAATCGGTACCATTTTACTGCCTCCTGATAATCTTGCTTCACACCTTTACCGCGCCTATACAGCAACCCAAGATTATTTTGTGCAAATGCATGCCCCTGATCTGCAGCTAATTGGTACCATTTTGCTGCCTGTTCATAGCTCTGGGCAACACCCTTACCATCTTCATATAACAACCCAAGATTATTTTGTGCAATTGCATTACCTTGTTTTGCAGATAGAAGGTATAGTCTTGCAGCCTCTTTAAAATCTTGCCTAACACCCTGGCCATTAAAATACATTACACCAAGAATATTCTGTGCAGCCGCATTCTCCTGCTCAACCATATGACGGATTATTTTTTCTGTTTTCTCAAAATTCCCCGTAAAATAAGCGCGTTTAGCGTCTAATAATTTTGCATCGGACAACATATCAGCCGTTGCCTGAGAAGATAAAGTCAAAAGTAGATGAATTAATAACATCCACTGTAAAAATTGCCACATATTCCTTTACCCCTCCCACATTCTATAAAGAAAAGATTCCATTACTAGTTGACCATAGGTACTCATATATTGATACCCATAAATCTAAGATATTATGCCAGAGAGTCCTCTTTATAGATTAGTATCGTATTATTTAAATAGTTAAAAACTTGCTTGCACTGTAAAACGAAAGCTTCGGGGCTCAACTGGATGAATATGTTTATCTGAAACAGACTCTACCTCACCACTTAATTTAGACTCATAGAAATATGAAATATCATTAGGCTTGCTACCAATCAAATTAAATATATCCAATGAAATCTTAAGATATTTTGCAAAACGGTAACCAGCCCTTAGATTGACTAATGTTGAGCTCCTGCCTACCTGAGAATTATTTTTTACTAATGGCCTGGGCCCAAAATGACGTAAGCGAATACCACCAAACCAATTATTACGGTCAACAGAAACACCAATTGAAGCAACACGGCTCATTGATCCTGGAATGTAATTACCAATAGGACCATTACCCCTAAATCTAGCACGAGATAAGGAAAGGTCAGCGTCGACGATGATCCAACTAACAGGCTTCCAATAATTGGTAAATTCAATACCTCTACGTAAACTTGGTTGACTCGCTATCGTACTGCCAGTATCACCAGTAAATAGTAGCTCAGAATCAACATGTAATTGCCAAAGGGATACTGTTGTTTGCAAACCTGGGACAATACCCGTACGAAAACCAACTTCATACCCCCAAGTTCGAACTAATGGCGTCACTCGCTGTACTGCAACATTTGGATTATTAGGATCAACCCGCTGGGTTATCCCTCTAGCATCATTACTGTGAAACCCTCCTCCCCCATTTAAATAAAACTCAGTTTTAGCCCAAGGCCCAAAAATTAATGACAGTTTTGGACTTACCATATTATCGCTCCTTTCCCCTGAGTTCTCTTTAAGATTACCATCTACCTCAAAATGATAAAAATCATTACGAACTCCAATAACAGATCTTAGCCAAGACGACCACTGCATACGATTTTCAGCATAAAACGATATATTGTATTCATTTAATATATCCCTTCGTATATTACTTGAATGAAGTTTCCCATTAGAATCAAGCTTAGCCATTGGAACACCTCCTTGTGCTCGAGAGAGGCTTATTGGGTTAACATTATCGTATCGCATTTGAAAGCCAACTGTATTTTCTATTTTATGGCTATTAACACTTCCAAACCATGAACGACTTCCATTAATACCAAAAGTATTCCTATCTTCCTTTTGTTGAATCTGGTCACCTGCTATAGGAAAATTAAGGAAATTAGTAAAATTAGAATTCAATTCGAACTCAGAACGAACATAGTAGGCATTTATGTTCGTTACTCTGAATTCACTTGTACGTGCCCACTGACTTGATAAGCTATAACGCGATGTATTTATACTATCACTAGGACTTAACGAGCCAAAACGTCCAATAAACCCACTTTCTATAGCACGCTTAGCAACCTGGTTTGTAGCATTACCATGAGCTTTATAAGCCATAGCAGTAATTTCAAAACCGTTATCAGACACACCCTGACTATACCTAGTAATAAGGCTAAAATTATGAAAATTCTGCTTAACATCCCATGGCCCATCATATTTTTTTAACTTCAAGCCAAATAAAAGATTGCCACTACTGATTTTTTCTGAGCCTGCTAAAAGTAGGCTATGGTAATTAAAACGCCCTATAGTATATTCAGCTATGGCTTTAGGCAGCACACGAACATAGTCCAAGTATGCTACACCTGCTGAAGAGAAGTCTCCTTCTTTTGCAGAATATGGCCCTTTTTTATAATGCATATTTCCCAACAGCTCTGGTATAAGAAAGTTTAAGTCTGTATATCCCTGTCCATGCGCATGACTCCGCTGATTAATTTGCATGCCTCCAATTATTGTCAGAAAATCAGTCCCATGATCCAAATTAAACCCACGAAGAAAAAATTGGTTTGCCTTACCATTCGAAGAGTGTTGGGTAACAATCAAGCCGGGAACAAATTCAAGTATTTCACCAGGGCGCAATATTGGCCGAGTATTAAACTGCATTTCTGTAATTGCACCTTCATTTGAACTAGTAGCAGTACCAATAAGGTCATCTGATTTAGCAGTTATCTCTACCGGATCAAGAGTTGGTATTCCACCAGCGTGAATATGTGCTGAAAAAAGAGCCAATATAAAGCAGACCAATAACAAAACAATTAAATAAAGTCTAGCTGCCAGTAGTTTCATTAAACAAAGCTTATTAATTAATTTATAGGTTAATAATTAATCAGTTTTAGATGAGACTTATTATCATATAAAATATATAAGAAGGCTTCGTAGTATAACTATAAATATATAAAGAATAAATAGATATAATTTTTATTTGCTTACTAAGCTTAAATAGAAAATTATAGATGAGAATCATTTACAAATAGACTACTATTTCTATAATAGAATATAAAACATTGACTATTAATATGGTTGATCTATGATTATAGATACTTAGATATTCTTATTTCCAAATTCAGGGAGGTTTGGTATGAGAAATATAGTAATGCTTATTTCTTTTTTTGTTGCCGCTGCAGCTAGTGCAGAGCCATCAATACTTGTAGATAGAAAAACAGGATACTACCTTGGTAATCTGAGCACTAACCAGAATGATCCAGATTCAGTGAGCAATCCAAATGGACGTTATGGATCAAAAGACTCAAAAGACAGTATTAATAACCCAAATGGGAAATATGGAAATTTCCAAAGTAATGATAGTCCAAATTACCCATATGCGACCAATAAACCCATAATCCTTAATCGAGAAAATCTATAAATAGGTATTTCCTGCTAGTATTAGATTAACCAAGTTAATTTATGTATAGACTCATCTAGACATAAATAATATTCAGTTTGCCTAACGATTAAAAATACTAGCAAAAGCAATTCCATATTATTTCTCCTTTGTAATTTTGGTTATAATGAATATTTTATTACTAAAAAATAAGCTCGCTAACGCCCCGTCATTCTAAATACAATTTAAATCAATGCAAAACAAAACCACCAAGCCCATTTCTAACCATGTAGCCTGGCATCATTCCATGGTCACTCGTATGCACCGTAAAAAACAAAATGGCCATCGTAGTGCTATTATCTGGTTTACTGGGTTGTCTGGATCTGGAAAATCTACATTAGCGCATGCCGTAGAAAAAATTTTACATCAAAGTGGACATAAAACTTTTGTAATGGATGGTGATAATATACGTCACGGCTTATGTGATGATTTAGGATTCTCAAAAGAAGAACGGTATGAAAATATTCGACGAGTTGGTGAGACAGCTAAGCTTTTTATTGAAGCTGGTGTGATTGTATTAGCAGCCTTTATTTCTCCCTATCGTGCACATCGTGAGTACATACGCGGTATGGTACAGCAAAATGATTTTATTGAAATATACTGCAATGCCTCATTAGAAATTTGCGAAGCACGTGATCCAAAAGGTAGCTATAAAAAAGCCCGCATGGGTGAGATAACTGAATTTACTGGTATCTCTGCACCTTACGAGCCATCTAAAAACCATGAAATTACCGTGCCTACTGGAACTAAAGAACTAAATGCCTGCGTACAACAAGTTATAACAGAGTTAATAAAATATGACATTACCATACCTTGATCCATTCCCTATAGATAATTAGAGAAGTAACAGTATTATCAGACTAATAAATAAACACCAAATAAAAACCACATCAGAAAATAAAGCCCAGAAAAATAAATCTTGTACTAACAAATCTAGAAAGACCAATAACAAGAATCTCTATTGATTCAAGTGTTTCTATGTATTAATTCTAGTTCTATGATGTAGCTAAAAGTGCACATAATTTTTCTCGATTCGGCTTCTGCACTACACCCTTCTCAGTGATAAGTGCTGTTACCAATTCTGCAGGAGTAACATCAAAGGAAGGATTATGTATCTTTACTCCCTCTGCCGCCCAATGATACTCTCGGAAGCCTTTTACTTCATCAACAGATCGCTCTTCTATAGGAATATCGGCGCCGCTTACAATATCCATATCAATAGTCGAAAGTGGGCAGGCCACATAAAAAGGTATGTTGTGACGATAAGCTAATACTGCCACCATATATGTGCCAATCTTGTTAACAACATCACCGTTAGATGCCACACGATCCGTACCCACCACCACTGCATCTACTTCACCTCGAGACATCATGAAACCTGCCATGTTATCAGTAATGAGTGCCACTGGAATTTTTTCCTGTAACATCTCCCATGCGGTCAGGCGTGCTCCTTGTAGAAAAGGACGGGTCTCATCAACAATTACTGAAATATTCTTCCCTGCCTCCGCCGCAGAGCGGAATACCCCAAGCGCTGTACCCCAACCAGCAGTTGCTAAAGCGCCCGCATTACAATGTGTTAATACACGTACATCATCTGACAAGAGCTCTGCTCCATATCTACCCATAGCTTTATTAATTCGGATATCTTCAGCAAAGATTTCATGTGCCTCAGCAAGTAGTCGCTGCGCCACAATAATATTACTTTGTTCTTTCATACTTTCCCACACTCCACGCATCCGCTTTAATGACCAAAAAAGGTTCACTGCCGTCGGGCGACTTTGCGCTAATATAATAAATCCAGCCTCCATACCAACTTTAAATCTATTGTCAGCTTTATCTTGACTGAGGAGAGTCGAAGAGCAAGTATCTTCAGAATTACCACACAACCGCAGCGCCTCTAGCGCCACCCCATAAGCTGCTGCCACACCTATAGCAGGAGCACCACGCACCACCATACTACGTATTCCCTCCGCCACCGATTCAGCAGAATCATAACTAAGATATTCAAATGAGGCGGGTAGAATACGTTGATCTACCATCTCCAGCTTACCATTGCTCCAACGTAGGGTTTCAATTTTCATTTAAATTTTCCAAGTTAATCTATAAAATTTTGAAATTAAGCTAATATCTAACACATTGATCTGGAAAGAGATAATCGGTAACCTCCCGCAAAGAAGATAGCCGAATATCTGGTTTGCACGCAGATTTACCCTCCACCTTAGATAAATAAATAGAATGCCTTATACCCGCGGCCTTAGCTGCAGCAATATCTGAAAGTCTATCACCAACGAGTGCGGATCTGGCTAAGTCTAACCCCAAATCTTTCTCTGCTCGTAGGATCATTCCAGGACTAGGCTTACGGTCAAAAGATTCTATTTTATATGGGCCAATTCCATGATCAGGATGAAATGGGCAAAAATAAACTGCATCAATCTTCACCCCATAAGATAAAAACTGAGAACACATCCAGTCAGATAAATTATTAAATTGCCTCTCTGAATAATAACCACGAGCAATTCCAGCTTGATTTGTAACTACCACAATTGCCATACCAGCTTCACTGGCTTTCCTGCAAAGATCAAAAATACCTTCAATGAATTCAAAATCCTCAGATTTACAAACATAATTTTTATCAACATTGATGACACCATCTCTATCTAGGAACAAAGCAGGAATAAGATTAGCGCTCATAAGACTGCTTCCCAAATAACATTCATATTTCCACCTTCATTATCCCACACACCAACTGACTTAAATATTGTCGCTTCAAAAAATTTCTTTATTAACATTAATTAACCTATACAAATTAGAACAAAAAGCACATTCCACGGTCCTGGATATCCAGCTAAAAGTAAACTGTCAGTGGGGTATAACGACGACAAGGTGATACCCATACTCCTAACTCTCATATCTTGCCAAACCTCTTTATTTTTACCAATCAAATTAAATCCCGTATGACAGGTTATATAAAAACCCTTTCCAGATAAGAATTTTTGCCTAGTTCTCTCCAATTATCAATCTTAATTTAATCAATTAACTATTTTACTTAATTCCTTATAGACCGAGGAATATAGCATAGTTAAAATAATAATATTAAATAACAGATAAGAAATTAACTCTGTATATAACCCTCAAAGATAAGAGCAAGTAGAAATTAATATATAATAATTAAAATGTTTAAAGAATCAACTAACATATTTCCCTCACAGCAAAATATTTATGCATGGAATAATCTTCTAGCAAAATCAGCCCTATTCCTCTTTGGTATTGCCCTATGGCAAAAAGGGCTTAGTTTTTATACCTATTCTTTTTCTCACTACCTATTGCTCCTCGCTTGGTTTCTTGACGGCGGGCTAAGTAAGCTTAGAATAATGATTAAAGAACCATTCGTAACAGCAATACTAATTTTATGTTCTATCATGGCATTAGGAATACTGTGGAGTGACGACCCTAACCATGGATTTAGAACCTGGCGAAGATATTCTGCATTCCTAATTTTTATTCCTTATTTGGCCCTCTTAAATAAGAACCGATTACACTGGGCGATTGGAGGTATACTTATTGGTTACTCTTTAGTTTTAGCTATGGGAATCTATCAGCGCTTCATTCTGAATGCACAGGGTATCTCACCTCTTGGGCTACCTTACCTTCATTTCTCTTCGATGCTAGGAATAGGGTTTTTATCTACACTCTATTTATCTGGTATCATGAATAATAATAAAATAAAATTATCGTTATATTTTCTGTCTATTTTTTTATTATTTGTTCAGTTTCATCAAGATGCACGCGGAATACTTATAGCGACAATTATTTCATCAATAGTATTAATTTCCTTAATGTACATAAAAAAACTAAAAGTTTTTTTTGCTGCTATAGCAATATTTTTTATATTAAGCAGTATTTTTGCATATAGTAGTTCTAATTTTCAAGAAAGGACCATGCAAGCTAAAAGTAATATCGAATCATTAAGATCGGGAAATTATGATACTAGTCTCGGACTCCGCCTTGCTTGGTGGGATGTTGGCTTACATGGAATTTCTGAACGACCACTGCTTGGTCATGGTACAGGAATGGCAGTCAACTATTTTAATAAATCTGCAGAGACCTATAAAAATGGTCTGTACAAGAATCTAAAGAAACTTGTCCACTACCACAACGATTGGATTGAGATAGGAATGCATATTGGTGCACTTGGTCTCATCACTTATGCTTATCTTTTATGGGGCTGGTTCCAAATACTCAAGTCACATCAGCTAAGCATCCCAGGAGCAACCTTAATTTGTTTTGTTTTTCTATGTGGAATCACTGATCTTTTAGTTTTTTTTCGTCAAATAATTTATCTACTTCTTGTTATAACAGCTATTGGTATTTGTTGGCATAAAGCACAAAAAATCAATTCTATGCCAACTTCTTTACAAAAAAATTAATGATGCGTATCTGTTTTATATCTCATTCTTCTGGGCAACATGGTGCTGAACTAGCGTTACTAGAGTTACTTGAAGGTTTAGTTAAATTGGGTGTCTCTTGTATGGTCATTGTACCAAAAGAAGGCCCTTTGATTAGCGAGCTTGAGCACTTAAAGATACCATGGGAAATAGCTAGTTACCCACGCTGGCTATCACGCCCAATAGGGATCTACTATCGGCTTGCGAGAAATATAATAAGCCTAATAAGATCTGTTCAGGTGGCAAAAATCGCCAAACAATGGAATTGTGATATTGTGTATTCTAATACCTCTTCTATCAGTGTCGGCGCATTTGGAGCATGGCTTGCAAATAAACCTCATGTGTGGCATTTACATGAATCAGGATATAAAATGGGGCTAAAATACGATTTAGGAGAGTTCTGGACAGCACGCCTAATAAACTCGTTGTCAGCAGCTATTATCGTCGTTTCTCACTCCTTAAAAAAATATTACTCCCAGTATATTCCATCCAGTAAAATGAGCTTGGTTTACCAATCAGTAACTCGGCACAATAAGATTGAGAAAACATATAAATCTAATCGTGATAATCAGATATTCCAGTGTCTAATAATTAGTTCTTTGCATCCTTATAAAGGACAAATCGAAGCAATCAAAGCACTGTCCGAATTAATTCAAAAAGGAATTAATATTCAGCTATTAATAATTGGACATGGCTGGAAAAATTTTCAATTGGAGTTATTCAAGCAAGTAAAAGAACATAATTTGGAACAGTATGTGGAATTTATTGGGTACAAAAAAAACCCTATGGAATATTTGCAATCTACTGATACTGTACTAATATGCTCTCAATGGGAGGCCTTTGGACGGGTAACCATAGAAGCAATGCTTGCTGGAAAACCTGTTATTGGTTCAGCAGCGGGTGCCACTGCCGAATTAATTCAGGATGGGATAACGGGATTACTATATAATTCTGGTGACCATCTTGAGCTAGCCAACAAAATACAATATTTATATGAAAATCTAGAGGAAAGATTAAAAATAGGAGCTTCTGCTCGTAACTGGGCTGATAATCGTTTTACTCAAGAGAGGCATGCTAAAGAAATATTTAATATTTTGGAAGAGCTATTGAAAAAAAGAAACCAGTTATAGAAGTATATAAACATTGTCTGTTACATGAGCATATCAATTATTATTAATTTCTTCTATACAGTACTCTGGCACCATCTTCGCTAATCCCTGTTTTACTAATTCATCTCCTAATACTTGGCTTTGATTTAACCATATCAATAAATCTTTCAAAGATAACTTATCACTCTGATGGGCTTTGATAATACCGAGTTTAGAGTGAGAAGTAGGAAGTAAGATAAGCTCATCGTTTGTTGATAACTCTTCATAGAGCTTCTCGCCAGAACGCAAACCACTAAAGATTATTCTAATATCTTCCTCCTTAGAGCCAGATAAACGAATCATATCTTTTGCTAGGTCATAAATCTTAACCGGCTCTCCCATATCTAGTACAAAGATCTCTCCATTCTGGTTGTCACCACCCATCAAAGCAGCTTGCAACACCAATTGTGCTGCTTCTGTAATTGACATAAAATAGCGCATAATCTTAGGATGAGTAACAATAACTGGTCCACCCTTAGCAATCTGTTCCTGAAATTTTGGAACTACGCTACCCGTACTGCCCAGTACGTTACCGAAGCGCACAATAACAAATTTCATCTCCGACAAGTTACTATCAATTTGATCATTTCTTCCTGTAGAATAAATAGACTGCTGTAGTTTCTGACATAACATTTCGGCTAAACGTTTGCTTGCACCCATCACATTAATAGGATTAACTGCCTTATCAGTTGAAATAAATATAAACTTTTTAACACCATTTGAAGCAGCAGCCTTCGCCAATAAATATGTACCCAGAACATTATTTTGTACAGCCTGCCACGCATTATCATGCTCCATTAGTGGAACATGCTTGTATGCAGCTGCATGAAATACAATCGTTGGCCGATACTGTTCAAACACCTCATTTAATCTAGCAGGATTCTTAATATCACCTATCACAAATGCCATAGAAATATTAGGAAAATTATGGCGAAATTCCTGCTCAACGTTGTAAAGTGCAAGCTCATTCAATTCAAAAAATACTAATCTATCTGGTGTAAATTTTATGATTTGCCGGCATATCTCTGAACCGACCGAACCACCTGCACCGGTAACTAACACAGATCTACCTCTCAAAAATCCCTGTAGACCAACATCATCAAGTTCTACTACATCACGCCCTAATAAATCGTCTAATTCCACCATTCTGAGCTGCGACACTGTTACTTCCCCATTAATTAAGTCGTCATAAGAAGGTATGGTTAATGCATTAATATTTGCGATCGAGCACATCTCTAATGCATGGCGGCGAGCATTCTGACTAGCTGATGGCATGACAATGATAGCGTGATCAACACTCAATTTCTTCGCCAGCATTGGTAGGTCTTCAATCGATCCTAGCACTTCAGCTCCATGTAAAATCATCCTGTGTGTATCTGGATCATCATCAAGTAAGCCGACTACATGCCAATTTTTGTTGTGATCAAGATCTTTAAGCAGGCTAATCACAATAGAGCCTGAACCTAGTATTAGCACTGGGGAGCCCTCGATTTTTTTTAATCCATAAAAGCCACCTTCTTTCCATGACCGATAGATAAGACGACTACCCCCCATGATAGATAATAATAAAATAGGGTCCAGAAGCAGAATTGAACGTGGCACACTAGCTAAAATCTGCAATAAAAATAATACTAATGACACCACTGCTGTCGTTGTTAGTACCGCCACCAGAATACGCTTAAAATCGGGTAAGCTTGCATATTTCCAAACTCCCCGATAGAGACCAAATACACGAAATCCTATTACCTGAATCAAAATTACCCATAACAAGGTTTTCTGCATCACTACTATGTGGTCTAAAGGGATATCGAAATTGAAACGAAATAGATAAGATAGCCACCACGCTAACATTACTGCAAAAAGATCATGGATCATCGCAATGGTTCTCCGTACCTGAGTACTAAAATTACTTAGAAATTTCATGATTTTCTATTGTAGCGTCTCCAATGTAAATCAAAAGCTAACATCATGGCTAGATAAAAACTGTACCATGCGATAACAACCCCCAATTGAATAATTATATCCTGTCGTATTACCCATACCGCACTGGCACCTGAAGCCAACATCAAAAAATAGCTAAACAGAGCCGTATTCTGGTGACCAAATCCACTTTGCACTAAGCGCTGATAATAATGTTCACAGTGTGCCTGCCAAATTTTTTCTCTACGCAAGCAACGCTTCACTAATGTCATTGAAGCATCAGCTACAAATGGTGAAAATACCAGCAGTGGTAGCCACAATAGCCATAAACCATTTATCCAGCCCAATATTCCAAATACCGCAGCAATATATCCTAAGGAGACAGAGCCTACATCACCCATAAAAATACGTGCAGGATAGAAATTAAATACTAAAAAAGCTGCCGCAGCAGCAACAATACAAAAATTTAACATAGCAAAAGTTTCATTCCCGCCCAACCATGCAGCTAAACCATAATTAAAAAATCCAATTAGTGCCATACCCCCAGCTAACCCATCAGAACCGTCCATAAAATTATAAAGATTGATCATCCATACGATCGAAACTGTTAACATTACTGCGACTAACCAACCCTGAGTATCAGCTATTAGTACCACGGCAAACCAGGCTGCAACTAAAATATGTGACAGAATTCGCCACCAAATTGATAAACTGAGAACATCGTCAGCAAAAGATACCACTGCTAGTATACTGATGCCGACCCATACTGATATAGGCAGTTCAGCAGAAAGCAATACCCAAGCAAGCAATATTCCTAGCAACATTCCCAATCCACCGGTACGGGTGACCACTGTGGTATGAAGAGAACGGGAATTAGGATAATCTAGCAGCTTGAAAGTTTTACTATTTATCAGCCACCAAGTCAGAATGAGTGTCCCTAAAAATACAAGTACTAGCTTAGTGAAAGAAGAAAAAAAAAGACTAGAAATCATACTGTATAAGTATACCAGCTTTTGCTACTAATCACCGAGTAACCAACCCTACAAAATCCTCCATAATTTTTTTATAGATTCGTAAATAAAGAAGAATTAATTACTAAAGATGAGAATTATTATTCTGACTATTTTTCAGTTTGCCAAATAGATTTATAAACCATCTACTTTATCTTCCTATTACACGCTGAAATTTAAGTGAAGCAATTACGACACAGAATCGTAACCATACCCCAATCGTAACAAACCATAATAATACGCTAGGGTACTGATGCTTAAAAAATTTATTATAGAAACGCAACATTCCACGATGCTTATGCCATTCAACAAATACTGGCCTAGACTTACTACAAACACCACAATGATGAATGATTCTAGAACTTGGGACAAACAAAATAGACCATTTCTTCTGACGATAACGCATACATAAATCAAGGTCCTCACAATGTAAGAAATAGCTCTCATCCCATAACCCAACATCATGCATCGCCCTCTGACTAACCATAGTACAAGCTCCAGAGATAGCTTCAACTTCTATAGGACTACTAGGTAGCTTTTGTTTATGCAAATTAAAATCTGTAAATAAACGATGCCATCGCTCCATAAAAAGAGGAAAATGAAATGAACGAACAAGCAGCCACCAAGGCGTGGGGACCACTCTACGAGCTCCTGCCTGTTCTTTTCCATCTTCATCAAGAAGAAGAGCACCAGCCATCCCTGCACTTGGATTTGACTCAAGTGCTAATTTAAGCTGCTTTACTGCGCCTTCCTCCATAATACAATCTGGATTCAGAAATAGAATGAATTCCCCTGTCGCCTCTTTTGCACCTATATTGCACGCAGCAGAAAACCCGAGATTTTCTTCGTTCCGAATAATCTGTAAATTTGAATCTACACCAAATCTGCTAAGCACCTCATCAATACTTAAATCAACAGAAGCATTGTCAACAAGAACGACCTGCCCAACTTGTTGTAAACAAAGTTCTATACAGGGCAAGAGAAAATCTCCGGCATTATAATTAACGACTACAATAGAAACATCATTTTCCCGTAATAAATCTTGTGAAGATGAGGACAATATCATGAAGTGAGACCGATAAGATTCACTAGATTAACGTAATTAAATTGTAATGATTTAGTTGCAAAAAACAAATCAAAAATTAAATGAGATAGCCACTAAATAATGCATTGTGGACTTGCACCACATTTGCCATCCAAAAACATCCACCTTAGAGTGCACCAGAAATATATTCTTTAAGGAATATTACCCCAGAATTAATAGTTATACCACTGGCTAATAACTGGCATAATTTAGACAAGGGTTTTGTAAAATCACACTACAATGTAATAAATATTATCAGTACTCCAATAATAAACTAATAGATAATATATTTAAATTTTACACAAGAAAGAACTTATTAATCTCTTGCAAATCAGCAATCCTACCACGCATGAACCCTTAATTTATTTCTAGTTATTTAGCGACATTAACTACCTTCAAATTCGCAAAGAGAGAATACTTTCTGACCATGCCTTCCTAGACTCTTGCTACCCCCAAGGTCAGGTAAATCAATCACAAAACAACATTCTAGGATCTCACCTCCCATGCCTTCTATCAACTTACAGGCCGCTATAGCCGTACCACCCGTAGCAATTAAATCATCTACTAAAAGTACACGGTCCCCTTTAGTAATCGCATCTACATGCATTTCAATACAGTCAGTACCATATTCTAACTCATAATCTTGACCAACAGTCTCTGCGGGTAATTTACCTTTCTTACGAATCGGTACAAAACCAACACCCAGCTGAAATGCTAAGGCTGCCCCAATAATAAACCCACGAGCCTCAATACCGATTACTCTATCTATCTTGGCGGCTGTGTAGCGATTTACAAGTTCATTAATAGTCACACGAAATCCAACCGGATCCTTTAATAATGTAGTGATATCTCTAAACATGATACCCTGCTTTGGATAATGTTGAACGGTGCGAATACGAGATTTAATAGACATACCTTTTACTCCAGAAAAATTAACAAGGATTTAGTATGCGACCTGCTACTGCTTCAAGCCGTTTAAGTATTACGGGATCACGTGCTTCTGGTGCTGTAATCAGTGCGTGTTCAAGCGCAGAACGGCAGCTACAAGTGTAGGCATTTAAATCACCATACAAACGTGGAGCTACTTCCTTAACAAGATTTCGTGCATTATCGGCATTAGCGAACAACACCTTAATAATCGCTTCTACAGTTACATCATCATGTCTAGGATGCCAACAATCGTAATCGGTAACCATCGCCACTGTTGCATAACAAAGTTCAGCCTCACGCGCCAATTTTGCCTCTGGCATATTTGTCATGCCAATCACATCACAATTCCAGCTACGGTATAACTCTGATTCTGCTAAATTGGAAAATTGAGGACCCTCCATCACTAGATAAGTGCCACCACTTGCAACCTCGATACCAGACTCGCGCGCTGCTGCTTCAAGGTGGTTGCCTAAGCGATTACATACTGGATGAGCCATCGATATATGAGCTACGCATCCCGTACCAAAAAAACTCTTAGTGCGTGCGAATGTTCGATCAATAAACTGATCAACAATAACAAACATCCCAGGCCTAAGATTCTCACGTAACGAACCAACAGCGCTAACTGATATCAGATCCGTAACACCAGAACGCTTGAGTACATCAATATTAGCGCAAAAATTTATTTCAGAGGGCGGAATTTTGTGCCCACGCCCATGCCGAGGAAGAAACACCATTTCATGACCATTCAGCTCACCAAATAAAAGTTCATCTGATGGGGTGCCAAACGATGACTCTACTTTCTTCCAACGTTTGTTAATTAAGCCATCAATATCATATACACCACTACCACCAATGATACCAATAATTGATTTTTTTTTATTAATCATTAGATAGAATAACTAAGCGCCAGAGCATAGAAATATAACATGGCAGACTAAATAACACGATCATTACCACCATCCACCGGTAGTTGCGCACCGGTAGTCTTAGCGAACAAAGAACCACACATTTCCGCTGCTAATTCAGCAACATCACGACTGCTTACCTCAGTCTTTAGAACATTATTTTTCTTATATTCATCAACACTAAGGCCGTAATGCTTAGCTCGGGAAATTAATATTTCTTCAGTCCAGAGGCTAGTGTCAAAAACAGCATTAGGGTGCAGGCTGTTGATACGAATGTTATCGTCACCCCATTCCAGTGCCGCCACACGAGCTAACTGATTGAGCGCAGCTTTCGATGCAGAATATGCTGCTGCACCTGGTCCGGGGGCAGGGACATTCTTTGATCCAATAACAACTATGCGACCACCCCTAGGTGCCAGCTTAAGTAAAGGATAACATTCCTTCATCAAGGACTGATTAACGTCGAGATTAATGGTCATAACTTGCCTCCAGTCGTTAGAACTTAGTGATTCAATACGGCAACCACTGGGGAAAACACCTGCATTCAGCACCAGCATATCAAGTCCACCATATCGGTTAGCTACCTGCTCAAGGATCTTTTGAATGGCAGCCGGATCAGTTAGATCGCAAGCGATACCAAGATAATCAGCGCGCTTATAAAGCAATTCAATCTTAGGGTTAAGATCAACACCTACAACAGCAGCTCCTCGTGCTAACAATACTTCTACACAGGACTTTCCAATACCCGAGGCTGCACCAGTAACTAATGCAATTTCTCCGGAAAAATCTGGCAATTTACCCCCCTTCTTAAGTTTAGCCTGCTCTAAGTCCCAGTACTCAACATCAAAAATATCCTTTGCCGGTAATGCATGATAGCCACCTAAAGCCGTAGCACGACGAATAATGTCCATAGTATGCTTATAGAGCTCTGCAACAATATCGGCATCCTTCGCCGTCCGCCCGACCGAGCACAACCCAAGGGCTTTATCTAATATAACTCTTGGTGCAGGATCTAGCATTGATTTGTGTTCCTTTGCTAGGGGCGCATGCTCAGCAAAATATTCTTTATATTCCTCTACATAGGCTCGAACGTTATAACCAATCATAGGTAAGCGCTTGGTCCGAATTACATGGTCTGGTGTGGCTGGACCCTGACGGGCTACCGTAGCTAGGTCAGATCGATTTGTAAAACTTAGACAGTTTTTATCAACGTGTCGGGAAAGAATCATTGGATAACCAGCCACATCAGAGATTTCTCGTCGAAGACCAGTAAGGTCACTAATTGTTATTTTACAAGGAGCAGTACTAGGCTTATCTTTTACATTCCATGCTCGCTTTAGCTGTAAATACTCCTCGGCTAGGCCTACAAGGTGAATCATACGCCCGTATGATTCCTTAGCGGTGGTACCAAAAGAGAAAATCCCATGATTAAGTAGTACCATACCAATCGTGTCTGAACTAGAGTCTTCTGCAAAGCGCTTAGCGCAAATCCTTGCGAGATCAAATCCCGGCATCACATATGGTATTATCACTACAAGATTCCCATAAATTTCTCTAATGCGTGCTTCTCCATCTACACTATTAGAAATTGTCACAACTGAATCTGCATGTGTATGGTCGACGTATTTATACGGTAGAATAGCATGAAGAATCGCTTCAACTGAAGGTACGGGTGCCGATGAGCGTGTCATATGAGTAACAAGCTCGTTCACCATCTGTGGGTCTGAAAGGGTAGGCAATGCTGCCAATTGTCGTAGATAGTCGCATTTAACTGGAGAAAATCCAGCCTCTTCAATCTTTTCAAGATCCCAACCGCTACCTTTTACATACAAAATCTCTTCGATCTCACCAAAGATATTTTCCTCAGCCACCTTTACGGAGGTATTACCGCCTCCATGGAGAACAAGCGCCTTATCACGACCAAGAAGTCGAGATGTATAAACACGTAAAGCAGCATCACCCACAAACTGTTGTGACTCTTCATCATCCCAAAGGTTATTCATGTCAATATCTCTTCCATTAAATATGCTCTAAAACTCACTCTAAATTTCGACAACCTCAGGTTCCATTTCAAGATCTACAAACCCATAAGCGCCAGGAGTATCAGTAAACTTAAACATAGCCAAAGAACGACGAACATCAAGAAAAGTTTTCTCGCCATCAATAATCTGGTGGCAACCTATATTAAGAAAATGCTCTCCTCCAATAAAGTGTGATTTCCATCGCAACTTAACAACTCGACACTCACCTGATTTTGCAGTCAGGTATGGTTTCCCCATCATCTCTGAATTAGTACCAGCAATATAAATACCATCAGTCGTAACAATAGCAAAACCAAATGAAACATCTTCAAGGTCTTTATTGAATAATACCTTAACAAAAAGTTCTGTCTCTTTATGCCCCTGAATTTCAGGCGGATTAATCTCACCATCAACCACTAAATCAAAATCTACAATTCTGACAGCACCATTTCCGAACCTAGTTTCTTGTGGGTTATAGCAAGATTTACCTGGAATCTTATCGTTACTTCCAGTGGATAAAGAACCAATATTACTAGACGTGCTAAGTGATTTGTTTGTATCCACAATATCAGAAACCTTATCACTATTCCCCTCTAAATCCTTAGCCTGACTACCAAACAATAAGTTATGATAATAGTCAACAGCACTGTTAATTGGACCAATATATTTCAATTGACCCTCATCAAGAATTATACCTCTATGGCATATTCGCAATAATGTCTCAGTATTGTGTGACACGACTAGGATAGTTTTTCCTTGATCTACAAAAGCTCGAATCTTTTGATAGCATCGATGTTGAAATGCAGAGTCCCCAACACTAAGGGCCTCGTCGACAATCAAAATGTCTGGATCAATATGAATTGCTGCCCCAAAAGCAACTCGCACGTACATTCCAGAGGAATATGTTTTTACCGGCTGGTCAAAAAACTCGCCAATATCAGCAAATTTTTCTATTTCTGATAACCGGCTTAACATATCTTTACGTGAGACCCCCATAATTTCACCATTCAGAATCACGTTCTCCCGGCCCGTAAAATCTGGATTAAAACCAGCACCTAATTCCAACAAAGCTGATATTCTACCAGAAACTTTTAAGCTCCCCTGAGTAGCTTGCATAACAGAACAGATAATTTGCAACAAAGTAGATTTCCCCGAACCATTGCGCCCTAACACCCCGACTACCTCACCTCGACGTACATCAAAACTCACGTCCTTTAACGCCCAAAATTCACGGTGATAATTTTTTCTGAATGGATGTAAAGCTTCAATCAAACGTTCCTTAGTTGAGGAAAAAAGCCTAAATTTTTTCGAAACATTGGAAATAGAAATTGCAGTTTTAGTATCCATGCTGCCTCACTTAAATGACATCAGCAAACTCTGGCTTCAATCTATGAAAAACATAGTTTCCTAAAATGAGGAGTAGGGAGGTGACACTCCAAAAATATGCTGTTTCCAAAGCACTAGGCCATACAACTATCTCAGAGGTTAACACCCCACGGTAACCTTCAATAATATAGTAAGCAGGATTATAAAACATTAAACTCTGATACTCTAGCGGCATAATGTGAAGCGGCCAAACAATCGGAGTAGCCCAAAATAACATAGTGAGAATTATGGTGAGCCCTTGGCCTATGTCCCGATAAAACACCTGCAATGCCGAAAGTAACCAACCAAGACCTAGCAAGAGCAAGCAATTACAGATTAAGAAATATAAAAATCCAAGACGATCAATAGAAAATGATATCTTAAAGAATATAAGCATGCCACATAGAACAAATAAAAAAATAGTATGAGTAAAGAGGCCAGAAATAAGATGCACCAACGGAAGTATCTCAGTCGGGAAAACTGTCTTTGTGACGAGATGCCCATTGTTAGTAATTGAACTAGTGATGGCTGACAAAGTTTCTGCAAAGAAGAACCACGGTGCCAACCCACAAACAAACCAGAGGACGAAAGGTGTACCAGCAGGGCCTTGCGCCCTGAACCCGATAGCGAATACAAAGTAAAAAATAAAAACTAAAGCAATAGGATGGGCAAATGCCCATAATGTACCCCCTAAAGTACCTGCATATCGAATCTGCATATCTCTCAAAGAAAGAGCATGAATCATCGATCGATAACGTACAATATTATGGAAGAAATTAATAGACATAAGAACCTTAACTATAGTGAACCCTTCAACTAGAAAAATAGTTTCTCGTAGTTAAGAGGATCAGTGCTTACATGCAGGGAAAAGAAGAAGTCTGTTTTTTTCTAATTTTTTATATTTTAATATACTAAATTTTTCTTTCAACAACTTTCTTCGCTGCCTGCTTTTTCTTTGCAACATTTTTTTTCGTTATTTTCTTCTTACTTACAACAACTTTCTTCGCTGCCTGCTTTTTCTTTGNAACATTTTTTTTCGTTATTTTCTTNTTACNNANAACTTTTCCAAGAATAGTTTTATTCCTTATTGGAATTACACACGAAGTGATTTGGTTATATCCAAGCTCTTCACATAAGGAATTAAGTAAAGGAGCGTAAGTCAATTTTGTATAATTGATCATATCATAATGCCAAGGCTTTAAAACGTTAATATAATCACCCGGGGTTCCTTTCCGAAAGTGTTTTCCAGTACCCGTTTTTTCTATACGATCCTTTCTCATTTCATTAAGACTTGAACTAACAAGAAGTTTCTTAAATATTTTATCGCTTAATTCTATATCTAAAAATTCAGCCAAACGCTCAATTTCTCTACGTTTATCTTTAACAAGATTGTCATAAACTATAATATGGCATCTATATTCTTTAGAAAATTGTATAATTTCTTGTATCTGGCGAAGATAATAACCAAATCCATGCCAATGAAATTGACTTGAAGTCGCACCTGAAACTACCAAAGAAATACCCTCATCCTGTGATATATCTGCAAAATAATTTGCCGTATCTGTAGAACATCCTATTTCAGAATCGACATCAAGAGCAAAATGAAAATACTGAGAAACTGCTAAGTCGTAAATATTTCGTATCAAAAAAACTGGCTTCGCATTAGCAGAAATTAAATGGGCTTTTACTCTATCACTTGGTACATTATGCCAGATAAAAAATTTATTCTTTTTAAAACTAATTTCTTTTGCACTCTCATAATCTGAACCAGCAGACATCGTCGGTGAATTAATTCCAAACCCAGTCATATCTTTAATAATATGCTCAAGCAATTTTGTCCCAGACTTAAATACAGTAGATACAAAGAGAGGGCTTTCATCTTTTTGTGCTGACGAAGAAGGTTTCAAAACTGTATCTTGCTTATTGGAGAGTGCTTCCATTTTAGTGAGTCCTAAAACAAGACGTTGCGCTTCTATTGCAGTAGCTGTATTCTTAGCTGCTTCATCCACCCTCTGTTCAATAGCAAGACGTTGCGCTTCTATTGCAGTAGCTGTATTCTCAGCTGCTTCATTCGCCCTTTGCTCAATAGTAAGGCGTTGCGCTTCTATTGCAGTAGCTGTATTCTCAGCTGCTTCATCCACCCTCTGCTCAATAGCAAGACGTTGTGCTTCTATTGCAGCAGCTGTATTCTCAGCTGCTTCATTCGCCCTCCGCTCAATAGTAAGGCGTTGCGCTTCTATCATAGTTGCAGTCGTTTCAGTAATTTCTTGAATGCGTCTCTTAACTGCCCACACTATTGCTATGAGCACAAGAAGAAATAACAGTGTCAAGATCCCAACTATTAAATTCATAACTCATATCCTAGTTTACGAAAACTTTCTTGAGCCTCAAGACTTACCAATTTATCAAAAGCTTCAGATTTCCAATCAGGCCATCTAACTCTTAATTCTTGCGGTAATACACGAATCTTTTCCTCACCTCGGAAAGGCATCCAAACCCAACCAAAAATTAAATCGAGTAAGTGTTCATCATATGTTACTCGACCGTGTGTAAGATAATCAATAACCTCACAAAACAGTTTACGGCTAGCTACTATCTGTTCAATCGGAATTTGCTTAATTGGCATCTTAGAATCATTAGTAACATCATTCATCTTCCACATACCCTGAAACGTAGTCCAAACTTCAATATCTTTCTTTTTGTAAGATTTTAGTCCAAGTCGCTTAAATAAATCGTGGTCACATCCATAAAGCCATTCGTGCTCAAGTGGTCCCTCCTCCCCACCAAGCATACGCATATTAACCATACGCCACCGCACGTGAAAAAATAACCATGCATACGGGTGGCGAGTCAATTGTACAACCGGAACAATATCAGGCCAGGTTTCCAACAAGTCATGCATCATAGTTGGTCGATAAGAGTAACAGTCACCAATTGCGGTATAAGTCATGCCAATGTCTGCCATGAACCGTGTAAATGATATAAGATTTGGACGCTGGGCTCTCGATCTTTCCTCTGGGAAGTATTTAGGGCGTGATCCTTCATTAGCGAGAAAGGCCATCATTTCTGGGTTTGTATTAAGCGCCCTTACAAACCAAGAAAACCAATGGTCAGCCGCATATCCCCAAGATGTCACGTAAAAAACATGACTAAGGGCATCGTTAATACTGTCTTTATCAATAGGTTTCAGTGTCATATTATGTCACTTTATGAGCTAAGTGCAGTATGGCATTAGGACAAAATGGCATGCTGATTCTTTATTAATAGCCAGCACTGCAACTTTGTAATATTGCAGCACTCGATTAGCGGTTCAAATCATTAATGATTTGTTGCGCTCTATGATGCCAGCAATGACGTTCACGAATGACAGTCTTCGCATTCTTTCCAGCCCTAATTCGTCCAGAATCATCTGCCAACCAGCGCTGCGCCTCCTCTTGTATATTCTCAGGTGTATAAGCACCATAGTGGACATCTGGTTCAAACTCAGTATGCATTCCACCTGGCTTATTATCGTAAGGGGACTCATGCATAAAAATGAACCCCCCGACCGCCATACATTCTAGTGTCCGACTATGCATTCCTAGTCCATGTGTGTTGTTATTAAGATTAATTTTCGATTTACAATACATCCTTAATAAATCCTCTTGATTTTCAATTACTCCCTTCAAATAAGGATGTGTAAATTCATGGGCGCTAAGACCATTACCGTACATTTCTATGGATTTCGATACTTTACTGATCATGTCAATCAAAGCAAAACGGTCCATGATACGCGGATAGGATTGCGAGAAATAGCTAACTGCTTGATATATAGGAGGGACAGCGCTATTTTTAAATATTTTACTTTCTCGAGCTAAGTAGCGAACCAGCCTAGCTTTAAAATCACTACGCCCTAAATAAAGATGAGAATAGGGCTTTATAAGTCGGGCTATTCTCGAATCTTTAATATTAGAGTTTCTTGGTATGAACTCCTCAGTCTCACCAAACAACTTTGCCAAATTCAACATTGACTCAGCTAACATATGGATATCTAATTCCCCCCGTAATGGCCGGTAAAAAGCCTGAACTATTTGGACCATTGCCACTAGTATTGAATAGGGTACATAATCTACAGGCAATCGCTGATCAAATATCAGCCTTCTAAGTACCCATATGAGTCTCGATTTGCCCAACAACGGTACCTGTTTGATGAAATCATCTACATACCAGAGTATATCAGTCTTACGATCAGGAATAACATTCACTGGCGGAGGGAGGGATCCACACAAAGAAAAATCTAGATCTTGTTCAATATTATTTCGTGAAAAAGCCAATGTCTCTGGGTCGACACCGGTAAACAAACAACTAGTAAAACAAGGCATTTCAGTTTTAATCCCAAGAACCGATGGATCTCCAAGTGAGTAAAGAATGTCGGAATCACAAAATTTATCTGAAAATCCATCAATAGTTTCAGGATATACATCCTGAAACCAAGAAATGAAGCGCACATTCTTTGGTAAAGGCTCATTTAAATCACGGGTACGATTAACTTGTAGTACTACGTCGATTGATTGGCTCTCACATATAATATTCAGCTCGGTAGAACTCACAGGTGCAGAAAGCGCTCCGGCGTATTGCCCTATACTATTAAATCCGTCAGCAAGCCACTTCACCATACGCTGATCATATGGAGCAGCAACACTTGGAGTAATCAAAATTCTATATCTTTTCTTATTCATTTTCTTTCATACCCACCATCATTCAGAAGAGTATAGCTCATGCATTGGCCTAACTAAGCACAATATGCCGTATGAACCTACTATAAGTCAGGTTTATCAACAAGAAGCCCTGCTCAAGACTTGATCCAAATATACTTGATCACCCGAGACCATATCATTGGAAGGACATCGAATGGACGAATAATGATAAATGAGATAATTATCATTAACTTCCTATGAATACCCAGAATAGATCTAATAGTCAACAAAAATTTATACCTGCCACCCCAACCACTACAAATTGAGGAAAAAGTGGAGAACCCTACCGCTCTCATAACAGCAAAACGGATACGATGCTTCATACGACTAGTAAATATTTTATTAAAAAGCCTTGGTGATAAATTTCTGCCTCTAATTTCAATTTTTGTAAGCATAGATTCCAAATTATTAAGATCTGATAACGTATCATTTAGGTATCCACCCGAATGATAACGCATCACCCCGAGTGGACATGGAAAAAAAACTGCACCTTTATGACTAGCCACTATCAGTGCAGATAATAAATCAGCAAGGCCACGAAAGTCTTTATCAAGACCACCAACACGAAGCAGCTCTTCCCGGTGAAAGAATAGCGTTGTTCCCATGATCCAACTACCATGCTTCATCGCTAAACGTATACATTCATTTGGGTCAAAATAGGTTTCTTTCATCGCAATGACTGGGGATGGATAGATATATTTGTTCTTCCCCTCATTATCTGCTACCCAAACCATAGCAGACCAGATGCCTGGCCGGCTGAATTTCATAATTGATAACTTAGCTTTTTCAATAATCCCATCAATAACATAATCATTCGCAGCTAAAAAGAGAACGTAGTCACATGTCACTAATTTTAATCCTTCATTAAGCGCCCCTACCGTGCCCAAACATGTAGGTAGAGACGACACTATAAGTTCTGGATTATTTTTCTGTATCACGTATATTTTATCCAGACTATCATCTGTTGAATGATCGTCAACAAAAATAATCTGATCTGGGCAAACCGATTGTTTGAGAACCGAATCGATACAAACAGAGAGATAGGCTGAATCATTATGATTCGGAATAATTACAGCAATTGTCGGGACATCAGAATCACATTTCATTACTTAAAAACCCGCCTTGTATCTCTCTTATGAGTTTGATAGAACGGAAAATTTACTAGATATTCAGGTAGATTAAAGGCGATTTTAAAAGAAGAAAATTCAGTGCACATAAACTCCTATATAAAATATAGTGTCCCCTAGGATTAAGTTATTCTCAACACCTACTATAAGAAACTATGATGAAGTGGCTTGGGGCCAACTCCTGGTTTGATTTTCTGTATCCCTTTGGCGTGATTGTCAAGCGCGACACTCACATAATGCTGAATCGGTAAAGTACCCATCATTGTCTGCGCATCAAAAGATGGGGAAGCAAGATAATTCATTGCCCTCCAATAACGCTCAGATTTCCATATATTAATGAATCGATCCTCAATAAAATTACCAATGTGCAATTTAGAGTAACGTGCATTGAAGAACATACCTGATGGCGCTACTAAGCCACTACCACTAATTTGCAATAAAAACTGGGGACCATAAAAACGATTATAAGAGGGTTTATCTCCATCTTTAATTTTATCCCACTTAACAATTATTTTTGTTTCTTCGTTACTCATAGCCTCCGCTTTTTTGAGCAAACTATGTAGACTTTCATACTGACTATAATCAATACCTAATGTATGTTGCTCATCATCTGAGCAGTGCTTAATCACAGCGTAATCAACTCCTAAATCAAGTCCTAACTGTGCAAATGGGATAATCTCATCTTTAAGATTTGGCATCAGCACCATCTGAATGCCTAGCGTTACCGATAGTCCTTTCTTTTTTTTAAGATCAACTGCATATTTAATATGTTCTATAGCTCGGTCAAACACTTTTGTATGCTCAGGACCCTTGAACATAATCTTAGCATAGCTTTCCGGACGGCCAGCTGCAACAGTAAATCGTATCCATGTCATATGTGGCAAAATTTGCTCAATCTTCTCTGGACCCCACTGCCATGCATTTGTTGCATTACCAACGTCAATTCCCAGTTCTGATGCATGCTGGATAAATGGTACGTAAGCTTTAGATAATGTGCTTTCACCATCTGAAACTAAGGAGACACTACGTATTCCCGCAGTGGAGAAATCATCAAGTAAGTTAAGCGCATCAACAGTTTTAATACTGCTACGTGCCTGCGATTCCTGCATCATAGCATAGCAAAATGAACACATCGCCCCACATGCACGAGTTAAGGACATGTCAACACTAACAGGAGCTATACGTTCTCCAGCTTCCCAGGCCTCCACCCTATCTGTATGATAAGAAAGTTTATGAGAGTCAAGAATTAAAGTGCCTTCTTGAGTCTGAATTGGTTCACTCATGATTTTACCTCTATTTCAATTCCACGAAGATTTCTTAGTGAATTACGATCACCAAGAGGTTCCAACCAAACAACTAACCCCTGATCAATAGATACCTTCAAAAAATACTCAAGATCAAGCAACAAAGTGCCTCTCTTATCTGCTGATATATATTCTAATAAACGAATAATGATTTGACCATCCTGTTTAGCTTCAACTGCCATTAACACTTCTCTTTGAAATTTAGAGTTAGTAAAAATCGTATCATTAACAAGAGTAAGCCTTTCTTCATTAGATAGATCACACCAATCCTTGCCTGGAGTTTGTGTTTTAGCACTAGCATGACAAATATTACTATTATTACTATTATTACTATTATTACTATTACAATTCATAATTGATTCGTATTACATATAATATTTTAATATAGTTAAAATGGCCCTGTAAACCCACGATTAGGTGTATCGTGAGGACCATCGCGTAATATCATTGCACATAATTTGCGATAATCTGAGCTCTTTTTAATTCTCATCATGTCAAGCACTGCATCTACAATGTTTTTTGGACCAGGATAATAATACTCTATCATAAAATGTGATGTGGGTACCGGATGATCATATGATGCAATACGCACAGGCTGACTTTTTAAGAAACTAAAAGCTCGCTCAGCAACTTGACTAATCAATTCACCAGCAATACTACCAGTGCGAAACGCGGTATCTGCTACGATTAATCTTCCTGTCTTTCGAACAGAATTTAAAACACTTTCCACGTCAAGTGGACTCACACTACGCATATCAAGGACTTCGATAGAAATATTCATAATAGAAACCAATGCCTTGGCTGCAATTAAAGATTCAACCGCCATATAGGAAAAAGCAGCAACCGTAACAGCCTCACCTTCATGCAGCACCTTTGCCTGTCCAAGAGGTACCCTATAACATGTTCTAGGTACATTATCTTTTATCTGATGCAACCAACGATGTTCAATAAATATAACTGGGTTATTGTCCTCAATAGCTGAAATTAACATGCCCTTTGCATCATTTGCAGTAGTAGGCATAACAACCTTCAGTCCAGGCACTAGTGAAAACATCGCCTGAAGACTTTGTGAATGCTGTGGCCCTTGCCCCCACCCACGGCCAACAATAACACGCACAACCAAAGGTACTGATGCTTTCCCATTAAACATGTAATGCCATTTGGCAGCATTATTCACCAATTGATCCATCGCCAATAAAGCAAAATCAATACGCTGATGAATCATAACTGGACGTAAACCAGAAAGTGCTGCCCCGATACAAACACCGGTCAAACCATTCTCAGAAAGCGGCATATCAAAGACACGCCGAGCTCCATATTTCTCACGCAATCCAGCCGTTGTATTAAAAATTGCTTTAGGATCTGGTACGCCCTCTCCAATGACTATCACATTTGTATCCAAGCCCATTGCATCATCCAGACCTTCACGTATCGCCTCTGAAAAGGAGATATTTCTTAACTCTAAATCAGGCATAAACTCGTTCCCCAGCATCTTTAGATGATGGCTTTGCGCTAGATAATGCAAACTTAAAGGCATCAGAGATCTCTTCACGAATCTCTGCCTCTAATTTTTCAATATCTGATTTAGACAATTCATTATTTTCACTAAGACGTGCTGAAAATTTTTTAATCGGACAATTTTTCAGACCCATCTCAATTTCTTCTGCTGCCCGATAACCAAGGTGGTCATCAAAATCTGGGCCACAATGCTCCCGCCAACGGTGCGTACTCAATTCGATGAACTGGGGCCCTTTTCCTTTTCTCGCATTATCAACAGCATGTTGAGCAATAGTCACAACCTCTTCTATATCATTACCATTACCCGCATGGGATGTTAATCCATGTGCCTTAGCTATTTGATGAATTGGACGCTTGGGCTGTCTTTCGTTCAAGTGTGTGTACACGGAAAACTCATTATTTTCACAAATAAAAATAACTGGAAGATTATGAAGTGCAGAAAAATTTAATGATTCATGTACCACACCTTCCTCAAAACAACCATCCCCAAAGAAGATTACACTAACTTGGTTTGTAGATTTTAACGATGAAGCCCATGCTGCCCCTACTGCCAATGGCACAGTCCCCCCAACAATTGGGGTAGCTCCCAAGAAACCGACATCTAAATCTATCAAATGCATAGAGCCACCACGTCCACCACAACATCCAGTTGCGCGACCATACAATTCTGCAATCATAGCATTCAAATCACCACCCTTAGCAAGATAATGACCATGCGCCCGATGATTGCTGAACATCACATCGTTTTCTGAAAGTGCAGCACAAATTCCAACAGCAATAGCCTCTTGTCCAATATACAAATGCATCGGGCAACGCATTTCCTGCTCCGAGTAACGATCCGCTAGCGCTTCCTCAATACGCCTAATTCGTAGCATTGAATAAAACAATGCTAGTTGATTTTTCTTTATCATCGATTCATTCTTCTTTATTATTTTAACAATGTAGAAACATATTTATTGAGGGAAACTGGATCAATAGGCTCTCTATTACAAATAATCTGAACATCCATTGCTGCTGCAACACTTCCAACAAAGGCTGCAACTTCTGCAGATAGACCTTTCCCTGCACATAGTCCAGCTAAAGATAAAAAGGCATCCCCAGCACCAATTCTATCTACCACTCTAGTTGAAAGTGCTGGTACCCTATGAAACACCTTGTCCTTTTTATCAAAAACTATCACACCTTTAGTCCCACGAGTTGTAGCAATTTGTTGCACTTCAACAAGGCCACTTATCTTTTTTATTACAGCCTCAAGTGGATCATGACGATTATACGCAGCCATACGTAACTCAGGTTCATTGAGAGAGGCAAAATCTACCCTTGAATATTTATGAATCACATGATAACCACGATTACCACTATTAATTTGAGTATTGACTACAAGATATTTTGCCTTATCCCCTAATACTTTGATCATATCAGACGTAATTAGCCCATTCCCAAAATCTGGCACGATTACCACATCATAAAATGCTAGATTATCATCTAGCCATTTACATATATTCTCTCCCTCGTCAGATAACTTCATTTCTTCCTTAAAGAAATAAATTTCAAAAAACTTAAACATGTCACCGTCTACGAACCGACGTTTAGTTACAGTTGGAGCATCTTTAAAATAAAAAAATTGCGGAGAAACATTTGATAGCAATTTACTACGAATAAATTGTTCATGGCTATCAAACTGTCCAAGACCGGTTGCTAAGGTGACACTGTTGACAAAACCAGCAATATGATTTGCAACTGCTATCGCTCCACCTGCAAACTGCTCCTCTGAGTCATAACGGACAGCAAGTACATTTCCCTTGCCGGTTTGTCCAAGTGGAGTTGAATAATGGTATTGGTCGATGATTGCATCACCAACCACCAGCACCTTCAAGTCCGAAAGAGATGCAAGCTGCTGATGAATATCTTTATCCGTCCATCGACTCCGAAAATCCTGTAGAAACAATTTAGTTTCAGATGGGAATACATTGAAATACTCATTTAACAGACTACTAGAACTAAAAGTAACTTCATCAGTATAAAAAATATTTCCACCGTACTTCTCAACTGCTTGCTGCTCTCTAGAAATATTTCCAGTGACATCGTCCCCATGTGAACGATACTCGGCACCTTTGGCATAAATATTAGGGCGAATTTTATTCAATGCATCTACAGCAGACAATGAATTATTAATTGCTACCTGATCAACACAGGCTAATGCAGCAATATTTTCGGCACGCAATTGCTCACCAAAAACAGGGCGGCCAGGACCTTTATTAACAAATGAATCAGCGGTAACCGTTACTAATAAAATATCACCTTCTTGTTTTGCCCGCTGTAGATAACGTATGTGCCCAGAGTGCATAAGATCGAAAGCTCCGTGACATAAAACAACGCGCTTTCCTTCCTTACGTAATCCCTTTGCGTATCTTGCAATTTCCTCAATAGAGACTATCTTTTCTGCGGTCATTGATCTTCCTGACCAACACTTCCCATCATACCAAATCTATCGCTCACATTATGTAGTATGAATTGATGACCGATTTCTACCAACCCATAATTTTTAGCATTAAGCCAAATGTTAATATCACCTAAAGAGCGTAATGAGTTATCACTTGTAAAACCACTAAGTGTAATAACAATTCCTCCACTTCTGGTCATTTGTTCAGCCGCATTACATATATTTTTTGAATTTCCAGAACTACTAATCGCAATTAAAACATCCCCTGGTTTGGCCATTTGTGAGAGTAATCGTGAAAAAATCTGCTCATAACCATAGTCGTTTGCTAAACATGTCAAAACAGAAGGCTCATGCAGTGTAAACGCACGCAATTTTGCCACATTAACAAAATCGATAACTGCATGACTCGCAACCCCAGAGCTTCCTCCATTACCTACCACATAAACACTGCCATGATTTTTACGTACATGCATAAGCTCCTGCATGACCGAAGATAAGCCAGGCTCCAGCTCAGATAAAGTACCATTTCTTTTTGTAATTTCACAACATGCAAGCAACGTGTGAAACTGATCAGTGTAGGACACCAGTGATAGATCCCCTGCTTTATCCATTTTTTTGATCTCCCAGATATTGAAACCATGTTGCAGTCGCCTGATTGATGCTATCAGGATTCCAAACCGGAGCATCCTTCCAATCATTGATATTCTCAAGCATACGGTGAACGCCGTCAGCAAATGTAATTTTAGCTCTCCAGCCCAGTAATCTTCCTATTTTAGTTACATCCGCAAAAGTACAATCAGGCTCACCAGGGCGCTTAGGAATATAGTCAACATCTCCACCTAGTAATTCAACTAAACTATTAACACTATAGTGATTACCACTGCCCACATTCATGGCCTCACCTGTAACATTAGACTCAGCTGCTCGTAGGAATGCCTCAGCAACATCAGTAACATAAGTAAAGTCTCGTGTTTGAGTACCATCTCCAACCACCGTAAAAGGTTGATTTTTCAGTTTTTGTGCTAAAAAAACTCCAAACACCGCACCATAGGTTCCAGTTGTACGTGAACGAGTTCCATAAACATTAAATAATCGCAAAGAAACAGCAGGTAATTTATAAACACTTGCCCAATGCAACAACAGTTCTTCACCCATATATTTTGTCAATGCATAAGGATACTGCGGACAAATTGGCGTAGTCTCTGGAGTTGGATAAACCCCAGGAATCCCATAACTTGACGAAGATGCTGCATAAACAATTTTTTTTACATTACAACGACGTGAAGACTCCAGTACATTAAAGGTACCAGTAACATTGGTACTATAATACTGTGTAGGCATTTCAATGGAAGGTACTATATCCGCCAAACCAGCCAAATGAAATACCCAATCAATTCCCTCAAATAAAGGTTCCAATGATTCAGTATCACGGATATCAACCTGTGCAAACCTAAATTTTGGATTTTCAGAAACAGATTGCAGATTTTTCAATCTGCCAGATATCAAATTATCAACGACAAGAATATTATGATCCCTTTCTATCAATAATTCAGCTAAATGGCTGCCGATAAAACCCGCACCGCCGGTAATTAATATATTAATATCTCACCTCAAATAAAGTTTACATGCTGAACCAAATCTTCATTCATCTGGTATAGATAACGGTTTACTTCATCCATACGACAATTTTTACGACATTCTTTTATGTCCAATTTATTTTTTACGTAATAAAAATTTGTTTTACGTCGCTCACCTTCCCATATATCCTTAAACGATTGCTCATTCAAATTTCCATACTCAAAACGCTTATCAAGCAAATAAGCACTACATCCATAGAGCGCACCATCTGCCATGACATAAGCCCAGAAGAATGGAGTTGCACCACATTTTTGGTAGCGTAAACTTTCATCCTCTATATGCTTTTTCATAGTATTTTCTCGAAAAACTACTTGAAAATTATCTGTGTTTAATTTTCGAAGATCACCAGCCATCGCTATATACGCGCTGTAATCAATATTCTTATAAATTTTAGTGTCGCTAGATTTATGCTGAGAATACGGTTTGATAACTACATAATCCACCCCGATATCACGACACAGTAAGGCCAAAGTTTCCATCTCATGAGAGTTCTCTGGCAGAAGTAGGGTTTGAACTCCGATAATACATTTTAATCCATGCTTCTTTTTATACGCGACTGCTTTTCTTAAATTCTCTACAACCTTAGGAAAGTCCCTTACCTTAGTTTGATGTATCTTGGCATGGGTCTCTGCTGTACCAGCATTAAGTGAAACCTTGATCCATGAAGTCAAAGGCAAAGATCGTTCAATAAATGCCTCATTTAGAACTGTAGCATTTGTAGTAAATGACACGTCAATACCAGCATCTTTTGTAAGCTTAACTATCTCATTTATTTTTTTGTGTAAAAGTGGCTCGCCTTCACCAGCATACATGATACTCTTTACACCAAGTCTACCCATTTCAGGTAATCTACTAGACAACATATCAACATTTAGCATTTTACTCTTATAGCCTATGTAATCCACAGCACAGAAAGTGCATCGATGGTTACAAGCTCCAACTGGCGATATTTCGACATAAATAGGATACACACTCTTAGCTTTTTCCCAATCATCCTTTGACTCAAGATATTGGGTTACACGCTTAGGATGGAAAATTAATTTGTGACTATCAATTCGAAAAGTATCATTCATAGTGACCTCAAATTTTCATATTTAACAGCCATACTCATATAAAATACAGAAAACTAACTTACCTATATCACAAAACTAAAAATTCTCATGACATAAAGAAGTATCCACTTTTTTAAACTAATAATTTTAAGTAAAACTGTTGAAAATAATTCTTAATATATCTAAATATTCATATCTTTGGCGTCAAAACTAAACAATTTTCAGAGTAAAACTTTCAACTGACAATATAAAAATTTCCTATAGTTATCAGGTGATAATTAGCTCGACTATACTTTTTACAAACTTTTGTCTGTATCACAATGTATAAAACATCAAGTATTTCTTAAATCATAATTATGGCGCGCCCGGAGCGATTCGAACGCCCGACCCCTTGGTTCGTAGCCAAGTACTCTATCCAACTGAGCTACGGGCGCTTAAATAATCAACTAAGTAACTTTTATACTTTAAATAAATAACCGCTTAAAATTATATCAGACTGCCAAATATTAATAAATAATTATGACTATAATTCTCATTTCCTATAAAATTATTTACCTTTCCTCCTAGATAAACTCACAGTAAAACCTTATCATCTTAAGAAATTACAGTATATAGTTCTATACTAATTTAAGTATACCATAAGAATTTAAAATCCTTACTTGACTTTGAGTACACATGCATGCTTTAAGATTCAATAAAATACACCAACATTAATAATATTTATGTATAGGACAAGGCATTTTATTAGCGCTGCCCTAACCCTATTACTAGCGATTTTTAGTAATTCTGCTAGCGCTGAATGGAACAATATCTCAACCAACAGGAATGGCTCCTCTATATTCGTGAATCCCGAAACTATTAAAAAAACAGGTGACCATACAAAATTATGGATTTTATTCGACTACAGAAAAGCCATAATAGAGTCTGGTGACAAAATTATGTCTATCAAGAAACACAAGGAATATGATTGTAAAAAATTACAAACTCGCCTACTTTATATTTCCAAGCATTCAGGAAGGTTTACTGAAGGTAAAATAGTCTATGCCAATGATATACCATACAATAAGTGGGAACCTATTGTACCTGACAGTGTCTCTGAAGATTTATGGAAATATGCATGCAACTAATTTAATCAAAATATAGTTATATTGTATTTATTACCAAAATAAAATATTGAATTAATGTTCAATGCATTGTAGACGCATCAGTGCTTACAAACTTTCCAAATATTTCCTCAAATGCAGGCAAATGGTTATTCATGACTGGATTAATCTGATAAGCATCTGCAAGAGATAAAACTTCATCACTAAATTTTTCATCACCAGTTTCAAATAAAAGCTTAGTTATACCTTCTTTATTTAATTCTTTATTCCACCGTTTACGTACCAGTTCCCAAAACGGCGAAGTAGCTTTCCAATAATCGAGACCTGGACTGAAATCAAAGCCATCAATACGCCGATATTCATTAAAACCAAACTCACGTACTAGGGTAGTATCTTTCCCATTATTACGTTTAACTTTAGTATTATCCTGTTCATGCGTCCAGCCCTGCGGAGTAATTGTATGACGATTTTCGACATTTAATAACTGATAATCCTTACGCTTTGAATATTCTCGTCTTGGTAATGGACGCCACGTACGCTCTGAAGTCCAAGTTGACACCCCATAACGATGGTTCCAACGACCACTTCCTGCATAACGAGGCCCATCATTTACTCCATATACCAATTGTGTCCAAGTCCCTGGTATAGAAGAAAGCTTACGTTTCTGAATTTCAAAACTCTGATTACCCAAATAAACCCAATGGGAAGGCATCTCATATACCCACTCTTGTCTCCAGTGCTTGATTTTCATGCCACCAGCTCCAACTAAAATATGTTGTATTGATATACGTGAATTAGTATCCTCTGCCAGCACTACTACCTCAAATCCTCCAGAATGCTTAGGGTCACTTCTTACATACCCAGGCTTAAGTATTGACGTCTCATAGAAATTAAAGCTTACCTGATATTCACCAAGCATTGAAAGAATAGCGCGACGATCACAGTCAAAGGCGCTCTCATCCGGCTGACAACCAGCCACAGAACGTTCGACAGTTGGGAAGCCGGTAGAATCCTTGCTCTTTGCTACTCCACTAGAGTCCTGATTTTTTGCTAAATACGACTTATTTGCACATGCAGCAAATAACAGAATAAATAAAAATAAAAAAATATGACGAATAATTTTAATAACAATCCCTAAAAACATATCTTATCTAATATAAGTACGAAATATACACTCACTATTATTTTAAAAATAATCTATCATCTACAATTGAACAAACAATGAAGAATAATTCTAAGACTACACTTAGTAATTAAAGTTTAATAATAAAATAGAGCAGGAATACTAAATTTAATGTGCCATTCTATCTGATATCGCTACTGCTCCTAACTCATGCATAGAATTTAGCCAAGCTGGATACTGCTCATAAGTTATCCCAACTGATTCCGCCAATTCAGCAGCATCTATCCAATCAACGTCACCATCAGGGCTTTCAGTTAGAACAAGAACTCGTTTCTTAGTTTTAGAAGAAAGGGAAAGTATCTTTTTCATATTATGAATATATGGGCATAAAATATAATTACAAGTATAAATATTTTTTCAAAAAACGAATAATCTAATCCATCAAATAAAAATTATATGGCACATTCTAATGAATTAGCAAATAATAATAATCAAATCATAATGTTATTTACTCTTGATTCCACTTAAACCCTTTTTCTTTCATACAAGCAAGCATATTATTTCTCCTACTTAACATCCAAGTAGAACCAATTGTATTTCCATCTAATTTTTGAATTGCCTGCTCTGTTGCTTGTATCTGGCACTGCTTCTTTTCAATGCTGTAATCAATATTTTCATCGCCATTTAGTGTATATTTTCCATTGTATGGAGTAGATGCACAACCAAATAATGTCATTATAATTAATAAATTTGCTCGTCTCATTTTTTAGATTGCTATATTTATCTTTTAAATACCTATAGAGCACCTTGCTAGCAAGACTTCTCAATTAATTACCTTTCTATCTTTTCTAGCAGGAATCCCCATAAACTTGCGCACAATCCAGCCAATTATCGAAGTAACCATCAGAATAAAAAAAAGGCCCCCAAATGACACAATAGCAAAGTAAATAGGATCCCCTTGCATATTATTATTTAGCGCTAACACCATCCAACTAATCATCCAAGTCGCAGCTGCTAGCCTTGAAATACGCCTAGCAGCTTCAAAAACATTAATTTTCATATATGATTTATATTTATAGACATGCCTCAATACATTCTTTAGAAGCACTAATACGATGCCATACTATATATATTACTATATATATTAAACTGTTTTTACATCATACTGTATTATTCAATAAAAGCATATATCAATACCTACTAATCATGTTATTGTAATTTCAGTTCTTAAAATACTTATTACAGCAGTTGCAATATATCTCTTTGCAAGTTAGTACATTGCTATCAGAAAATGAATTAATGGAATACTAGCTCTCTTTGAAGATCTATTTATTTCAAAGCAGAGCTAACAATAAAAAAATTCAACATACTTTCTGTTAATAGCTATTTCTAGGTTATGTAATTTACATCTTCCTGTAACCTATATGATTAAGTATTTTTTATATTTCTGGAGAAAATATGAAAGTATGTTTATGCCTTCTTTGTCTAGTTCTAGGCGCATGTACTAGCATGCCTAAAGCAATACAGAATATAAATGTAGTGGATGTCACCTATTCACAGGCCATTCAGAATATTGATGCCCACAGAAATACTCTAATTCGGTGGGGCGGTATTATTATAGATGTAGAAAATGAAAAGAATTTTAGCCTAATTCAAGTACTCTCATATCCTTTAGATTATTCAGGGCGTCCTCAAGTAAGTGAAGAACACGGTGGGAGATTCGTAATTAAAAGTACAGAGTTTCTTGATCCAGTAGTTTACTCAAAAAACAATGAAATTAGTGTTGTAGGGGAATTGAATGGTGATCTCCAGCGTACTGTAGGGAAAAAAATTATTCGAGTTCCATTGATACAATCTATAGGTATCCATTTATGGCCGAAACGGCAGAACAACCGTTATGGACATGGTAAATATGGGTGGCATCCCTATGGTTATTATAGCTATCCATTTTTCCGAAGAGGTTGGTATTATCCATTCCGGTATTAAAGAGAATCAATTAAATTTTTATTAATCTCTGTTACTATTTCTACTTCGTTCAATATCAATTTCTGTAACTAAACTACTATGATTTCCCCATGCATTCCTGATATAAGAAACTACTAGGGCTATTTCTTTATCATGAAATATTTGCTGAAAAGGTGGCATCCCATATGGCCGTGGATTTCCAATTGTAGTTGGTGGGAATCCTCCATGCATAACACTTAATATTGTATTAAGGGGTGAAGACATAGTCACACTTCGATTTCCTGCTAGTGGCGGATAAATACCAGGAATACCTCTACCAGAAGACTGATGACAACCTTCACAGTATTTCGTATATATCTTACCTCCTTCTGAAAGCTGGCTACGTACTTTCTTAGATAAAACTGGAAAACTCTCTGCAGGTGCAATATCAGAATTTTCTCTTCCAATATATTTAAGATATATAGCAATAGCACGTATATCCTGTGGCAACATAAACTGAAGGCTTTGCCTAATCACGGTTGCCATATGGCCAGAAGCTACCGCATTCTTAGATATGCCAGATGTAAGAAGTTCAATAATCTCATTTATTTCCAGCCCTCTACTACCCGCCTCTAGTCTAGAAATTAAGGATGGCGCATACCAACCCATACCTGTCATCTTCTTTCCAATATGCTTTGTTTTCTGACTTGCTCCTAATAAATTACGAGAAGAATGACATGAATTACAATGTCCAAGTCCTTCCACTAAGTAAGCACCTCGATTCCATTCTTTACTTTTAGATAAATCTGGTTTAAATACTCCTTTTTTAAAATAAAGTTTTCTCCATATATACAAAAGCGGCTCTAAATTATATGGGAAGAAAACTCTACTAGGAGCATTCTCATTTACAATAGGCTTCAGAGACATAAGATAATCAAAGATTGCATCTGAATCTTTCCTTGTTATCTTAGTATATTGAGGGTAAGGGAAAACAGGATAAAGCATACGACCATTACGAGATTCTCCTTGATGAAGAGCCCTCCAAAAATCACTCTTATCCCAATTTCCAATTCCTGTTTCTTTATCTGGCGTTATATTCGGTGTAATAAAAATTCCAAATGAAGTATGCATTTCTCTTCCACCAGCAAATAAATCCCCGCCCCTAGCAGTGTGGCACCCTATACAGTTTCCAACTCGAGCAAGATATGAGCCAACTAATCTATTTTGATTAGAAATATGATGGGCAGGTTGTATAGGATCTGCAAAAACAGATCCAAACAATGATAATAGAATGAAAAAAGATGCCGCAAAACTACATGCTGATACTATTTTCCTCTGTATATAGATCTTAGATTCATACTGTATACTTTTCATTTCAAATACATAAGTTCACTACAACGATGAAAAAGCTTAGGTAAAAGTAATTCAGATTGATCTGGCTCCCCAGATACGGGTTGCATAGCAAGCCATTTTGCAATAGCAACAACCTCTTTATCAGTAAGTAAATTTGCAATTTCTGACATACAATTAGAATCTTGGCCTCGCATTAACCCTCCATTACGCCAACTCCCGAATTGAGCAGAAATATAAGCAAGCGGTAATCCAAGTAAGCCTGGAATAAATGGCTTAATCCCCATTAATAATTTTCCATGACATGATTGACATGCTGGAATACTCCTATCTAGATCCCCTAAACGAATAAGCATATTGATATGTTCAATTTCTTCTGGTTGCATACTAATTTCTTCAGGTGGTGGGTATGGCAACTGTAAGGAAGAAAAATAATGCGCTATTTCTAGCATATATTCATCTGACATATTTTCAAGCAGAATAGCCATAGGCTGATAATAGCGCCGCCCATCCCTAAAATGTTTTAATTGATTGAAAATATAACCAGCAGGCTTACCAGCTATACGCGGATAATATGCGTCACGACCTATTCTATCTTTATTATTATGACAAATAGTACATGCCTTCACCCGCTCTTCCATTGTATCGGGTACAGTAATCGATAAACTTCCTGATGCATTTACTAAATTTGAAATAAATAAGGGAATAATTAGGCAGCAATATTTCATGCTTAATATCAAGAATGATTTAATGTTAATCGCAGTTATGTCTTAATATTTCTTTTTCAAACATGTTTCATATTCAGGGCAATACATGCCAACGTGTAGACATTCCTGCAAGCATATGATCATTAACATGACAATGTACAAGCCAATTGCCTGGCGAACGAGGAATCATATCAACCGAAACCATACTAGCAGGAAACACCTCTATGACATCAGTTCGATGCCCCTGATTAAGAACTGTTTGCCCATGCCAATGAATAGTATGGTTATCCTGTTCATTACCTAGAGCTGCTACGTGCCATCGCACACGCTTGCCTATCTTAGTGCTATATCCATTAAGGTTGCCAAAAATACGGCCATTAATTGCATGTTTTAATCCACTTTCTTCACCATTTTCCTCATTAAAAATCATGAATAATGAAATAAATTCATGATCTACATCATACGGAGAAGGATTCGAAGGAGAGCTTTCCATTCCTCTTCTGGTAATAATAATCGCACCAACTAAACCCAAGTTCATCTCTTCCTCCCCTAGAACATGAGAATGGTAGAGCCAGACAATTGATGAAGGGTCATTGGGCCCTGGACCAGAAGCCTCATCAACAGCCCATATATATTTATAAGATTCTCCTGGTAAAACATGCGCCCCTGCACTATGGCCATCAGCTCCTTCGTTATCTTTGCTGTATAGTACCCCATGAGGATGCATAGATAGTGGACGATCTGTCCTATTTAAAAAATGAACAACTATATTATCTCCCACTACACCCCGTATCTGTGGGCCTAATATTCCCATCCAATCATCTTGAGGCACAGGGACAGCATAGGTATTGTCTGTATAGCCTATATAACGATATTTTTTGTATTTTAAGGAACCACCCCAAACTCCAAGACCTTCATCAGGCACAATCTGATTCTGCGCAGAGGGCGCATAATCCCAAGATACTTTTTCTGCAGCAATCCAATATTCTCTTACCGATGCTTCTACTTGAAACGAGAATAAAATACCTATTGCCAGAAAAAATAGAATAAAAATTCTATTGTCATACCTAAAATTAATAACCATTTTTAAATTTTGTTTGTACTAGAATTGCCAAATCTATTAGACCTTATAGTAGATCAAGAAACAACAAGAAAAAAACTTCTAATGATTTAGCTAAATAAATTTCTCTAGAAGTATATCAGAATTAAAAACTCCCTCTAAACCCTAGTACAAGAGCACGACCTGGACGCGGTGCAAAATCTTTTAGATATGAATTATGAATACGTATATCCTCATTCATTAAATTTTTACCTTGTAAAAAAACTGTAAGCTTAGTAGATCGATCCATTTTCATAGTATAACCAGCAAATATATTTATCATTGTATACGCACTAGTACTTGTCTCTAAATCTGCACGTTTATTTTGTTTTAATATATGAGTAGTCATTAAATTAAGTTTCCAAGGGCCAGATCTATGATTCCATTCGAGCCCGAACCTTTGTGGAGTAGTACGGGGTATATTGCCTCCACTATTTAGTCTTGCACGCACATAATCTGTAAAGAGACGCAAGTCTAATACCTTAGGTTTAAAAATAAACTTTATTTCTGCTTCTACTCCATAAAAAGTTGCACCTTTCTGAGCAATGTTCTGAACTAGAAGTTCCCCATCTGGGTCTACAGCACCCTCTTCATCAACACGGTCTGCGATACCATTGCTATCAGCATCCGTATTAGCATAGTAAATATAGTTCTCAAAATAATTATAAAAGAAATTTCCCTTCCACCTTATCGCCCCTGAGTTTTTACTTAATGAAAGATCAAGATTATTTGAGGTTTCTTTTTTAAGTGTACTGTCGCCAGTTTGGAACGTTTCTGTGGCATGGTGCGCGCCATTTGAATAGAGCTCTTCTGTTTCCGGTGCACGCTGCCCTCTAGTTCCAGAGAGCCCAATACTATATCCATCTATAGGTTGCCATTTCCCACCAATCGATACGCCATAAAGGTCGTACTTACGAGAATTGTCAGCAGACTTTGGATCTACTGATGCATGCTCATAACGCGCACCCACATCAAGATGGAAATTATTCCAATGTCGCTCTTCAATCAGAAAAACACTGGTATTCCTTGAATTTGTTTTTGGTACAATCGTTTCTTCTCCTACTGCAGAAAAATCACGATCTTTAACTTGAACGCCAACTACACCTTTCCAACCTTTTACTGGTCTATGTATAAGTTCGACTCGACTATCAATTCCCTGATTAGCAAAAACTGATCCTGCCTCACCTGTACTTTCAAATTCTGTATGCCGATAATCACTGTATCCCATCTTCACTCTCATTTTTTCAAAACCAATAACAGGGCGAGCTAATTCTCCAGCTATATCATAACGATTCTTTACAAGATCAATCGTTGGTGCTTCTTCACTAGGAACCCCATATTTACTTTCCGTTCGTGAGAGTGATCCCCCTATATATCCTCTTGAACCTATAATTGATGCGCCAATGGACCCTCCTCCAGTATCTATCCCACTATTTTTGACAACCCCTTTTTTACCATGGTCTGGTTCATTTCTATTTTGCCTTCCAGGAATACCGTAATCATTAGTTTTTCTCCTAAAACCACTAGCATTTAATGATATATGATTACCGATACTCCTACTTATATCAAAGAATCCTGATTTCTCTTGTGTAGATGTATTTCCACGCCCTTCAAAACTACCAGTTGATTTCTTAAATATCTTCCTAGGAATCTTGTTAGTAACTACATTCACTATGCCACCTATTGCACCCCCACCATACATGAGTGTTGAGGGGCCGCGTAGAATTTCTATTCTTGAAGCATTAATCGATTCAATTGTAACAGCATGGTCTGCACTGAGAGATGACACATCCAGCGTATCTATACCATTATCCAAGATTTGAATTCGTGGACCATCTAATCCCCTAATAATCGGTCGACCTGCTCCAGGCCCAAAAGAACTGGAAGCAACACCAAGCTCTCCTGATAGAGTATCTCCTAGTTGTGATTCTTGTTTGTGTAGTAATCGATCACCTTTTAATATAGTAACTGGCTGAGCCATATTTAATTCAGTATGACTCTCAAATGGGCTAGCTAGTACTGTAACTGCTGGTAATTCTATTTGTTTATGAGGATGCTTATCATCAGCTTGTACGTTTTGAATACTTAGTTTCATACAGAATAAAACTAAAACTAAAGCAGCTAAGTTTTTTAAAATTACCAAAACAGACCCTGCATTACACCAAATGCAATATTTAGTCCTCATAAATGAGAAACAATGGACTAATAGCAACAATGTTGCATTTAAATTAAAAATGCTTTTTTTCCTTTGCGACATTTAACACCCCCAAATTTATAAACTGGCTTTAATAATCTATTACAATAAATAGATATAGATAAAGAATAACTAAGAGAAATCGTCAGAAACTATACTAGCGGGGGTGCTCGTTTATGATATTTTGAAAAGAAATGAACATGGATAGGCATATGTCTTAATTTACATAAAACACCCTGCCTAATAAGATTGATTAAGAAATAGTTAAAAATTGCAGCAACAATAGTAAACGCCGTTAACGCAAGGCAATCTAAGCATATTTGATCAAAATCATCATCTTCTTGATGGTCATTATCAACCTGAATATAACTAATTGTATCAATATCAGAAACATGAGTTAGCGCATGTGCTGCCTGGAAAACTGGCACTGACACGATCGTTATCGCCAAAGCAAAATAAAGGAATTTTCGTATTAACATTACAATTCTATGAGAATTAACTATTATTTAGGAACATACTGCACAAAGACCTCTTATAGTCAGATCCATTTCCTGAGACTGATAACCTTCTGGCAAAGGCAAGTTATATTCAGCTTTTACATTATTTAGACATATAACTGTTAAACATCTTAAGCATTTAAAATGGGCATGCTTATGTAGACCACTATAGATATTGACACGAAAACGCCACTTTCGATCACCACTTACTATTTTATGAATCAACCCATTCTTATTTAACCATTCAAGGATTCGATAAAGCGTAACGCGGTTAAGTTTTTTATCATCAGTTATATGTTCTTCAATTTCACTATGGGAAATAGCCTGCTTCTCGGCAAGCAGAATACTAAGAATAAGAACTCTTCTGGAAGTGACTCGTTCTCCGATTTGGGAGATCATCTCTTCCGCCTGGTCATAAAAATTAGCTAGCATTTTGATTTATTTTGCAACATAGTTGCATATAGTATAACCCTCTAACTAAGAAAATACAATATTTTTTCTTAAAACTAAAAGAGCCTCCTTGGAAATAGTTTTTTTCGACTAACCGAATAAAATACGCTAGCTATATTATATGAGAATTTACGCTCATTTAAAGAGCAATAGGGAACAAATAAGGGTAACAAATACTATATTTTGTTATTCTTGGAGGAAATAAAGCAGATTAAATCAATACTTAGTACCTTGCTAGGATAGTGACTAATAACACATCTAAAAATTTCTTTAATACCAATCTTCTTTATCATTACAAAATCACTTGAATCTATGCAAATCCTAACAGGTTTTATTATTAGAAAAAGTGATCTCGCATCAAGCCTATGAAAACAGTGTGAAATCTTTTTTTATATAGTTTCATAAAAAATTTACCCTAACTATTCAAGATAATAATTGCTCGATTCCCTTGTCCACAGTAACTGTGGATAAGTTTGTGGATAATATAAGATTAAAGCGTTTAAGGTGCCATTCTATAAGGATATTTCTTAATTAGATTAAATTTTAAACCAATAATTATATGTTATAAAACAATGACTTAAAGTAACACTTAAGACCAGCGCGGGTTTGCGCCAGATGTTTATGAAATTAAAGTAATAAATGTGGATTACTAAGCCGAAAATCTGCATGATACCTAGCTTTAAGCTGTATTTAATCAACTATAAACAACTATTTTATAATTCAATTTAGATAAAAATTATAATTGAATTACCTTATATAAATAATCTGCTCTACAGACTATACTGGCGGGAATCTATATTTCAAGGATAGATAAAACACGGATAAAATGCACAGAATGCAATCTAATTAATACTAACTTTATAAATTTAAATTTGAGAAGGGCGGTTTATATAGAAAGACTAGTAATTTGAGCTAGTAAGCAATCCTAATTTAACTACATTAACCCCAAAAAAGATTCTATATAACTACTTAATTCTTATCAGTGGCACCCATCAATTGTGCTTTTGATTTTCTGCCAGGTGCTGCAGGAGGAATATATCCAGCTATCCGACAACTAGTCCCTTCAATTGTCTTCCCCTTCTCATGCCTAATTAAATGGCATGTCATAATCTCTCCCTTAGTAGCAAGCTCTTCCAAATGTATACGAACATTAGCGAGTGAAATGCCTGTAGCCGAAGCAATTTCCATATCAAGCTTCTCACCATGTTTTTTTAAATACTGTAGAATTTCATCCATAAGTTCATCACTAAAACAATTTAAATAGATAAGGTTTTAAATTTTGCTGCTGCACCGATAGACATACAACATAATTATCATACTGAACTCCATTTTATAAATTCTGGTTTTGATACAGATGTGCAGCAGTAATATTAAATAACTCTTAATATTGTGTTAACCAGCAAATATATACCAATCTTGATTGCATCCAGACAACTTAAAAATAGACAAAAACCTACCCTACTAAATTGCCTATAACAAAAAATAATCGGGAACCTATAATTCTATCATATTTTATTTTCTAAGTGACACGTTATTCTTTGCAGATGGAAATTACATGTAATTCAAATTATATCTAGTCCCGAAATTACTATTTATCATATTAGCATATAACCAAAAACAAAAATAATTACACTAATATAGAATTTAATTAATAAAGTACTGTATAGAGATTCAAACTCATTCTATGATAGCTATGCCAGCTATAATCATTCCTAATTATTGATTAAGAAGAAGTCATAAAAACCCAATAAAATATTCACTTTAATACTGTAACAAAACAGCTAGAAAATAAGCCCTAAATATAGGTTATTTAATATCAAATAAACAAACTCAAAATTTATACTAACTTATGATAAAATCACCGGCTAGTTTAATAGCAGCTAGTTGAGTAAAGACTAAATTTACTAAATTAATTTACCTAGTTTAATTTTAACTAAAACTTAAAAAATATACGCTTTAGATTAAAAATAATTGTTGAAAATAACCTAAGGGGGAGGCTTAAGCATGATGTTTGTTGGCAATATTAATAGGAATATATTATATATAGGAAATGCGGCTTTATTATCATTTGGCCTTTTATTTTCTTCTATTTTATTCGCAGAAGAACCTATTCAACCAATTAAAGAACCTACACCAGAAAATTTAGAAATGGTTGAGCTAGGGAAAATGCTATTTTTTGACCCAAGATTATCTAAATCTGGATGGATTTCCTGTAATTCTTGCCATAATCTAAGTATGGGTGGTACAGACAACATTAGAACTTCTATTGGGCACAAATGGCAGCAAGGTCCTATTAATGCACCAACAGTGCTAAATTCTAGTATGAATCTAGCTCAGTTCTGGGATGGCCGTGCTAAAGACTTAAAAGCACAAGCAGGCGGCCCAATTGCCAATCCTGGTGAAATGGCATTTACTCATAAACTAGCAATAGATGTTTTAAATTCAATACCACAATACCGCAACCTTTTTAAGAAAATATTTGGTTCAAACCAAGCCTCTATTGATATGGTAACAGATGCTATTGCAGCATTTGAAGAAACTTTAGTCACACCTAATTCTAGATTTGATAAGTGGCTTAAAGGTGACAAAAAAATTATGTCCCAAACCGAGCTAGCAGGTTATAAATTATTTAAGGAAAGTGGCTGCGTATCCTGCCACTATGGTTCGGCTGTTGGTGGAGCCTCTTTCCAAAAATTAGGAGTTGTCGCCTCATACAAAACAGAAAGTAAGGCAGAAGGGCGTAAAGGTGTAACAGGCAGAGAAACAGATCGTTTTGTATTCAAGGTTCCGACTCTCCGTAATATTGAACTAACTTATCCCTATTTTCATGATGGCGCAGTAGCTACCTTAGAAGAGGCAGTGGATAAAATGGGCCGATTACAGCTTGGGATTGATTTTAGTACTGAAGAAAATTCTAAGATCGTAGCATTCTTAAAAACATTAACAGGAGAGCAGCCTAGCTTTAAATTGCCTATCCTACCACCTTCTAGCAATAAAACACCGAGACCTGTGCCATTTAATTAATATATAAGAGTAGCTTCCTTCGATACAATTGGCAGCCGAAAGGCTGCCAATTATCCCTTAAGAGAAAATAAAGTTAAAAGTAATATGAAAAAGTTATTAGTAGCTCTATTTTTTATAATGTTTAGCAGTAATACATTAGCAGAATGGGTGCTTGTGCAGGCCGGAAAAGAATCTAATGAATATATCGATTCTGCTACTATCCAGTCATCTGGTAATCTAGTAAAAATGTGGAGTCTCACTAATATTTCAAAAAATATAAAAAATATTAAACTGGGAGAAAAATCTTTTACAATTAAAGCAATACACGAATATGACTGCAAAGAGCATAAGAGTAGAGCACTGTTTATTGCATGGTATAACGATTATATGGGCACTGGCAGAATTGTACGTTCATCTGAAACTCCTAATGCTAAATGGAGAAATATAAAACTAGATATTAGGAAAGCTTCCTGGAAAATAGCATGTGGAAAATAAAGAAAATACAGGGAGATTTAGAACCTTAATATGGAGGATTAAATTTTCTATAACTTGAATCATATTTCTCTTTTCCCCAGCATTGACTACCTTCAAAATTAGAAGATGTTACAGTTTTATTCTTAATTTCAAACGTTGTTTTACAGGTGATTCTTTCTTCTATCAATCCAAACATAGCTGTATCTAATTTAGAGTAAATTAAGAATCTACTATCCCCAGATTCATAAATTTTAGATGGGATTCCCCATGTTCTAATTAATTCTGATTCTGGTATTCCATGATAAGACTCAGCTATAAAATTGTAGCCTGTGAGTGTTCCACAACCAGATATTAGAAGAATATATAGTACTATTATTTTAATCACTCGTAATTGTAATTCTATCCAAATAATTTTTCTAAGAAATTATATACTATAGCTGCTTCATTTATAGTAAGCCCGAAAAAATTTAAGATACCCTTTAGCTGTTATCAAAAATTTTATGACTACAAAGAATGATACTCAATTTCAACATAATCAAAAAATTTTGATTCAAGAAGACCAGAATAAATGGTGGCGAATCAGGGATTTGAACCCCGGACCAACGGATTATGATTCCGCTGCTCTAACCACTGAGCTAATTCGCCACTTGAAGCCACATGCACTAAAAACAGCCTAAGGTTATATAGAATGTCGTTAAGATATTATAATTGTAACCTGAAATAAGCCTATTTGGCACCGTTACTACATACACATTTAGATGATGCAAATATTAAATATAATTCAATTATAATGCCTTAATAGAAGATATATACTTAATCTTGCTATTAAATCATTCTTGCTTTATCGCAACAAATACTAAGCACCTGTATAATCTATTTATGAAATTTGATGTTGTAATCATTGGGGGTGGAATCGTTGGCTCAAGCTTGGCCCTATCACTTAAAAAGTGTGACCTAAATATAGCATTAATCGAATCACGCCCCCCCCCTACTATCCCTAATGATAAAAGCTGGGACAATAGAATCTATGCAATAAGCCCTGGTAGTGTCTCATTTTTAGAGGACATAAAGATTTGGTCCGCAATTAATAAAAGCCGAATTACTCCTGTATATGACATGGAGATATTTGGTGATGATAATTCTGCACACCTAGATTTCAATGCCTATGATGTTGGTATAACAGAACTGGCATTTATAGTCGAGAACCGACAACTACAAGCAGCAGCATGGAATGAGCTTAAAAAGCAAGGTGCAAATATAGAGATTTTTTGTCCTATGCAATGCACCTCTATAGAATGGAATAAAACTCAGGCTAATATTCATCTTTCAGATGGGGAATCATTACAAACCGCTCTAGTTATTGGTGCAGATGGTGTAAATTCTTGGGTTCGTAATAAAGCAGAAATTGAAGTATCACAACACTCATATCAACAAAGTGCCATGGTAGCTAATTTTAATTCGGACCTATCTCATCAAAATATCGCACGTCAATGGTTTCGCCGTGATGGTATTTTAGCTTTATTGCCTTTACCTGACAAATCAATATCTATGGTGTGGTCAGCTAATAAGGATCAAGCTAACCACCTATCTAATCTATCTGAGAAAGATCTCTGCCGGCAGGTTGAGGAGGCATCAAACAATACTTTGGGTAAATTGCAACTCATTACTAGTCCTGTTTCATTTCCACTACATTCTGTACATGTAAAGAGCTTAGTAAAGCCACGTCTTGCCCTCATAGGAGATGCAGCTCACGGTATCCACCCACTTGCTGGACAAGGAGTAAATCTTGGTTTACGTGATGTGCGTAAATTAGTTACCACTATTATTGATCGAGGAGGACAAGCAGATTGTGGGGATTATATGCTGCTACGCCAGTATGAACGGGCACGAAAAGAAGATATTCTGACTATGGAGCTTACTACAGATAGCCTACAGAAGTTATTTAATAGTAAAAACTTAACAATATCCCGTCTAAGAAATTTAGGCCTAATAATCACTAATCAGCTTCCGCTGTTAAAAAAAAGACTAATGCAGAATGCACTAAATTAAAGCATCAAAATAATTAATATTCATTAATAACGTTTTCAAAATCCAAATGCACATTAATCGAAATAAATTATTTCTTTTCTCCTTTCTAATATATATATATTCCAGCATAGCATATGCAGATATAACATCAGTAAAAAAATCTCTTGATATTTATTTCCCCACTAAAGAGATTAAAGTCTTAAAAAAAATACCTTCCCTACAACTATATGAGATTACAATTGACAATCAACTTTTTTATGTCGATGAAAAAGTAATTTATTTTTTCTCTGGCCATCTGTTTAATCTAAAAACCCAAAAAAATATTACTACAGAACGCTTACAAGAAATAAATGAGTCACGGCAAGTAAATCTTGACTCTCTTCCGCTAGAATACGCAATTAAAGAAATTAAAGGTAATGGTAAGCGTACAATTATTATTTTTTCTGATCCTAATTGTGGCTATTGCAAGCGTCTAGAAAAAGAACTGGCTCATGTGAACGATGTTACCATCTACACATTACTTTACCCAATACTAGAAGGATCCAAAGAAATTTCTAAGGCAATTTGGTGCTCAGATGACAAACTAGAATCTTGGAGAGGGTTTATGCTAAATGGTAAAACCCCTACTGGAAAAAACTGTAGCACACCAATTGATGCTGTCCTTGAAACTGGTAAAAGCTATGGATTTAATAGTACCCCAACAATAATTTTTGCTAATGGTACGGTTGTACCAGGCATGATATCTACAGAAATGATTGAACAAGAATTAGATAAATCTATCCAATAACTATCATTTATTATATCTAATTCTTGGTACATAATCATTTGGCATAAGTACCCACATCTTCCCAATTTGCCTCATACTCCCAGCTTTCTTTGCAGCGTCTTTACCGAATCCCCAGAAGAAATCTCCACGAACACCGCCTTTAATAGCACCTCCTGTATCTTGTGCCACCATTAACCGATTAAGCTTCTTACTGCTATTAGGCCATGTAGTTGAGAGAAATACTGGTGCACCTTGGGGAATTGCGCGGGGATCAATAGCAAGGCTTCTTCCTGCGGTTAAAGGAACCCCAAGTGCTCCAATAGGGCCAAATACATTAGTAGGTAATTCACGGAAAAAAACGTAGCTTGGGTTTTGATGTAATAATTCTTTTAATTTCCCAGGATTCTTTAAGCCCCATTCTTTAATCCCTGCCATAGAAGCCTTATTAAGGGGTAATTCCCCACGTTTAACTAGTAATTTTCCAATTGACTTATAAGAATAGCCATTTTGATTATGATATCCCACCCGCACAATCTCACCACTATCAGTTTCTATCCGACCTGATCCCTGAATTTGTAGAAAAAATAGCTCGACAGCATCATCAACCCACAACAATTCATATCCCTTTAAAGGAGACGGGTCAGCTTCTATCTCTGCACGACTATAATAAGGGACTATTCTTTGTCCTTCCAATCGACCTCTAATCCGTGCACTCTTTAGCTGTGGATATAACTTGCCCAAGTCTACAATAAGCAAATCTTTAGGCACAGTATAAAGAGGAAAACGGTAACGCTTTGATAATTTACGGCTGCCTTTTAACAGTGGTTCATAATAACCAGTGATGAGACCATTGTTATCACCATTAGAATTTATTACCTGATAAGGCTTAAAATTATGCTCAAAGAATTTACGTAATGCAGCATTATCTTTATGCTGCATGGAAACTGCACGATTACAAATTTTTACCCATAATTTCTGATTTCTTAAAGCACTACAGCTCTTTAAGAAAGTTTCTAATGCCGGACGGATATCATCATTTTTCCAATCAGGTAGTACACTCCAATTAGCAATCTTTAAAGTCGCTACATCTGGAGAAATAACATAAGGAGGTATAATAGGTACAGAAGTAAGAGGCGGAATAACAGGTGCTATAGGTTTATCTGGATCAGAAGAAGAAATTTTTGGCCCAGTTGAGCAGGCATTAAGCAATAAAATTAGTATGACACTAAAAATTCTTAATTGGTTTTTCATTGAATATTAGTTAAAGTTATGCTTTATAAATATACAGGAATTCTTAAAAAATGTGGGTAATACTATTGGAAATTGGCGTAGCAATTACATTGGCATTTATTATTATATGGTGGACCTTACCCCGAAAAAAAAATAAGAAAAAAGATTAATGTAAAACATATAAACACCTATGATAATAACTAGTATTTATATCTAATAAAATTAGATATATTAAATTTAATATTAAAATACAATAACTTAATAATCTTTTATAATTGATAACAAATTAATTCGGAAAAAATAATTTAATAGTCAATATCCCCAAGATTGTCATCAGTAATGACCCAAAAACATGAGAAGAAATTATGGTGAAAGCCCAACTATACTGCTCACGTAATAATAACGTAACAGTTTCAACAGAAAATGTAGAAAAGGTAGTCAATCCACCTAAAAATCCAGTAATAATAAATAACCGAGTCTCAGCAGTTACTGTATTGTTGTACACAAAATACTCGGCAGCCATACCAATAAAATAACAACCAATCAGATTAGCAGCCAGAGTACCAAAAGGCAGGGTTGGAAAAATTGAATTTAGTATTAAACTAAACCCCCACCTGAGCCAAGCTCCTAATGCCGCACCCACCCCTATTGCAATTAACGCGTATACACCCATCAGCCACCCAGAATTAATAAATTTTAGAGATGAGATATTTATAAAGAACTAATTAAATATCGAGCCTATGTAGATAACCTTTCAGCTCTTATTTCCTAGCAACATCTCGGCTGCATGTTTACGAGTAGTCTCAGTAATTTTTACACCACCTAACATACGAGCAATCTCTTCTACTCTTTCCTCATCCTTTAGTACAGTAACATGACTCAAAATATTATTACCATTATCAGGATCACCAAATTTAGAAACTTGCCATTGCTGATTACCTGCAGATGCGACTTGCGCTAAATGTGTAACACACATCACCTGGCGCTCTATACCTAATTTTTTCAAAAGTTCTCCAACAATCTCTGCAACCCTACCACCAATCCCAACATCTATTTCATCAAATATCAATGTTGGTACTACACCAACTTTACTTGTCACAACCTGTATAGCTAGACTTATACGTGATAATTCCCCACCAGATACAATTTTTGCTAAGGGATACAATGACATGCCTTTATGAGTCGATACTTTAAACTGAATTTTCTCCATTCCATGCGCATTTCCTTCATCTAAAGGCACATGTGAAACAAAAAATCTACCACCCTCCATCGCTAAAGTTTGCATAGCAGCAGTAACTTTCTGAGCAAGTATTTTAGATGCGCTATCTCTTACTACACTTAATTCTTTTGCAAGATTCATATATATATCTTTAGCAATCTCTTCCTCCTTTATCAGTTCTTTACCGTCACCAATTTGATTCAGTTCATCTAATTTCTGAGTAAGTATTTCCAATAAATCAGGTAGCTTATCTGGGGTAATACGATACTTTCTGGAAATAGCATGGACCACTGATAATCTATCTTCCATTTCTTGCAGTAATTTTGGGTCAAGCTCAAGACCTTGTTTATAGTGCTCCAATTCATAGACTGCTTCCTGTAACTGAATCTGTACAGAATCTAGCATATCAAATATATTTTTTAGCTCATTATCATATTGAACCAAACCTTTTAGGTGCGAGATAGCCAAATTAATCTGAGAAAGAGAAGAATGATCTCTCTCAGATAAAATTTCTACACACTTATGAACTGCCGCTAATAAACTAGCGGAATGAGATAAACGCCTATGATCATCTGTAAGAGATTCCCACTCATCAAGCGAAAAATTCAACGCTAAAATTTCACGACTTTTAAACTCGACCTCCTCTCTCTCTTCTTTAAAAGAGGCTGTATTTTTTTCCCAAGCTATACGACGTTCTTTTAAATCTTGCCAATGATAAAAACTTATAGCTACATCTTTTGCAAGTTTATAATTTCCAGCAAAAGCATCTAATAAATCTCGTTGCTCTTCAGAACGTAATAATGATTGATGTTCATGCTGCCCATGTATATCAACTAATTTTCTACCTAATATACGAAGCTGTTGTAGGGTAGTCATACACCCATTAATAAAACTACGAGAGCGTCCACCAGCTTCTATAACACGACGCACTAAACATACATTTCTTTCATCTTCCTTTCCTTCTAAATCATTTTCTTGTAACCACTCCTGTAATTCTGGATAATTTCTTATATCAAACTCTGCGCTTATCTCAGCACATTTACTACCATTTCGCACCTGAGCTGCATCACTCCGCTCACCTAATGCGAGCGAAAGCGCATCTATCAAAATTGATTTGCCTGCACCAGTCTCTCCTGTCAGGACAGTAAACCCATTGTCAAACTCGACCTCCATGTGATCAACAATGACAAAATTTCTGATATTTAAAAGCCTTAGCATAATAATAAGCAGTCTTTTAGGAAAAACCACTCCATCCAAGCTTCTCTCGTAACATACGATAGTAACTATGATTAGAAGAATGTAACAAACTTACGGTATAAGGAGAACGACGAATTACAACTTTGTCATTCTTATTTAAGTCAAAATGAGAATGACTATCCGAGTGGATGCGTGAGCCTTCAGATCGATGCATTAGAATCTCTACTGTAGCTTCAGGACCAACCACGATAGGTCGATTACTTAATGTATGTGGACTAACAGGTATTAATGCAATTAAATCAAGCCTAGGATGTAAAATAGGCCCCCCACAGGATAGAGCGTATGCAGTAGATCCTGTAGGAGTTGCTATTATTAATCCATCTGATCGTAAAGAATATACATATTCTCCATCGATATGCACTTCAAACTCAATCATACCTCGACCATTACCCCTATTTACAGCCACATCATTGAAGGCTAAAGCGCTAAACTGGCTATCTTTATCTCTTATCACTTCAGCAGCAAGTAACATACGCCTCTCAGTAACATAATTACCATCAAAGAAGGAGTCTAAGTCATCCTGCATGGTCTCAATTGAAAGGTCTGTAAGGAATCCTAGCCGGCCCTGATTTATTCCAACTAATGGCACATCAAAAGGAGCTAATCTACGCGCAATATTAAGCATGGTTCCATCTCCACCCAAAACAACTGCCAAATCCACTTCCGAACCTATTTCGTCTAAAGTTAGAATTGGATATTTTGTCTCAGGAATATGTGATGCTGTCAGGCTGTCCAGTACCACGTTAAGATTACGATCTTCTAGAAATTTTCCCAGACGAAGCAGCGGCGCCATAATCTCAGGATTATCATATTTACCAATTAAAGCTATAGTTTTAAATAAAGAATTCATCGCAAAATTTAATATAAACTTGTCATAATACTAATTTTTCATAGTGCTACTTTTATGATTAAAACATATTGGGCATCACGTGACAAAAAATTCAAAAAATTAAGCTTTTTTGCTTAGCCCTAAAACCTAAAACCTATAAACCTCGTGTAAAATATTAATTGAACACTATATAATCAGATAATGTAGATTACCTATACTGCCATATATTCAGTAAAATTCTTTTTAATGTGATTAAAAGAAAATTCAATGTCATCAGAAACTATTTATCAGCATGGATCCTCTGGTAAGACTGGTATCTTACTAATTAATCTTGGTACTCCAGATGCACCAACCCCAAAAGCATTAAAACCATATCTTAAAGAGTTCCTAGGTAACTCAAGGGTAATTGAAATACCTAAATGGATCTGGTGGACAATACTAAATTTTATTATCCTCAATATTCGCCCAAAAAAATCTGCGGAAAAATACTCTTTAATCTGGACACAAGAAGGCTCACCATTAAAAGTTCATACTGAGAAACAGGCAAAATTATTACTAAAATTGATTAAGGAACGTACAACACCAACTCCATTGGTAGAGTATGCCATGAGTATAGGAAACCCCTCTATTTCAGAAGCTATCATAAGGATGAAACAAAAAAATTGTGAACGTATCCTAATACTACCACTCTACCCCCAATATGCAGCTAGCAGCACTGGAGCAGCACTTGATGGTGTATTTAATCAATTAAAAAAAATGAGAAATATCCCAGCTATTCGAACAGTAAAACATTATCATGACCATCCTGCTTATATTCATGCTCTTGCACAAAATGTGCGTGATTATTGGCTAACAAATGGAGAACCAGATAAATTGATCATAAGTTTTCATGGGGTACCGCGCTTCAGCCTAGATAAGGGAGATCCTTACCACTGCGAGTGCCAAAAAACAGGCAGACTCTTAGTTGAAGCACTTAATCTAGATAAAGAAAAATTTCAAATCTGCTTTCAATCACGCTTTGGCCGAACAGAATGGTTGAGACCATATACAGCAGAGATACTAGAACAGCTTGGCAAGCAAAATACAGGCAGAGTTGATGTAATTTGTCCTGGTTTTGTTTCTGATTGCCTTGAAACGTTAGAAGAAATAGCTATAGAAGGAAAAACTACATTCATTCAAGCTGGAGGTAAAGAATTCCATTACATTCCATGCCTTAATGAGCGTGATGATTGGATACATGCCTTAACTGATATTGCCCTTAGTAACCTAGAAGGATGGCTTGGCCTAGAAGAATCAAAAGAGAATGCAGAGCAATCAAGAAAACTGGCTGTCGATATGGGCGCTAAAAATTGATGAAAGAATAAATTTATGTAAAAGTTTTAAATATTTTATACTACCAATAACTATATTAAACTTTATTTAATTTTAATTCTTTCTATTTTTCTCAAGACAGGCTTGAATAAATTGTAAAATACCTGGAATTATTGAAATAAAAATTATACCAAAAATAAATAATGAAAGATTCTCTTTAACTATAGGAACATTACCAAAAAAATAACCACCGAAAACAAAAAAATTAATCCAAAATAAACCACCAATTGCACTAAATAAAATAAAAGTCGTATAAGTCATACGGCCAATACCTGCAACAAATGGCGCGAAAGTACGAAAAATGGGAAGGAAGCGCGCAAATATTATGGTCTTACCCCCATGCTTCTCATAAAATAAATTAGTTTTATCTAGGTATTTACGATTTAATATACGCGAATCAGTTCGTGAAAAAATTTTTGGGCCCAAATAACGCCCAATCCAATAATTTGTATTATCTCCAGCAAAAGCAGCAAGCATTAAAAGTATTACCAAGAACTGCACATCCATTATGCCATTTGCTGCAAGTGCACCTGTAACAAATAATAGAGAATCTCCTGGTAGAAATGGCATTATAACCAGCCCAGTCTCACAGAAAATAACCAAAAATAAAACCAGATAAATCCAGTTCTCATAATTTTCAATCAACCAAATAAGATGGCGATCTAGATGTAGAACAATATCGATAAAGTTAGTAAAAAATTCCAAAATATCCTAATAAAAAAGTGAAGAATTAATGGCTAAAATTAAGGTACAGCCTCTTCTTTTGTCTCTTTCTTTTCTATTCTAATAAGATCTTCACGCGAAACACCTAATAGCATAACTATAGGACTTGCTACTAGAACCGCAGAATATATACCGAAACAAATTCCAATAGTAAGCGCTAAAGCAAAATAATGTAGTGCCTCTCCGCCAAAAAAAAGCATAGAACATACTGCCATCTGAGTACAGCCATGAGTAATAATAGTGCGCGACATAGTACGAGTAATTGCATTATCAATAACCTGTGCTACAGAAGCCTTACGCATTTTATGAAAATTCTCACGTATACGATCAAATACTACTACTGATTCATTCACTGAATAACCCAGGATCGCTAATACCGCAGCAAGAACTGTTAATGAAAATTCCCACTGAAAAAAAGCAAAAAATCCAAGAATGATAACCACATCATGCAGATTAGCAATAATGGCAGCAACACCAAATTTCCATTCAAAACGAATAGCAAGGTATGCAATAATTCCAAAAGAAACTACTAATAAAGCAAGCGCACCATTCTCAACTAACTCTTCACCTACTTGTGGACCAACAAACTCTACTCGACGCATTTCTACTTTACTGTCATCCTTACGTAATGCTTCCATAACAATCTCTGATAGCTGAGCACTAGATATTTCCAGCTTAGTAGGTAGGCGTATTAGCACATCACTTGAATTTCCAAAATGCTGAACACTAGCATCTGGCATTCCGGTCCTAGCGAGGGTATTTCGCACCTTATTCAGGTCAGCAGTCTGGTTATAACCAATTTCCATAACCGTTCCACCAGTAAAATCTACACCTAAATTCAATCCCTTAGTAATAAGAAAGAACACTGCCACAATAAAAGTTAAAAGTGAAATAGCGGTGGTGTATTTACCCCAACTCATAAAAGGAATATCACGATTGAATCTAAAAAATTCCATATAGAACCTTTATTAAATCCTTACAAAATTAAGTAACTACCATCAATCAATTCGCATACTATTATTTATTGTTTGATGGCTTCCATACTTGTCCAATAGGAACAATTTTTAATTTCTGGCGTCGCCCATACAATAGATTAACCAAAGATCGTGAAACCATAATTGCACTAAACATTGAAGTCAAAATTCCTAGACATAGCACTACTGCAAAACCTTTTACTGGGCCTGAACCAAAAGCAAATAATGCAATACCGGCAATTAAAGTTGTAATATTTGCATCCAAAATTGTACCAAATGCTCGCTCATACCCAGCATTAATTGCTACCTGTGGAGAAATACCATTTCGTAATTCATCACGAATGCGCTCATTTATCAACACATTAGCATCGATAGCCATACCTATAGTAAGTGCTATCGCTGCCATACCAGGAAGTGTTAAAGTGGCCTGCAAAATTGAAAGAAGAGCAATAAGTAGTAATAAATTTACACCAAGTGCAGTTACTGAAATAAAACCAAATATCAAATAATATACAGTCATAAAAATAGCAATAGCTGCAAAACCCCATAAAGTAGAATTAAAACCACGAGCAATATTCTCTGCACCTAAACTAGGGCCCACAGTCCTCTCTTCAATAATATCCATTGGAGCTGCTAATGCGCCAGCGCGCAAAAGTAATGAAATATCTCTTGCTTCCGAAATAGTCATATTACCTGTAATTTGTACCCGCCCACTTGGTATTTCTTCACGTATTACCGGAGCAGTAATCACTTCTTTTTGACTCTTCTCAATAAGAAGTATTGCCATACGCTTGCCAACATTTTCACGAGTCAATTGCTTAAAAATACGAGCACCATTACTGTCTAAATTTAAATGTACAGCCGGTTGATTATTATTATCAAAGCCAGGTTGAGCATCATTAATACGATCTCCTGTTAGCATGACCTGTTTTTTTATTAATACCGGCCCGCCACCACGCTCAGTATAAAGTTCTGAGCCAGAATAATTCTGTCCGCTCAATGCAATACTTACATCCTGTTCCTCATCAACCATGCGTAGTTCTAATGTAGCTGTTCGTCCCAATATATCCTTAGCTTTTGCAGTATCCTGTACGCCAGGTAATTGCACTAATACACGGTCAGACCCTGCCTGCTGGATGATAGGCTCAGCTACACCTAACTCATTCACACGATTACGGAGTGTAGTAATATTCTGTTGCACAGCAGAATCCTGCATACGCTTTAGCGCTGTCTGTTTTAAAGCTATTATAAGATGAAACTCATCTTGTACATCTTGCTCACGCAGACTTAAATCATCATAATTATTCTTTATTTCACCACTTGCTTTATTCCGTGACTCTAAGTCACGGAATTTTACAATAATCTGTGAGTTTTCTTTACTTACTCTCTTATATCGAATTTTTTTCTCTCTTAAACTAGCCCGTATATCAGCACTAAAACGATCAAGTGATTTAGAAAGAGCACCTTTCATATCAACCTGCAACAAGAAATGAACGCCACCACGTAAATCGAGCCCCAAATACATAGGTAGGGCACTAATATCAGTTAACCACTGAGGAGAATCTGAAAGAAGATTTAATGCAACCATATATTTATTACCTAACTGTGCTTGTAATAAATCTTTTGCTTTTAGCTGAGTATCAGTATCTGAGAAGCGTACTTTGATACCGCTTGGCTCAAATAACACTCCGCTTATTAAGATATTATTCTGTTTTAGAATTTTCTCAACTGTAACAAGCAAAGAGCTATTAGCCTTTTCAGTAGCTCGCATAGGAGAAATCTGAACTGCTGGTGATTCACCATAAAAATTAGGCAATGTATAAATCAGTCCGAGCAGAACTGAAACTACAATAATTGAATATTTCCAAAATGGATATCGATTCATATTATAGATAAATACCAATAACAAACGGTAGGAAATAAATTATATTTATCCTATTATATTCCTGTTTCACAACTATTTTTTTCCTTTCTCAATCCCTTTTAATGTCCCTTTTGGTAATAAAGTCTGAATCGCCGTCTTCAATATAATCGTCTCTATACTTGGAGCAATTTCCAAAATCACATGGCTCTCAGTAATTTTTGCTATGCGCCCTAATTGACCACCACTTGTTACCACCTCATCACCCTTCTGTAACGCTGCAACCATTTCTTTCTGATCTTTTGCCCGCTTGGTCTGAGGACGAATTACTACGAAGTAAAATATTGCAATTACTAGTGCTATCAAAGGCAATTCCATTAACATACCACCTCCTGCTGGAGGGGTAGCTTGAGCATAAGCATCACTAATCAACATAATATTTCTCCAAAGGAGATTTCAAAGGAGGAGCATTTTAGCATGATGCAACGTTAGCTTGGAATTCTTGTACATATTCTCCAAATTGACCAGCCTCTATAGCAGTACGAATTTCACTCATCAGCTGCTGGTAGTAATACAAATTATGTAGAGTATTAAGATGTGATCCAAGAATCTCATTAATTCTCTGCAGGTGATGTAAATAAGAACGAGTAAAATTACAACAGGTGTAACAGCCACACCGTTCATCTGGTGATGCCATATCCCTGCTATACTGGCTATTACGAAGCTTAATTATCCCATTCCTAGTAAATAACCAACCATTACGAGCATTACGTGTTGGCAAAACACAGTCAAACATATCTACACCCTGTGAAACAGCATTGAGAATATCAGATGGAGTGCCGACACCCATAAGATAGCGTGGCTTACTAATAGGAAGTTGATGAACAGAATGTTGGAGAATACGCCTCATATCACTCTTAGGTTCGCCTACTGATAGCCCTCCTATAGCATATCCATCAAAATTTATATCCTTGAGCTCTGCAAGAGACAAATCTCGTAAATTCTCATACATCCCACCCTGTACTATGCCAAATAATGCATTAGGATTTCCTCCATCACTATCATGCGCACTCCTTGAACGTTCAGCCCAGCGCAAACTGAGCTCCATAGATTTCTTTGTCATCATTTCATCAGCCGGATAAGGTGTGCATTCATCAAATGCCATGACAATATCTGAATTTAATACACGCTGAATACGCATAGATTCCTCTGGAGTAAGAAAACATTTATCACCATTTATAGGCGATTGAAATTTTACTCCTTGCTCACTAATTTTTCGTATTTTCCCTAGGCTAAAGACTTGAAATCCTCCTGAATCAGTCAAAATAGGTCCATCCCAACCTATAAATTTATGTAGGCCACCATGTGCGTCAATTACTTCTAGACCTGGCTGAAGCCACAAATGAAAAGTATTGCCAAGAACTATATGAGTATTGATTTGTTGCAATTCTCTTGGCGACATTGCCTTTACAGCACCATATGTACCTACCGGCATAAAAGCCGGTGTCTCTACCTTCCCATGAATTGACGTTAAAGTTCCACATCGAGCAAAACCCTCATTCGCGTGTACCTTGAATCTCATACTTTTCTTTCTATTAACATAGCATCACCATAACTAAGAAATCGATAACCTTTATCTATTGCATGCTGGTACGCCTGACAAATATTTTCTGACCCGCCAAATGCTGATACCAACATCATTAAAGTTGAACATGGTGAATGAAAATTTGTTAAAAGCCTATCAACTATATTTAGGCGATAACCAGGTGTAATAAAAATATCTGTATTACCATGACCTGGTATTAATTTTCCATTACCAGTCTTGGCTGCAGCTTCTAGTGCCCGTAGTGATGTTGTACCTACTGCAAGCACACGTCCACCTAAAGATTTTGCTAAATGGATAGCTTCAATTGTTTCTTCTGGTACGTGATAAACCTCTTTATGCATTTTATGGTCATTAATATTCTCAACTTGCACTGGTTGGAATGTACCTGACCCTACATGTAAAGTTACATATGCAATTATTATTCTCATCTTACGCAATTTCAATATCATAGCTTCATCAAAATGCAGCCCAGCAGTCGGTGCCGCAACAGCACCTTTCTCCTTTGCATAAACTGTTTGATAACGAACTTCATCTTCCTGTGTTATTTCTCTTGGTATATAAGGTGGGAGTGGTAAATTGCCATAACGATCAAGCAACTCTATAACAGTATCTTTATGATCAAAATATAACCGATAAAAATTATGCTCTCGTCCTAACACTGTTACTGGCACCACACCAGAAATATTAAATATAGAGCCAATTTTAGGTGCATGGCTTGCACGTATCATAGCAAGCACACAATGCTCATCCAAAATACGCTCTACCATAACCTCTAATTTCCCACCACTTTCTTTCGTACCAAACAAGCGCGCCTTAATCACACGCGTGTCATTTAATACCATTACATCCCCAGGTTGCATATAATCAGGAAGATCAGTAAACATTGTGTCTTGCAAAGTCCCTTTCTTACCATCTAAATATAGCATTCTACTGCTAGAGCGTTTTGAAACTGGGAACTGTGCAATTAGCTCTGAAGGCAAAGAAAAATTAAAATCCTGAGTTTTCATCCGATATATTATAACGGCGTACTATATATCTGCCATATTGATGGTAATTTTATATGTTCTTATTTTTAGTAGTTTTCTTATAACAATAATTACAGAAAAAAATTATCAACAAAAAATAGTTTGATAATTATAAAAATACAAATTATATATGTACCAAATTATCCATAAATTTAAGATTATAAATTCTCCAAAAAATCAAATAAAAAATATCTTTATTATGGTTATTATCTTGTTTTTTAGTAAAGAAGTATATTCACAAGAAATTATCAAGCTTACAAATAATCTAATATCACCATTCAAGGTTAGTGGTTATGTTGAAACATACGGTTCTACTACTTTTAGTAATTCTTTAAATAATAAAAAATCACCCATATTCGTAAGCTATAACCGAAATAATGAGCCAGCAGTAAATCTAGCATTCTTTAAAATAAAATATGATATTAAAAATGTTAAAGCTAATTTTGCCCTGGCTGCAGGAACCTATATGCGTAGCAATTATAAGGAAGAGCCAGGTTTACTGAAAAATCTATATGAAGCTAATATTGCACTAAAAATTTTAAAAGAAAATAATACATGGCTTGAAATAGGTACTTTTTCGTCCCACATTGGATTTGAAAATGCTAAAGGTAGTAATAATTGGACTTTAACAAGAAGCCTTACGGCCGAGAATGTTCCCTACTATGAGTCTGGTGCAAGAATTAACCATACTTCTAATGATGGTAAGTGGTTTATGAGTGCCCTCATTCTAACTGGTTGGCAGAGTATTAAACCTATAGATGGAAATACACTCCCTTCATTTGGCACACAAATTACTTACAAGCCTTCTTCCAATATAACCTTAAACAGTAGTACTTTTATTGGTACTGATACGCCAAACCATAGTAGATTAATGAGATATTTCCATAACTTCTACAGCACCTTAAAGCTGAGTAATAAATTAGCTGCAACAGTTGGTTTTGATATTGGTATGGAACAGAAGAGAAAAGGCTCATCAACTTTCAATAAATGGTTTAATTCTACAGTTATTATCCGTTACACCCCAACAAAAAATACGGCTATGGCAATAAGAGGAGAGTATTTTGATGACAGGGATAGTGTACTTTTATCTTCTATAGCACCAAATAGCTTTAGAACATGGGCCTTCTCTGCAAATTTTGATTGGCATATCACAAAGAATTTTCTTTGGCGATTTGAAGCAAGATCACTTATTAATAAAGATAATATCTTTACAAAACAAGATGGCACTACCACAGAAACTAATACAGCTTTAACTACAGCACTGGCTATAAATTTCTGATAAATTATAGCTGGCCTACTTATACTAAAATTTTATTAAGACATTTTTTATTTATTCCCTTGCAGAAAATGGGAAAATAAACCTCACCTAAAAGCCTAATTATTTTTGTGATTACAACACTCCTACTATAGTCTGAGTTACAATTAATCATTGTCTCTTAGACTATCCATAATCCTATATTTACTTATATAAATAAATTTTTCAAATTTCTAATCTAGTGAGATAAATTAGCCGGGATGGCGGAATTGGTAGACGCACGGGACTCAAAATCCCGCGATGGTAACATCATGGGGGTTCGACCCCCCCTCCCGGCACCACTCTTACTTCTAAGAAAATTCGCTATGCAGGAAAATAGGGGATATTGATTAGATACTATAGCAAAACATGCCTACACAAATAAAATCTTTAAAATACTGTATACCCACAATAATTTAATTATTTTCAAACTAATCAGACCTAGTTATGAATAAAAATTTAATCTCCTAAGTATTATCTGTGATTCTTATATTTATTTTATAGTTAGATATAGCAAAGCACTTAAAATAATTATCCCAACTATAGGTTTTGCTGTTGTGTCCCAACCCTTCCGCGATGAAACGTAAATCTTATGAATAATATAAATACATGCCACGCAAATATATAATATTGCAAAATCATCAAATATCTCCATATTATTTCCTGTTTATTTTTAGCTAAGACGACCTATAATTTTGATTAACTCATTTATACTATTAAAAATACTTGCCAGCCCATAATAAATCTATATACATAATATTACGAGAACCAGCAATAAAAGAACTAAGGACATGTAGTAAAAAGATATATTCTCAGCACACAAAACCAATAAAAGGCAGGAAGAAACAAGAATAAATGTATACTGCTTTATTACTCACTCTTGCCATTCAAAGAACTTAAATGTAAACTTGATTAACTGTTACAAAATCAAGTTTATGATGACTAATACTATAAAGACTCATGGGGGCAGGCGCCCGGGTGCTGGACGCAAACTAGGAAATAATATAGCTCAGCCTACTAAAGTCATACGTGTTCCGGTAAGCACAGCTAAAATCATCAAGAATGCTATCTCTGCTCTAACAAAAGAGACTCCGTTACAAACACACACCAAGCTCTCTAGTCTAATCCAGTTGATACAGGCCAAGCATCATACTACTTTCCCACTCTATATATCGAAAGTAGCTGCTGGCTTTCCATCTCCAGCTGATGATCATGTTGAAAAACGACTCAATCCAAGTGATTATCTCGTAAAAAATGATACTGCAACATTTTTCGTGCGTGTCAAAGGAGACTCAATGATAGAAGCAGGTATCTTCGATAATGATGTGCTAGTTATTGACCGTTCAATATCCCAACAAACTGGTGATATTGTCCTTGTGATGTTAGATGGAGAATTTACCGTAAAAATTCTAGGGCAATCTAAGAAAGGCATAGCCCTTATCCCAGCTAACAAAAATTACTCTAATATTGAAATCAAAGAAGGACAATCCTTTGAAATCTGGGGAGTTGTTACTGGATCCATGCGTAAATTTAAATGAACTGCTCTATTGCTATAGTTGACTGCAATAATTTTTATGTAAGCTGTGAACAATTATTTAATCCAAAATTAAAAAATAAACCAGTAGTAGTACTTTCTAATAATGATGGCTGCATAGTTGCCAGAAGCGAAGAAGCAAAAGCACTTGGCGTGAGAATGGGAGAGCCTTGGTTTCAGCTTAAAACTTTAGCAAAAAAGCATAATATTATTACTTGCTCTTCTAATTATGCGCTATATTCCGATATGTCTGATCGAGTAATGAGCATCCTATCTAAATTTAGCCCAAACCAAGACATATACTCTATTGATGAATGCTTTCTAGATTTCACAGGATTCTGCAAAGATGACTTGACTATTTATGCACAAAAAATATGTAATTGTATACAACAACAAACGGGATTAACTGTTTGCATAGGAATTGGATCCTCAAAAACGTTAGCGAAACTTGCAAATCACGTTGCAAAAAAAAATTCATCATTTCAGAATGTATGCAATTTCAACGCTATGACTATACAGAAGCAAAATAAATTACTAAATAGAATTAATACGAAAGATGTATGGGGTATTGGCAAACAACTCTCAATAAAATTACAAAAAACTGGTATTTACACTGCATTTGATTTAAAAAATCTTAATCTAAGAACGATAAATTTACAATCCTCTGTCTATTTAAGAAAAATTATTTTTGAGCTTAATAATATAGTTTGCTTTAAACTCAAGGAAACAACTGCGCCTAAAAAGAAAATAACCTGTTCTCGCTCCTTTAGCACAGCAATAACTGATTTTAAAGATCTAGAACAATCTATTACTCTTTATGCTAGCCGTGCTGCTGAGAAATTACGTCAGCAAAATTCATATACAGGATCAATCCATATTCATATAAGTACCAGCCCATTCAACAAAAAGGAATCTTGCTACACTAACAGTACGACTATCCCATTACCAGATCAGACAGACAACACCCTAGTGCTTACAAAATTTGCATCATTCGGATTACGTACAATTTATTGCAATGGATATAAATATCAAAAGGCAGGAATCTCACTATCTAAAATAGTACCAAGAAAAAAATACCAACCTAGCCTGTTTAACAAAAAAGAGAAACAAGAAAAATCCGATAATCTAATGATGATACTAGATAAAATTAATACAAAAATGGGGAGAAAAATATTAGTAGTTGCATCCGAGGGTATAACACAGCCATGGAAAATGAAACAAAACAATAAAAGTCTAAGTTATACAACTGATTGGCATGATTTAATAGTAGCCAATCAGTTTATATAAGAAAATTTAAAATTAGAATAAAATCCTCATAATTTATATAGTTAACAAACTTACATATATAATTTATGCAACTTACGTGCTAGAATAATGTCATATAGGGAATTTAATAAAATATTCAATAAGGAGAACAACATAGAAACCATACTTGCTAATCCGAGAGGCTTCTGTGCCGGTGTTGTGCGTGCTGTAGAAATTGTTGAACAGGCACTAGTACTTTATGGGGCTCCTATTTATGTACTGCATCAAATCGTTCATAATCAACAAGTAATCCAAGACCTAGAAGCACGTGGAGTTATTTTTACTGAAGATATGAAAAGCATCCCACCCAAAACAGTAACTGTTCTCAGTGCTCATGGCGTATCTGACGCAGTTATGGAAGCTGCTAAAGCTCAAGATCTGGAAATTATTGATGCAACTTGCCCACTTGTTACCAAAGTGCATTTACAGGCTCAACGTTATAATAAAAGTGGATATGAAGTAGTAATTATTGGTCATCGAGGCCACGTTGAAGTAGAAGGCACATACGGAAGAGTACGCGGAACAGTGCATGTGGTTGGTTCTGTAGAAGATGTTCAGGCTCTTAAAGTTTCTGATCCAAAGCGAGTATCTTATGTAACTCAGACAACTCTTAGCTTAGATGATACACGTTGCATTGTGCAGGCCTTAAAAGATCGTTTTCCAGATGTAAAAGGCCCTGAATTATCTGATATATGTTATGCAACACAAAACCGCCAGAATGCTGTACGCAGTCTTGCAGAAAAAGTGGATGTAATTTTAGTAGTGGGTGCCAGAAATAGTTCTAATTCTGCTCGTCTACGGGAAGTCGGTGAAATGAGTGGTGTCAATGCCTATTTAATTCAAGATGCTAATGAAATTTCTCCAAACTGGCTCACCAATAGTTCCAGAATAGGTGTATCTGCCGGTGCTTCTACTCCCGAGATATTGGTACAAGGTGTTCTTGATCGATTACAAAGCCTTGGAGTAACTAGCATTAAAGAGTTGGAAGGGGTATCAGAAGATATTACTTTTAAATTACCTGCAGCACTATTACGCAAGCAGAAAACATTTAATTATGCGGCAAAATAGAATAATAAAAGTAGCAATTTTATCTATGAATGATTATTATTTGGCCTATTAAATTAATCTTGGAGAAATTTGCTTATGGGTGTTCCATTACGTCAACAACTAGCTGTGGCCAGTTACCTGTTAAAACAAAAAATAAACGGGGTAAAAAAATACCCAATGGTTTTAATGCTAGAGCCACTTTTTCGTTGTAATCTAGCTTGTGGCGGCTGTGGGAAAATAGATTATCCTAATGAAACCCTAGATAAACGTCTTTCATATGAAGAGTGTATGCAAGCTGTCGATGAATGTGGTGCGCCGATGGTATCAATTCCAGGCGGAGAACCATTAATCCACAAAGAAATGCCAAAAATAGTAAAGGGTATTATCGCACGTAAAAAATACATTTATCTATGTACAAACGCACTATTATTAAAAAAGAGAATTAATGACTACAAACCATCTCCATACTTAACTATATCTGTTCATCTAGATGGGATGAAAGAAAGACATGATAACTCTGTTTGTCAAGAAGGCGTTTTTGATCGAGCGGTTGAGGCTATAAAATTAGCTGTAAAAAAAGGATTTAGAGTCACGGTAAATTGCACTCTATTTCAAGGTGAAACCCCAGAAGACGTTGCTGAGTTTCTAGATTACGCTATGACACTAGGCATAGAAGGAGCAACTATTGCCCCCGGTTTTAGTTATGAGCGTGCACCCCAACAAGATGTGTTTATTAAAGGTAAAGATACTAAGAATTTATTTCGGGGAATTTTTAAACTTAGCAAGAAGAGGAAGCGGAACTGGAAATTAAACCACTCAACACTCTATCTTGATTTTCTAGCAGGTAATCAAAGTTATGATTGTACCCCGTGGGGCAATCCAACCCGTAATATATTTGGCTGGCAGAAGCCATGCTATTTACTATCCGATGAGGGTTATGTATCTACTTTTCAGGAGCTTCTGGATGACACTCCTTGGGAGAAGTATGGGAATACTAACAATCCAAAATGCGTACAATGCATGGCACACTGTGGTTATGAAGCAACGGCAGTTGAAGATATGCTACAACACCCTCTAAAAGGATTATTCACGGCCATAAGGGGACCAAAAACTGTAGGGTCAATGGTAGCTGAACCAGTCCCTAAATGGATAGTTGAGGAGCAAAAGAAAAAAAACACTCTCTCGGAGATACCTGTGACAATTAAACCTTAATTGGAATCAGCAAACTACCTTGCATTGGGCTATAATAAAATTATTAGATATATGGCTATACAAAAATTAAATAATTTGATAGATATAAAACTAGTAATATATTGGCTAGTGCTAACAGCTTGCTTCCTATTTACACCAATAGTCTCAGCACAAGATTTTGATACTAATACAGCCCCAGCAAAAACTATCAGTAATCTTCATATTCATTTATTAGAAGGAATGAAGGGGGGAAATAAACTTGGGTTTCAAGGTCGTTTTAAACTATTAGCTCCTATAATCGAAAATTCCCATGAGCTTGATTTTATTTTAAAGAAAATTCTAGGAGGACTCTGGGCCAAACTAGAACCAGAACAAAAAAAAATTCTTTCCGATCATTTTCATAAGCTAAGTATTAGCACTTATGCAGGGTGGTTCAAGAAATATGATAATGAGCATTTTGAATATATTGAACAAAAAAAAATGCCTAGAGATTATGTTTTGGTGCGCAGCCAATTAGTCCGATCTAGTGGCGATACTGTAAGTCTTGATTATCTCCTACGTAAAGACGAAACAGGTTGGAGAATTATCAATGTTTTAGCTGATGGAGTTAGCGATCTTGCACTAAAGCGCGTAGAATACCGTACTGTCCTTGAGCAAAAAGGATTTAATGTTTTTATCGATATGCTCAAGAAGAAAATCAAAATAGCTGAAGAAAATTAATCACCTCCCCTGAAGGACAGCCCTCAATAGTGGAAGCTTCAAAAAGACATATCTATAGCACTTTTGGGCGTTGGGCTACTACCTCGCATATCTACGCACCATGGATAATTCTTGTAGCATTACTTGCTGCTATGAGTTGCTCTGTATATATAGCAAAAAACCTTGGTATGAATACAGACACTGCCGATATGCTTGCAGAACACCTCCCATTTCGCGTCAATTTAAAGCATTACAATAAAACGTTCCCCCAAGAAAATGATAGCATGTTAGTAGTATTGGATGCGCCTACACCGGAACAAGCATATGCTACTGCTGGCCTTCTTTCTGATCTCCTAAAAAATGACACACAGAATTTCCAAGATATCTATGCTCCAAATATAGATTCTTTTTTTATACATAATAGCTTGCTGTACGAAAATATTCCTGAATTAGAAAGAATTATAGATCATATGGCAAAAGCACAGCCACTGATCGCCCATATTGCAAAAGATCCTACACTACAAACTTTTTCCTCTGTATTATCTGGTGCAACAGATGAGTTACGTAAGGGACGTGACCTGGAGCTGGGACCATTGTTTTATAGCTTGAGTACTACTTTAAATGCCAGACTTTCAGGGACGCCACGCGTTCTTTCATGGCAAGAGCTATTCCGAGGAAAATCTCAACAAGAAAGATATCAAGAATTTATAATGGTAAAACCAAAACAGGATTTTACCCAGCTATATCCAGCCGAAAAAGCAATCACTGCATTACAAGCTGCGGCACATGAAATTGGCCTAACAGCTGACAGCCCTATCCAAATGCGCATTACTGGCGCAATAGCATTGGCAGATGAAGAATTAAACAGCTCTCTACGTGGCATGGAATATGCTGGAATAATTACATTTATCATGGTTGCATTAGTATTGTTTTTTGCAATGCGTACGATTAGATTATTATTAGCTGTAATAATCTGCCTGATCCTCGGCTTAATTTTCACTACAGCATTTGCTACTGCTGCAATAGGCCACCTAAATATAATATCAATTGCTTTTGCAATACTGTACATTGGTCTTGGCGCAGATTTTGCAATCCATTTTCTCTTAAGATACCAAGAAATAATAGAAAAAGGTCTATCAAATAAAGATGCGATTTTTGAATCTGGGAGAGTAGCAGGAGGAGCTCTAACTGTATGCGCCCTCACAAATGCTATCGCTTTTTATGCTTTTATACCTACAGATTTTAAGGGAGTAGCTGAATTAGGAGTAATTTCAGGTACTGGTATGCTGATTAGCCTGCTTGTTACTCTTACTATTGGACCTGCTTTACTTCGCTATACACCAAAACAATCTAAATTAGAATCTAATATTGATCGCTCTCTTAGCAAAATACTTGAAATATCATTTAGATGGAAAAAACTAAGTTATACAGCTATTTTTATTGGACTATTATCTGCTGTCATACTTTTTCCTCAATTAAAATTTGACTATAATTTATTGAACATGTTAGATCCAAAAGGAGAGGCTGTAAGTACTTTTAAAGAATTACTCTCAGAAGTTGATAACTCGCCTTGGTATGTAGCTGTATTAGCTAAGAATCGTAAAGATACTGATATTCTAGTAAGAGATCTAGCAAAATTACCAGAAGTAAAAAGAGTGGTAACAATCCTTGATTTTGTTCCAGAGGATCAGGAAATTAAATTACCATTCATTGAAGAAATGGCGCTTACCACAGGACCATTAACCATGTCCTATCCATCACAAGTAAGCAATCAGGAAGTGATGCTAAAGCAACAAAAGGAATTAACTAAACTTAGTAATACCCTTGATAAATTTATTGCCGAAAGACCTGAGCATGCTCTAATAATTCCTGCCCGTACGCTTAAGAGCTCACTATCCGCAGTATTTGATCATCTCAAAAAGAATGAGAAGATAAATAAAGAGAAACTATTACACTTGGTAGAGGAAGATTTGCTTATAACTCTACCTACCTCTTTACACCGAATGCAGACTGCTATTGAGACCTCTACGACATTCAATAAAAATGATCTCCCAATGCCTTTGATAAATCGCTGGCTTAGTCAAGCAGGAGAATACAAAATTGCTGTATACCCTTCAGAAGATATAAATGATAACGATGCATTAAGGCGCTTTGTTCGAGCTATACAAAAGATTGCACCACAGGCTACCGGTGCTCCCATGATAAATTTAGAAGCTGGAGAGGCTGTTGTGCAAGCTTTCATACAAGCATTCTCATTAGCTCTAGCTGGTATTGTTATAGCGCTATTAATTTTATTACGAAGTATAAAGTATACTATATTAGTGCTTATTCCACTCTTCCTATCAAGTATATTTATTGGTATTTTCACCATATTGTTAAATGTACCATTCAATTTCGCTAATATTATTGCTCTTCCACTTTTACTTGGTATTGGACTAGATAGTAGCCTACATATGGTGCACCGAAATCGTAATGAAAAATTAGCTGGTGGAACTCTGATCCATACCAGTACTGCTCGAGCTGTTTTCTACAGTGCTCTAACTTCTCTGGTCACATTTGCTAGTTTAATGTTTTCTTCTCATTTAGGAACTGCTAGTATGGGAATATTATTAACTGTAGGATTAGCTTGTACTCTTATTTGCACACTCTTTATTTTACCGATTTTGTTAAATACTTCATCTAAAAAAGTGGTTTCTTAAAATAGTAATGTGCTTTATGATTAAGTAATTAAAACTAAATATCATAGAAAAAAGATAACCATTTCTACTGTACAGAGCCACTAAAAACGAATTACTATAGCGTAACTTTTAAAAAACAGGATATGCGGTATGAAACTAAGCCGTCTAACTACTATTTTACTAATACTATTTACCACGGTATTTGCTGGATGCTCAACAACATCCAATAAAAATAATAGCAAAGCATCCTCAAATAAAATTACGAAATCAATTCCTTATAGCGATCCCTGTATAGAGGGAGATCCTTATGAGAAATTTAATCGCAAATTTTATAACGTTACTGAGTCTCTAGACGAATCTGTATTCGAACCAGTTGCCGACTCATATGTAGATAGTGTCCCTGAATCAGTACGAGAATCAGTTGGAAATTTTTATGCAAACCTTGCATACCCAAATGTAGCTTTAAATGGCTTATTACAAGGAAAAGTTAAACAAGGACTAGGTGATAGTTTGCGTTTTGTTGTAAATACTACAATAGGATTAGGTGGAATATTTGATCCAGCATCCTCAATCGGATTAAAAAAACATGATGAAGATTTTGGACAGACATTAGGGGTTTGGGGTGTGGATAATAAATCTTATGTGTATTTACCTATTCTAGGCCCTAGTAGTAATCGTGATGTAATTGGTCTCCCTGTCACCATAGCATCAAATATGTTATTTTATGCAGGATTTGTTGCTGGAGCTCCAGTAACTATCCCCTTAGGTCTTCTAGGAGCAATTGATAAGCGTGCACAGTATTCAGAGAAAATGCGTATTCGTGATCAGGCCGCGCTAGATCGTTATGTATTTACTCGTGAGGCATACTGGCAACATCGAGAAAACCTTGTATTTGATGGTAAACCACCAACTGATTATGACAATCTCTTTCCTGAAGAAGATCTTGATGAAGAGCTTTACGATACAGCGGATACTAAGTACCTCAATGATCCCTGCTCCGATAAATCTTCATAGTATTTTTATCTGCAATAAACTTGATAAATTTTCTTTGTATAAAAAAGAAATCAACTCTAGCAATATAATTTTGATATAAATAATAAGAATCTTACCAGCTTATTATATAGAATAAACTAACTCAGCCTGACATACCGGAAGGGAATCTAATGACAGAAACAGATAACGCTCTTACTAATCTGAGCCAGGAGGATATTAGTTCTAAATCTGATACTAGAAAACTAGTAAAAGCCTTGGCATCCGCACGCAAAGCATTATTAGCCTTACAAAAAAAAGATGGACATTGGTGCTTCCCACTTGAAGCAGATTGTACTATTCCCGCCGAATATATACTGATGATGCATTTTATGGATGATATAGACACGGACCTTGAAATAAAAATTGCCCGCTTCATCCGAACCAAGCAGGACAAGGAACATGGGGGCTGGCCTCTATACTATGGTGGACATTTTGATATAAGTTGTACTGTAAAGGCTTATTATGCATTGAAGCTAGCTGGTGATTCACAAGATGCTCCACATATGGTAGCTGCTCGTACAGCTATTCTGTCAAATGGTGGTGCATCAAAAACAAATGTTTTTACCAGAATATTACTTGCAATGTACGAGCAACTCCCCTGGCGAGGTGTACCATTTATGCCAGTTGAGATTATTTTATTACCAAAATGGTTTCCATTTCATCTAAGTAAAATAGCCTATTGGTCACGTACAGTAACGGTACCACTGACAATCTTATGTAGCCTAAGAGCAAAAGCTGCTAATCCGCATAAGATTAATATTCGAGAACTCTTTACTATAGACCCAAAAAAAGAACGTGATTATTTCCCAGTAAGAACTCCTCTCAACCGCTTATTCTTATTTATTGAGCGTACTGCCTCAGTATTTGAACCATTTATTCCAAATATCCTACGGCGTGTTGCTCTCCGGCGAGCAGAGCGATGGATAATAGAACGACTAAATGGTGAATGTGGCCTAGGAGCAATTTTCCCCGCTATGGTTAATGCCAATGAAGCGCTTTCATTACTAGGCTACCCTTATGAGCATCCATATAGGGACCAATGTCGCAAAGCTTTATTAGGATTATTAATCATTGATGATGAGCAGGCCTGGTGCCAACCATGCACATCTCCTGTGTGGGATACTGCTCTAGCTAGCCTAGCATTACAAGAAGATAGTGGTGCCGATCAAAAATATGTCCGTAAAGCTCTTAACTGGCTAGCTCCTCTACAAATACTGGATGCGCCTGCCGACTGGAGAGAAGAAAATATAAAGCTAGCTGGTGGTGGCTGGGCTTTTCAATACGCAAATCCACATTACCCTGATCTTGATGATACAGCTGCAATAGCTTGGGCAATGTATCAGGCAGACTCTAATATTTATAATAAAAATTTATCAAGAGCTGCATTCTGGCTTAGCGGCATGCAATCAAAAAATGGTGGTTTTGGTGCCTTTGATGTCGACAATACTTATTATTATCTTAACGAAATCCCATTTGCTGATCATGGTGCATTACTTGACCCTCCCACTAGTGATGTAAGTGCCCGTTGTACTGGCTTTCTAGCTTTATACGGAAAATCTGAACAACAAATTTCAATAAAAAAAGGATTAGACTATTTATTTAATGAACAAGAAAAAAATGGTGCTTGGTTTGGTCGATGGGGAAGTAATTATATTTATGGAACTTGGTCAGTACTAGAAGCCTTGAGACTAGCAAAAATAGATACTTCTCATACATCTATCATTCGCGCTGTAGGATGGTTAAAATCAGTTCAAAGAGAGGATGGTGGATGGGGTGAAAACAATGATACCTATTTTGCACCAAAATTAGCAGGGAGGTTTAGAATAAGCACTTCTTTTCAAACCGCATGGGCTTTACTTGGCCTAATGGCAGCAGGTGAAGCTCATAGTGAAGAAGTAAATAGAGGAATAAAATACCTTTTAAACCAACAAGATAGCTCTGGATTATGGAATGATCCCTGGTTCACTGCACCAGGATTTCCAAGGGTCTTCTATTTAAAATATCATGGCTACACCAAATATTTTCCATTATGGGCGCTAGCAAGATACCAAAAAATTACCCAGCAGGATAATATTTGAATAATATAGGCATTGTTACGGCTATGCGAATTGAGGGTCGTTGCATCACTAATCGCTACTTACCTCTCGGTGAAATAATAAATATAGGGGATAATACATCTATATGTTTATGTGGTATAGGAGAAGATTCTGCACGAAAAGCAGCAGAGGAACTTCAGGCAAGAGGTGCGAATTCTTTAATCAGCTTTGGAGTTGCAGGAGCAATAAGCCCTAAATTACGTGCAGGTGACCTAGTACTTCCCGAATCAATTTATAATGAATGCCCATTACCTGTTTCCCTAGCCTGGAGAAATCGGATACAGAAAAATTTGCCTTCTCACATACGAGTCATTGGTGGTACACTAGCAACAAGTAAAAAGATTCTTACCTCAATGACTGAAAAACAAGAATTTGAAAAAATCACAGGAGCTTGTGCAGTAGATCTAGAAAGTGGAGCAGTAGCTGAGGTAGCTAAAAATTCAGATATTCCTTTCCTTGCAATACGTGCGATTTCAGACCCTATAGAGTTTTCACCTCCATTGGCTCTATTAAGCTCAATAAATCCTGATGGCAGCGCTAAAATAATAAAAATAATAGCTTTACTACTAAAACAGTCTATAACCCTAAATACATTACTACGCCTAGCAAAAGAAGTACGCTCTGCTCGCACCACCCTATCAACCGTAGTACTACATGCTGGTATTGAATTGGGAATTAAATAATTATTTATTCCACACTGAATGCAGAATAATGAATGATCCTAATTTAATACTGTATCTATAAAATTAAGCTCAAATATTTACTAAAATATACTATTATAAATATAATTCTAAGTTATTAAATAAAGGAGAATTAATATGACGCGAGCAAAATTTGGATTATATTGCTTAGTGACCTCCATCATCTTTAGCATTCTTTCTACTACAGCAATAGCCGGCAGTCCTGAAGAAGACCGTAAAGAATATCTTGCTATGAGAGATAAAGCTCTTTCTGATCTCTATAAGGCCCAACCCAAAGCCAAAAATAGAATTGAAGAAGCACCTGGTTATGCCGTATTCAGTAACGCAAATATTAATCTAATTCTTGCAAGCTTTGGTGGTGGGTATGGGCTTGTACAGCCAAAAAATGAAAAACCAGTATATATGAGAATGGGCGAAGTTGGCTTTGGATTCGGACTAGGTGTTAAAGATTTTCGTTCTATATTTATTTTTCATGACCAAGCAACTATGGATAAATTTATTAATAGTGGCTGGGAATTTGGAGCACAAGCTGATGCTGCCGCTAAAACTATTGACAAAGGTGCAGCGATAGGAGTTGAGATTGTAATTGACGGCATAACAATCTATCAATTAACAGAAGCAGGACTAGCACTTCAAGCTACTGTAAAAGGAACTAAATTTTGGAGAAATGATAAATTAAACTAAACTATAATAATTTTAAATTTTAGATAGCTTTGAAAAAATTACTTAATCAAAGTTAATACATGCTTTATGTTGAATCATCATAGATAATATTGTTTATATGGGGTGGCTGATGGGGCTCGAACCCACGACAACCGGAATCACAATCCGGGGCTCTACCAGCTGAGCTACAGCCACCATCAAAAGAACTAAAAATAACCCATGCATTTGAGCCTAAAATAAATTAATTCAAGAACTATATGGCGTGCCCGACAGGAATCGAACCTGTAACCCCCAGCTTAGAAGGCTGGTGCTCTATCCGGTTGAGCTACGGGCACTACTCAAACCGGGTAACCCAATTTAATTGAGTGAAATTGGTCGGGGTGGAGAGATTCGAACTCCCGACATCCTGGTCCCAAACCAGGCGCGCTACCAGGCTACGCTACACCCCGGGGAAGCGTGTAACTATACCTTTCCACCAATAAAAGGTCAATTTTTCTATATATGTCATGTAGTTTATTTAAATATAAGAATAAGCTGCAATAGAAAGTAACTTTAAATTATATTATTTTAAAATCATTTCTTAAAAAACTATTACAACACTTGCTCTATACTGTAATTTCTGATATTAAAGCGTCATTAATTGTAACTAGCTAAGAAAAGGAATACTAAGAAATGTCGCAACAACAACTCAAGCAAACTACTCCCTATAAAATGAAAAAGGGAGAAGAATATATGAATGCTAAGCAACTTAAGCATTTCCGTAAAATACTTGAAGATATTAAAGTTGGGTTAGGGCAGGATATAGACCGTACGGTCCACACCATGCAAGACGAAGCTACAGTTTTTGCAGATCCTAATGACCGCGCAAGCCAGGAATCTGATATGGCACTTGAACTACGTAATCGTGATCGAGAACGTAAGCTAATCAAAAAAATTAATGAGACTATTGCTAGAATTGATTCTAATGATTCTGGTGATTATGGTTATTGTGATACCTGCGGTATAGAAATTGGCCTAAAACGATTAGAAGCTAGACCAACAGCCACCCTTTGTATAGATTGCAAGACTCTGGATGAAATAAGAGAAAGACAGCTAGCTAAATAGAAATTAAATATTTACATTTTAGCTAAATTATTCAAAATCTAATCTGATGTATTATCATCAGCTTCAGCTGTAACTGCCTTCATACTAAGACGCAATCTCCCCTTATCATCAGCTTCTAAAACTTTAACACGTACAAGCTGGCCTTCTTTTAAGTGATCAGCCACACTATTAACGCGCTCATTCGCAATTTGTGAAATATGTAACAACCCATCTTTTCCAGGTAAAACGCTTACAATTGCACCAAAATCTAAAAGCTTCAATACAGTCCCATCATAAACTCTACCTACCTCCACATCAGCAGTAATGTCTTCTATACGTTTTTTAGCTAATTCTCCGCCTTCAGAGCTAATACAAGCTATCATGACAACGCCGTCATCTGTGATATCTATAGTTGTACCAGTCTCCTCAGTTAATGCACGAATCACTGCACCACCTTTACCAATTACATCACGAATCTTTTCAGGATTAATTTTAATCTTAATAATACGTGGAGCATGCTCTGAGATTTCTTTACGAGTTGAGGGTTGAGCCTGTTTCATTATATCAAGAATATGTAAACGCCCCTCTTTTGCCTGCTCAAGAGCTGCATGCATGATTTCCTTATTGACACCCTGAATCTTAATATCCATTTGTAATGCGGTAATGCCATCTTCAGTACCTGCAACTTTAAAATCCATATCCCCTAAGTGATCTTCATCACCAAGAATATCAGTTAATACAGCAATACGATTTCCTTCTTTAATCAACCCCATCGCAATTCCAGCTACATGATTTTTAAGCGGTACCCCTGCATCCATTAAAGCAACGCATCCCCCACAAACTGAAGCCATAGAGCTAGAACCGTTAGACTCAGTAATTTCAGATACTACTCTTAATGAATACCCAAATTCTTCAGCAGAAGGTAAAACTGCAACAAGTGCACGCTTAGCAAGTCGTCCATGGCCAATTTCACGGCGCTTAGGTGTACCAACTCTTCCAGTCTCTCCAGTCGCATAAGGTGGGAAATTATAATGAAACATAAAACGATCAGTGTAGTCTCCCTGTAAAGAATCTATTTTTTGCTCATCACGTCCTGTACCAAGAGTTGCCACCACTAATGCTTGTGTCTCACCACGTGTAAATAAAGCAGAACCATGAGTACGGGGTAATACACTATTACGAATAGAGATAGGTCGTACAGTACGAGTATCTCGTCCATCTATTCGTGGTTCCCCATTAAGAATTCGACCACGTACGATTTTAGATTCAAGATCAAAACAAACCTTTTGGACAGACTGTTTATCTGGCCCATCCTCTAAATCTACTCCCAATTCTACATTAACCTTTTCCCAAACTTTATTAATAGCCTCAGTACGCTCTTGTTTTTGCTTTAAATCAAATGCTGAGGATAAATCCGCCTCTACCAATTCTGTGATTTTCTCAGCAAGACTAATATCTTGTTCTACAGGAGTCCACTCCCATTCAGTTACTCCAGCTTCATCAGCTAAATCATTAATTATATTTATAACTACCTGCATCTCTTTACGACCAAACTCAACCGCACCTAACATTACATCTTCAGATAGTTCCTTTGCTTCAGATTCCACCATAAGAACTGCACTCTCCGTCCCTGCCACCACTAGATCAAGTTCTGTCTGATCAAGCTCAGTTATTGTTGGATTAAGAACATAACTTCCATTAATATAACCAACACGTGCACCTGCAATTGGTCCGTCAAATGGAATACCAGATAATACTAACGCAGCAGAGGCACCAATCATTGCTGGAATATCTGCGTCTATTTCATTATCAGAAGATAAAACTGTAGCAACAATTTGTACTTCATTATAAAAACTATCAGGAAATAGAGGACGAATAGGCCGATCAATTAAACGAGAAGTAAGGATTTCTTTTTCAGAAGGCCGCCCCTCTCGCTTAAAAAAACTACCAGGTATTCTACCGGCAGCATAACTACGTTCCATATAGTCTACAGTTAGCGGGAAAAAATCTTGCCCTGGCCTGACATTTTTAGCACCTACAACTGTAACTAATACTACTGTTTCATTCATTGAGACCATTACGGCCCCATGAGCTTGCCTTGCAATCTCTCCAGTTTCTAACGTCAATGTATGGCGTCCGTAACTAATACTTTTCTTGATAGATTTCAATGTACTTTCCTTTCTAATGAGATTATCTTTATTTGTCCCAATATCCAACTAATTGATATGAACGCCTACTATTCTTTCCCAATAAAGAGCTATAAATAATTGAAATGCCTCTGTTTTCCTAGTTAGGATAAGTCTATTTACGAAGACCTAGTCGCTCAATTAGAGCACGATAAACATCGTTACTACTGCGCTTTAAATAATTAAGTAGCTTTCGTCTACGATTCACCATACGTAATAAACCACGCCTGGAATGATGATCTTTAACATGAGCTTTAAAATGACTGGTTAAATCATTTATACGGGCAGTCAGTAATGCCACCTGCACTTCCGGAGAACCAGTATCCCCGGCAGCTCTTTGATAATCACCCACTATCTTTGCTTTTTTATCTGTTGTGACAGGCATGCATACTCTCCAATTTAAACCCTAGATATGAAAAGGCGCTATTTTACTCTTTATTAAGGTTAGTTCTCAAGTAATGTGCCATTTTTTTTAACATTAATAAGTAAAGAAGGTTATTATCAGTTCCAAAGTAAAGCCTAAAGATAATCTTTATCCTCGAATAAATAGTACCAATCTACGCATAATACCTTAAAGTATAATAACCAAATTTGAATAAATTTGAATAATTCACACTTTTATCTCATGGATCTATTATGAACATTTACAACCTATAAATACTCTATTGTAATAATAGACTCAAACAAGGTAGTCTAAGAAGTAGATAATAGCCACTATCAAAAAAAGAATAAAACTATGAATAGCATGTAAAGTAACAGCTAACAAGGGGTTGACCAAAAGTCAGCTACCAGCTAATGTTCATTGTTCTATTTATTATATTTATGTTTCACAATGCAGGAAAATAAGAAAAAATGGGCGCAGAAGATTTAACTGGTGCTGAAATTACAATTCGCTGTCTACAGGAAGAAGGGGTAAAACATATCTTTGGTTATCCTGGTGGAGCAGTGCTATTCATATATGACGAATTATTTAAACAAAATAAAGTAAAGCATATATTAGTACGCCATGAACAAGCAGCAATACATGCAGCTGATGGATATGCACGATCTAGCAAAAATCCAGGAGTGGCATTAGTTACTTCTGGACCCGGAGTAACTAATGCTGTTACTGGTATTGCAACTGCCTATATGGATTCAATTCCAATGGTCATTATTAGTGGACAAGTACCAACCCATGCTATTGGACTAGATGCATTTCAGGAAGTTGATACTGTAGGTATAACGCGCCCATGTGTTAAACATAATTTTCTAGTAAAAGATATTACAGAATTAGCTACTACAATAAAAAAAGCGTTCTATATATGCTCAACTGGGCGTCCAGGACCAGTGCTTGTAGATATCCCTAAAGATATCAGTCAAGAAAAATTTAAATTCTCCTACCCTACTAACATATCTATACGATCATATAGTCCAATCAGTAAAAATTATCCAAGCCAACTAAAAAAAGCGATTCGATTAATATTAGGCTCAAAAAAACCAATGGTTTATACTGGCGGGGGTGTCATATTGAGTCACGCAGCCTCACAACTTACACGCTTTGTACAAATGCTAAATTTCCCTTGTACAAATACTTTAATGGGACTTGGTGGCTATCCAGCAACTGACAAACAATTTGTTGGCATGCCAGGCATGCATGGTACCTATGAAGCAAATATGGCAATGCAAAATTGTGATGTTTTAATAGCTATTGGGGCGCGATTTGATGACCGTGTAATTGGCAACCCAAAACATTTTTCTAATAACACTAGAAAAATTATACATATTGATATAGATCCTTCATCTATCTCCAAACGTGTAAAAGTAGATGTTCCCATCATTGGTAACGTTTCAAATGTGCTTGAAGAACTAATTGAATTACTAATGGCTAGTAACAAAAAACCAAAGCAGTCGGAATTAAAGTCATGGTGGTCACAAATAAATGAATGGCGAGCACAGGACTGCTTAAAATATGACCGAGAAAGTACCATCATTAAGCCACAGATGGTAGTTGAGAAGCTTTACAAAGTAACAAAAGGTAATGCTTTTATTACTTCTGATGTTGGCCAGCATCAAATGTGGGCCGCACAATTCTATAAATTTAATAAACCAAGAAAATGGATTAACTCTGGTGGATTAGGAACTATGGGATTTGGTCTACCGTCAGCAATGGGTGTTCAAATTGCCAACCCCAGAAATGCAGTAGCATGCATCACTGGTGAAGCTAGTATACAAATGTGCATACAAGAATTATCAACCTGTAAACAATATAATCTACCACTTAAAATTATTAACCTAAATAATCGTTATATGGGCATGGTACGTCAGTGGCAAGAATTCTTCCATGGCAATCGATACGCAGAATCATATGTTGATGCTTTACCGGATTTTGTCAAATTAGCAGAAAGTTATGGCCATATAGGTATAAAAATAAAACAACCCGTTGATATAGAAGATGCACTAATAGAAGCATTCAAGCTTAAAGATAAATTAGTATTTATGGACTTCATTACAGATCAAACTGAGAATGTATTTCCTATGGTTCCTGGTGGAAAAGGTCTATCTGAAATGATTTTGGTATAAAAATGCGACATATTATTTCTTTGTTAATGGAAAATGAAGCAGGTGCCTTGTCACGCGTAGCAGGGCTATTTTCTGCTAGAGGTTATAATATCGAATCTCTTTCAGTTGCACCTACAGAGGACCCCACATTATCGAGAATGACTCTGGTTACTATTGGTTCAGATAGTGTGGTTGAGCAAATTACTAAACAGCTGAATAAATTAATTGATGTAATAAAGGTAATTGATTTAAGTGATGGGGATCATATAGAGTGTGAGCTAATGCTGGTCAAAGTAAGCGCTATAGGTAAAAATCGGAAGGAAATAAAAGATACAACTGAAATTTTTTGTGGCCACATTGTTGATGTTACTGACAAGTCTTATATTATTGAATTGACTGGAACTGGTTCAAAGCTTGATGCATTTCTCGATACAATAAGCCACAATACTATTCTAGAGACAGTGCGTACTGGAGCCTCTGGAATTGGTCGCGGCGAAAGAACATTAGAAATTAAATAAAATTTGATATAAATTGTAGAAAATTTTCTATCTACAATTAATAGTCTTTCAATATCTGTTTCCAATTATATTAAGAAGGAAAATCTATGAAAGTTTATTACGACAAAGATGCTGACTTATCACTGATAAAAAGAAAAAAAGTCACTATTGTTGGCTATGGATCACAAGGACATGCACATGCAAATAATCTAAATGATTCGGGTGTAAAAATTACTGTTGGTTTACGAAAAAATGGCTCATCTTGGAATAAAGCAAATAAAGCTGGTCTGACAGTAAAGAGTATAGCTCAATCTGTTAAAGGTGCAGATATTGTTATGATCCTTCTTCCTGATGAAAAGATTGCTACTATTTATAGGACTGAGATTGAGCCTAATCTTAAAAAAGGAGCAACCATAGCTTTTGCACATGGATTTAATATCCACTATAGCCAGGTATCACCACGAGATGATCTTGATGTAATTATGATTGCACCAAAAGGGCCTGGACATCTTGTGCGCTCAACCTATATACAAGGAGGCGGCGTTCCTTCTCTTATTGCTGTACATCAAGATAAATCTGGTAAAGCTCGTGCATTAGCGCTCGCCTATGCGGCAGCAAATGGCGGTACACGTGGAGGAGTGATTGAAACAAATTTTCGTGAGGAAACGGAAACTGATCTATTTGGTGAGCAAGTTGTATTATGTGGTGGACTAACTGCTCTGATCCAGACAGGTTTTGAAACATTAGTGGAAGCAGGATATGCTCCAGAAATGGCATATTTTGAGTGCCTGCATGAAGTTAAATTGATCGTTGATTTAATTTATGAAGGGGGCATTGCCAACATGCGTTATTCAATATCTAATAATGCTGAATATGGAGACATTTCTCGTGGACCTCGTATTGTGACCGATAAAACACGAGCTGAAATGCGAAAAATTCTTCATGAAATTCAAACTGGAAAGTATGCTCGTGAATTTATATTAGAGAATCAAGCAGATGCACCTATGCTTAAAACTAGCCGCCGCCTTGCTTCAGAACATCAAATTGAAATTGTTGGAAAGAAATTAAGAAGCATGATGCCATGGATTAAAAAAAATCAGCTTGTTGACCAAAACAAGAATTAATGTGGAATGAATATTATTATTTAAAACATTAACTATAGAATAGATAATGCCGATCCCATTCTAATAATAGGTTAGATTACTGAAACTATTTAGATTATGACGAATTATCCTCACCCTTTCTTTGCCCGTGAAGGATGGCCTTTTATTGCAGGATCTTTTGCAATTGCTATCTTAGTAAGTATTTTTGCAAGCTGGACTTGGTCTATTCTATTCTGGATTATTGCATTTTTTATTTTACAATTTTTCCGTGATCCACCACGAATTGTTCCACAAATTTCTAATGCTATTGTGTCACCTGCAGATGGAAGAATAGTAGCAGTTGAGAATACACACGATCCATATCTTAATCGTGATGCTATAAAAATAAGTGTATTCATGAATATATTTAATGTACATTCTAATCGTAGCCCTGTAGATGGAGAGGTACATAATAAATGGTATTTTCCTGGTAAGTTTATTAATGCTAGCTTACCTAAAGCTTCACTTGAGAATGAACGTAACGCGCTTTGGATAAAAACTAATAATGACCTTGATATAACTTGTGTACAAATTGCTGGCCTAATTGCAAAACGTATAGTTTGTCATACAAAAATTGGCGAACATCTTACACGGGGACAACGCTTTGGTTTTATCCGTTTTGGATCACGGGTTGATGTTTATCTACCACTTAATACTAAAATAAGGGTAAATATTGGAGACAAAGTCCAAGCAACATTAAGTATACTAGCCGAATTGACACCTTGAACCCTTTATAACCTAATCCTTTAATTTTCATTAATAATGAATATTCTGTTTACCATCATAACGTAACGGTTTACCATGCATTGATCTTTTATTGTATTGCATAAATAATGTACGATCCTAACCAACCTCGCATAATGTTTAAATCAAAGCTACGGCGACGGGGTATCTATTTACTTCCTAACCTGTTTACTACAGCAGCGCTATTTGCTGGATTTTATGCCATTGTGCAAGCAATGAATGGAAATTTTGAATATTCTGCAGTAGCAATTTTTATTGCTATGGTTCTAGACGGTCTAGATGGACGCGTAGCAAGACTCACTCATACTCAGAGTGAATTTGGAGCCGAATATGATAGCCTATCAGATATGATCTCATTTGGTGCTGCCCCTGCATTAGTTATATATGAGTGGGCCCTAAAGGATATGGGAAAATGGGGATGGATAGCAGCTTTTGTTTATTGCACCTGTACAGCACTTCGTCTTGCACGCTTTAACACGAAAACAGTAGTATTAGACAAACGATTTTTCCAAGGACTACCTAGTCCGGCTGCTGCCGCACTAATTGCTGGATTAGTTTGGGTAATGCTAGACTTTAAAATTGCAGGGGCAGATATAAAATGGTTAGCTTGGAGTATTACAATATTTGCTGGATTTACTATGGTTAGTAACTTACCCTATTACAGTGGAAAGGAAATAAATTTACGCAAGAGCGTACCATTTATAACGGTGCTGCTACTAGCACTATTCTTCTTTGTGCTAATCCCTAGCCAACCACCTGTTGTTCTTTTTTGCTTATTTATGCTTTACGCATTATCTGGTTATTTTACATGGGTATTACAATGGAAAAAGAAGAAAAAACCAACCAATACTTAAAAAAATCTTATCCACACTTTGTTGCGTAAAAATAAAAAACCGTTTATATTTAAACATATGAAACATATTTATAGTCATCTTTATTTTTATCACTCACATAGCTTGATGCTATTGTCAAAATCTCTGCTGCGCCTTGCGCGCTGATTATTATATCTAATTCTAATGTCTTATCTAACAGAATATGCTTTGCAAATTCTGTATTTCAACTCAGATTTTTTCTATATATGATGGAGATAGAGAAAGAATGAAAGAGCATTTAATAGTTTTTGATACAACTCTACGTGATGGCGAACAAAGTCCTGGTGCATCTATGACCCAGGAAGAAAAAATCCGGATTGCACGACATCTAGAACGTATGAAAGTTGACATCATAGAAGCTGGGTTTCCAGCTGCCTCCAACGGTGATTTTGAAGCAGTAAAAGCAGTAGCTAAAAATATTAAAGAAAGTACTATATGCGGATTGGCTCGTGCTACTAAGAATGATATTGATCGTGCTGGAGAAGCTCTAAGAGGTGCAAATTCAGCACGTATTCATACCTTTATTGCCACTTCACCAGTTCATATGGAAAAAAAACTACGTATGTCTCCTGACCAAGTATTTGAACAAGCCGTTAAAGCTGTAAAATGGGCACGTCAATACACTGACAATGTAGAATTCTCTCCAGAAGATGCGGGTCGCTCAAATCTTGATTTTCTTTGTAGAGTGTTAGAAGGAGTTATTGAAGCAGGAGCAAAAACCCTTAATATCCCAGATACTGTTGGCTTTACGATGCCAGAACAATTTGGCCAACTCATACATACTATACGTAAACAAGTACCTAATTCTGATAAAGCAATATTTTCAGTACACTGCCATAATGATTTAGGCCTAGCAGTTGCTAACTCATTAGCAGCGGTAATAAATGGTGCACGCCAAGTTGAATGTACTATTAATGGTTTAGGAGAGCGTGCAGGTAATGCATCTCTTGAAGAAATTGTAATGGCAGTCCGTACTCGCCAGGACCTGTTTCTTTGCGATACAACTATAGATGCTACTCATATCGTACCAACGAGTAAGCTTGTTTCTAGTATAACTGGCTTCCCAGTACAGCCTAATAAAGCTATTGTCGGAGCAAATGCATTTGCGCATGAAGCTGGTATCCACCAAGATGGTGTATTGAAGCATCGTGAAACATATGAGATTATGCGCGCTGAAGATGTTGGCTGGGGAGCTAATAAATTATCACTTGGGAAACATTCTGGACGTAATGCACTTCGTAGCCGTCTAACTGAACTTGGAATCGAATTAGAATCAGAAAAAATATTCAATACCACATTTATTCGTTTCAAAGAATTAGCTGACAAGAAACATGACATCTTCGATGAGGATTTACATGCACTAGTTTCTAATGAGGCTACTAATCTACAAGAACATTACAAGCTTGTGTCTCTAACAGCCCATAGTGAGACTGGTAAAACACCATATGCAAAGGTGGTAATTTCTGAAATGGGTAAAGAATTACAAGCAGAATCTAATGGTAGTGGTCCAGTTGATGCTACTTTCCGTGCAATTGAAAAGATCCTTTCTAGCGATGCAGAATTACAATTATATTCAGTAAACAATATTACTAGCGGTACTGATTCACAAGGAGAGGTAACAGTAAGATTACAAAAATCAGGACGAATTGCTAACGGTAACGGATCAGATACTGATATTGTAACGGCATCTGCAAAAGCCTACCTCAGCGCTCTTAATAACTTACATAGTAAGTTGCAGAAATGACACCCTGAAACATAATAAACCATCATGAGCAGACTGATATGAAGAGCTAAAATCAACCCCCACTAAATCTAGGATCTAATCTTGAAAAATCACTCATGATCTATAATATGGATATTTTTAAACTAAAGTTGATTTTATAAAATCAACTATATTTAGTAAGGGAATATCCTGATGCTCTGCATCACACCTACCCTTATATTCAATTTTTCCCTCTCTTAAACAACGCTCCCCAATAACGATACGGTGGGGAATCCCAATTAATTCCATATCTGCAAACATAACACCTGGGCGTTCATTACGATCATCAAGTAAAACCTCAATACCAATAGCAGATAATTTCTTATATAGTTTCTCAGATTCAATTTTTATCAATTTATTGTTGCTCATTCCTATAGGCACAATTACAACGTGAAAAGGTGCCATTTCAAATGGAAGAATGATGCCACGCTTATCATTTTTTTGCTCAATAGCTGCAGCCACTATACGTGATACACCGATACCATAACACCCCATTTCTATAGGTACAGACTGACCAGAATCATCCAAATAACAAGCTTTCATTGCCTTAGAATATTCAGTATTCAATTTAAAAATATGTCCAACCTCAATACCCTTGCAAATCTGTAATTTACCTTTACCATCAGGAGATAAATCACCTGGAACAACATTACGAATATCAAATACATGATCAGGCTCTTTCAAATCACGACCAAAATTAACTCCAGTAAAATGGCTACCTTCCTCATTTGAGCCGCAAATAAAATCACTCATTTCTATTACTGATACATCTGAAACAATGGTTAAATCAGAGCCTACTGGCCCTATATATCCTGCAGGACAGCTTATTTTCTTAATAATCTCTTCTTTATTAGCTAGCCGAAAATCTTTTAGTAATGGAATCTTTTTAGTTTTTAACTCATTTAAGCAATGATCGCCACGTAATAACAACAAAATCATTTCATGGTTCACTATCACAGCTAACGTTTTAACAGTGTTTTGAAGTGGTACATTTAAAAAATTTGCTACTTCTTCACAAGTTTTTCTATTAGCTGTTGCAATTTTCTCCATAGGACAATTAGCTTTATTGCGTAATTTATCTGATTTCATGGACTCAGCAAATTCTATATTAGCCGCATAGGGTGAGTCTGGACAAAAAGCAATACTATCTTCACCTGATTCAGCTAATACGTGAAATTCATGCGAGCTCCCACCACCTATTGCGCCGGGATCAGCCTCTACAACACGGAAATTTAACCCTAAGCGACTAAATATTTTAGTATAAGTTATATGCATAGCCTTATATGCTTCCTCTAGACTAGAACTATCAGTATGAAATGAGTATGCATCTTTCATTACAAATTCACGCGCACGCATCACACCAAAGCGCGGACGAATCTCATCTCGAAATTTAGTTTGAATTTGATATAGAATAAGAGGAATCTGACGATAACTTTTTATTTCTTTACGTACAATGTCAGTAATTACTTCTTCATGTGTTGGGCCAAAACAAAAATCATGTTGGTAACGATCTTGCATTCTCATCATTAATGATCCAAATTTATCCCAACGCTTTGTCTCTCTCCATAATTCTGCTGGCTGCATTACAGGCATAAGTAACTCTACTGCACCAGATTTATTCATTTCTTCCCTAATAATAGACTCTACTTTACGCAAAACTCTCAAACCTAGTGGCATCCAAGTATATAGACCACTTCCAAGTTTTTTAATAAAGCCAGCACGTAACATTAGACTATGGCTTACTAATTCAGCTTCAGCAGGAGCCTCTTTATAGGTAGAAATAAAAAATTGCGATACACGCATCACTTGGCTCCATCAAAGAAATTCAATCCAGATAATCCGACCTTAAGAATATTTATCATATGTTTTTTACCCTCAACATTTATGTCCATAAGTGTTTAAGCATAAAATTTTATATTTATGTATATCGCACCTTAATAAATAATTTTTGGAAAACACCTATCTTCATGACAATGAAATAGAAACAATAATTATTTTATACAATGGAAATTGAATATAACACTTACTAGAGAATTAAATCTAAATGCTATAAATTTAGTTGAATATCTTTATTAATTTAGCGTTTACTTTCATTCTAGTATAAAGTATGAAAAAATCTGTATCAATCTTATATAAACGGATAACATTAATAACTATATGATCGATCGTAACGGATATCGCTCCAATGTTGGTATCATTCTTCTAAATAAGAAGAATGAAGTGTTCTGGGGAAAACGTGTTAAACAGAATTCTTGGCAGTTCCCTCAAGGGGGAATTAACCCTGGAGAAAGTCCAAAACAAGCTATGTATAGAGAATTAACAGAAGAAACAGGGCTGCACCCACGGCATATAAAAATTGTTGGCCGTACACGTGATTGGCTACGTTATGACGTGCCTGATAATTGGATAAAACGTGAATGTCGTGGCAATTATAAAGGCCAGAAACAAATTTGGTATTTATTGCGTTTGGTAGGACGAGACTCTGATGTATCACTTCGTGCAAATATACGCCCTGAATTTGATGCGTGGCGCTGGAATCAATACTGGATTGAACTTGAATCGGTAGTTGAATTTAAAAGACAAGTATATTATGAGGCCCTGACTGAATTAGCGAGATTGCTTAATCATGAGTCCCATGAAATTACTAAATATAGTAAATATAATCGTATCTATCTAAAAAATAAATGTTAGAGAAACAAAATATACCAAAAATAAAATTAAGTAATTTAGCCAGAAATAAAATGCCAATAAATTAAAGTTTTCTAAATTCACTATTAATTTTATGAAATAATAACATGTAGTTATATAAAATATAAACTACTTATCTTAGTCCTAAAAATATAGATTTACTACAAAAAATAAAGTAAAGTTAGCATTTTAATAATTAAAATAAGGAGGCTCCAATGGCAGTTAAAGGACAACTCTTACAGGATCCATTTTTAAATGCCTTACGAAAAGAATACATCCCAGTATCAATTTATTTGGTAAATGGCATTAAACTACAAGGTCAAATTGAATCATTTGATCAGTATGTAATTCTTCTAAAAAATACAGTGACACAAATGGTATATAAGCACGCTATTTCTACTGTTGTTCCTACTAAAGCTTTCTCTACTGAACTAGAAATGCCAGCTATACCTGATTCTGATGCCTGATAATATTACTGGTAATTTCACTAATGCAATAAATAAAGAAAACACTACTATTCTAGTAAGCTTAAATGTTGACAGCAGTAAGTATTCAGAAGACTTAGAAGAATTACGGCAACTAGCAATAAGTGATAAGCTTATAATCCTTGCAGAGATAAAGAGCAAGCGCCATAAACCTAATCCTGCTACTTATGCAGGTAAAGGAAAAGTAGAGGAAATTGCAAGAATATTAAGGCAAACTGGTGCTCAGCTAGTAATATTTAATAACAATCTCTCTTCTGCTCAACAACGAAATTTAAGGATATATCTTAATTGCCGCGTAATTGACCGCACTAGCCTAATTTTAGATATATTTGCCCAACGAGCTAAAAGCCATGAAGGAAAACTCCAAGTTGAGCTAGCACAACTCCAATACCTAGCCACTCACTTAGTACGTGGATGGACTCATTTAGAACGACAAAAAGGTGGTATAGGTTTACGTGGTCCTGGAGAAACTCAACTTGAAACAGATCGAAGGCTACTTGGTAAGAGAGTTAAATTACTAAAAGAAAAACTTATAAAACTACAATCCCGCAGAAATATTCAAAGACGTACGAGAAAAAGGGCCAATGTTATATCAGTTTCTATCATTGGTTATACTAACGTAGGCAAATCTACCTTATTTAATTCTCTTACTAGGACAAATGCATATGCTGCAAATAAACTTTTTGCAACATTAGATGCAACTACTCGTAAGCTTTATATTCCAGGACATGGCCCATTAGTTATCTCAGACACTGTAGGTTTTATCCGTGAACTACCACATACTCTAATCGCAGCATTTAAAGCAACACTAGAAGAAACTGTACAGTCAGATGTACTACTACATGTAGTAGATGCAAGTAGTCCTAATCGAGAAGAACAAATTGAAGAAGTGAATAAAGTACTACAGGAAATTGGTGCTGATACAGTTCCACAGATATTAATATTAAACAAAATTGATTTAACAAACGAATCACAAGGAACATCTGGGTATCGGCGTAACGAGTATGGTAGAATAGAATTAATTCGTCTAAGTGCAAAAACTGGCGAAGGACTTGATTTCATTAAGCTTGCACTAGCTGAAGTAATTAAACAAAGCAAACCACAATGGTGTAAAATATTGCCTCAAATTAAAACATTAGACGATGGATGCACTATAACCAATTAAATACATAATAAATATTATTAACTCCCATTTAAGCTAATGGAACTTACTAAGCTGCTCGCTCGTCGAACTTAATTAATACAATAAATTGGAATAAACATTATTATGGGAAATGATCCGCAGTGGGGCCGAAAAAAAGATGGATCTGGGCCGCCCGATCTGGATGAAATGCTACGTAACGTTAACAAAAAGCTTAATGACCTTTTTGGTGGCCGTAAAAAACGTCCAAGCAACAATGGCAGCAAGGATGGAGGCGGATCTGGAGGTGATAATTTTAAACGTCTTGGTGGAGGTGTAAGTATTGGCGTTCTCCTCGGCATACTTTTATTGTTATGGATAGCTAGCGGGTTTTATATTGTCAATGAAGGTCAACGTGGGGTAGTTCTACGTTTTGGACAATATAGTGAAACAACTCCAGCAGGTTTAGGCTGGCATTTACCTTATCCAGCAGAAACGGTTGAACTTGTTAATGTAAGTCAAGTTAGGACTATTGAAATTGGATATCGTAATAATGTATCTAGTAAAGTACTAAAAGAGTCATTAATGTTAACTGATGATGAAAATATTATTGATATTCAGTTTGCTGTGCAATATATCCTTAAAAGCCCTCAAGAATACCTATTTAATAACCGTAATCCAGATGAAGCAGTATTACAAGCTGCAGAATCATCAATTCGTGAAGTTATTGGAAAAAGCAGTATGGATTATGTTCTCTACGAAGGGCGTGAAGATGTAGCAGCAAAGGCAACAGTACTAATGCAAGGGCTGCTTGATCATTACAAAATAGGAATTGCTATAAGCAAAGTTACTATGCAAAATGCTCAACCGCCAGAACAAGTTCAGGCAGCATTTGATGATGCAGTTAAAGCAGGGCAAGATAAAGAAAGACAAAAAAATGAAGGGGAGGCTTATGCTAATGATGTTATCCCAAAAGCAAAAGGTAATGCAGCTCGCATACTAGAAGAGTCTGAAGGGTATAAGCAGCGAGTAATAGAGAACTCTACCGGTGATGCTAACCGATTTGATCAGATATTAGTTGAATATAGTAAAGCCCCTAATGTAACCCGTGATCGCCTTTACCTCGATACGATGCAAGAAGTATTAAAAAAATCAAACAAGGTATTAGTAGATTCAAAAAGCAGCAATAATCTAATGTATTTGCCACTAGATAAAATAATAGGACAGAGCTCCACTACTTCAGCAACTACTCCAGTAACTCCGGCAGCTACTACAGCAGCTCCTACACAAGATGAGGCCCAACCAGAACCAAGAAGTACAACACGTACGCAGCGTTCTCGTGAAGTATTCCGAATCCGCGAACGGGAGTCAAGATAAATGAAAAGTCAAACATTTTTAGCCATTATTGTTGTTTTATTCCTTTTAATAAGTTCTTCGCTATATATTGTTGACCAACGTCAAAGAGCGATAGTCTTTCAGCTAGGAGAGGTTGTCTCTGTAAAAACATCTCCAGGATTATATTTTAAAATCCCAATAGTACAGAATGTGCGGTTTTTTGATTCACGTATCTTAACAATGGATTCTGAAGAGCCTGAGCGGTTCATCACATCAGAGAAAAAGAATGTGCTAGTGGATTTATTTGTTAAGTGGCGTATCGTTGATGTAAAACAGTATTACATCAGTGTACAGGGTGATGAAGCATTAGCAAGAGTACGCTTAGCACAAACTGTAAACTCAAGCTTACGTGATGAATTTGGTAATCGTACAGTACATGAAGTAGTTTCAGGTCAACGCGATAAAATTATGGAGATAATGCGTCAGAAGGCTGATGTTGATGCTCGTAATATTGGAGTAGAAGTAGTAGATGTTCGCTTAAAAAGAGTAGATTTACCACAAGAAGTAAGTGAATCAGTCTACAGAAGAATGGAAGCAGAAAGAAAGCGCGTAGCTAATGAATTAAGATCCACTGGTTTTGCAGAATCTGAAAAAATTCGTTCTAATGCTGATCGACAGCGCGAAGTAATTATAGCTAAAGCATATCGAGATGCGCAAAAAATTAAGGGCGAAGGAGACGCTAAAGCCACAAAAATATATGCTGAGGCATTCAAAAAGAACCCAGAGTTCTATTCTTTCTATCGCAGCCTAGAAGCTTATAAACAAAGTTTCCAGAACCAGAATGATATAATGGTTCTTGAGCCAAATTCTGAATTCTTCAAATACTTGAAAAATTCAAAAAAACAGTAAGAAATAAATAATTTGGTTTGACATTAATTAAAATTATTATATTAATTTAGTAGTTTTTATTATAGTTACAGCTAGCATTGATTTTTTAAAAGCTTCGATATAAAAATATACTATTGGAGTTATTAGAAATATGTGGGACACTTTGCTAATTGCATTTGCATTAATGTTAGTATTAGAAGGAATATTGCCATTCTTATTTCCTAGTATTTGGCGTGATACCTTCAAAAAACTAACTGAGGTTGCCGATAATCAGGTTCGCTTCATAGGACTAACTTCTATGCTATTAGGATTACTGATGCTGTACCTTATTAAATAAACTCATATCTTTTCTTTTCTAAACTAAAAATTTCTAGATAAAAATATGCGTAATTGGGTCCTTCCCGAATACATTGAAGATATTCTGCCTGCAGAAGCACAACGTATCGAATCAATGCGACGACAAATCCTAGATTTGCTGTTAGTACATGGTTATCAACTAGTAACGCCTCCAATGCTGGAATTTGTTGAATCCCTAACTTCAGGTAGCGGAAGCGATATGAATCTTCGTATGTTCAAAATGATTGATCAATTGAGTGGAAGAATGATAGGCCTGCGTCCAGATATAACACCACAAACTGCACGTATTGATGCTCACTTATTAAATTGTAACGGTATTACCCGTTTATGCTATGCAGGTAGCGTACTACATACTATACCAACAGGAATAACTAGTACTCGTGAACCATTTCAAATCGGTGGAGAACTATATGGGCACATTGGAATAGAAAGCGACTTAGAAATTCAGCGCCTCATGCTACAGGCCCTAGCAATGCTTAAAGTAGATAATATTCATTTAGATCTTGGTCATGTGGCTATATTTCGAAGCCTTGTAAAAGCTGCAAAAATTCCAACTAATTTAGAGATAGAATTGTTTAACGCACTTCAGGCAAAGGATATTCCATCTTTACAGACTCTCTGCTCAGAATTTAGTAAAGGTATTAAAAAGAAAATAGGTCAGGCATTAATGTTATTACCAAAGCTATATGGAGATAAAAAGATACTAACCCAAGCACGAAATGTTTTACCTAATTACCCAGAAATTAGAAAAGCACTAGATGAATTAGAAGCAATAGCAAAAGAAATAAAATTAAAAAACTGCTCCTTAGCATTCGATCTGTCAGATTTACGAGGTTATCATTACCACACTGGTATAGTGTTTTCAGCATATACTAAAGATCATACCAACGCTATTGCACTAGGTGGGCGTTTTGATGAAATTGGAAAAGCATTTGGGCGAGCCCGCCCAGCTACTGGATTTAGTATGGATTTACGTGAATTGTTGAAACTAAATCAACCACCTAATTTATGCCCTAAAGGAATCCTCGCTCCATATAGAAAAAATGACAAGCTACTTGAAAAGAAAATAGCGCAATTACGCAAAAAGGGTAAAATTGTAATAATAAAATTACCCGGTCAGGGTAAAAACAAAGATACATATAATTGTGACAAGAAATTAGTACTAAAGAATAAAATATGGGAAATTACCACTATATAATATAATTTTATAATCCCTTTTTTTCAAACACTTACTAGCAATAATAACCCTTTTCTTAAGAATTATAATATAGACTCCTAACTTGATAAAAAAATCATAACACATAATTATATGGCTAAGAATATTGTAGTAGTTGGAACTCAATGGGGCGATGAAGGAAAAGGAAAAATTGTAGACTGGCTAACAGATCATGCACAAGGGGTTGTTCGTTTCCAGGGGGGGCATAATGCTGGGCATACTCTAGTAATTGGTGGTAGAAAAACCGTTTTACATCTAATCCCATCTGGAATTTTACGTAATAATGTAGCCTGCTACATTGGTAATGGCGTAGTAATATCTCCTAAAGCGCTATTTGAAGAAATAGATATGCTAGAGCAGGCAAAAGTAAACGTAATGGAGAGACTATACATAAGCAAAGCCTGTCCACTCATTCTACCTAGCCATATTGAGCTTGATAAGGCCAAAGAGAAGGCAATGGGCGCCAATAAAATTGGCACTACTGGACGAGGAATAGGCCCAGTTTATGAAGATAAATCTGCACGAAGAGCGTTACGCATACAAGATCTATTTAATCAAGATTATTTTGCTAATAAGCTTGATAAGATTCTGGAATACCATAATTTCTTACTAAAAAACTATTACCATACCTCGACAGTATGTTTCCAAAAAACTCTAGATAATATGCTATCTTTAGCAGAACGCATTAAACCACTGGTAGCTGATGTATCACAACTATTATATGAGTCTAATAAAGCAGGAAATAACCTCTTATTTGAAGGGGCTCAAGGGACAATGCTTGACATAGATCATGGTACTTATCCTTATGTTACCTCAAGTAATTGTATCGCTGGTACTGCAACCACTGGCAGCGGAGTTGGTCCACAAAAATTACACTATATTTTAGGTATTACTAAAGCCTATACTACAAGAGTTGGTGCCGGACCTTTCCCTACAGAGTTAAATGATAATACTGGAAAATATCTTGCTAAATGTGGAAATGAATTTGGTGCAACAACTGGTCGTCCACGCCGCTGTGGTTGGTTTGATGCTGTAGCAATGAAAAGAGCAATTCAAACAAATGGCGTCTCTGGATTATGCATAACTAAACTCGATGTTTTAGATGGTATAAAGACTCTGAAAATAGGTGTAGGATATAAATTTGAAAGAGATGATAATAAGGAAATAAAAGCAAACGGCGCCTTGCCAATAGGTGCAGATGAATTAGCTAACTGTAAACCTATATATGAAGAAATACAGGGTTGGAGAGAAAGCACTGTAGGTATTAAGAATTTTAATCAATTACCAGAATTAGCAAAAAATTATCTAAAACGTATCGAATCAATATGTGAGGTTCCTGTAGATATGATTTCTACTGGGCCAGCTAGAGAAGAAACTATTGTAATACGACATCCATTTGACTAATTTTATCTGTTGATTCTAGTTTTAAATTACCTATAAAGGGTTAATCTCTACCTAGAATTAGTACATAAATTAAAAATACTATTTTATATTTTTGTGTATTAAATTATGTCCAATAAAGTTTATTACAATAGCGCGTGCCCTATTTGTAATACAGGCATTAAAAATCAACGTAAACGGATGGAAGCATGTGGCCTTAAAAACATTATTTGGATTGATATACATACAAATCCAGAAGAGCTATCTAAAATTAATGTTCCCCAGAATCAAGTCAGAGAGAAGCTTTATGTTGAAAACATTAATGGCCAGCTCTATATTGGTATAGATGCTTTTATAGTCTTATGGTCACAGACTAGAGGACAGCATTGGTTAGCCAAACTACTTCAATTTCCCATAGTCAGCCAACTCTCACGCTGGACATATAATATTTTCGCTAAGTTTCTATATCGTTGGAATTGCTCAAAGAGACGCTGGTAAAATTATATATTTTTTAGCATTTAAATAGGCATCTATGGATTATAGATTTTCAATTAAATATATTAATCAAGTAATCCCATATTGTGCTCGGTAATTTTCTACAGCATGCAGATTAAGCTCCAAATCATCCCTACCACTCATGTAGCTCATTAAGTCATCTAGATTGATAATACTAATAACTGGAATATTATATGCCTTTTGGATCTCTTGGATTGCTGATAAGCCGCTTTCTCCCCGTTCCATTCGGTCGAGTGAAACGATTACACCACAGGGTCTGGCGCTAGCTGCACAAATAAAATTTATAGCTTCACTTATAGATGTGCCCGCTGAAATCACATCATCAATTATTAGAATTTCTCCAGATAGAGGCGCCCCAATTAAATTCCCGCCTTCACCATGATCTTTTGCTTCTTTTCTATTAAAGCAAAATGGATAGTTATTTCCAATTTCAGAGAGATTAATCGAAATAGCACTAACTAAGGGAATGCCTTTATATGCTGGGCCAAACAGCATATCAAAAGGAAGCTGTGCGGCAAGAATAGCTTTCGCGTAAAATTGTCCAATCTTACGTAAGGATTCACCATCATTGAATAGCCCAGCATTAAAAAAATAAGGAGACAGTCTACCNGCCTTGGTCTTGAATTCACCAAAACGCAAGATATTTCGACTCATTGCAAACTCGATGAATTCTTTTTTAAAATCATTCATAACAGTAATTTTTGAAAAAGTAAATATGCGAATTATAACGCTTAACCTAAATGGTGTACGCTCTGCCTCAAAAAAAGGCCTCTTTCTCTGGCTACAGAAACAGAGGGCTGATATTATCTGTGTACAGGAACTCAAGGCTCATATTAATGATCTCAATAATGAGATACTTTCACCAGATGGCTATCATGGTTATTTCCATTGTGCTAAGCGAAAAGGATATAGTGGAGTAGGCATATACTGCAAACGAAAGCCTAACAAAATTATTAAGGATATTGGCATTAGCAAGATTGATAATGAAGGGCGATATCTATACGCTGATTTTAATAACCTCAGCATAATCTCTGTCTATTTCCCTTCTGGATCTAGTGGAGAACATCGTCAGAAAGAGAAATTTTTCTTCCTAAAGAAATTTTTTCCTTTGCTTAAAAAACTTGCTAAAAATGGTAAAGAAATCATTATTTGTGGCGACTGGAACATCGCTCATAAAGAAATAGACCTAAGGAACTGGCGATCTAATCAAAAGAATTCTGGATTTTTACCAGAAGAACGTGCATGGATGACCAAGGTCATAAATAAATTAAAATTTGTAGATGTATTCAGAAAAATTAATCAAGACCCAGACCAGTATACATTTTGGTCTAATCGTGGAAAAGCATGGGATAAGAATGTAGGTTGGCGTATTGACTATCAAATAAGTACAGCTAGTATTGCAAGTAAAGCAACAAAGTCCTCAATTTACAAATCAGAAAGATTCTCTGATCATGCTCCTCTTATTATTGACTACGACTACAAACTATGACTCCTAATGCTCTTTCAGAATGGCTACATGCATTTCGCATTTATAGTCATCCAAGGGTTCTGGGAATGATTACATTAGGTTTTTCTGCCGGCCTTCCTTTACTTTTAATCCTGGGAACTTTGTCATACTGGTTAAGAGAGTCAGGAGTTGATAGGTCAACTATAGGCTATTTTAGCTGGATTGGCCTGGCATATGGTTTCAAGTGGTTATGGTCTCCTCTAGTTGATCGTTTATCCTTACCACTATTAACTAAATTACTAGGTAGAAGGCGTGCATGGATGCTGCTATCACAAATAACCGTTACGATTGCATTAATTGGAATGGCATATACAGATCCAGCAGAAAACCTAATACAAATGGTATTTTTTTCTCTAGCTGTGGCTTTTGCATCAGCAACGCAAGATGTTGTACTTGATGCTTATAGAATAGAAGCAGTCTCACCAAGACTACAAGGAGCCATGGCAGCAACCTATCAGGCTGGCTATCGTATGGCTATGATACTGTCATCTGCCGGCGTCTTGTGGATAGCAGCAGCTTTTGATTCATCAGATACTACTTATGACTATTTGCCCTGGTGTATTGCGTATTTAGTAATGGCTGCATGTATGACAGTAGGTATAGTTACTACTCTCCTTATACGTGAACCAGAAGTTCCTGTTACCAGACTTATCTCAGAGAACGAGAATCATGCTAAAAAAATAATCTCACACTGGAACTTAAATAAACAACTGGCAGAATTATTAGCCTGGTTATATGGTGCAATAATTGCACCATTTCGTGATTTTGTTGTTAGGCATGGCCAACGTGCATTATTAATCCTTGCACTAATAGCTATTTACCGTATTTCAGATGTAGTTATGGGAATTATGAGTAACCCTTTTTATGTAGATATGGGGTATACAAAGAATGAAGTAGCTACTATAACTAAATTATATGGAGTAATTATGGCTATCGTAGGTGCAGCTATGGGAGGAATCCTAACAGCAAAGATAGGTATTATGCGAACACTGTTCCTGGGAGCGCTATTATCTGCTGTGACCAATTTACTATTTGCCTGGTTAACTGGACGTGGACATGATGTAACAGGATTAATTTTTACTATCTCCGCAGATAATCTCTCAGCCGGAATTGCTACTGCTGCCTTTATTGCATATCTTTCTGGTCTTACTAATTCAGCATACTCTGCCACACAGTATGCATTATTCAGCTCAGTAATGCTAATACTACCAAAGTTTATCGCTGGATTTAGCGGAGACTTTGTTAATACTTATGGTTATGCAAGTTTCTTTATTAGTACTGCACTGCTTGGCCTACCAGTATTGGCATTAGTATGGGCTGCAGGAGCTGAGAAATTTGATACTCCAGAAAAATGATATAAAGTAATTTCCAAAATAAATTCAGCAGGAGTTATTTCTGTTGTTCAAATCTATAAAATGCAAGCTCCCCAAATAAATTAGGCATAAAAGAGATCTGACGGCCTCCATTCATTATCCTACGTTCAAGAATACTTGCACCATGCTGATGGCAAAAGATCTCAAAATCTTTAAGTGTACATAGATGAATATTTGGCGTATCAAACCACTGATATGGTAGAGCCTCTGAAATAGGCATTAAACCAGATAAAATCTGTAGGCGATTCTTCCAATAACCAAAATTTGGAAACGACACAATACCTTCCTGGCTTACTCGCATCATTTCTTTTATTAGATTCTCTATATGCCTCACAGCTTGTAATGTTTGCGATAAAATAACGTAATCAAAGGCACCTGAACCAAAACTTGATAATCCTGACTCCAAATCATTCTGAATTACATTAATTCCATTGTTAAAACATGCCTGTACATTCTCATCATTAATTTCTACACCATAGCCATGGATATCCCTAGTTTCTCGCAAATAACGCAACAAAGATCCATCACCACAGCCCAAATCAAGTACCTTCGAGCCAGTTGTTACAAAATTAGCTATAGCAGCAAAATCTGGTCTAAATATAGGGGATGAAATAATTTTATTTTTCATTATTTTCAATAACTATGAAATATAATTTTATACTCTAATAACTTAAAGACAGTAGCTACATTGTGTAAATATCATTCCTATTTAGACAACGAATTCATTGTTTAAAAAATATCAGCAATTAGAATTTATATTCTAAACATGAATATTTTTCATATAAGACTTTACTAGCTCATGGTAATAATTATCTTCCATTAAAAAAGAATCGTGTCCATAGCTAGAAGTAATCTCAGCATAACTAACATTCAGTTCATTATCCAATAGAGCCTTTACAATTGCATGTGATCGCTCTGGAGAGAAACGCCAGTCTGTTGTAAAAGATAAAACTAGAAAATTAGATCTTGCAACACTAAAGGCCTCTCTAAGGTTTCCATTAAAATCGTGTGCAGGATCAAAATAATCTAGGGCCTTAGTCATTAATAAATAAGTATTAGCATCAAATTGGTCAGCGAACTTATCACCTTGATAACGCAAATATGATTCAATTTCAAACTCCACATCAAAACCAAATCCGAGAGGGCCATTACGTAATTCTCGACCAAATTTTTCAGCCATAGAGTGATCTGATAAATATGTTATATGCCCTAACATTCTCGCAAGCCGCAAACCTCGACGAGGAACTGTATTATGTGAATAATAATCTCCACCATAAAAATCTGGATCTGTAATTATTGCTTGGCGAGCAACATCATTGAATGCAATATTCTGCGCAGTTAGTTTAGCAGCAGAAGCAATGACCAACGCATGCCGAACCCTGTCAGGAAAATCAAGCGTCCATTGCAAAGCTTGCATTCCACCTAGACTACCTCCAGCAATAGCTGCAAATTCATGAATACCTAAGTAATCCGCAAGCTGAGCCTGAGTAGCGACCCAATCTTGTACTGTTACCATGGGAAAATCAGCACCATAAAGCTGCCCTGTTTCTCTATTAATACTGGCAGGACCAGTAGAACCATGACACCCCCCAAGGTTATTTACACCTATAACAAAAAATTTTCGTGTATCAATAGCCTTTCCAGGACCAATCATATTGTTCCACCAGCCAATGCTTTTAGAGTCATCATCGTGATAACCAGCTGCATGATGATTACTAGCAAGAGCATGACAAATTAACACAGCATTAGACTTGTTCTCGTTTAGCTCACCATAAGTTTCATATACCAATTCATAGCCATCGAGAATAGCGCCACTTTTTAGGTGTAATTTATTGTCAAATTCAACTTTCTCTGAAGTGACAATTCCAATTGAAGTTAGATCTTGCATTAAAATCTTTATAAGAATAAATTAAATTAAATACCAAAAACTGTAACTAGGTAAATTTCCTTTATTAAACATTAAATTAAATCTAAATTAAATATCTTTTATTTATTTACAAATAAATATTATATCTTTAAATTAGCTAACTATTCAGCTTCGTCAATAATGCACGAATACTCTTTGGGTTATCAGATTTAAGTATTTCCTCTGCAATATGGCGGATATCTGGTAAATAACTTCTTAATACTTGATTTTTTACTGTTAAAAGCTGAGTTGGGAACATAGAAAATTGACGTAACCCAAAACCCAACAATAATCGTGTACATGAAATGTCTCCTGCCATTTCTCCACAAACTTCTACAGGTATCTCAGCATAATTGGCACTCTGTATAATGTGCGCTATTAATCTCAATACTGCTGGATGCAGAGGATCATACAAATGTGCGACAGCATCATCTGTTCGATCTATAGCCAGCGTGTACTGAATTAAATCATTAGTTCCAATAGATAAAAAATCTAATTGTTTCATAAAAATATCGAGACTCAGTGCTGCGGCAGGAACTTCGATCATTCCTCCAATATTTATATCGCTATCAAATGGAATGCCCTCATCTAGAAGACTTTTCTTAGCACGATCAACCAATCTTAATGTTTGATTTATTTCAGGAACACTAGAAAGCATTGGTATTAATATACGTATATTGCCATAAAATGAAGCTCGTAAAATTGAACGGAGCTGTGTATGAAACATTTTTGGCTCAGCTAGGCTTAAACGAATAGCACGTAGCCCAAGTGCTGGATTAGCAGCGACACGTTTATTACTATCAAGNTTNTTATCNGCACCTAAATCAAATGTACGAATTGTTACTGGCAAACCANNCATTNTTTTTNCAACAGTACAATAAGNTTCAAACTGNTCATCTTCACTAGGTAAATCATCTCGATTAAGAAAAAGAAANTCNCTACGAAACAAACCTATCCCNGTAGCACCATTNTCTTTTACTTGNTNAATATCCTGGGGCAGTTCAATATTAGCGTGTAAATCTANTGTCACNCCATCCANTGTTNTAGCAANAGTAGTCNTNATACGNTTTANTTTCTTTTTCTCAANTTCTANTTGATTCTGNCGTAATTGNTATTCAGNAAATATCTGCTTATCTGGATTAACAATTACNACCCCNTGNTCCCCATCAANAATCAAAACATCATTGTTATGAATCAATTGACGNGCATTATGNANCGCTACGATNGATGGNATATTTAAGCTCTGTGCAACTATAGCNGTNTGNGATGTTGAACCNCCTAAATCAGTAATAAATGCNGTNAATCTATGTTTTTTATACTGAAGCACATCAGCTGGNCTTAANTCATGAGCNACTAAAATNCTATCACCAGTNCGTGTTATAGGGGGTGGAATATANCCTGGGTGTCCTAATAATGCCTTTAATACTCGTTCAGTCACTTGAATCACATCAGTTTTACGCTCNCTCAAATAAGNATCTTCAATCTCTTCAAACTGTNNAAGNAATACATCTGTCTGTTGGGTAATNGCCCACTCAGCATTACATAAATTNTNNGNAATATAGNTTTTAGCTGCNGATAAAAGAGTNGGNTCATCAAGAATCATACGATGCAAATCAAGAAANGCNCCAAACTCAGCNGANGCAGGGCCNCCAATAACNGANGCATGTANNAATTTCAGCTCCTCACGTACNGTNGCNAANGCAGCATCAAGNCGNNANATTTCATTATTNANTTTATTTTTTGGNAGTATGTGATGNGCNACCTCCAAAGCAGCATGNGANGCAAGATAGGCATGNCCTATAGCAATNCCTCTNGAAACACCTGCNCCATGNAGCACAAAACTCATTCATCTTCTCCAAAATAATTTTNAATTAAATTAATAATTGCTNGCATNGCCTCAGANTCNTCNGNACCAATAGTTTCAATNTTTATTTTAGANCCTTTATTTGCAGCCAACATCATTACNCCCATGATACTTTTTGCATTAACTCTATTNTTATTNCTAGANAACCATACNTCACTTTGAAANCNNCNAGCCAACTGCGTNATCTTNGCAGANGNACGTGCATGAAGACCNAATTTATTAATAATCTCAATTTCNTTTNNTTGCATTACTAGACCTAGCATCAATACGCATTACACCTTCCTTNCCACCAGANANCGCTTTCTCNACTAATGATCCAAGCGNCTCATTACGGTANGTCANNGCCCGTACCAACATTGATAAATTTACNCCTGACAGACACTCNACCCTACCCGGGTCAACTAATTCATTTGCTATNTTNCATGGNGTAGCNCCACANATATCACTTAAAATCAATACTCCATCACCAGAATCTATCTNCTTTAATAATTCTNGTGCNTTAGGAAGAANANTNTCTGGATCATCNTGTATNGTAACGCCAAGATNNATNAANTNATCCGGCTCTTNTCCCATAANATGATGAGCACAATGTATTAANCTATTTCCNAANTTTCCNTGAGAAATAATTAGAATTCCAATCATTTTTNNCCCTNNNAATAAATNANAAATTTTAAGATATTATATTGCATNATTANTNATCCNCNATNGATAGGTNANNTANNNATTCTNGCTANTAGNGANGANANATNTAATAGCTTTATAACTATNTATNGCNTANNTNCTAAAAAATNANAGAATATTTTTTANNNTAATTTTAATTAAATAACAANTNAATCANCAGNTAATATANGCAAGNATAGCAATCTTTTATCTAATATTNTGTATNTTTTNTTCAATTGAATCTATCATCAATCCNGCTATATTGAAATCNGTCAGCTTTGAAATCTCTTGCATGCAAGTAGGNCTNGTGACNTTAATTTCAGTTANATACTCACCTATNACATCTAGTCCNACTANCATTAATCCCTGATTATGCANATATGGACCCAAAGCNTNNGCTATTGCGTAATCACGANTNGTCAGGGGCTNNACTACACCNGAACCACCAGCTGCTAAATTAGCACGNGACTCTCCTNTTTNTGGTATACGTGCCANCGCATAAGGNACCGGCTTACCATCTANCAATANAATACGNTTATCNCCTTNTGAAATTTCNGGTATATAACGCTGNGCCATAATTGTTTTNNNNCCATAATTTGTAAGAGTATCAATAATCACANTAATATTATGATCTATCNTCATTAACNNGNAATANACCGGCCCCACCCATNCCATCNAGTGGCTTTAANATAATNTCNNNNTATTCATCNAGGAATTNTCNNATTANANNNTGCTGTNTTGTNACAAGAGTAGGTGCAATAAACTGTGGNAATTTTGCTATTGAAAGTTTCTCGTTNTGATTACGTATACCCTGTGGNCTATTAATAANACANACACCCTGCNTNTCTGCTAANTCNANCAAATATGTACTATATATATANTCNATNTTNACAGGNGGGTCTTTACGCATTAACACAGNNTCATATTCTTGTANTGGANCCTCACCNATTTCTANAATTTTATACCANTNACTANCGATATCTGNCTGTCCAGTTANTTCAATAGANNATGAAATNCCAAAANNTTCACCATTCTTCCANAATAAANCTTCCTGCTTAATGANAAANAANNGATAACCACGGGAAGCNGCTTCAACCATCATGGCAAAACTCGAATCNTTNTCAANTTTNATNGANCTNANCTCATCNAGAATGAATNCAAATTTCANCATTAATTTTTAGCACNCTTGGNTATNAAATCTNCAGAAGAATTTANANTTTNNTCTANCTCTAATGCTGCAGCNAAAAGAGATANCCTNGCTANAACACTATAAGCATAAAAACGGTTAGGANCATNANNNTGTNTANTNTTNTTATCTGGNAANAAACANGTNGGCTCAAAAGATAATGGNACAAAATGCATACCAGGGGCATTTAAATTCTCATCCTTACCNCGCNCAGTATGTACTCGATAAAACCCACCNACAACATANCGNTCAATCATATANATAACAGGCTCNGCTACTGCTGNATCAATNCTTTCAAAAGTATATACCCCTTCNTGNACTAATACTTTAGTCACTGGTTGNCCNTCNTTTGCAACTGACATTTTATTCCGNTGCTTCCGGTTNAATNTTCGNATTTCNTCACTATTTTTGANAGTNATGANNCCCATNCCATANGTGCCTGCATCAGTNTTAACAATTACAAAAGGGTCNTCTTTAACACCATACTGCTGATATTTNTTNCTNATCTCTAGNTAAAATNTTATCTACATTTTTTACTACACAATCCTCACCTTTCTTNTCANTAAAATTAATTTTTCCACAAGATGCAAAATAAGGATTAATNANCCATGGATCAATNCCAATNAAANTNGAAAATTCTTTTGCCACAAANTTATATNCNGTGAAAAAACTTGATTTTCTTCNTNTTGCCCAACCTGCATGNATAGGNGGGATAACTGNTTGCTCCAAATTCTGNAGAATATCTGGTGCGCCAGTAGAAAGATCATTATTAAGTAGTACAGCACATGGATCAAAATCTTCTAGAACAAGACGATTTCCTTTTCGATGAATTGGTTCTAACATGATGCTTTCACCATTAGGCAGATCTATAGTTGAAACTTTAGAAATTTCTGGCAATAAAGTACCAATGCGAACATTCATTCCTGTATTACGTAAAATAGTCTGTAATACAGATACATTTTGTAAATAAAAAATATTGCGCGTATGGTTCTCTGGTATCAGTAATAAACTATGAGTATCAGGACATATTTTTTCTATTGCTATCATCATTGCCTGTACACATAATGACATAAAATCTAAATTGAGATTATTGAACCCACCAGGAAATAGATTGGTGTCTACTGGAGCTAGCTTAAAGCCACTATTACGCAAATCAACAGAACAATAAAATGGCACGACATGCTCCTGTAATTGGCCTCGTAACCAAAATTCGATTTCTGGCATAGAATCAAGAATACGCTTCTCAAGATCAAGAATTGCACCGCTTAATGCGGTAGTAAGATGAGGCACGGACATGAAAATAAAAATAGTACATAATAAAAATTATATTTTAACACTGCATATTATGTAATGCTGTAGTTGTGTGCCAAAACATTTCTATGAAATATTTAACTTAAATTTATTAGCGAACGAAGAATAGTGTTTCTTTTATAAAATTTTATTTATGTATAACACGCTACAATTTGTCCTTATTTTTCTTACTACTGCTGTATTAGCAGTTGTTGTATTTCGTCTTCTACGCCTGCCACCTATGCTAGGTTATTTACTTTCTGGCGTTATTATTGGCCCACATGCACTAGGATTGATTCCTGATGCAATAGAAACTCATCATTTAGCTGAATTCGGTGTCGTATTTTTAATGTTTAGCATTGGCTTGGAATTCAGTCTACCTAAGCTGGTTACTATGAAGAATATCGTATTTGGTTTTGGTGCAGCTCAGGTCTGTTCTAGCATGATCATAGTTATGATTGTAGCTTGGATAATAGGAATTGACTGGCGTGTAGGGCTTGCATTAGGTGGGGTTTTAGCTATGTCTTCTACAGCAATAGTTAGCAAAATGCTTGCAGAAAAATTAGAACTCAACTCTGGCCATGGCAGACAGATTATTGGCATTTTACTATTCCAAGATTTAGCCGTAGTCCTATTTCTTATTGTAATTCCAGCGCTTGCAAATACTATAGACAACAGCAATGCAGACCTTGGAATTACAATTATCGTTGCCCTTCTTAAAGCTGGAGTAGTACTTGGATTAATCTTATTTCTAGGTCAAAGAATGATGCGTCCTTGGTTCAATCTGGTAGCTCGGCAAAAATCCTCTGAATTATTTGTACTAAATGTGTTGCTTATAACCTTAGGGCTAGCATGGCTTACTGGTATTGCTGGTTTATCATTAGCCTTGGGAGCATTCCTTGCAGGAATGCTAATTTCTGAAACTGAATATCGTCATCAGGTTGAAGATGATATCAAACCATTCCGAGATATATTATTAGGCCTATTCTTTGTAACAATAGGCATGCTTCTTGATCTAGAATCAGTTTTACATAATTTTCTATGGGTATTACTACTACTCATAGCTTTAATTACAATAAAGTCTTCATTAATTGCTGGTCTTTCATACTTATTTAGATCTGATTCTGGAGTTGCAGTACGAACTGGTTTAGGTCTTGCCCAAGGCGGAGAATTTGGATTTGTTTTACTAGCCGAGGCTAATTCTTTAAGTATAGTTGATAACGTAACCATGCAACCAATACTAGCAGCAATAGTTTTATCTATGTTAATAGCACCCTTTATTATTGAGTATAGCGAAAATATGGCTAGGCGTTTCTCAGCTACTGAGTGGATGAATCGAGCCACACAACTTACGAATATAGCCGCACAAACTATAACTGAAGAGCAACATGTGATTCTATGCGGTTATGGACGTAGTGGACAAAATCTTGCCCGTTTATTTGAAAAAGAATCAGTCACTTTTATTGCTTTAGATCTTGATCCAGTACGTATTCGAGCTGCAGCTGCAGCTGGAGAATCAGTAGTTTATGGGGATGCAGCAAGATATGAGGTACTTATTGCTGCTGGACTAAAACGAGCCAAACTAATTGTAATAAGTTATAAAGATACCATTTCAGCCCTTAAGGTTCTAAGGCAAGTCCAGGCTATACGCCCAGAATTACCTGTTGTTGTAAGGACATTAGATGATTCAGATATTGATCTATTAAAAGAAGCAGGTGCAGCAGAAGTAGTTTCTGAAATTATGGAAGGAAGCATCATGCTGGCTTCCCATACATTTATGCATTTAGGTATGCCATTAAACCGTGTACTAAATCGCATGCGCGAAACAAGAGAACAACGTTACAACTTATTTCGTGGCTTTTATCATGGCACCTCTGACGAAATAAAAGATTCCAGTGAAAAAATGCAACTACGCTTACTCAATGTAATGATTACAGATGGATCAGCAGCTGCAGGAAAAAAATTAGGAGAATTAAATTTAGAAATTTTCTTAGTAGAAGTTCCTGCTATAAGAAGAAGAAATGTACGGGAATTATTACCAAATCAAGAAACTATATTAGAAACTGGAGATGTACTAGTATTACGTGGAACAAAAGAAAATCTAGCTACTGCTGAGATAAAATTATTACAAGGATAGATCTATTTACTGTCTAACCATAGTAAAATAAAGAACACATTATAATTAGAACCCAAAAAAATAAATTGCCAGAATAGAAAAATAATTTGTATTCTGACAATATAAATATGAAAGATTTTACAATTCATGAAGCTATAAACACATATATCAAAACACCAAATAATTAAAGCCACTCTTATAGCGACATACACACCTTGTTTTAACCACTATCGCTAGAGTATAATCATTAACTAGTTATCTGTATCGAAACGGAAAAGTACGCCTGATGGTTCAAGCATAATAGAGAGTAAGATATCCTAGAATCATTTAGGTAGAAATCAAACCAGACTTGATCTTTAAGGACCAATTGCTACATAGCCCATTCTGATGAATGCCAAGATAAATCGGCCACTGAAAGTATAAACGGGATAAACTACCGTAATCTCTCAGGTAAAAATAGCAGAGGGGTGAAGTCATATAGGTATGACTTCACCTTTTTTTTAAAATAACTGTAATGAAAACAACATCATTAAATCAAGTCCACCAGGACATGAATGCAAAAATGGTAGATTTTGGTGGTTGGAACATGCCCCTACACTACGGGTCCCAACTTGATGAACACCATAGCATCAGAAAAAATGCAGGTATGTTTGATGTTTCACATATGCTTTCGATTGATATTAAAGGCAATAATGCACGTAATTTCCTACGCCAATTAGTTGCCAATAATGTTGATAAACTAACTCAATCAGGTAAAGCAATATATACTTGCATGCTGAATCCAAAGGGTGGGGTAATAGATGACCTCATTATTTATTTTCTCTCTGAATCATGGTTCCGTATAGTTGTAAATGCAGGAACTTCAGAAAAAGACATATCTTGGATAGAGGCTCAGCGTGATAAATTTGATTCTGAATTAGAAATTATCTCACGTAGAGACCTTGCTATGATTGCAATACAAGGTCCAAATGCCCGTATAAAAGTCTGGCAAGCTATTCCAGGATCTCAAGCTGCTACTGAGAACCTAAAATCTTTTCAATCTATTATGTTTGAACAATATTTTATTGCACGTACTGGATATACTGGTGAAGATGGGTTTGAAATTATGCTGCCAGGGAATAATGCTAAGAATTTGTGGCACGCCCTCTATAAAGAAGGTGTTGCTCCTGCGGGACTTGGTGCACGTGACACTTTACGACTTGAAGCTGGTATGAATCTTTATGGGCAAGATATGGATGAAACTACTAGTCCACTGGAGTCAGGTTTAGCTTGGACTGTTGATTTAAAGAGTGATCGTGATTTTATTGGTAAAAAAGCGCTTATAGAAGCAAAAATAAAATATCAATTATTTGGCCTGCTGCTGTTAGAACGTGGTGTACTACGAGGGCACCAGAAAGTTGTAATACACCGAGATTCTAAAGGAAGTACAGGAGAAATTACTAGTGGTGGATTTTCACCAACTCTAAACTCATCTATTGCACTTGCAAGATTACCGATACCATTATCTATAGGTGACGAAGTTCAAGTACTAATCCGAGATAAAATATTACAAGCAAGAGTAGTAAAATATCCCTTTGTACGGAATGGAAAGAGCCTAATTTAAGCTAATTTATAAAATGACATTATTTCATATCGGAGCATAAACATGAACATTCCACCTCATCTAAAATACACAGAAACCCATGAGTGGGTAAAACTAGAAGAAGACGGCACTGCAACAACAGGAATTACAGTTCATGCCCAAGAGCTGCTTGGTGATATGGTGTTTGTAGAAACTCCGCAAGTAGGGTCGCACCTTAGACAGAAAGAAGAGTGTGCGGTTGTTGAATCAGTTAAAGCAGCAGCTGACGTATATGCTCCAATTTCTGGGGAAGTAATTAAAATAAATCCTGAGCTTGAATCAGCGCCAGAAAAAATAAATGAAGATGCTTATTCTGCATGGTTATATAAAATAAAACCATCTAATACAGAGGAATTTAATAGCCTTCTAGATTCAGGTGAATATCAAAAAACAATAGAAAATGAAAAGCATTAAAGAAACTTTAATGCATAATAAATACTAACTAGATAAGCCTAATATATCTTATTTTTTAGTATTCATAATTAATATTTATCAAATAAAATTTATTAAATTAAACTATGCCATATATCCCACATACAAAAGAAGATATAACAGCGATGCTTGCGAGCATAGGAGCAGACTCAATTGAAGACCTCTTTGATGAAATTCCACCTGATTTAAAGAATGGAAAATTAAAAGAAGTGCCCTCAGGAATGAATGAGATGGGGATCTCTAGGCTAATGTCAGAAAGGGCCGAAACAGATGGCTACTATCTTAACTTTATTGGCGCAGGTGCATATGAACATCACATTCCTGCTGCTGTATGGCAAATCGCAACAAGGGGTGAATTTTATTCCTCTTATACCCCATATCAAGCAGAAGCAAGCCAAGGAACACTACAGCTACTTTACGAATATCAAACTATGATGGCATCCCTTACTGGCATGAACGTATCAAATGCGAGTATGTACGATGGTGCTACTGCACTAGCCGAGGCTGTATTGATGGCTGTGCGTTCTCACAAAAATTCACGTAGAATATTAATGCCATCTACGATCCATCCTGTTTATCGTAAAGTAGTGAATACTATTGTAAGGAATCAAAATATTGAAATTATAGAAATTCCTTATTGTAAAAAAAATGGATATGTACTTCTAGAAAGCCTAGACCCTTTCGCTGAACAAGACATTGCAGCACTAATTATTCCTCAACCCAATTTTTTTGGAGTGCTAGAACAAGTTGATGCGCTAACTGATTGGGCACATAGCAACAATGCATGTGCTATTGGCGTAGTCAACCCATTAACCCTTGCAATGCTTACTCCTCCTGGAGAATGGGGTAATAAAGGCGCAGATATAGCAGTAGGTGAAGGCCAACCACTTGGAATCCCACTCTCTAATGGTGGGCCTTATTTTGGCTTTATGGCCTGTAAACAAAAACTAGTCAGACAAATGCCTGGGCGCATCATAGGCCGTACAACAGACTTAAATGGCAAGCCTGGATTTGTCTTAACGCTTCAAGCACGTGAACAACATATAAGAAGATCTAAAGCAACTTCTAATATCTGTACCAATCAGGGCCTAATGGTCACAGCAGCCACTATTTATATGGCATTAATTGGACCTACAGGACTGCGACGAATTGCTGAGCAGTCGCATTTAAATACAATGACTCTAGTAGAGCAATTAGAGGCTATAACAGGGGTGAGAAAAACCTTTAGTGGACCATTATTTTATGAGGCTGCTATAACGCTACCAATACCGACAGAGATTATATTAGAAAAACTTAAGGCACAGAAAATACTAGCAGGCTTAAATCTAAAAAAATATTATCCAGAACTAGGGGAAACTATATTACTGTGTGCAACTGAAACAAAAATACCAGCTGATCTAACTAAATTCACAGAGTGCCTAAGCCATATATTATCTAAACACAAAACATCTAACATTAAATCAGCGTAAACTTTATTCATTCTTAGTCACTATCACTTAAGGAGTAAATTATGGTTACATTTGCAGGCAATAGTATAAAAATAGAAGGAAATTTTCCACAAGTAGGAGCTAAAGCTCCAAGTTTTTTATTAGTAGATAAAGATTTAAATGATACGTCACTTCAAAATTTTTCTGGCAAAAAGAAAGTGCTCAATATTGTACCTAGTCTAGACACACCAGTCTGTGCAATTTCTACCAGAAAATTTAATGAAAAAGCTAGTAATTTAAGTAATACAGTTGTGCTAATAATTTCTGCTGACCTGCCCTTTGCAATGAATCGTTTCTGCACAACCGAAGGCCTAGATAAAGTAGTAGTGTTGTCTACTATGCGCGGCGCAAGTTTTAAGAGCGCATATGGTGTGGCCCTAAGTGATGGGCCCTTAGCTGGCCTTACTGCACGTGCTGTCATCATTCTGGATGAATCTGACAATGTGATTCATGCTGAACTAGTACCAAAAATAGAAAATGAACCTAATTATGATGCGGCTTTAGCTGTTTTAAAATAATCTTAGATAATACAAAAAATTTAACCATGCTAATATTTGAACATTCCCGTTCCGGAAGATGCAATTACTCTCAATCGCCAATTTCTGAGGGCGAAAAAGCTATAAGCATCCCACAAAGCCTCCTCCGAAAGGAACCTCCAATACTGCCAGAAGTTTCTGAAATGGATGCTATACGGCACTACACTAGGCTATCGCAGAAGAACTTTTCTATAGATACAGAGTTTTACCCACTAGGTTCTTGTACAATGAAATATAATCCACGGGCATGTAATTCATTGGCTATGCTACCTCAATTTCTTGCGCGACACCCGCTTGCACCAGAAGATACTGGGCAAGGCTATCTTGCATGTATGTACGAATTACAGGAGATCCTAAAAGATGTAACTGGCATGAAAAGTGTTAGTCTTACTCCAATGGCAGGTGCACAAGGTGAGCTTATTGGTGTGACAATGATACGCGCCTACCATGAATCTCGTGGAGACGATGCTCGTTCTGAAATTATCATACCTGATGCAGCTCATGGTACTAATCCAGCAACTGCAGTAATGTGCGGCTATAAGGTAGTGGAAATTTCTACTGATAAAGATGGTGATATTGACATGGATGCCTTAAAAGCAGCAATAGGGCCTCAAACGGCTGGGTTGATGCTAACTAATCCTTCAACTCTTGGTGTATTTGAGAAAAATATTGTAGAAATGAGTAGAATGGTCCATGAGGTAGGAGGGTTATTATATTATGATGGAGCAAACCTAAATGCAATATTAGGCAAAGTAAAGCCTGGTGATATGGGGTTTGATGTGATTCACATGAATCTGCACAAAACATTCTCTACCCCACATGGTGGAGGTGGTCCAGGTTCTGCTCCAGTAGGAGTTGCAGAACGACTACTTCCATTCATCCCTGTTCCAATAGTAACTAAGGAAGAAGGGTCTTATCGCTGGTTAACTGAGCAAGAGATACCTCAGTCCATTGGACGATTCTCAGCTCATATGGGAAATGCTGGAGTACTATTAAGAGCATATATTTATGCTCGTATATTAGGTGCAGAAGGCATGCACCGTGTAGCTGATTTTGCTACTCTTAATGCAAATTATTTGATGAAAGAATTAAGCAAGGTAGGATTTGAAATAGCCTATCCTAATCGTCGAGCCAGCCATGAATTTATTGTCACCTTAAAAGATCTGAAAGAAAAGACTGGTGTAACAGCAATGGATGTAGCTAAACGATTAATTGACAAAGGCTTCCATGCCCCTACTACCTATTTTCCGCTTTTAATTCCTGAGTGCTTACTAATTGAGCCTGCTGAAACTGAATCTAAAGAAACTATAGACTTCTTTGTTCTATCTATGAAAGAAATTTTAGAAGAAGCCTACTCAAACCCAGAGATATTAAAAAATGCACCTCATACTACTGAACTGCAAAGGCTAGATGACGTTAAAGCTGCACGAGAATTAGATTTGAACTGGAAACAATAAATATTCTTCCTAGGACTAAATCTATTTCATACTAAGGTAATAAGTTTCTTAACACTGTACAAAAATATGCGCACTCTTATTTGCGGATCAATTGCCTACGATACGATCATGACATTCCATGATCATTTTAATAATCACATCTTACCTGAAAAAATAAATATTCTTAATGTAGCTTTTCTAACCCCAGAAATGAGAAGAGAATTTGGTGGTTGTGATGGTAATATAGCTTATAATCTACAAATGATTGGCGGATCACCGCTTATCATGGCAACAGTAGGTGACGACTATCAGCCGTATGCTGAACGAATGAAAAAACTAGGCCTAGTAGAGACTCATATAAAGCATGTAAAAGATACCTTTACTGCACAAGCATTTATTACAACTGATCTGGCAGATAATCAAATTACATCATTCCATCCTGGCGCCATGAATTTTTCACATTATAATCATATAACTAATGCAAAAAATATTAAGCTTGGTATCGTTTCTCCTGATGGACGTAATGGTATGTTACAGCATGCACAAGAATTTTATGAAGCAGGAATTCCTTTCTTATTTGACCCAGGACAAGGCCTACCAATGTTTAGTGGTGCGGAGTTACATGATTTTATTAGGAAAGCAAACTATGTCACTGTGAACGACTATGAGAGTCAATTGCTACAAGAACGCACTGAATGCACTTTACAAGAATTAGCTAAGCTTGTGAAAGGACTAATTGTTACAAAAGGAGCGCAAGGTTCTATTATTTTTACTAATAATAAAGAAATTAAAATCCCATGTGTAAAAGCAGATAAAGAAATTGATCCAACAGGATGTGGTGATGCTTACCGAGCTGGTCTACTATATGGCATTGCGAATGGAATGGATTGGCAGACAACTGGACAGCTTGGTTCGCTCATGGGGGCTCTAAAAATCTCTCAACGTGGCGGACAAAACCATAATTTCAGCTATGAAGAAATTTCTCATCGATATTTTGAATTTTTTGGCAGCCACATTACATAAAAATTTTATTATATAAAACACTCTTTTCTGATTTCTACCAATTTAATATATTTAAATCTTTATTGTTACATCCAGCCTAATTAAAAGTAAAGTAACTATGTTCTTTATTGTTAATAGCAAATAATGAGTAATATCACTAATAAATCTACACAAATATTTCGTGCCATCCGTATAATATTTCATATTATTTCAGGATTATTACAGTCTGCAATTTATCCATATATTAGTAAGCCATCTCAAAAACGCATGTCTAAAAATTGGTCTACAGGGCTCCTTTCTATTCTTTCTATAAAATTACGTTTCAGCGGTACTCCACCTGTTAATCAAAGTCAGCCAATAATGTTGGTAGCTAATCACATATCTTGGTTAGATATATATGCTCTGATGACAATTTGTCCATCCCGTTTTGTAGCGAAAGCAGAAATTAGAAACTGGCCATTGCTCGGATGGTTAAGTAAGAATGTAGGGACTTTATTTATTGAACGAACAAGAAATTCTGATATTGTGAGAATTAATCAGGATATTAGTCATGCACTTACTTCAGGGGACCTTGTTGCAATATTTCCAGAGGGAACAACCAGCGATGGAACTACAGTTAAGAAATTCCATGCGTCATTATTACAATCTGCTGTTAAAACTAAAGCCTCAATATGCCCAGTAGCAATTCGTTACCATGATACATCTGGAAAAATTAGTAAAGCAGCTGCATATGTTGGAGTCTCATTACTTGAATCATTAAAAACAATACTCAAACAACCTTGGATTGAGGTTGAATTGATCTTTTCTGATCCTATTAAAACTAATGAACATAATCGGCAAGAACTTGCTCGAACTTCCCAGAAGGTAATTACTAACATGTTATCCCCACAAATCTCCTTGCACAAGGTACCTGAAAAATTTTCCGGTCTTCCAAACGAATAGCTGTTAAATTGCCGCCCCATACACAACCGGTATCCAATGCAATCAAATTACTCCTTACATGCAAAGAAAGTGCAGACCAGTGACCACAGATAATAGTTGCTGCTTTACTAGCCCTACTCGGCACATCAAACCAAGGCAAATAACCAATTGGAATATCCTTTACTCCACCTTTAAAAGAAAGGTCCATTCTCCCCTTATAAGTACAGATACGCATACGTGTTAAAGCATTAATAATGACACGTATGCGATCATAGCCTTTCAAATTATCATCCCATTTATTAGGATAGTTACCATACAAACGAGAGCAGAATTTTAGGAAAATACTCTGATCTTTGCCATGTAAAAAAGATTCCGCCTCCTTTGCAAGTTCCGCAGCTTGTGTAACACTCCATGAAGGCAATAAACCAGCATGTACCATGACATATCCATCAGAAATATGCAGTAATCTGTGATTCCTTAGCCAGTGAAGTAATTCATCTCGATCGGGGGCATTGAGAATATCCTGCAAAGTATCGCCAGATTGGGCCTTTACACAGCCCTCTGCAACCATAAGAAGGTGCAAATCATGATTTCCAAGTACAATTATAACTGCATCACTTATTGTTCTGAGAAAACGAAGCAATTTGAGGGAATCTGGACCACGATTGACAATATCCCCAACCAGCCATAGTCTATCATTTGAATTTAAATTAATTAAATCTAAAAGCTGCCTAAATTCCTTATAACTACCTTGAATATCACCAATTGCATAAGTAGCCATAAATCATGTGCCTTATTAAAAATAACGAGGCATCCTCTATCACCCTTATTTTAAATATTATATTCCATAGAACTTATTTAATTTTACTTACCATATAATCTACTACTGCCTTAACGTCCTCATTTGATAAGCTACTATTACCCCCTTTTGGAGGCATTGCTTTCTTACCGTTAATTGCACTGTTATAAAGTACTTCAATCCCACTCTCTACACGTGGTTCCCACGCCTGCTTGTCTCCTAATTTAGGAGCCCCTGCAGCCCCACTAGTATGGCAAGCGGAACAACTAGAAGAATAAATACCTTCAATTTTATCAGGTCCATCAGAAGCAGCAGTTGGAAGCGTCGTAGATATTTCTGAATTATCCTTTTTATTTTTTACATTTTTTTTATTTTGTGCAATTCTAGCCTGTAGTGAGGAATCCCCCAATAATACCCCTACGGGCTTTATTCTTTTAATTACAGATTCCTGAGAAGAAATGACATTTCTATTATCTGCAGAAATGCCTCCTGATGCATATTGAGCTAACAATACGATTGCCGTAATCGGAAATATAAATGCACAAAGAATAACTATAACTAACTGTTTTGGTGTTTTTATTAAGGCATCTTCTTCATTAGTGCTCACAACGTACCTTCCCTTTCAATAAAAATCATAATTAATAATAAGATAAAATTAAATGATCAAATCATTTTTAATATAAAAAATATATCAATTTTAGAGGTCAAAAAATACAATAAAAAATGCTATTGCTGCTAAATATAATATCTGCCACACTATAAAATTAATAGCGCCCATAGCTCAGCTGGATAGAGTACCGCCCTCCGAAGGCGGGGGTCACACGTTCGAATCGTGTTGGGCGCACCAATCAATTCTATTAAAATTGAGTATATAGCTAACCCAATATAATACCTTCAATCTATCCCCTAGGGATACCCCTTAAATAGCAGCTACACCCAACATAATTTAGTTAGAAGACTTATGATAATAAAATACTGATTATTAAAGTATAATAATGAGAAAATACCTTTTCTACTTAATCTAACGATATTAATTCTTCATTTTAGGTAGTTTGAAATGAACAATTATTCCAAAATAATTTCACCCATAGAAGTGTCTGCGGGTTTATTTATTTGCCAATTCGGGCTATACTCGCGGTACTGGAAATGAGGCATTATGGCCAGTTTGGTGATTTTATAAATTCAAGCGGCAAGTGAACTATAGCCATCATTTTTAGTCAAACCAGCTGCAGTCTAATTTAGACAAACCAGTTTTAGTCTAATTTAGACAAATATTTTATATTTAGGGAGAATATAAAATGGAGGGAGAAGGGAGAATTATGAGGCACCCTGTAACATATGCACTTGCTGCTGTAGTACTATTTTCATTCCTTGCAGGGAACGCTGATGCTGGCCCAAAGTTTGAAGGCCGAAAGAAATGTAGTTCGTGCCATAAAAACCAAGCCAAGTCATGGAAAAAATCTTCTCACGCTAAAGCAATGAATTCGCTCAAGCCGAATAAGAAGGCTGACGCGAAAAAGAAGGCAGGACTGGATCCTGCTAAGGATTACACTAAAGACAAAAATTGTGTTGGCTGCCACGTAGATGGATTTGGTCAAGAGGGTGGCTACACTATTGAAGATGCGAGTAAATATACCACAGGTGTGGGCTGTGAGTCTTGTCATGGACCAGGCTCTAAATTTCGCGGTATTCACCGAAAAGCAGGCGCAAAATTTGAAAAGAAAGGTAAAACAACACCGCGTAAGAAGCTTGCAGCCGCTGGACAGGATTTTCACTTTGTTGAACGATGCAGTGCCTGTCATCTAAATTATGAGGGTTCAGGATGGAAAGGAACAAAAGAACCTTACACCCCATTTACTCCTGATGTAGATAAAAAATATACATTTAATTTTGATAAGTATGTGGCATCTGCCAAAGCGATGCATAAGCACTACAAACTACCAGGTTCATTTTCAGGAGAGCCTAAGTTTAAATTGCATGATGAATTCCAGGCTGAAGTTGGTGGAAAGAAATCTAAAAAATCTAAAAAATCTAAAAAGAAGAAAAAGAAGAAAAAGTCTAAAAAATCTAAAAAATATAAAAAATCCACAAAATTTGAGGATGTATTTAAAAATAAAAGAAGGTAAATAATAATGGGACGCGGAATAAATATATTAGGAATTAAGATAGGGGGTACCTTAGTTATTGGGACGGTACTTGGTATTATCATGACAGCTGTTTTATTAGCTGGTGAGGCTGCTGTATCAACCAATGAATTCTGTACTAGTTGTCATTCTATGACCTATCCACAAACAGAACTAAATGAATCTTCCCATTATGGAGCCTTAGGTGCAAACCCAGGATGTAAAGACTGTCATATTCCTCAAGGCCTTGGTAATTTGCATCTGGCGATACAAACACATATTGTTGATGGAGCAAGAGAACTGTATTTAGAATTTGCTAATGATTACTCTACTCTAGAGAAATTTAATGAGCGCCGCTTAATTATGGCACATGATGCTCGTATGAATCTAAAGAAATGGAACAGTATTACTTGCCGAGAATGTCATCGTAATCCACAACCACCAGGTGAAGATGCTCAAGCAGAGCATAAGAAAATGGAAACAGAGGGTGCAACTTGCATTGATTGCCACCAAAACCTTGTACATAAAGCAGTTCCTGAAACCGATCTCAATGCCAGCAAATCTCAAGGAAAACTGGTTCTGAAGCCAGAAGATGAAGAAGAAGAAGACGAAGAAGACGAAGAAGGCGAAGAAGAAGGTGAAGAAGGCGAAGAAGAAGGTGAAGAAGGCGAAGAAGAAGGTGAAGAAGGCGAAGAAGAAGTAGTTTATGAAATGACCGATGAAGAAAAAGTAGCTATAGCTGATGCATTTCTTAAAAATTATCACTGGAGAAAGAAAACAGAGGCAGCAAAAATAGCTAAAGTAGAAGCTGAGGCTAAAGCAGAAGCTGAAGAAAAAGCAGAAGCAGAGGCAGACAAAGAGTATGCTGGCCTAGGTATTGAAATTGCTATGGATAAAAACGGATTCCTAAAAGTAATTTCACCAATAGAAGGTGCTCCTGCATTTAAAGCAGGCATAAAAGCTGGCGACCGAATTATCAAATTAAATGATACAGATGTCAAAGGCATAACAGTTAACGATGCTATTAAGATTATGCGTGGCGAACCTAATACATCTATTACTGTTAGTGTGCTTCGTGAAGGTGAAGCAAAGCCAATCATAATTACTGTAGCACGCGCTATCATCAGGCCTAAGTATTAAAATATAAAGAAGCGAAGGAGTGTGAGACTACATTCCTTCGCGAACATGTATACATTATTGTTTCTACAAACTATATTTAATCAATAAGATATGGCTGCTTAAATCTGATAAGCTATATCAATTATGGAAAAATAGCTAAAACTTCCCTTTGAGTAAGATAAACACCAGTCTCCTCGTACCTAAAAATTCTCATTTAAAACCCTGGTAAAAAATAGATGCTCCGTTATTTCCCTGAAAATAATACTGCCTATGTACATAGGAAAAGAGATTATTTAATAGCAGTATTTACTTTTATTTGTGTTGCAATTAGTTTAAATGTGGATGCAAATGCTAGCCTAGAAATGCAAAATTTTATGGGTATTATTGCTTGGATTTTTTTGGTTGGACTATTAGTTGGTGAAAACAAAGATGTACGAACTCAAGTTATAATAGCAGTTGCCTTTGCAACTATTGGCGAACATTTTGCTTCTATTTATATGGGCGGATACATATATCGGTTTGAAAATGTTCCAGCTTATGTACCACCTGGACATGGAATGGTCTATCTAACTGCTATAGCACTTTCCCGTTCTGGGCTATTCTTAAAAAATTCTAGGAAAATTGCGACATTTGTAGTGATAGTATGTGGAATATGGACTGCATGGGGAATTAGTGGAATTCCTGAGCAAGGAGATGCAGTAGGTGCGATACTATTCTGTGTTTTCTTAATTTATCTATTTAAAGGTCGCTCGCCACTAGTCTATCTTGCAGCTTTCTTTATAACTACCTGGCTAGAATTAATTGGCACGGCAGCTGGGACCTGGAGATGGGTTGAATTGGAACCTATTTTTGGCCTGCCACAAGGAAATCCGCCTAGTGGAGTTGCTGCTTGGTATTGTTTAGTTGATGCAGTTGCAATTAGTGGCGCCCCAATACTTCTAAAATGGATCTCAAGAAGTAACGACTGGATTACAAGGAAATCTGAAAAAGAAATTTCTCAAGAAACAACAGAAAATAAATGAGTGCTTATTATAATAAAATCAAGATGGATAGGACCATAATTAACAAAATAGACGAGAAAAAAATTTGTTATTTGTTTAAGAGCACTCTATATGACATTTAATCAGTTAGGACTATCTGCAGAAATACTTCGTGCGATTCAAGATCAAGGCTACTCAAATCCTACGCCAATTCAAGCTCAGGCGATTCCAGCGATACTGAATGGCAAAGATATTATGGGAGGAGCACAAACAGGAACTGGAAAAACTGCTAGCTTCACCCTACCAATGCTGCAACGGTTACAGCCCTATGCAAATACCAGCGTATCACCAGCTAGACACCCAATTCGTTGCTTAATCCTGGTGCCAACACGTGAACTAGCTGCTCAGGTATTCGAGAACGTCAAAATTTATGGAAATCATTTACCACTTAAATGTACTGTAGTTTATGGCGGAGTCAACATGGACTCACAGATTAAAGACCTACGTGCCGGGGTAGAAATTTTAGTAGCTACTCCTGGACGCTTATTAGACCATATTCAGCAAAAAACAATGCGTCTATCTCAAGTAGAGATATTGGTACTAGATGAGGCTGACAGAATGCTAGATATGGGATTTTTACCTGATATAAAACGTATTCTTGCATTAACACCACAAAAAAGACAAAGCCTAATGTTCTCAGCAACTTTTTCTAAAGAAATTAAAAAACTTGCAAGTAAGATATTAAAACAACCTATTCTAATTGAGGTAGCAAAACGCAATTCTGTATCTAACCTAGTGACACATGTAGTTCACCCTGTAGATCGAGAACGTAAACGTGAGTTATTGACTTATCTAATAAAATTCCAGAACTTAGAACAGGTGCTAGTATTTGTACGAACAAAAAACGGTGCAAATAATATCGCGAACCAATTAAAATCAGATGGTATCTCTGCTACAGCTATTCATGGTGATAAAAGCCAACCTCAACGCACACAGGCTTTAGAAGAATTCAAGCAAGGGAAAGTATGCGTTCTAGTAGCGACTGATATTGCTGCACGTGGACTTGACATTGAAGACCTGCCACACGTAATGAATTTCGAATTACCTAATACGCCAGAAGATTATATTCATCGTATTGGGAGAACAGGTCGCGCAGGAACTAAAGGATGGGCAACATCACTAGTATGTGATGATGAAAATGAACTACTTGAAGGTATCGAGAAACTTATAAAAACCAAACTAACAAAGAGAATCATTACAGGATTCGAGTCAAAAGAAGCAGCCAATTTAAATGCGCCTAAGAACATATCTAATAAGAAAGAACGACATAGACATAATAAAGGAAGAAATAACGTAAACACCCATACAAAAAATAAATCTATACTAGAAACTAATCTCAAAAAACATATATATGCCAAAGTAAAACAATCAAAAGAACCACAAGATCCATTATTTAATCATCCATATGTTCCTGCAAAAGATTCTCCTGTAAAAAATAAACTCTCATCTGATAATACAAATTTGGATTCACGATCTACGAATGCAAATAAATATAATTCTTTTCACATAAATAGAAGGAAAAAAGAAGACCTCCCTGCATTATTTATGCCCAACCCTATAAACTCGACAAAATGAATAATTCTATAGGTGTACTCTATACTGATACTCTAAAATCAAATTAATAAAATAACATTACAAAACATACTGAGTTGAATTTCATTAAATTATTTTATTTATTTTCTTTATGCTTAAAGCTTTCAATTATTAAACATAATGCTCCTATAAATATTGCCGAGTCAGCTACATTAAATGCAGGCCAATGGTAGACACTATAATGGATATCTATAAAATCAACTACATAACCAAGAGCCAAACGGTCCCATAAATTTCCCAGTGCACCACCCAATATAAAACTTAATGAGATGCAGAATAATTTTTCAGAAGTATGTTTCTTTAAAAGATAAGTAATAACAATTGCTGCGCATATAGCAACCCCACTAAACAGCCAACGCTGCCATCCAGACTCATTACTAAGAAAACTAAAAGCTGCCCCAGTATTAAATACCAGTACTAAATTAAAGAAATTTGTTAGGAAAATTTGCTCGCCATAAATTAATTCTGATTCTACCCAGCGTTTAGTAGAAAAATCCAATATTAGGATGATAATCGCAAGAACTAAACTAGTACTAAATTTCATTACAACCCATTCTTTTGTAAGTGATCAAAACTATTTGAGTCCATATTACAGCTGTAAAATATAATTATTACTATAAATTCATAAACAAATAAAATTTTATAGAACATGACTCAAGCAAATTTTCTCTCTTCACCTGGACCAAATAAATTCGATACGCACCTTGAGCATATAGTAGGATAATCTTCCATATAGCCAACATCTTTACGGTAATGCCAACATCGCTCACACTTAGGATTCTTACTTGGAGTCACTAGAATATTTCTTTCTGAAGTACTTTGCACCTGAATAAGATTTACTTCTGAAGCTACAAAAACTAGTCGCAAATCATCCCCAAGACTATGTAAAAGCAAAAAATCATCACCATTACTATGAATTTCTACAACCGCTGAAAGTGATGAGCCAATAACTCCTTGCTTCCTTGATTCCTCTAGCCGTTTTTGCACCTCTGAGCGCAACTCTCTAAGTCTGTTCCAACGCTGTACTATTAATTTAGTATCAGTTTGTAATGGGAATTTATACCAAGTATGCAGAAATATGCTATCTCTATGTTTATTTGTAAGATGCTCCCAGGCCTCTTCTGCAGTAAAGCTTAAAATAGGTGAAAGCAGACGAACTAAGCTATGCGCAATATGAAATAATGCGCTCTGAGCTGAACGACGTGCTACACCTCCCGATGTCGCTGTATACAATCTATCTTTAAGGATATCTAAATAAAATCCACCTAAATCTTCAGAACAAAAATAATGTAGCTTGTTTACTACAACATGAAATTCATTATTTCGATAACTCTGTATTAAATCATCTTGGAATGATCTAGTGAACGTTAACATATAGCGATCAATCTCTAACCAATTCTTTTCTTCTATAAAGTCCGTTTCAGGATTAAAATCTGATAAATTAGCCAAAAGAAATCTTAATGTATTACGTACACGCCTATAGCTCTCTACAACTCGTTTCAGAATTTCATCTGAAATAGAAATTTCACCAGAATAATCAGTAGATGCAGCCCATAACCTCAAAATATCAGCTCCCAAAGTATTTATGACTTTTTGTGGAGCTATAACATTACCCCTTGATTTACTCATCTTACGCCCATCACCATCCACTACAAAACCATGAGTGAGCAATGCTTTGTATGGAGGATGGCCATTATTAATTGCACAGCTAGTCAGGAGAGAAGACTGAAACCAACCCCGGTGCTGATCAGATCCCTCCAAATATAGATCTGCCGGAAATTCAAGCGACTCATATAATTTTAAAACTGTAGCATGTGTAGTACCAGAATCGAACCACACATCTAGTGTATCTGTCAGTTTTTTATAATTTTTTGAGTCTTCTCCCAGAAGCTCTTCTATATCTAGACTAAACCACGCTTCTATCCCATTTTGCTCAACAATTTTTGCAATTTCTTCAAAAAATAATTCGGTCTTTGGGTGCGGCTCATAAGTTTCTTTATGCACAAAAAGTGTCATAGGCACACCCCAATTTCTCTGACGTGAGACACACCAATCAAAACGATTCTTAATCATTGATTCTAAACGAGCACGACCCCAAGCCGGGAAAAATTTAGTTAAAGTTACTGCAGAATTAGCTCGACTACGAATACTATTTTGATCATCGCCTAAGGAAGAAATATCCATACTAATGAACCACTGTCTGGTAGCACGAAATATGATTGGCGTCCTATGTCTCCAGCAATGAGGATAACTATGTTGTAAATCCCCTAATTGCAATAATAAATTATTTCTCTTCAATTCTTGAATTACCACTTCTGCAGCATCCCAAACTGACAGTCCACCTACGAGCGGAATATGGCTATAAAATTTACCATCATCATCAACTGGGTTATCTACTGGTAAATTATATTTCTGACCAACTAAATAATCATCAACACCATGTGCAGGAGCAATATGTACTAGCCCTGTTCCTGCATCAGTTGTAACATGATGGCTACAAACAATTGATATATGGCGATTATCAAATGGATGTTTTAGCTTAATTTGATCAAGATCTGACCCTTTACAGCTTCCAAGAACTCCCAAATTTTTTAAGCCATAATTAGCTAAACAAAATTCATAAAGAGATAAGTTATTAGAGTTTGTACCAGTATAAATTTCACCAGACAAAATTAATAATCCCTTATCTGTCTTAATTAGGTGATAATTATGCTCTGGATGCACACTTACCGCTTGATTAGCTGGCAAGGTCCAAGGTGTAGTCGTCCAGATTACAGCGAAAGCTGACTCATTAATAGCTGATATATCAATTGCTTTAGCAAGTTTATCTTTGTCAATCACTGGAAATGCAACATCTATTGCTAAAGAATCTTTATCCTCATATTCTACCTCAGCCTCAGCAAGTGCGGATTTACAGTCAATACACCAATTAACAGGTTTTTGCCCTTGATAAAGAAAACCTTGTTTATAAATATTCCCAAGCGCACGAATGATGCCAGCTTCAATTCTATAATCCATAGTTAGGTAAGATTTTCCCCAATCTCCTAATACCCCAAGACGAATAAAGCCAGCCTTCTGTTTTTCAACTTGTTCTTGAGCAAAATTCCTGCACAGTTTTCGGACCTTATCTGCAGATAAATTCTTACCATGTTTTTTTTCTATCTGATGTTCAATTGGAAGGCCATGACAATCCCACCCTGGGATATAAGGTGCATCAAAACCATCTAGAGTTCTGCTTTTTAAAATAATATCTTTAAATATTTTATTGATAGCATGACCAATATGTATATCACCGTTCGCATATGGCGGGCCATCATGCAGAACAAATTTTGGTCTCCCTTTGCAAACTTTCCGAATCTTCTGATAAAGATTATTTTTTTTCCAATCTTTAAGCATTACGGGCTCACGCTTAGCAAGATTACCGCGCATTGGAAAAGGTGTATCAGGTAAATTAAGTGTCTTTTTATAGTCCATAATAAAATATTCTTTATGCTTTCTATATGGTTATGAATTTAAAAAATACCTTTTTGCCTTTTCTACATCATGTCTAATTTGTTCGGTAAGCCTTCCAAGATCTAGATATTTCTTTTCATCTCTGATTTTTTGTAGAAAAACTACTCGCAAATGACAACCATATATTTCCCTATCAAAGTTAAATAAATGCACCTCAAGAACTGGCTTGCCATTTTCATATATTGTAGGCCTCACACCCAAACTAGCCACACCATGAACTTCTGTCTGTGGTGATACCTCATCTGTACCATACACTTTAACTACAAAAATACCAGAAACTGGTGGACGATTATGCCTCAATTGAATATTAGCAGTAGGAAATCCTATTTTTTTTCCTAATTTATCGCCTCCAACAACACGACCACTTATACTATAAGGTCTGCCTAGTAGACATCTTGCAGCGTCTAAATCTCCTATAGCCAACTCCTTCCTTATTGCTGTACTTGATACCCTTAAGCCACCTAAAGTATAGCTTTTCATCTCTTCCACTTTAAATCCATTCTGTAAGGAATATTTTTTGAGCATCCCACAATCACCTCTACGATTAGCACCAAATCGAAAATCATCACCTACCAATATCCATCGAGCAGAAAGCCCCTGTCTTACAATTCTTACTATAAAATCTTCTGCACTAATCGATGCAAAAGAAGAGTTAAAATGACAAACATGTACATGCTCTATATTTAAATCTGCCATTATTTCCAATTTTTCACGAAGGCTAGTAAGCCTTACTGGTGCCTGACTTGGTGCAAAGAATTCACGTGGATTAGGTTCAAAAATCATGACGCAGGAAATAAGATTAAGCCTAGCAGCTGCCTCATTCAGGCGAATAATCATAGCCTGATGACCTAGATGCACTCCATCAAAATTACCTATAGTAAGTGCAGTGGAATCTTTAGCTAAAGTGGGGATCCCGCGAAAAACATGCATGATACTTAGATTCCTAGAAAATAGAATTGTAGCCTGTTCATACTAGGCAAGTCTAGATTTTGTCAATTAAATTAATGTATATTACACTGCAATCCTTCAAATCTATAAAATAGTTTTTTTATATTAAAAGATTTTCCTTTAACAAGGATATAATCTCAGACCAACAAGCTTATTTACAACTAGTGATCACATTGACACATTAATCTGTTAAGCGTAGATTCATAGAAAGAGAAAATTGAAATGCTGGTTCTTACAAGCTCATACATTAACAACCGACCTAATGTATATAATTACATGTTATTTTCTTTATATAAAATATATAATTAAAAAATAATTAAACTTGATTCAATCATATAGCAATAAACATATATAAAAATATATGCGCTTATATATAAGCTTATTGTGATCAGTTGCTTTACTACCCCGAGATTATTATAAAGAAATTAATTATTTTGCTACATCAGTCTTGCAAAGATGTAAGAATAATATCTTGATAAAAATAACCCAAATTATGGAAATTAATTCGAAAGCTTAATCACTTAGTATTAAATACTCTAATATCTATAAACTGCCAGAATGCCATAGAGTAGAATAATTAGATAAATACCTAATTACAAGTTCATATCCATATGCTTTAACTAATTTTTCCAAAATGTCTAACCTTGTACACGAGCTAATTTTTCAATCTGCAAACCAATCCCCTAACTCGGATGCTCTTATCTATAAGGAGCTTATAAAAGACTATTCTACTCTCTCCCAAGATGTACAAAGAATTGCTTCTAATTTTATCTATTTAGGTCTATGTCGAAATGAACGTATAGGTGTATACCTAGAGAAAAGACATGAAACCGTAATCTCTCTATTTGGAACCACTGCAGCTGGTGGAGTTTTTGTGCCTATCAATCCTATCCTTAAATCGAAACAAGTCTCCTATATTCTATGTGATTGCAACGTAAAAATTCTAATTACCTCAGCTTATAGACTGAATATGCTGATTGATGTATTACCACAATGCCATGATTTACATACTGTAATTATTGTGGATTCAATAGAAATACAACCTATTATTTCTGGATTAAATATTATTTCATGGAATCAAATATACTCTACCTCAGTCTCTATAAAAAAACCAAAAATATTAGATAGTGACATAGCAGCAATTCTCTATACTTCAGGTAGTACCGGTAAGCCTAAAGGAGTAACTCTTTCTCATCGGAATATAGTTTTAGGTGCCAAAAGCGTATCTCAGTATTTAGAAAACAATTCTAACGACCGAATTTTGTCAATTCTACCACTTAGCTTTGATTATGGATTAAATCAACTCACTACAGCATTTTATACTGGTGCTACATGCATTTTATATAATCATCTTTTCCCACAAGATATCATTAAAGTAATTCAGACTGAAAATGTTAGTGGTCTAGCAGCTATTCCTCCTTTGTGGATTCAACTAGCACAACTAAACTGGCCCGAAATTACTTCCTTACGATATATTACAAATTCGGGGGGAACAATACCTCAAGCTACACTTAATATACTACGCGATTGCCTTCCAAAAACCAAAGTATTTCTAATGTATGGCTTTACCGAAGCCTTCCGCTCAACATATCTATGCCCCAAAGAAATAGATATTAGGCCTAATTCTATTGGCAAGGCTATTCCTAATGCTGAAGTCTTTGTACTTCGGGAAGATGGAACAAAGTGCGCTCCGCATGAGCCAGGAGAACTAGTCCATAAAGGAGACCTAGTATCTATGGGATATTGGAACAATCCTGAAGAAACTTCAATAAAATTTCGGCCATTACCCCAACAGAAGACTGGACTTGCCTCGCAAGAAATTGCAGTATGGTCAGGTGATATAGTACTTTCAGATAATGAAGGATATTTATATTTTATATGCCGCCAAGATGACATGATAAAAACTTCAGGCTATCGAGTAAGCCCCACGGAAATAGAAGAGGTAATTTATGAAACTGGACTTATAAGTGAAGCCGTTGCTATTGGGGTCCCACATCCCATTCTTGGACAAGCTATAGTTGTAATTGTAACAGCTCTTAAAAATATAGGTTTTAACGAGAATATACTACTATCATCCTGTAAGGTTAAGCTCCCCACCTTCATGATTCCAAGTCATATTATACTAAGGAAAGGTGCCCTCCCACGTAATCATAACGGTAAAATAGATCGACAACTCCTTACTAAAGAGACGCAAAAAAAAATACTGCAAAAATAGACTATGAAAAAAAATCAATTAAAGCATGCTCCGATAACTCAGTTTCTTCAAAATAAAGGCTGTTTGCAAATTGGCGGCATGCCCCTTCCACGTTTAGCACAACGAGTAGGAACAACCCCATTTTATGCATATGATAGACAATTAATTACAGAGCGAATTACTCTTTTACGTAAATATTTACCTACTGACATACAGATCTACTATGCTATGAAGGCCAATCCTATGCCCGCTGTTGTGCAACATCTAGCTACTCTAGTTGATGGAATAGATGTAGCTTCAGCAGGTGAATTAAGAATTGCACTTGACACTACAATTCCTCCAAACCAAATTAGTTTTGCAGGGCCAGGAAAAAGAGATAATGAACTCAGCTGTGCTATCGCTTCTGGAATCATTATAAACATGGAATCAGAACAAGAAATGAAACGTATCTCAATACTTGGTAAACGCTTAGGTATACGTCCTAAAGTCGCGATACGTGTTAATCCTGATTTTGAATTAAGGTCATCTGGCATGAAAATGAGTGGAGAAGGCAAACAGTTTGGCATTGATGCAGAACGTGTCCCGCCTATATTGGCACAAATGAATACTCTTGAACTTGATTTCAAAGGATTTCATATATTCTGTGGTTCACAAAATCTAAGCGCTAAAGCTATCCAAGAAACACAAGAACAAGTTCTAGAGCTCTTCCTTCACCTAGCTAAAAAAGCTCCTGATCCTATTTGTTTATTTAATATAGGCGGTGGATTTGGTGTTCCTTATTTCCCAGGTGAAAATTCATTAGATATAAAATTAGTATGCGAAAATTTATATAGTTTAGTTGAGAAAATAAAAAAACATACTCCTGGCACAAAAATTGCAATCGAACTTGGGCGATATATCGTTGCTGAATCAGGTATCTATGTATGCCGTGTCATAGAACGCAAAATATCAGGGAAAAGAATATTCTTAATCACTGATGGAGGGTTACATCACCATTTAGCTGCTTCTGGAAATTTTGGTCAAATAATCCGTAAAAACTACCCTGTAATAGTCGGTAATAAGATTACAGGACAGAAAAAAGAGATTGTTACAATTGTCGGTCCATTATGTACTCCTCTAGACCTATTAGCAGAAGAAATTGAAATAGCAAAAGCTGATACTGGAGATTTAATTGTGATATTCCAGTCTGGCGCTTATGGATTAACAGCAAGCCCAACAGCATTCCTTAATCACCCAGCACCAATAGAAGTTCTAGTTTAATAAAGAAATAATAAATATCAGGTAGATTAACTATTTTTAGCTATATTCTACTATATGGAATTTTCTATCCCATATATGATACTTCTTTTATCTTAACATGGCATAATTCTGACTAGCTCTATTTGCGGCCATTAACAACAATAATTCCTTTGAATTATTTAATGGACATAGGATACAAATTAAAATAGAAATATTAATAGAGAAACTGAGTTAACAATTTAATTAACATATTAATGACTAAAACATGGAAAGAATAACATGCTGCTAATGATCGATAATTATGACTCCTTCACTTATAATTTAGTGCAGTATTTTGGAGAATTAGGAGAAGATGTTGTAGTATTCCGTAACGATGAAATAACACCAGATAAAATAATGGATCTGAAACCATCATTTATTGTAATTTCCCCTGGTCCATGTACACCCATAGAAGCAGGAATTTCTATGCCTCTTATTGAACGCTGTTGTAAGAAAATTCCAATATTAGGTGTTTGTCTGGGACATCAAAGTATAGGACAGACATTTGGCGGAAAAATCATCCATACTAGGCAACTAATGCATGGAAAAACTTCATTAATTTCTCATAATAATACTGGTGTATTTCATAATCTACCTAATCCATTCACTGCCACTCGTTACCACTCTCTGGCTATCGAAGAAAATAGCCTACCAAAATGCTTAGAAATAACCGCAAGAGCAGAAGATGGAGAGATCATGGGTATTCAGCACAAAGATTTTTTAGTGCAAGGCGTACAATTCCATCCGGAATCCTTTCTGACTGAGCATGGGCATAAATTACTTAAGAATTTTCTTACCCAATAATTTATAGATAGAAAATATTTGCAGAGTATCTGAGTAGAGACCTTAATAATGAAACCGCAAGAAGCACTAATACGTTTAATAGATCATCATGAAATTCAGCATGATGAGATGCTTTCACTTATCCATCAAATCATTGAAGGAGAGATCTCCCCTGAACTTACTGCTGCTATTCTTATTGGCTTAAGAGTTAAAAGAGAGACTATTGGAGAAATTGTTGCAGCTTCACAGGCAATACGTAACCTAGTCACAAAAGTTGATCTCGAGAATCCCCATAATCTAGTTGATACTTGTGGTACTGGTGGTGACACTGCACATACTTTCAATATTTCTACTGCTGTAGCATTTGTAGCAGCTGCGGCTGGGGCTCATATTGCCAAACATGGAGGTCGTTCGGTTTCAAGTAAATCAGGAAGCGCTGATGTGCTGGAAGCACTGGGTATCAATATTAACCAGACACCACAACAAGTGGCTCTAGCTATTAATGAAATTGGTGTCGGATTTATGTTTGCCCCTAATTTCCATGGTGTGATGAGAAATTTAGCACTAATACGCCATAAGCTAGGAGTACGTACCCTATTTAATATACTGGGGCCATTAACAAATCCAGCCGGAGCACAAAACCAGGTACTAGGTGTATTTAGCCCTGAACTTGTTGGGATACTGGTTCGTGTCCTACAACAATTAAATAGCAAACATGTAATGGTTGTGCATGGTCTAGATGGACTAGATGAAATCACAACCGCATGTGAAACTAAAATAGGAGAACTGCGGAACGGCAAAATAACTGAATACTCTATTAAACCAGAAGATTTCGATATAAAAGTATCTGATATTTCAACTATTACAGTTCAAAATAGTAAGCAATCTAAGGATATATTGTTATCTGTTCTAGAGAATAAACCCGGAACCGCACTGGATATTGTACTTCTGAATGCCGGGGCAGCAATTTATGTTGCTGGCATAACAAATTCTCTAGAGCTAGGTGTAGAGAAGGCGCGTATAGTGATAAAAAAGGGACTAGCCAGAGAAAAACTACAAGAGCTGATACAATTTACAAATAAAAATTAGTAAAATTTATCTTTATTTGTTATTTATCCAAATCCAACATACTTTTGCTTATCAATTTTTGATTGAAATTGTAGATGACTAATATCCTGCAACAAATACTTACTGTTAAATTAGAAGAGATTGCTACTGCAAAAGATAAAAAACCTCTACTAGCAATAAGCACTGAAGCTGAGTTGGCTCTACCACCTAGAAATTTTAGTGGTGCTATTCGCAATAAGATTTCAATGGGGTCTACTGCTGTCATTGCAGAAATTAAAAAAGCCAGTCCTAGCAAAGGTTTATTACGAGATGATTTTGATCCTGCTGATATAGCCAGAAGCTATACAAATCATGGTGCAACATGTTTATCTGTACTAACTGACAAACAGTTCTTCCAAGGTAGCGCAAAAAATCTTCAACAAGCTCGTACTGCTTGTAATTTACCAATTTTACGTAAGGATTTTATATTTGATGAATATCAAATTTTTGAAGCCCGTGCCATGGGAGCAGACTGCATCTTACTTATCGTTGCAGTTTTCTTAGATTTTCCTCATTTTTTGGATGGAAATGGAACCGAAGAAATTGCCGTTGCTCAAATGCTTAGACTAGAGTCTATAGCACACACACTTGGTATGTCAGTACTAGTAGAGGCACATAACAGTAGAGAACTATCACTTGCTCTCCAGCTAAACACTCCTCTAATTGGTATAAATAATCGCAATCTGCATACTTTTGAAACTAAACTAGACACCACTTTAAATCTTCTTAGCCAATTTCCACAATATAATACTAAAGGTTCTACTCAGCACATCATTATCACTGAGAGTGGAATATTAACGCCCTCTGATGTGGCAATAATGCGAGATCATAATGTCCACACATTTCTTGTAGGAGAAGCTCTGATGCGCGCAAACGATCCTGGTAAGGAATTAGCTCTATTATTTAGATAAATCTTAAATTAGAAAATACTCTTTACAAAAAATTGGTAATGACGACTATAAACTTTAGATTATATAAAACGTAAAACTATGGCAAATATTGGCTTTATCGGATTAGGTATTATGGGAACCCCTATGGCCAAAAATCTTATTAAGAATGGCCATTTAACAGCACTCTATTCTAGAAGTGGTATACCTAAAGAATTAATTAAACAAGGTGGGGCACCTTGTATCTCTCCCAAACATGTAGCACAGACAACAGATATCATCATCACTATGTTACCTGATACGCAAAATGTTGAAAGAGTACTATTTGATGAAAATGGTATTGTACAAGGATTGAGTCCGGGCAAAATCGTAATCGATATGAGTTCAATTTCTCCTACCAGAACTAGGCAATTTGCTGCCAAAATTAACCGTCTCGATTGTCATTATGTAGATGCCCCAGTATCAGGAGGTGACACTGGGGCAGAAAATGCAACACTTACAATTATGGTTGGAGCTGAAGAGGAAATATTTATTAGTGTAAAGCCAATTCTTAAACTAATGGGAAAGAATATCACCCTAATAGGTGCCAATGGTTCAGGGCAGACCTGTAAAATTGCAAATCAAATTATTGCAGCGCTTACTATTGAGGCAGTTAGTGAAGCATTATTACTTGTATCTAAAGCGGGGGTAAATCCCAACAAAGTACGCCAAGCACTAATGGGCGGATTTGCTTCATCACGTATTTTAGAAACTCATGGTAAACGTATGATAAATAAATCATTTGAGCCAGGATTTCGAGTAGAATTACACCAAAAAGACCTGAGTATTGCACTTTCTTATGCACATGAATTAGGGATAAATTTACCTAATACCAAAGCAACATTAGAGCTTCTTAACGCCTGCATTACTCAAGGAGATGCCAAACTGGATAGCTCAGTAATGATCAAGACTCTGGAGAAATTAATTAGCTTAAATACTCAGGAAAATTAACTCTATGAAATTTATTGAACTTGTCCGTAAGCTACGCAATTTCTTACCTTCTGAATCTGTGCTTTATGAAAGAGAAGATTTAAAGCCATATGAATGTGACGGCTTATCAGCATATCGACAAATACCAATGATTGTAGTACTACCAGAAACTGAAAAAGAGATTATAAAAATCTTACGTATATGTAATGCGACAAATACTCCTGTTGTAGCAAGAGGTGCTGGCACAGGATTATCTGGCGGCGCACTACCCCATGAAAAAGGAATTTTATTATCCCTTACCAAATTAAAAAAAATACTTGAAATTGATCCCATTACACGAACAGCAAGAGTGCAGCCAGGAGTTCGTAATCTTGCAATTAGTGACTCTGCAATGCCATATGGACTTTATTATGCACCTGACCCCTCTTCACAAATTGCTTGTACCATTGGCGGTAATATAGCTGAAAATTCTGGTGGAGTGCACTGCCTAAAATATGGGCTTACCGTACATAATATCCTTAAGCTTCGAGTAATTACTATTGAAGGAGAATGCCTTGAAATTGGCGGATCCTGTCTTGACACTCCAGGCTATGATTTACTAGCACTTATGACTGGTAGCGAAGGTATGCTTGGTATTGTAACCGAAGTTACCGTAAAGCTTCTGCCTAAGCCAGAAAAAGCTCAAGTAGTGATGGCTGCCTTTGATGATATTCAAAAAGCTGGAGATACAGTAGCCAAAATAATTGGCGCAGGGATTATTCCCGCAGGCATGGAAATGATGGATAAACTAACCACTCTTACTGTTGAAAAATTTGTCCATGCTGGCTATAACCTTAATGCAGAGGCTATTTTACTATGTGAATCTGATGGCACAGAGGAAGAAGTAGCGGATGAAATTAAGCGTATTAATGAAATTATGAGAAAAAATGGCGCAGTAGATATTAAAACATCAAATAATGAGAATGAACGACTAAAATTTTGGGCTGGACGTAAAGCTGCATTTCCTGCAGCTGGACGTATTTCACCAGATTATTACTGCATGGATGGAACTATACCACGTAGAAATCTTGCACATGTGCTAGCCAAAATTAAAGATCTTTCAATAAAATATGGGCTACGATGTATGAATGTTTTTCATGCTGGTGATGGCAATTTACATCCATTAATTCTATATGATGCTAATCAGCCTGGAGAGATAAAGAAGGCCGAAGATTTTGGAGCAGAAATACTAGAAATGTGTATACAAGTTGGCGGAACAATTACCGGTGAACACGGCGTTGGTATAGAAAAAATCAACCAAATGTGCTCCCAATTTAACACAAAAGAACTAAAAATATTTCATGCTGTAAAATTAGCATTTGATCCTTATAGGTTATTAAACCCAGGAAAGGCAGTACCCTCTTTGCGTCGCTGTGCAGAACATGGTGCTATGCATGTGCATAAGAATCAAGAGAAATTTCCAAACTTACCTAGATTTTGAAAAACTAACTAAACAAATTAAGATAAGCCTAAAAATAAAATCTATGCAAGATATTATTGGTCAATATAAAAATACCATTAGTACAGCAGCAAATAATAAAACACCATTACTTATACGTGGAGGAGGGACTAAAGACTTTTATGGCACCTCTATAAATAGAAATATTCATGAAATTCTTAATACTACAAATTATACTGGGATTCTTGATTACGACCCAACCGAGCTCGTTGTGACTGCTCGAGCAGGTACTTCTTTAACAAGCCTTGAAATAGAATTACTAAAACAAAATCAAATGCTAGGTTTTGAACCGCCCCATTTTGGGTCTGAAGCCACCCTGGGAGGCTCTATAGCTAGCGGATTATCTGGTCCACGCAGAGCATATGCAGGTGCTATTCGAGATTTTATACTAGGAATACGTATACTAGATGGTAATGGAGATGACTTAAATTTCGGTGGAAAAGTCATTAAGAATGTTGCAGGATATGACATTTCACGTTTAATGACAGGTTCAATGGGAACACTTGGCTTGATACTAGAAGTATCTATTAAGGTATTGCCAATACCACCTATTGAATTAACATTACGTATGCAAATGAAAGAATCAGAAGCTATCGAAAAAATGAATCAATGGGCTGGGAAGCCACTACCAATCTCAGCAACATGTTTCTATGAGAATAGCTTAACATTAAGACTCTCTGGCACAGAATCAGCTGTACATTCAGCCTACTCTAAACTTGGTGGGGAATTGATATCTAACGGCCCCTTCTTTTGGAATTCTATACGTGAACAAACCCACTCATTTTTTCAATCTGGTAATTCACTATGGCGTTTATCTTTAAAATCTAATACCCCATCACTGAAATTACCAGGACAGCAATTAATTGAGTGGGGTGGGGCGCTACGCTGGCTATCGTGTAATAACATAGATATGAATAAAATAGAAAACATTGTACGGTCAAAATCAAGTATGGCAAATGGGAATGCTACCCTATTTCGTAGCACCAAAAAACCAAGCTCAGTTTTTCATCCCCCTGAGCCCCAGATGATAAAAATATATCAACGTATAAAAGAAAAATTTGACCCTGTAGGTATATTTAATCCTGACCGAATGTTCCGAGGGCTATGAGGAATGCAAACTAATCTTACCAGTTTAATTAAAGACACTCATGAAGGAAAAGAAGCCGAAGCTATACTTCGATCCTGTGTCCATTGTGGCTTTTGCTTAGCTACTTGCCCTACTTATCAAATACTAAATGACGAATTAGATAGCCCACGTGGGCGAATTTACCTGATGAAGGAGGTACTAGAAGGAAAGATAGCAACCCAAAAAACCCAATTACATCTGGATCGCTGTCTCACCTGCCGAGGATGTGAAACTACCTGCCCTTCTGGAGTGAGATACGGGAAACTAATAGACATATGCCGGAAGGTTGTTGAAAATCAAGTTACACGTAATATACAAATTAAAACAATACGATATGTCCTTCAAAAAATATTACCTAATCCTATTTTTTTCACGATATTACTAAAGATCGGGCAGGCTACTAAATATTTATTACCTAAAAGGATTCAAAGTTCAATCCCATCTAGAGCAAGAAATGCAGGGCTATGGCCACCAGCAAGACATAAACGTAAAATGTTAGCTCTTGATGGTTGTGTTCAACCTGCAATAGCTCCTAATATTAATGCCGCTACTGCAAGAATATTAGATAGAATTGGCATTTCACTTATCAAAGTAAAAAAAGAAAATTGTTGTGGTGCAATTTCGTACCATCTCAATGCTCAACAAGACGGATTAAATTATATGCGCCATAATATAGATGCCTGGTGGCCATACCTTGATAACAGTATAAATAATGGTGTTGAAGGTATCGTTATGACAGCAAGTGGTTGTGGTGTAACTGTCAAAGAATATGGAAACTATTTAAAATATGATGAAGCCTATGCAGATAAAGCAGCACAAGTTTCAGATTTAACCAAAGATATTAGTGAGGTCTTAAATAATGAGACTGAGAAACTCGCTTCTCTTTTCTATAATACAAAATCTTGCACAAAAGAATCAAATTTAACCTTCCATTCTCCCTGCACCCTACAACATGGGCTCAAAATTCGAGGAGTAGTGGAAAATATTCTGACAATAGCAGGATTCAATCTAATTTTAGCGCAAGATGATAATATTTGCTGCGGATCAGCAGGAACATATTCAATCTTACAGCCTCAGTTGTCTCAACAGCTACTGGAGAATAAAATAAAAGCACTAACATATAAACAACCTACTCAAATAGTTACTGCAAATATTGGGTGCCTAACGCATCTTCAAAGTAGTACCCCTTTAATAATTAAGCACTGGATTGAGGTGTTAGATGAAAAACTACATAGTCATTAATATATAAATGGCAAAAAAAAATAAATCAAACCCGCTCCCACCAAAGATCATAAGGCTATTGCGTGAATCTTACTCACTTGCATTATTAGGTTTTGCACTGTATCTGGCGCTAATATTATATGGTTATGACCGCACTGATCCTGGCTGGTCACATACTAATGGAGATGTCTTTATACAAAATCCAGGTGGGTATGTAGGAGCATGGTTAGCTGATTTACTTTTATATTTATTTGGTATTTCTGCATGGTTATGGATATTGTTTTTTACCTACTTAGTATCATTAGGTTATCGTAATCTTGATTCAGCTGGGATTTTTGACCGACGCCCACTATTACTCTCAACAGTAGGTTTTATTACATTCCTGATGACAAGTAGTGGAATCGAAGCACTACAGCTTTATCCACCTAACATATTCCTGCCCGATGAAAATGGTGGAATGCTAGGTAATATTATTGTAAAGAACCTATCTCAGGCATTCGGTCCTACTGGATCTACCCTTGCATTACTAATACTACTAGCTATTGGTTTTAGTTTATTTACAGGGCTTTCATGGGTACGCCTTGCTGAAAGTATTGGTGGCTTAATTGAGAATTTCTTATTTGGAATTAAGAATCATTGGCAAAATAGAAAAGATAGAAAAATGGGGACCGCTTCTATGATAAAGCGTAAAAGAAGAGTCGATGTAGAAAAAAAACGTTTTGAAGACCATCCTCCACTTTATATTGCTACACCCGTTGATACAATTCCAGAATCACCACGTGTAATTAAAGAAAAACAGTCCCCGTTGTTTGCTGATCTACCAGATTCACCATTACCACCTTTACATTTATTAGATGAACAAGAAAAAGATATACAAATATTATCTACTGATACACTTGAATTTACATCTCGCCTAATTGAACGTAAATTAATTGATTTTGGTGTAGAAGTTAAAGTCGTTGCTGCCTATCCAGGCCCAGTTATTACCCGCTATGAAATTGAACCTGCAGTAGGAGTTAAAGGAAGCCAAATCCTCAACTTGGTAAAAGACTTAGCGCGAGCACTATCAGTAGCAAGTATACGTGTTGTCGAAATTATCCCTGGAAAAACAAGCATGGGATTAGAAATCCCTAACCCTAGCCGACAAATAGTACGGCTATCTGAAGTCTTTGGCTCAAAATCCTATGCTGATATGGCTTCACCATTAACAATTGCATTAGGGAAAGACATTGGAGGGCATCCAATTGTGGCTGATCTGGTTAAAATGCCACATGTACTTGTAGCAGGAACTACAGGATCTGGGAAATCAGTAGCAATTAATGCGATGATTCTAAGCTTAATCTATAAAGCAACACCTGAACAGGTACGCTTAATTTTGGTAGATCCAAAAATGCTAGAGCTGTCCGTCTATGAAGGTATTCCACATTTATTAGCACCAGTTGTAACTGATATGCGTCAGGCGGCAAATGCCTTATGCTGGTGCGTGGCAGAAATGGAGAGGCGTTATAAATTAATGTCATTGTTAGGAGTACGTAACATAGGTGGATACAATCAAAAGATCCGTGATGCAATTAAGAATGAGGCTCCACTAACTAACCCATTTAGCCTGACACCTGATTTGCCAGAGCCATTAGAAGACATGCCATTTATTGTGGTAGTTATTGATGAATTGGCAGACCTGATGATGGTAGTAGGAAAAAAGGTAGAGGAGCTAATAACAAGGCTTGCTCAGAAAGCACGGGCCGCAGGAATACATTTATTACTTGCTACCCAACGACCGTCAGTAGATGTTATAACAGGACTAATAAAAGCAAATATTCCAACACGAGTTGCTTTTCAGGTTTCTAGTAAAGTAGATTCACGAACGATCCTTGACCAAATAGGTGCTGAAACGTTATTAGGCCAAGGAGACATGCTCTATCTTCCACCTGGAACGGGATACCCACAAAGAATTCATGGGGCCTTTGTTTCTGATCAAGAGGTGCATCGGGTAGTTGAACACCTCAAAATGAATGGCGAACCTCACTATATAGATGGTCTACTTGACTCATTTGAAGAAGGAAGCAGAAAAAGTGATGAAAATGGGAGTATAGCCCTCAAAGAAGATGAGCATTCTGATCCACTATATAAAGAAGCAGTTGATATTGTCATGAAATCTCGTCGCGCTTCAATCTCACTTGTACAAAGACACCTAAGAATTGGCTATAACCGTGCAGCACGATTAATTGAAAAAATGGAAAATAATGGGCTTGTTTCTGCTATGAAGAATAATGGAAATAGAGAGATATTGGTTCGAGACCAAGATAAATAAATAGCTTTTCTAAGTTATTATCCTCTAGAATAATAAGTGAATTAATTCCATACTTAAATTTCAATGCATTCTTATCAACGCATCATTTATTTTTTATATCTTTTAGCCCTTCCATGTTTGGTACAGGCTGATGCTATAAGTAGCTTAGAGTCATTTATTAAAGATGTACATAAATCACGCGCTGTATTTTCTCAAGTTGTACTAAATAAGAATGCAGAAATAATACAAGAAGCAAGTGGCACCATGCAGTTTGAGCGCCCCAAGAAATTTAGATGGAGCTATGAGGTTCCATATAAACAGTTAATTATTGGGGATGGTACAACAGTTTGGTTTTATGATATAGATTTAAATCAGGTAACAACTCGGAAACTAGATATAGCACTTAGAAGTAATCCAGCTGCTTTACTTACTAGTAAAAGTACTATTGAATCAAATTTCAATTTGAATGAAATTAATTCTCAAGGTGGACTGGAATGGGTAGAAGCTAAGCCTAAAATAAAAGAAGGATCTTTTAAATCACTACGACTAGGATTTACTCCAGTAGGCTCTCTAAGAAAAATCATCCTATATGATAATTTTGAGCAGACTACAGTAATTATATTCTCAGAAATAGAAAGAAACCCTAATTTAGAACCAGAAATATTTAAGTTTACACCACCTAAAAATTCGGATGTAATTAGTGACTGATTTGTTTAAAAATACTAATTACTCAAAATTATAAAATAGAATTCCTTATACTGAGGACAATGTCTCCATGTTAGATATCAATTTATTACGTACAAATATAGATGATGCAGCTATAAAACTTTATAAGCGCGGATTCTTATTAGATAAAAAATACTTCCAGAAATTATTTCATGAACGTGGACTTATACGAACTGAAACACAACAGCTAGAAGAAACAAGAAATAAGATTTCACGCAAGATTGGCCAACTTAGTATAGCCAAAAATAAAAGCACACAAGAAGAATCTGAGCTCTTAAAGAAAAAAATGAAGGGAGTACATCAAGAGCTTAGTCTAGCAAAGGATAAACTAGATAAAGTTGAGAGAGAGTTACAACAATCTCTAGAGCAAATACCAAATATCCCACATAGCAGCGTTCCAGTTGGAAATATAAATAAAGAAATACGAAACTGGGGGGGGAAAAGAGAACCTAATTCATTTAATTCCCCAATCAAAGATCATGTAAGTATTGGTGAAGACCTTGGGTTATTAGATTTCAGTGCTGCGACAAAAATTAGCGGTGCGCGTTTTAATCTGATGATTGGTGAGCTTGCTAGATTGCATCGTGCCTTAGGCCAGTTCATGCTTGATATACATACTCAAGATCATGATTATATTGAAGCTTATGTCCCATACCTAGTTAATAATGAGAGCCTATATGGAACAGGACAATTACCTAAATTTGAGGATGATTTATTTAAAACCAAACAACAAAAAAATCAAGATACAAAAGATAAAAATATAAAAAAATCACAAGAAGAGAATTTATATTTAATCCCCACAGCAGAAGTCCCACTAACTAATTATGCACGTAATGAAATTATTCCACTAGACTCTCTTCCTGTTAAACTTACGACACTTACCCCATGCTTTCGCTCTGAGGCAGGAAGCTACGGTAAAGATACACGAGGCTTGATTCGCCAGCATCAATTTGAGAAAGTAGAACTCGTACAACTTGTCCACCCTCATAGTTCTTATGAGGCCCTAGAACAACTTGTCGGCCATGCTGAAAAAATATTACAGAAATTAGAATTACCTTACCAAGTAATATTACTATCTACCAAAGATATGGGGTTTGCTGCAGCTAAAACCTACGATATCGAAGTATGGCTACCAGCACAAAAAACTTATAGAGAAATATCTTCTTGTAGTAATTGTGAAGCATTCCAAGCTAGGCGTATGAAAGCACGTTTTCGTAATAAAAATGGGAAAACAGAGCTATTACATACTCTAAATGGATCAGGTCTAGCAGTAGGGCGCTGCTTAGTAGCAATTTTAGAAAACCACCAAAATTCTGATGGAAGCATTTCTATCCCTAAAGCCTTACACCCTTATATGGGTGGTATTACTCAGCTTAGAGCAAAGAAAAAATGATGCCACATTTCATATATAGATACTCAAATATTTAATCTTAATTAAATCAAGCCTAAATAAAATAAACCCAAAGTATCAAACCCACACTGTTTTTATTTATAAGAAAAATCATTACTCATTAAATTTAAAAAGAATAACGAGTAAAAAATATAAATTCTCGAAATTAATTTAAAATACTATTCTTATTCCCATATTTACTACTATTTACTCATTATTAATTTCTATTAGCAACCTAGTTCCAAGTAGCTTAAATATACTAGATTCTGTACGATTATCTCTAAAAATTACCTTGAAACCAATTGCCTATTCGTTCAAGAGTCTGTTTGAATGAGTGTCCTTGCTGTTTAGCTTGCTTATGATGTCGTAACTGCTCCATTCCAGCAATTATCAATCCAACACCAGTAGAAAATCTTGGCGTACGAACCACTTCTGCCAAGCCACTACGATAAAGCGGCAGACCCAACCTAACTGGCATATGAAAAATCTCTTCACCAAGCTCAACCATACCTAACAATGAACTACTGCCACCTGTAATAACTATCCCAGAAGAAAGCAACTCTTCAAAACCACTACGGCGTAGTTCAGCTTGTACAAGTAAATAAAGCTCTTCTACACGTGGCTCAATTACTTCTGCAAGTGTTTGCCTAGATAATTGACGTGTACCACGATCACCTACACCAGATACCTCAATCATTTCATGAGTATCAGTCATTCCTTTTAAAGCACAACCATAACGGCACTTAATGTCTTCAGCATCTTTAGTTGGGGTACGTAATGCCATTGCTATATCATTTGTTATCTGATCACCAGCAATAGAAATTACTGCTGTATGGCGAATTGCTCCTTGAGAAAATATAGCAATATCTGTAGTACCCCCACCAATATCTACCAAACATACACCTAGATCTTTTTCATCTTCAGACAAAACTGCCATTGCTGAAGCAAGTGGTTGTAATACAACATCTCCCACCTCTAGCCCACAACGACGCACACACTTCATAATATTTTGTATAGCAGAAGCTGCACCAGTAACAATATGTACTTTTACCTCAAGCCGTACTCCATTCATACCTATTGGTTCACGTACATCCTCCTGTCCATCAATAATAAATTCTTGATTTAGAATATGTAAAACCTGTTGGTCTGCTGGAATATTTACTGCCTTAGCAGTTTCCATAACACGCTCAACATCTAACTGCGAAACTTCCCTATCTTTAATTGCTACCATCCCATGTGAATTAAAACTTTTAATATGATTTCCAGCAATCCCTGTATATACGTCATAAATCTTACAATCTGCCATTAACTCTGCTTCTTCAAGGGCATGTTGAATTGCATTAACTGTAGTCTCAATATTAACTACTACACCTTTCTTTAATCCACTAGAGGAATGACTCCCCATACCAATAATTTCAAACATACCATCAGGCGCAGCTTCTGCAACAATGACAACAATCTTTGAAGTTCCAATGTCCAGACCTACGATTAGATCTCTATTTCCATTTTTCTTATTCATTTTATTTCATAAGCCCTCATGCCCATTATCCACTTTTCTTAACAATTTGATCATGATGCTTCGTATGAGATGAATCTACTGCACGAATAGAAAAACCATTTGGATATCGTAAATCTATATAAATAATTTTTTCTTTAAATTGTGAATCTATATGATCGTATGAGGCCACATAAGTTTCTAATCGATCTTGCATTTTCTCGCGTCCTAGCTCTAATACAACACCATCTTCTAAATGTATACGCCACGCTTGACGTGGTGAAAAATCTAACTGAACAATATTCTTCTGAATTGATCGTAGTAACTTACTAAAAATCAAATATTGCTGCGATACTTTATGTGAACTCTCTGCTGAACCAATGAATTTTGGTAATTTTTTATTTGTCGTAGCTATAAATATTTCTCCATAGGTATTTACAAGTTCTGAACCACCTCTTCTGGCAAGAACTATATGCTCTTCTAATTGAACCTCAATACTATTTGGCCAATGCCGACGAATATTGGCAGCACGGACCCAAGGCAATGTCTCAAATTTACTACCTATCATATCTAAATCTACTGTAAAAAAGTTCCCAAATTTATTGCGATTTATAAGATTACTTATTTGCTCTCTAGTTACATACTTAAAATCTTTTCCATTATTATCTCCAATAATCTTTATCTCTTTTAATGCAAAAACTGGTAAATTTATAATAGATGGGCTAAGGGTGGCGACAATAGCTAGCACAACAAACATAAAAAGGCTATTAGCCAATACATTTAATGCGCGATAATTATCCCACATGAGCTAACTCCAATATTTTTATTACAAGATCATCAAACGGTATACCTGCATTCTTTGCTGCCATTGGCACAAGACTATGATTTGTCATGCCCGGTGATGTATTAGTTTCAAGGAAATAAGGTTTATCAGAGTTGTCTAGTATTATGTCCACCCTTCCCCAACCCTCACACCCTAGAATTCTATGTGCTTGCAATGCTTTCATCTGAATTATATTCTCCAATTCGGGAGATAGTCCGCTTGGACAAAAATATTTAGTATCATGAGAAAGATATTTGGCCTTATAATCATATAACTCACCTGATAATTCTATCCGTACCAATGGCAGTGGGACATCACCAAGAATTGCAGCAGTTAATTCTATACCTTCTATATACTGCTCAGCCAATACCATAGAATCATGTTTAGCAACCATATGATATACATCTAGTAAATCTTTTGCAGAGGTTACTTTATACAATCCAATTGTAGAGCCCTCTCGTGATGGTTTAATAATAAGCGGCAAACCTAGATCCTTTACTACCATATCAAAATTACTCTCTGCGTTAAGCATTATATAACGGGGAGTATTAATACCTATCGATTGCCATAGTAATTTAGTTCTCCATTTATCTATAGCAAGCGCACATGCCATTACACCACTACCAGTATAAGGTAACCCCATAAGTTCCAATGCACCTTGTACAGTACCATCCTCACCATAACGTCCATGGAGAGCTATATACGCCATATTAAATTCTTTCTTTAAGAGCTCCTCGATAGGATTCCTTGCCGGATCAAATGGATGGGCATCAACCCCTCTACGATGCAATGCCTCAAGTACTGCCTGACCACTCTGAAGTGAGATCTCACGCTCAGCGGATCGCCCCCCAAGGAGAACGGCAATCTTTCCATAATTATTTGTACTCACAGCTAGTTATCCGTAAAAATAAATACACTCCTAGAAATTTGCACCTATAATAATTTATTTTATTTCTCCTATAATTCTAATTTCTTGTATTAATTCAATGCCAGTTTTCCTCTTTACTTTTGTACGCACTTCTCTAATCACAGACTCAATATCTTCTGCTATAGCATTACCTGTATTAACAATAAAATTAGCATGCTTAGTTGAAACCATAGCCCCACCAATACTAAATCCTTTTAAATTACATAATTCAATTAATCGAGCAGCATGATCACCAGGAGGATTACGAAATACTGAACCAGCGCTAGGTAAATTCAAAGGCTGGCTTCCAATACGCTCAGAAAGCAATGCTTTAATCTTTTTCTTAGATGCCACATTATTTCCTCTTTCTAATTTTAGCCATGCCCCTACAAACCATTCCTCTCTAGAATAATCAACAGATGGCTCAATGTTTGATCTTAAATTTACCTGACGATAACCAACCCTATACTCTTTTGCATCTCTATTCTTTAGATAACCCGACCTATTTAGTATCCGTACTCGCTCTATAATTTCCCATGTTTCTGAACCATAACAACCTGCATTCATTGCCAAAGCCCCCCCGACTGTACCAGGTATGCCCGCTAAAAATTCTGCCCCAGCTAAATTATGTAATGTGGCAAATTTTGCTACCTTTGCACATGTCACTCCTGACTCAGCATAAATCAACTTATCCTCATCACTATGTCCTTCCAGTAAAATATTATTTAATTTTGAATGGAGCAAGATCACTGTGCCACGTAAACCACCATCACGTACTAAAATATTACTACCCAGGCCAATAACACAAATTTTCTCACGCTTAGGTATACTAAATAAGAACTCAGCTAAATCATCTAAATCAGCTGGTATATAAATTCGCTCTGCCCTACCTCCCACACGCCAGGAGGTATATTTTCTCATTGGTTCATTAATACGCAATTCCCCACGCAGGCTTTTTTTATCCCATTGTTTTGTGTGGGACTGAGCATGCAATAATTTATCCACTTCTTTTATCCTCACAAGAATAATTCATAAGGCTCTGTGATACGATACTCACAGAACCTGCTCCCATAATTAATACTACATCTCTATTCTGTACAATATTCAAGATAGCTCTGGGTAATTCCTCTACAGCTTCTATAAAAATCGGCTCAACTTTTCCCTGTATCCTAATTGCCCGTACAAGTGATTTCCCATCAGCAGCAATAATTGGTGCTTCCCCTGCAGAATAAATTTCAGTTAATAATAATACGTCCGATGTTGATAAAACTTTTACAAGGTCCTCAAATACATCTCTAGTACGAGTATAACGATGTGGCTGAAATGCAACTATAAGACGGCGGCCAGGAAATGCTCCGCGAGCTGCATTAATTGTTGCCGCAATTTCTACTGGATGGTGACCATAATCATCAACAAGAGTGAAACTCCCGTTCATATCTTTTCTAAATATCTCAATCTCACCACAACGCTGGAAGCGTCGACCCACCCCCTTAAATGTATTTAATGCATTAATCATTGAACTATCTGGGATCCCTAATTCATTTCCCACTGCAATTGCAGCCAATGCATTTAATACATTATGCAGTCCTGGCAAATTAAGTTTTATATCAAGCTTACGAACCTTTTCATTCACTCTAACCACCGCTGTAAACTGCATCTTTCCTTTACAGTGAGTAATGTTTTCGGCCCTAATTTGTGCTGCATCTGACAAACCATATGTCATAATAGGTTTAGTAATAGCAGGAATAATCTGACGTATATTAGGATCATCTACACATAGAATTGCCAGCCCATAAAATGGAAGATGCTGTATAAAATCTACGAAGGCCTTTTTAAGCTTATTAAAATCATGATCATAAGCTTCCATATGATCATGATCTATGTTAGTGACCACAGCTAATACTGGTTGTAGATAAAGAAATGAGGCATCAGATTCATCAGCTTCTACTACAATAAACTCACCACTTCCTAATTTGGCATTAGCTCCTGCAGATTCTAATTTTCCACCAATAATAAAAGTAGGATCCATTTTAGCCTGTGCAAGAATACTTGCAATTAAACTCGTAGTAGTAGTCTTACCGTGGGTTCCTGCAATACCAATCCCTTGGCGCAACCGCAGTAGCTCTGCCAACATAATTGCTCTCGGAACTATAGGAATATTATTTCTTCGTGCTGCACTTACTTCTGGATTATCTGATTTTATTACACTAGATATAACTACTGCATCTGCTGAGTCAATATAATTACTTGCATGGCCAATATGAACAGTAGCACCCAAAGTTCTTATCCGTTTTGTCGTAACACTATCTAATAAATCTGAACCACTTATTTTATAGCCCAAATTTAATAAAACTTCAGCTATTCCACTCATACCTGATCCACCAATACCAACAAAATGAATATGTTTTACTTTATGCTTCATTCTTTATCTTTATAAGATATTAAAAAGGAATTTCTACTAAGTAGGCTACCTTATTATTCATTTGTAATCATTCCTATGCACTCTTCTGCTACTATTCTAGTAGCATTAGGCTTTGCTAATTCTCGTGCCTGCATTGCCATTCTCAATAATTTTTCTCGCGTAAAATTTGACAATAATTTAGCCAAATTATGAGGAGTTAATTCACTCTCAGATAACAACACTGCAGCACCATGACTACTTAGGAATCTTGCATTATATGTCTGATGATCATCTACAGCATACGGAAAAGGCACAAGAATACTTGCTACACCTGCAGAAGATAATTCAGAAACCGTAAGTGCACCAGCACGGCATAAAACTAAATCATTTTCAGAGTACTGGGCTGCAATATTATCAATAAAATCTATTAATTCACCTTTCACTCCAGCTTCTAAATAATTTTTATTTAAAGCCGTAAGGTGTGCCTTTCCAGCTTGATGAATGACTATTGGTCTCACATTCTCCGGTATCAATCTCAAAGCTTGCGGTACGACAATATTTAATACTTGAGCACCTAAGCTTCCACCTATTATTAAAAGCTTTAAATTTCCGTTCCGCCCTTCATACCGTCTTTCTGGTACATCTAATTGCTTAATCTCAGTACGTATTGGATTCCCAGAGAAAACCACATTTCTCTTATCTTTAATAGAATTAGGAAATCCTATTAAAACTCTATCTGCAAACTTGGCTAATATCTTATTTGTAAGGCCGGGTATTGAATTCTGTTCATGAATTAATAAAGGGATATTGAATAATGAGGCCATAACCCCTCCTGGAAATGCTGGATAACCCCCCATACCCAATACCACATCTGGACGTAAAATAAATAAGATCTTTGCGCTTTGAAAGAATGCAAATAGCATCCTTATAGGAAGAGTAAGCCAAGTCATTAAATTTTTTCCACGCAAGCCCGAGAAATTAATAAATTTAATATCATGCCCTTTTTTTAAAACCAATGATTCTTCCATTCCACCTTTTGTTCCTAACCACACTATTCTCCAGCCATCCTTCTTTAAATAATCTGCTACTGCCAACGCTGGAAAAACATGCCCGCCAGTTCCTCCTGCCATAATTAAGATAGTGTGTGCCACACCTAAAATCCTATAATTATTTTTTGGTAACAACTTGCTTTCATATTTTATACCCTTTCATTAACTGGCGATTTTCCCAATCAACCCTTAATAAAATTGCTAGCGCAATGCAATTAGCAACAATACCACTACCACCAAAACTCATTAATGGCAAAGTTAACCCTTTTGTCGGCAAAATACCCATATTTACACCCATGTTGATGAAAGCTTGTATTCCTATCCATACTCCAAATCCTTGGGCTACTAATGCAGAAAAAAATCGGTCACGTATTGCTGCTTGACGACCTATGACAAAGGATCGTATCACTAGCAATGAAAATAACACTACTACAACCATTACCCCAATAAAACCAAGTTCCTCAGCTATTACTGCAAGCAAAAAATCAGTATGCGCTTCTGGTAGATAGTATAATTTCTCTACACTCCCACCTAATCCAACACCTTCCCATCCGCCTCGCCCAAATGCCATCAAGGAATGAGACAATTGATACCCTGTACTAAATTCATCTTCAAATGGATTTAAAGTGGCAATAATTCGTTTCATACGGTAAGGCTCAAGTAAAATTAATACCAGTACAGCCATACACAATAGCCCGATAATTCCAACAAATAACTTTATATTCATTCCTCCCAAAAATAAAACAGCCATTACAATACCAGTAATAACAACAAAAGCCCCTAAATCCGGTTGATTAAGTAATAAAAAACCTAACATTATCATTACAATAAAAATAGGTAAAAAACCCTTCCTAAGATGATCCAGATATGCCGCTCTTTTAACTGTATAGCTAGCAACATACATCACTATGAATAATTTCATAAATTCAGAAGGCTGTAGATTTACAACAAATAACGATAACCAGCGCCTACTACCGTTAACTTCATTCCCTATACCGGGAATCAGTACTAATGCAAGCAGCCCCATACCTATCAGAAACGGATAAAGCGAGTATTTTTGCCATAATTTCATTGGTATTTGAAATGAAATCAATCCAATAAATAACCCGACTAATAAGTAAGCCCCTTGACGAACAAGAAAATATGCTGCATAGCCATCTCCGCGACTGGTCTCAGCTATTGAAATAGAAGCTGAATAAACCATAATGAGACCTAGACTCAACAGAAATATTGCAGACCAAATTAAACTCTGATCAAAATCAGAGATAGTTTTTTGGTTACTAATACTAGCGTGATAAATCATTAAAATCGACCTAAGAACTATCTAGTGTATAACTCTTTTAGTATCTAACATTTTTAGCTCTAATTTTTTTATTGCTGCAATATAAACCTCAGCACGATGAATATAATTCCTAAACATATCAGTACTAGAACAAGCAGGAGACATAAGTACGGCATCACCCTCTTTTGCCAAAATAAAGCTCTTTTTTACTGCATCTTCCAGAGTTATCGTGCTATGTAGTGGGACTCCACAACCACCTATCGCAGCACCAATTTTTCTAGCATCCTTTCCAATCAAAATTACTGCCCGTACACTCTTTGAAATTGGCTCTTTCAGTGGAGAGAAGTCCTGCTTCTTTCCATCACCACCTATAATCAATATTTTTTTCTGAGTAATACTGTTGATAGCTGCAACTGTCGCACCTACATTTGTACCCTTTGAATCATTATAGAATGTAATACCATCCAATATTACAACCCTCTCTACACGATGAGGCAACCCAGTAAATTTTCGTAAAGCGTTAAGTATTGGACTATATGCTGCGCCTACAGCATTACATAAAGCTAACGCGGCTAAAGCATTAGCAATATTATGAGGTCCAGTCACCACAAGCTCACTTACCTTTATTAACCGATCTCTGCCTTGCACAATCCAAGTTTCATCATCTACCAACAAACCAAAATCATTTCTGTTAACTGGAGCATCCATGCCAAAAGTGATCTGCTTCTTACCAGCTATCGCCATAGTGCTAGCAATAGGATCATCACGATTTAATATCTGTACCATGCCTCCATTTTCTATTTCCCCTGAAAATATTCTTGCCTTTGTAGCAGCATAATCAGCCATATCAACATAACGATCTAAATGATCTTCACTTAAATTAAGAACCGCAGCTACATCAGGATTAAAATTTTTCGTAGATTCCAGCTGAAAACTTGAAATTTCTAAAACCCATGCTTGGGGAGGCTTCCCAGAATCAATCCTCTGCATAAACTTATTTAATATTGCTGGGCCAATATTCCCAGCTACTTCTATATCCCATCCTGCCTCTCTTAACATTGCATCAACCATAGATGATACTGTTGTTTTTCCATTAGAACCTGTAATTGCTAAAACCTTTGGCTTGAGAGCACTACATTTATTAAGCACCAAGGAAAATAGTTCAATATCACCAACAACTGGGATTTGACGTTTGGCCGCCTGATAAATTAGCGGGATAGCCTTTGAAATACCTGGGCTAATAGCAATAATATCTATCCCCTTAAGTATTTCAGTCGAAAAAGAACCTGTGAAAATCTGATCAACAGGAATAATTTGTTCCAATATGCCTAGATTCGGTGGTTCAATACGATCATCTGCCACGAAAATGTTTGAACCTATACGGGACAACCATTTCACCATAGATAATCCAGTTTCTCCCATTCCAAGAACCAAAACCGTTTTCCCATATAGATTCATCTTAATTTAAGCGTAGATAAACCAAGTAGCACTAACATCATAGTTATAATCCAGAAACGCACTACTACTTGATTTTCCTTCCACCCTTTTAACTCAAAATGGTGATGCAAAGGCGCCATTCTGAAAATACGCCTGCCTGTTAATTTGAATGAAACCACCTGTGCCATTACTGATAAAGTTTCTACTACAAATACACCACCCATAATAAGGAGTATAATTTCTTGGCGTATAATTATAGTAACAACACCAAGTGCAGCACCAAGGGCCAAAGCACCAACATCACCCATAAATACCTCAGCTGGGTAAGCATTAAACCATAGAAAAGCAAGCCCTGATCCTGCCAATGCCCCACAAAATACAGCTAATTCAGCTGCATGAGGAATGTAAGGAATACCAAGATACTTTGCAAAAACTGAATGGCCAGCAACATAGGCAAAAATTGCTAATCCACTACTAATCATTACCGTGGGCATAATAGCCAACCCATCAAGACCATCAGTTAAATTTACTGCATTACTAGCACCTACTATGACAAAATAAGAAAGTATTACAAATCCAACGACCCCCAACGGTATTATAATTTGCTTAAAGAAAGGCACAATCATACTAGTTTGTACTGGAGAATCTGCAGTAAGCGCCAAATAAGATGCAACAGTAATTGCAATTGAAGATTGCCAAAAAAATTTAATACCAGCAGAAAGTCCTTTTGGATTGTTATATACCACCTTCCGATAATCATCTACCCAACCAATTGCTCCAAATCCTAAGGTTGTTAGTAATACTACCCATATATAATGATTTTCTAAATCTGCCCATAGTAATGTACTAATTGCAATAGAAACCAATATCAATGCACCGCCCATAGTAGGGGTACCTGCTTTAACAAGGTGAGTTTGTGGCCCATCATCACGAATCGACTGACCAATTTTATATGCAGAAAGCCTACGTATCATGGCTGGACCAATAATAAATGAAATCATTAGGGATGTTAGTGCCGCTAATACCGTTCGTAATGTAATATAACTGAATACATTAAAAGCTCGAATATCACCTGCCAACCATTGTGTAAACTCTAATAGCATATCTGATCTAACAGGGCTCTTAACCTTGTCCCTCAATTTTAATTCTAATTAATTTATTCATGCTCTTTTATAATCACTCGTTTAATTTATACCTCAAATTTTCTCACTATTCGATCCATTTGCATAAAACGAGATCCCTTTACCAACAATGCCACATCAGGAGCTAATACTGACTCAATTACAGCTAAAATATCTTCAATATTTCTAAAATGCTGCCCACCAGAACCAAATTTGCTTACAGAGTGAGCACTTAATTTTCCTAAAGCAAATAGTCTATCTATACCAATAAGGCGAGCTTCTTTACCAATACACTCATGGAAATCTATAGCAGCATCACCTAGTTCCGCCATGTCTCCAAGAACCAGAATTCTCTTTTCAGCAGAGATATTCGCTAATACTGATAGTGCAGCCCGTACTGATTCTGGATTAGCGTTATAACTATCATCTATCATTGTCGCACCACACAAACATTTCTTTTGCTGTAACCGACCATCCACCCCACCAAATAATTCCAATCCAGACGCGATATTTTCCTTATTTATACCTATAGCATTTGCTGCTGCTGCCGCCGCAAGAGCATTGTAAACATTATGTTTTCCAGGAACTTTCAATTTTATTTCTATCGTTCCATCAGGAAGCTCTAATTTCATTTCAGCACTAGTTGGATTTAATTTATAACATCCACTCACTTTTACCTTTTTGTTTAATCCAAACTCAATTATCGACCTATTATCAGCGATTCTCCGCCATAACTGCACATTTGAATCATCTGCATTAATGACTGCTATACCGGACTTATCCAATCCTTCAAAAATTTCACCCTTAGCAAGTGCCACTTCCTTTACGGAACCAATTCCTTCTATATGTGCAGCACCTGCATTTGTTATCAGGGCAACGGTCGGCTGTACTAAATCAGCTAAATAAGCAATCTCACCCGGGTGGCTCATACCCATTTCTATTACCGCATACTCATGTTGCCTACATAACTGTAACAACATTCTTGGAACACCAATATCGTTATTAAAATTACCAATAGTTGCTAAAACTTTATTTTGATTCTTTCCAACTAACTGAAGCAATATTAATGTGATCATTTCTTTAACTGTTGTCTTACCATTACTGCCTGTTACTCCAATAATTGGTATATCAAAATTTCCCCTCCAATATTTTGCTAACCTCCCTAATCCTAGTAAGGTATCTTGCACAATTATTACAGGAATTGTTAAATCCTGGCTCTCTTGGATACGTGACTTTTGATCTACCATTACAGCTATAGCACCTCTATCCTTTGCCTGAGTAATAAATTCATGCCCATCAAAATTCTTGCCACTCAAAGCTACAAATAAATCTCCACCCCTCACACTGCGGCTATCAGTACTCACACCAGTAAAAAGTGTATCTTCACCATACCACTCTGCATGCAATATACGAGCTGCTTCTTGCACCATCATCATATTTGATCCTGCACTTTATTTGCTAGTTCCTGAAGAATCAATCGCACCATCTTCACATCACTAAAAGGTATTTTTTTCGTGCCTATTTCCTGATATTCCTCATGGCCTTTACCTGCAATAAGCACTACATCCCCTTGATGCGCACCATTTAGCGCCTTACGAATAGCTATTTCTCTATTCTCCTCAACAAAATAGCCGTTATCTAAACCTAAAGATATATCATTAATAATAGAATAGGGATCTTCATTACGAGGGTTGTCGCTGGTAATAATAGTTTCATCAGATAACTCTGTTGCTATTTTACCCATAAGTGCCCGCTTATCTTGGTCACGATCACCACCACAACCAAAAACACAAATTAATTTTGATTTTGTATTCTTAATCTTTGAAACATCTTTAGAACTACTAATAATTACACGAAGTGCTAATAATGTTTTTTTTAATGCATCTGGAGTATGAGCAAAATCTACAACTACTAATGGCAAGCTACCACCACCAAATTTCTCCATCCTGCCTGATATTGGTTGTATTTTTTTTAAAACCTTAGCTGCATCACCTAAATTGAAGCCACATGCTAATAAAGTAGAAAGCACTGCTAACAAATTAGATGCATTAAACTCTCCAATTAGTTCTGTTTTAACCCCTAGGCGCTCTCCCTTAAATACAACATCAAACTCTAGCCCCTGACTATTTACTTTTAAGTTATACCCATGAACCATTTCAAACAATTTTGGATCATAATCTTTTATTTCCAGATCTTTAAACCCATACCCAATAATATTTATAGCTCGACCCATTAACTTCTTTAACAACTCCACACCAAATACATCATCTAAATTTAAAACAGCATGCTGAAGTCTATCCCAATGAAATAAGCGTGCTTTAGAAGCAGCATATGCCTGCATACTACCGTGATAATCCAAATGGTCATGTGATAAATTTGTAAATAATGCTACTGATAATGTAGACCCATTTATTCTCCCTTGTGCTATACCATGAGATGATGCTTCCAGTACCACATACTTGGCACCTTGTTTCAAAAAATCAGCCATTCTTTGTTGTAGTAAAACTGGACTGGGGGTTGTATCGAAAGAGGGCAGAAGATTACCAGAAAACCCACTCCCTAAAGTACCTATCGAAGCAACTTTTATATCAAATTCTGTCAACGCCTGAGCTATCCATTGAACACATGATGTTTTTCCATTTGTACCAGTAACACCAATTAGACATAATTTTCCTGATGGGTTTTTATATATATGATTTGCAATTACACCAACTTTACTACGTAATTTTGATATCGATAAATTTGGTATCTTCCATTCTGGATTCCATACAAAGCCACTACGCTCCCATAAAACTGCATTTGCACCCGCTTTAATTGCCTGTGGGATATATTTACGCGCATCGACTTTCTCTCCAACATAAGCTAAGAATGTATCCCCTGGCTTAACCATACGGCTATCAGTAATAAGATTCTCAATACTAATACCCATGCTATTGAGTATATCTGGATCAAATTTTTCTTCTAACGTATTTTTATCCCCCAAATTCATACATCACCTTTTAGCCTCAGCATCAGCGATGAAGAAACTGTTTTATCAATGGGAGCGTCATGAGGAACATTTAAATTTCTTAATGAATCAGCCATGACCCGGCTAAAAACAGGTGCAGCCACTTGACCTCCAAAATATTTTCCAGCTGAAGGTTCATCAAGCATTACTGCAATGATAAGACGTGGATTAGAAGCTGGTGCGTAACCTACAAATGAAGAAATATACTTATCTCTAGCATAACCACCACCATCTTTTACCTTATGTGCGGTGCCAGTTTTACCTGCTACTCGATAACCCTTAATTTGTGCAAGAGTAGCTGTCCCACCCTTTGCTACCGCCATCTCAAGCATTTTACTTACAGAAAGGGCCGTTTTACGTGAAATTATCTGCTTACCAACTGGTGGCTTATCGACCCTTAATAAAGATACCGGCTTCAATTTTCCTTCTGCTGAAAATAAAGTATAAGCACGAGCCAACTGCAACAAATTCACTGAAATTCCCATACCATATGACATCGTTGCCTGCTCAATAGATCGCCATTTTTGATATGGACGAAGCTTACCCTTTACTTCACCAGGAAATCCTGAACCAGTATATGAACCAAAACCAGAACGATTAAAAGTTTCCCACATTGTTTGTGCTGGTAATTTCAAGGCAATTTGTACAGTACCAACATTACTTGACTTCTTAATCACCTGCTCTACAGTCAAGACACCTTCTACATGTGAGTCTCTAATTGTATTTCTACCAATAGTTATAAATCCGGGAGCAGTATCAAATTCAGTATCTGGCTTTATTTTTCCTGCTTCAAGTGCAGCAGCTACTGTAAAAGGCTTCATAGTCGAACCGGGTTCAAATATATCAGTTAATACCCTATTCCTAGACTTCCCCCCACTCCTTCCAGTTTTATTATTTGGATTGTAAGCTGGTAAATTAACTAATGCCAATACTTCTCCAGTTTGAGGATCTAAAACTACAATCTCTCCAGCTTTAGCTTTATTAAGATCCATAGCATGCTTTAATTCTCTATATGCACGATACTGAATCTTGCTATCAAGAGATAAAACTAAATCTTTTCCTGGTCTAGGTGTTAATATAATCTCTATATCTTCAACAATACGACCTTTTCTATCTTTAATGACACGACGACTGCCAGCTTTACCAGCTAAAATTTCTTGCCATCCTAATTCGATACCTTCTTGCCCATTATCATCTACATTAGTAAATCCGAGCATTTGAGCTGTTATCTCACGTTGAGGATAATATCTCTTAAATTCTGGATCAAAAAATATTCCAGGAATACCAAGATCAACTATTTTATCTGCTACATCTGGTGATAAATGACGCTTTAAATAAACGAAATCTCGCTTCTTGTTACTTATTTTTTTTCTAATCTCAGCAACATTCACCTCGGCTAATTCTGCCAATTTTCTTAATTGACTATTAGTTGCATGAACACCAGCAGGGTTTGCCCATAAAGATTTAACCGGTGTGCTAATAGCAAGAGGCTCACCATGTCGGTCAGTAATCATTCCACGATGTGCAGGCATCTCAACTACACGGCTTGAACGAGACTCTCCCCTTTTCTGCAAAATTTCGTTATGCATACCTTGCAAATAAACTGCACGTCCAATCAAACCAAGAAAGCTAAGCAAAAAAAGAGCGATTAACACTCGCGAACGCCAAGCTGGTAAGGTAAAATTTAGAATAGGATTACGAGTCATAACTCTTCCTTATCTACAGAAACTTCTGCACTATCAGACTCTATTAAAGAAATAATTTTAATTTGGGACTCATCTGGAACTTTCATTAATAATTTCTCAGTAGCTATCTTCTCAATCTGAGTCCGCATTGCGACAGTACTTTGCTCGAGAAGTAGCTGATCCCACTCTACGGCTAAATTTATTGCCTCTTTCTGCTCTTTTTCCAGCTCCATAAAAAGTTTACGCGCTTCATGCTGTGAGGTCACAGCACCTAAAGCACAGACAATAGCGATCAACGTAAGAAAAATATTTAGTCTAGTCACTTCAATTTTCCATGACTAAAATCATGAGCCTATATAACTACTAGAGCTATCTAGCCTGTATAATAAAAAGAACTAAAATTAAATAAATAATACTGAATGTGGGCAACAATAATTTTATCTTGCTCCATTAATCTTATTTTTCTATAAAAAATACAAATTCTAATCTGCCTGTTTCCGTAAAAATGCAGGAATCTCTAATTCATCTACGCCAGATTGCTTCATTGCTTGCACTGCTTCACGCCTATTTGTACGAGTAACTGCAGGAACACTAAGCTCTCTCAAGTCCACTACATCTTCTGATGGGGAATCATTAGTGCCAGTTCGAGTATGAATAACACTAAGTGGCTTAGTGTTAGACTGATGACTAGTTTCTAATTCATTAAGCCCAGTTGCTACAACTGTCACACGCAAATCATTCTGCATATTTTCATCTATCACTGTACCAATAATTACTGTAGCGTCATCATCAGTAAAATCTTTAATTGTGCTCATTACTTCTTGTACTTCACGCATTTTTAATCCCGAGCTTGCAGTAATATTTACTAACACACCACGCGCACCAGAAAGATTTACTCCTTCAAGCAAAGGGCTAGCAACTGCCTGCTGAGCCGATAAACTTGCACGGTCAATCCCTGTTGAAAATGCAGTCCCCATCATTGCCATACCAGCTTCTGACATTACAGTTTTAACATCAGCAAAATCTACATTTACAAGGCCTGGACAATTAATTACCTCTGATATTCCTGCAACTGCTCCATAAAGCACATTGTTTGCTTCTTCAAAAGCATCTAGCATGCTCACATCATCCCCCAGTACTGACATTAATTTATCATTTGGAATAACAATTAATGAATCAACATAATTTGATAGCTCTTCCATGCCAATCTTTGCTGACTTTAAACGCTTACCTTCAAATAAAAATGGCTTTGTCACAACCGCCACAGTTAGAATATTCATTTCTTTTGCTATTTCTGCCACTATTGGTGCCGCACCAGTTCCAGTCCCACCTCCCATGCCTGCAGTGATGAACAACATATCCGCCCCATCAATTAATTCAGCAATACGATCACGTTCCTCAATTGCTGCTAAACGTCCAATCTCGGGGTTTGCTCCAGCGCCCAATCCCTTTGTAATAGCAGGACCTAATTGTAATAAAATACGTGCTTGATTACGCTTTAAAGATTGTGCATCAGTATTAGCGCAAATGAATTCAACACCCTGTACTCCGTTCTTAATCATGTGATCCACAGCATTACCCCCACAACCACCGACACCTATAACCTTTATAACCGCCGCTCGGTCTTCTGCCTCCATGATCTCGAATTTCATAACAGCTCTCCTTTGATGAGTTAGCAAATTAATTTACTTTTTTTAGACCTACCCTTTTTAAAAATATTTTTTCTATAAATTGTCCACATTTATCCTTTCTGCTACACGCATGACCGCACTTCTAGCGCGTGGGTTAATTTCTATCTCACTGTCTTTGGGTCGTTTTGCCCTCCCAACTAAACGTAGCTTAGGGTGAACAAGGTGCTGCATATCTGTATCTCGTATTGGTAATTTACGAGGAAATTTATCTGAGCATGATGCCTCTCTCATAAAACACTTTACAGTACGATCCTCCAATGAGTGAAAACTAATAACTACAAGCCGTCCACCTTTCTTCAATAATTTCATACAATCGGGTAAGGTCAATGACAATTCATCTAGCTCCTGATTTAAATAAATCCGTATAGCCTGAAAAGTACGCGTTGCTGGGTGATTGTTATGCTTACTTGGACGAATAACCTTTGCCACAATTCCAGCAAGTTGAAGTGTAGTAGTAATGGGCTGTCGTGATCTTGCCATAACAATTTCTCTAGCAATTTGCTTAGCAAATCGTTCTTCACCATAATTTTTTATTACTTCCCCTAAATGCGCCTCAGAAGCAGAAGCAATCCACTCCATTGCAGTCTGCCCTTCGCACGTATCCATACGCATATCAAGCGGCCCATCTAAACGAAAACTAAACCCCCTTGATACATCTTCAAGCTGAAGTGATGACATTCCTAAATCCAACAACACCCCATCTACTTGACTCACACCCAATTCCTGCAATTCTTGCTTTATTTTAGAAAATTTACTGTGAATAATATGAAAATTTCTATTTTCGATAGACCTACCTCTAGCTACTGCAGATACATCCCTATCGAAAGCAATTAATTTTCCTTTTTTATCCAGATTTTCTAAAATCCTCTGACTATGGCCACCAAAACCAAAAGTACCATCAATATAAACTCCATTTGACTTAATCTTCAGTGCATCTACTGCCTCCTGTAACAAAACTGTGACATGCATCTAAATTCACCGCCACATCACAATGAGAATCCATCAAGCTCAGGAGAAATATTTTCACCTTTTAGAGCTATAGAATCATCAATTTGCTGGTTCCATTTTTCTTCTTCCCATAACTCTAATTTTGCACCCTGTCCCACTAACACCACATTCTTAATTAACCCTGCAAAATGACGCAAAGGCGGGGGCACTAAAATTCGACCAGAGGCATCCATCTCCACATCACTTGCGTTGCCTACAAGAAGGCGCTGCAAACTACGGGTTTCTGGATTAAAACTAGACAAACCATTTAATTTCTGCTCTATAGGTTCCCAAGCAGGCTGAGGGTATACCAATAAACATTTAGCTGGATCAGCAGTAATGACTAAATGACCCTCACAGAAAGCTATAAGACTCTCTCGATATTTGGTGGGTATTGCAAGCCTTCCCTTATTATCAAGATTAAGTTGTGTGATCCCTCGAAACATATTTTCCTTTGCTTTCCTAGATAAAATTTCAAGTTCATGGTTTATTTAAACTGAATAATTTTTCCCACTATTTCCCACTTATGCCCACTCTAATTAAAAAATATAACCAAGTCAAGAGAAATTAATGGATTTTTGTTTATGTGACAAAGACTTAAGGAGAAACCTAAGAAAATTTCTTTATATACGGAAATACGCTAAGCAAATAAAAGAGATAGGGCCATCACTAAAGGTAATTTACAACTTAAGAAACTCTAGAGAATATTAAAAAAATAACAGCTTAGCTGATTGTTAGAAATGAAGCTGGCCTATAAGCCGGGTTCTGTCTTGGACAGCCATTCCTCTAGGCACACAATTACTCATGCACTCAAGCAACCTACCCGCAGACTCGGCGAGCAACGTCAAAATCTGCCTATTTGGTCTTGCTCCGGATGGAGGTTACCGCGTTTCACCGCAACTTAATACGCTCGTCTCTGTGGCCCTATTCCTCACCTCACGGCGGCCGGTCATTAACCGGCATCCTGCTCTTTGGAGCCCGGACTTTCCTCTCCCAGTCTTTCATTATTGAAAAAATGGCAGCGACTGCCTAGCCAGCTTCACAAGAATATTATCATTAATTTTAATTGATAAGAACTTTTACTCTTCAGGCTGTATCAAACCTTGTTTCAGCAACATCTATACACTTTATAACTAATTAGAGGTAAAATTTAATAATATCATTGCTTTAACCTTATGCTTTATATCTTTTCTCTTGCCGGAGACAATCATAGAACCTAACAATAACTCACCAACGACATACTCTGATTTCTTACTTGAAGAAAATAATAGCTGCGTTTCTTGTGGTCTATGCTTACCTCATTGCCCCACCTACCGAAGGACTATGTCGGAAGCTGATTCTCCTCGTGGACGTATAGCTCAAATGAGAGGTGTCGCAAACGGACACATTCCAATCAACCTCCAATTTGTTAAGCATATTGATCTCTGCCTTACCTGCCGCGCATGTGAATCAGTATGTCCTAACCATGTTCCATATGGCCAGTTAATAAATAAAACTCGATCCATGATAGCCACATCTCCTCCAAAATTATCTGATGGACAGAAATTAATCAGAAAATCTTGGTTAAAAAAATTAATAGAAAAAGAATTTATTGGAAAACCTACACGTTTAGATAAATTCCGCTTTCTCATTCTTCTTTATCAAAAAATAGGCCTACAAAAACAATTAAAGAAAATTTTTATTCTAAAAAGAACAAAAATTTATAAATTAAATAACCAATTACCTGAGATTAAATTTCCCAGCACCTCATCTAGAAGAAAAAATACAAGAAATTCCTGGGAAAACGTTTATTTCCCAGCTGGTAAGCCTTGTGGTGAAGTTGGATTATTCCTGGGCTGTGTTGCAAGACTCACAGATGTGGAAACAATTAACTCATCTATATATGTACTCAATCATCTTGGCTATACGGTACATATACCACCAACCCAAACCTGTTGTGGAGCCTTACATCAACATGGAGGCGATACAAATACTGCGATACAGCTAGCCCAACAAAATGAATCAGCTTTTAAAGAACTAAATCTAAATACTATTATTACCACCTCTTCAGGCTGCGGTATGCACCTCACAGATTATCATTCTGAATTTTCTTCCAAAATAATAGATATTAGCAAGTTTCTAGTCTCTATAGGTGGGTGGAATAATCTAAAAATTACTCCATTACAAGATAAAGTCCTAGTTCATGATCCCTGTACTTTACGCAATATTATCCATAGCTCAAAATACCCCTATGAATTATTAATGCGTATACCTGAAATAAATGTTACTCCACTTGCTGATAATGACCAATGCTGTGGAGCTGCCGGAACATATTTCCTAGACCAATCTGCTATGGCGGAATCACTACTAAATGATAAAATATCTAAAATAAGTGCTGATACGCGCTACCTTGCCACCTCTAACACTGGCTGCAATATGTATATTGCTAGCGCATTACAGAATATAATTCCAAAACTCGAGATACTACACCCAGTAACTTTACTGGCACGACAAATAAATAAATAAATTTAATTGTATTTCCTATTCGGAGATCTTTATGCTTAATATTGAAAAAATAATTATTGGCTTTGATGGAGCCTTACGTACCCTGTTAGCACCCGCACAAACGATACGCAAAGTTCCAGGAAAAGATTTTCCTGAAACTGATCTTACCAAAATAGAAAAAAACAAATCTTCTGCTTTAATGCGTATAAATCATACAGGGGAAGTTTGTGCTCAAGCACTATATCAAGGACAAGCCCTTACAACTAAGAATAAAGAGGTACAACAAAGCCTAAATCAAGCAGCACGTGAAGAAATTGAACATCTTGCGTGGACTGAACAACGAATTATAGAATTAGGTGGAAGAAAAAGTATTCTAAACCCTATTTGGTACAGCGGATCATTTTTTATTGGTGCAGCAGCAGGCATGTTTGGTGATAAATGGAATTTGGGTTTTCTTGCTGAAACTGAACGTCAGGTAGCATCCCATCTTGGCAAGCACTTACATTCCCTACCAAACCAAGATAAAAAAAGCCGTGCTATTGTTGCACAAATGCAAATTGATGAGGCAGGGCACGCTGATTGTGCTATATCAAATGGTGGCGTAACGCTACCAAAACCTATCAAGCTGATTATGAAACTAGGTTCAAAAATAATGACTAAAACAACATATTGGTTTTAATAAAAAGAATGCTTATCTAATCTCATAGTCATGAGATATATGTGCTGTTTTTCCTAGCATAATTGAAGCGGAGCAATATTTCTCTGCCGATAAATTGATCGCTCTTTCCACCTTTTGTGGCTTTAAATTCTTACCAGTTAAAATAAAATGATAATGAATTCGAGTAAATACCTTAGGCTCTGTTTTTGATCGATCTGCTTCAATATCTACCACACAATCAAAAATTTCTTGGCGACCTTTCTTTAGAATCATCACAACATCTAGAGCAGTACAGCCACCAGCACCCATTAGCAACATTTCCATAGGTCGTAACCCAAGTCCTCTTCCACCAATTTCTGGAGCCCCATCCATAAGCACTGAATGCCCATTTCCAGATTCCCCTAAAAAACTTACTCCACCCTTCCATTTAATACACATTTTCATAACAACCTTTATTTGTAAATTTCTAAGTATTATTTTACGCTGAGAATTAAATTTTCTATAATTAAAAACAAATCTTAGGATTTATCTGAGGCTGGAAATAATTGATACCATAGAGTTCCAATGATTTCATTTAAAAAAATCCTATTCTTCTGAAAAGCACTAGCAGATGGAATAAAGGAGAATAAATTTTTATTTCTCTGTGTTACATATATAGTGGATGCAGGTATGACGCTGAACCCTGCATGCTCAAACTCCCTTATTGCTCTACGCATATGCCAAGCATGAGTAACTAATGCGATGTGGGTAATATTATCTTTTCTTAAAATGGAAAAACTATTATAAGCATTTTCGCGAGTATCTCTTGAACTTCCTTCACTCCATTTAACTGGAACATGAAACTCATTCTCCAATACCAGCTTCATTTGTTCTGCCTCTGAGGAGCCAATTCCAAAAGTATCTCCCCCAGACACTAATATAGGTTTCCCAATATGTCGTTGTAAATAAGCACCATATCGAATGCGTTCTAATCCATACTGACTTACTGTATAGTCATCATTATATTCAGGAGCTCTTATATAAGCTCCACTACCTAATATGACAATTGCTTGTACTTTATTAATTTCAAAACTAGATTGAACAGGAACTTGTAAAGTTTTTAGTGCATTTTCTGCAACTATTGGAATAGATAATATATAAAATAGAATGAATGTAGTGATAATCAGAGATTTACCTAGCACCGGACGATTTCTTAAAAAAAATATCCCTACTACACCCAAAATAATTAGGTTTAATGGAGGCAACAAAAAAGCCACTACCAAATCTCTTAAAAACCAAATCATAGCTTTCAGTTCGATTAATTTAAAAGATAATAATATAATAACCTAATACAATACTCTTTATCTTGTAGGAAATAAAAAAGCCGACACAAATATGTATCGGCTTTTTAGATATGGGCCTAATTTATTTTAGAGATAAAATCCATGCTACTAATTTCTTAATATTATCATCACTTACGTTTGCATTAGGTGGCATAGGAATCGGACCCCAAGTGCCTTTAGTTCCATTTTTTACTTTTCCAGCTAAACTTGCTGCTGCACCAGCATCGCCCTTATATTTAGCAGCTACTTGCTTAAACCCAGGTCCAACCATTTTCGCATCAACCATGTGGCAATTCATGCAACCACTACTACTAGCCAAACCAGCATCTGCTTGTGCAGTACCGACAAATAAAAATGTCGAAACTACAACGACTCCCTTCCAGACAGCTTTCATATTCACTTTCTCCTAATAAAGTTTAATTTGAATAAGAATGTCATATTTTACCCTTAAGTCTAAATATCTGAAAGAGCCCATATAAATTATAGGTGTTCAACTCATACTTATCATACCGCACTTGAGTAAATTTAATAAAATAAGGTAACAAACCAGAAAAACTCTATTACATTAATTATGATGAATCCGTTATTGCTCCTCTACTAGCAGTAGAAGCTAGTTTTGCATATTTCGCCAGCACTCCCCTTGTATAACGTGGTTCAGGTGCTTTCCATTTTGCACGACGACTAAGAATCTCCTCTTCTGACACATTTAACTGTAACAATCTATTTTCTGCATCTATAGTAATTGAATCTCCCTCATGTACTAATGCGATGAGGCCACCAACAAAAGCTTCAGGTGAAACATGCCCAACTACCATGCCGTATGTCCCACCAGAAAAACGACCATCAGTGATAAGCCCCACTGAATCTCCAAGTCCCTCACCAATAAGAGCCGCAGTTGGTGAAAGCATTTCACGCATACCTGGCCCACCTTTTGGCCCCTCATAGCGTATCACTACTATATTCCCAGGATGAATTTTTTGGGCTATTATTGCTGCCATACAACTTTCTTCTGATTCAAATATCCTTGCAGGACCAGTTATTTTTGGCGTTTTTACTCCAGTAATTTTCGCTACACAACCCTCTGGAGAGAGATTTCCTTTAAGTATAGCAAGGTGTCCTTGCTTATATAGAGGGTTATCCCATTGCCGAATAACATCCTGGTCCTTTCGTGGGGCTACCGGAATATCTTTCAGTATTTCTGAAATAGTCTGGCCACTAATTGTCAGGCAGTCCCCATGTAATAAATTATGTTCAAGCAACATTTTCATTACTTGAGGGATACCGCCTGCAGCATGTAAATCAGTTGCAACATAACGCCCAGAAGGCTTCAAATCACATAGAACAGGAACCTTACCACGTATTCGCTCAAAATCATCAATTGAAAGTTCTACTTCTGCAGCATGTGCAATTGCAAGAAAATGTAATACTGCATTAGTTGAACCACCTACAGCCATAATTACAGCAATAACATTTTCAATTGATTTTCTAGTAATAATGTCACGCGGTAATATTTGTTTCTTAATCGCATTAACTAATACTTCTGCAGAACGAATAGAACTGTCACGCTTTTCCTGATCTTCCGCAGCCATAGTTGAAGAATAGGGCAAACTCATCCCCATTACTTCAAATGCAGATGACATGGTATTTGCAGTAAACATACCACCACAAGATCCTGCACCAGGGCAGGCATGCCGCTCAACTTCAAGTAATTCTTTCTCATCAATATTATTTGCAATATATTGTCCTACTGCTTCAAAAGCACTAACAATAGTTAAATCACGCCCTTTATACTTACCAGGTTTAATTGTCCCCCCATAAACGAAAATAGACGGGATATTCATCCGTGCAATTGCAATCATTGCACCAGGCATATTCTTATCACAACCACCAATTGTAATTACACCATCCATACTCTCTGCCTGCACTGCAGTTTCAATAGAGTCTGCAATAACTTCTCTAGATACCAAAGAGTACTTCATACCCTCTGTTCCCATAGAAATACCATCTGATACAGTAATAGTGCCAAACATTTGTGGCATTGCGCCTGCTTCTTTTAATGCACTTTCAGCATCAGTGGCCAGCTCATTTAACCCCATATTACAAGGTGTAATAGTAGAAAACCCATTGGCTACGCCTACTATAGGTTTATCGAAATCTTTATCGCCAAAACCTACAGCCCTAAGCATAGCGCGATTTGGGGAACGCTTTGCCCCTTTGGTAATAGCCTGACTACGCTTATTATCTGACATAATTTCTCCTGGAAAATATAGAACGTTATAGCTGCAATTTTTTCCTAAAATATGTTTATATATTTCCGCGAACATGCTTGCCGTATAATCTATATTTTACAGTAAATAAAGCAAATACCTATGCTAGTTCACCCACAATTTGATCCAGTCGCTATTTATCTTGGCCCCCTTTCTATTCATTGGTACGGACTGATGTACCTACTAGGATTTACAATTTTCATTCTATTGGGACGTTATCGTATTAAACTTAATCCACAATCTTCATTTAACAATACCATACTTGATGATCTGATGTTTTTTGGAATGCTAGGAGTAATACTCGGTGGCCGCTTAGGGCATATTCTATTTTATCAATTTGATTACTACTTACAAGAACCACTAGAAATTTTTGCTATTTGGAAGGGGGGAATGTCTTTCCATGGCGGATTTCTAGGCGTTATTGCCGCAATGGCAATATTGGCACGTAAATTTAAATTAAGATGGCTAGCTGTTACAGATTTTATTGCGCCACTGGTACCACTAGGGCTTGGAGCAGGTCGTATAGGTAACTTTATTAATGCTGAACTATGGGGAAAACCAACAAATATGCCTTGGGGCATGATATTCCCTAATGTAGATACAATCCCACGCCACCCTTCTCAAATTTATGAGTTTGCACTTGAAGGCATACTATTTTTTTTACTGCTATGGGCTTATTCAGCAAAACCAAGACCAGTTGGCTCCATCTCTGGGATGTTTCTTATTAGCTATGGCGTGCTACGCTCAGTTGCTGAATTTTTTCGTGAGCCTGAAGATGGATTCATCGGTATACTTACACTAGGTGTTAGTATGGGACAATGGCTGTCACTACCAATGATAATTGTTGGAATATGGATGATAATCAGAGCTAATAAAAATCAAATAAACTAAAAGCTTAAGATTTAAGAATTAAATTTGCTCCTCCACTATGACTACGGGATCAATATACTCTTTCCGATTACTCTACGTTGCATAATCTCTTTAAGAGCAAAACTTACTTGATCTAGAGGATAAATTTTTGAAACTTTTGGATTTATTTCCCCCTCCAAAAATAATGAGATTAAGTCCTGCACAACACATATATATGCATTCTCTTCTCGTTGAATGAAATCACTCCAGAAGATGCCCATAACAGCATTACCTTTAAGTAACGGAAGATTTAAAGCAATCTTAGGAATTTCTCCACTAGCAAAACCCATCACCATATATCTCCCTTTCCAGCCAGTACAGCGCAATGCTTTCTCTGTAATTTCACCTCCAACAGGATCACAAACAACGTCCACTCCCTTGCCATTTGTCATGTGATTAATAGCAGAACGAAAATCATGAGTAGAATAATTAATTAATTTATTTGCACCCGACTTCTGACATACCATTAACTTATCATCAGTTGAGGCTGAAGCAATAACTCGTGCCCCCATTGTTCTTCCAAGCTCTATTGCTGCTAATCCAATTCCACCTGCAGCCCCGAGTACTAATAAAGTTTCTCTAGATCTAAGTTTAGCCCTATGTTTCAGCGTGTAGTATGAAGTTCCATATGTCATGATAAGAGCAGCAGCAATTTTAAAATCCATATTCTCTGGCATATGAAAAACCTTATTTGCCGATACCAGTACTTCCTCACAGAATCCACCAATTCTAATAAAGGAAAACACGCGATCACCAACTGCAATACCATTTACGCCTATCCCCACCTCTTTAACTACACCAGAAATTTCTGCCCCTGGTGAGAATGGAAAGTCAGGCTGATACTGATACTTTCCTTGAATAATTAAAGTATCTGGATAATTAATACCACAGGCCTTTACAGTAATGATTACATGCCCATTCTTTATCTTTGGTGAAGGAATATCTTCAATTACGAGGTTCTCTGGAGAACCAAATTCTTTACATAAAACTACTTTCATCTTCTCTTCATTATGCCGTCGAAAATTTATCCTTATTAAGAATATTATCAGGTTATTTTAGCTTTCATGTAGTCAATCAAGTATTTTCCATACCATATTCTCTCCCGCACGTAATGGAACTAGAGCCTCTCCTGCAAAATCAAATTGCATAGGAACCTCCCAACTTTCTTTTATTAACGTAATATGTTCTCTATTACGTGGCAAACCATAAAAATCCGCACCAAAGAAACTAGCAAATCCTTCTAATTTTCCTAAAGAATCCGCCTGCTCAAAGATTTCTGCGTAGAGCTCAATTGCTGCATGAGAAGTATAGATGCCAGCACAACCACAAGTAGACTCCTTAGAATTTTTAGAATGAGGAGCACTATCTGTCCCAAGAAAAAATTTTGGATCACCACTAATAGCGGCCTCAATCAATGCGAGACGATGGGCCTCCTGCTTAAGTACTGGTAAACAATAATAATGTGGACGAATCCCACCCTGAAATATTGCATTGCGATTAAATAACAAATGATGAGCTGTAATAGTCGCACCAATATTATTGGCTGCTCCCTTAACAAACTCTACAGCTTCTTTAGTTGTAATATGTTCAAATACAATTCTTAAATTTGGAAAATTTCTAACTATTGTAGTAAGCACTCTATCAATAAAAATCTTTTCTTTGTCAAAAATATCTATTCTAGGATCATTTATTTCACCATGTACTAACAAGGGTACTTTTTCCTGCTCCATAACTTCTAGTACATGAAAACATTTGGTTATATCTGTAACCCCTGTATCAGAATATGTAGTAGCACCAGCAGGATAGAATTTTACTCCGTAAACCACACCACTAGATTTAGCTTTCCTAATCTCGGAACACTTCGTGTTATCAGTAAGATATAATGTCATCAACGGCTCAAATTCCATTCCTGTTTTCTCTACCAGCGCAGAGGAAATACGTGAACTGTACGCTAATGCCAATTCCGTTGTTACTATTGGCAACTCAAGATTAGGCATTACAATAGCACGAGCAAACCTCCTGGCAGAGTCAAGGAGAACTGCTTGCATTTGCTCACCATCCCTAAGATGCAAATGCATATCATCAGGACGTGTAAAGGTAATCTTATTCAATTTTATATTTACTGTAATTGATACTTTTATATAATAGAATAGTATTCTAGCATGGCATTATTTTATCATTCTGGAGTCACATATATTCTGCTCATATTAAGGTTGTCTATTTATTTTTAAGTAACACTTCCTTGACGAAAAAGAAAGGCCTAACTACTATTGGTACAAAAAAATTATCATAGGAACCTATAATGTTGAATACAAATACTGATGCTCGGGAAGGTCTAGCTCCTGAATTACAAACTTCTAGTTGGATCAACACTTTAGAACCAATAACGCTCTCCTCATTACTTGGAAAAGTAGTAGTACTACATTCTTTCCAAATGCTATGCCCAGGCTGTGTACAAGTTGGTATACCACAAGCCCAAAAAGTTTATGAGGAATTTGATCCTGAGAAAGTTGCTGTTATTGGTCTTCATACTGTTTTTGAACACCACTCTGTTATGGGGAAAGAGGCTCTTAAAGTATTTGCTAATGAATATCGGTTGCGCTTTCCAATTGGAATCGATGGGTACAGCGACCATAATAAGGATTTACCACTAACCATGAGCGCATATCAAATGCAAGGAACTCCAACTCTTATTTTAATTGATAAAACAGGAAAGCTGCGTCTACACAAGTTTGGCCATATCAGTGATTTAACACTTGGATATTCTATTGGAGCACTATTATCTGAAAAAATAATACCAACAGAACCAACAGGAGTCTCACAAAAAAATACTGGCATTTGCGATGAAAATGGATGTGAAGTTTGAAAAAAATACCACTAATTAAATATTATAATGTTAACTAAGAAATATTTTATAAGCAGGATTTTTACTCTCATCCCAATAACGGTAACCAAGCTGCCCAAGAAATTTTTTAAATTTAACATGATTCCCAGGTGGCACATCCATACCAACTAATACACGACCATAATCAGTCCCATGATTACGATAATGAAATAAGCTAATATTCCAGTTATGGCTCATACTATTTAAGAACTCCATAAGCGCACCAGGCCGAGAAGGAAATTCAAATCGATAAAGGATCTCATTTTTTACTCCATTTGCATGCCCTCCAACTAAATATCTTACATGTAATTTTGCCATTTCATTATCACTAAGATCTTCAGTATGTAATCCATTTTTTTCTAGAAGCTTAATTAATTTATCTGTCTCATTACGATTCCGAACAGATACCCCAACAAACACACGTGCCTCTTTTGGGTCATCATAACGGTAATTAAATTCAGTGATGCTTTTTGTTCCTAGCATAGAACAAAATTTCTTAAAACTACCAGGTTTTTCAGGGATAGTGACTGACATTACTGCTTCACGCTCCTCTCCTATCTCAGCCCTTTCAGACACATGCCTTAACCGATCAAAATTCATATTAGCACCAGAAGTTATAGCCACCAAAGTTTTGCCTTGAAGTTCCTCCCGATCACAATATAATTTTGCTCCAGCAATTGAAAGCGCACCCGATGGCTCTAGCATTACACGCGTGTCTTCAAAGACATCTTTAATAGCAGCACAAATAGCATCCGTATCAACCAAAATTATTTCATCTACTAATTCACGGCAAAGACGGAAAGTTTCCTTCCCTACTTGTTTAATTGCAACACCATCAGCAAATACCCCAGCTTGAGGAATCTTTACACGACGACCTTTTTGTAATGAAAGGTACATAGCATTTGAATCAGTAGGCTCAATCCCAATAATTTTTATTTCAGGATGTAAACTCTTTATATATGCAGCGATCCCAGAAATGAGCCCACCCCCACCTATTGGTACAAATACAGCATACAGAGGTCTAGCATACTGACGTAAAATTTCCATTCCTATGGTTCCTTGTCCAGCAATAATATCAGGATCATCATATGGCGGAATAAAAGTTAATTTTTTCTTTACTGCAAGCTTTGTTGCTTGGATATAAGCATCATCAAAAGAATCTCCATGAAGCATTATTTCTGCTCCATAAGCTTCAACTGCTTGTATTTTAATTTGTGGCGTGGTTACCGGCATTACAATTGTAGCTTTACAATTTAACCTCTGCGCCACCAATGCTACTCCCTGTGCATGATTTCCTGCAGAGGCTGTTACAACACCTCGCTTCAGAACGTCAGGAGAGAGTTTACTCATTTTATTGTGGGCTCCACGCAACTTAAATGAAAATACTTCTTGCATATCTTCTCGCTTTAATAGCAATTGATTTTTTATACGCTTCGATAATCCCGGTGCAAGTTCAAGCGGTGTTTCTATTGCTAAATCATAAACCTGAGCAGTAAGAATTTTTTTAAGATAATCAGTTTTCATTTGTAAAAAAATTTAAGAAATCATAAATATAAAAGAATTTTAGCATGCCAGAGACTATGCTTAATACAAGAGTTAATTGTTATAATCTTCAGATAGAGCTATTCTAATATGTAAGCTACACTATTTTATATAAGAAACCATGACTAAAACACTTAACGAACAAAAGCTTGAAGTTGCCAAAACTGCCATTCAACATATCCCTATAGGTAGTATCATAGGCGTGGGAACAGGCTCCACTGCAAATTATTTTATAGATGAACTAGCCAAGGTCAAGAATAAAATTAATGGGGCAGTAGCAAGTTCTGATAATACAGCTCAGCGACTAAAAAGCCACTATATTGAAGTACTCGACTTAAATAATGTTAACGATATCCCAGTTTATGTGGATGGAGCAGATGAAATTACTGAACATCTACATATGATAAAAGGGGGTGGGGGAGCATTAACAAGAGAAAAAATTGTCTCTGCAACAGCAAAAAAGTTTATTTGTATTACTGATGAAAGTAAACTAGTAAATGTATTGGGAGAGTTCCCATTGCCAATAGAAGTCATACCGATGGCCCGTAGCTATGTAGCAAGGGAAATTGTACAACTTGGAGGGCACCCTGTTCTAAGAGAGAAATTTACCACTGACAATGGAAATGTAATTCTTGATGTACATGGCTTAAAAATTCTAAACCCAATAGAGCTAGAAGTGGCTCTCAACCAAATAACAGGTATCGTAACAAATGGCCTATTTGCAAAACGTAGTGCTGATATACTGCTACTTGGAACTAATAATGGGGTTCGTACTATAACTATATGATAAGAATCATAATAAATTATTACAATTCACAAAAAATATAACTTTTCTTTAAAATCTAAAGGTATTAAATGGCAGGCAGAAAACACATATCTAAGCAATTTGATGCAGATCTTAAAACGGTGCGTATGAGTGTACTAAAAATGGGCGGTATTGTTGAAGAACAGATCGATCATGCAGTTAAAGCACTTACTACAGCAGATCAAGATTTAATGGAACAAGTGGTAGCTGATGACTATCGTGTCAATGAAATGGAAGTATCAATTGATGAAATTTGTAGCCAGATTATTGCACGCCGACAACCAGCTGCTGGTGATTTACGTATGATTATAATGGTCATCAAGATTATTACCGATCTCGAACGCATTGGAGATGAAGCTGCAAAAATTGCGCGTATGGCACAATTAATTTATGCTGATGACCGCATTCATAAGCCTCGTTTCCATGAAATTAGGCATGTTGCTAATATTGCAATGGAAATGCTACGAAAATCATTAGATGCCTTTGCTCGACTTGACGTAACAGAAGCAGCTCATGTGGCTCGCCAAGATGAATTAGTAGATGATGAATTCCGTTCTATTCTTCGTCAACTTGTTACCTTTATGATGGAAGATCCACGTAATATTTCTTCTTCAATAGAAATTCTATTTGCTGCAAAAGCCATTGAACGCATTGGAGATCATGCAAAGAATATGTCTCAATATGTAATTTTCCTGATAAAGGGTAAGGATGTGCGACATGTGGGAATCAAGGAGATTGAGCGTGTAGCTCGGAAGCAATGAACTACAGAGAAGAACAAGACACTATGGGAGTAGTCAGGGTGCCTACCAAAGTACTGTGGGGTGCACAAACACAGCGATCTCTACAAAACTTCAAAATATCAAATGAAAAGATTCCACATGAATTAATAAATGCACTTGCTCTAGTCAAACGTGCTGCTGCTAAAGTAAATAATGATTTAGGCCTGCTTAGCTCAGATAATGCTGCTGCTATTATCCAAGCTGCTGATGAAATAATTCAAGGACGCCATAATAATGAATTCCCATTAGTAGTATGGCAAACTGGATCTGGCACACAAACAAATATGAATATGAATGAAGTGCTAGCTAACCGTGCTTCTGAACTAATTGGCTCTAAGCGTGGTAAAGACCGAAAAATACACCCGAATGATGATGTAAACAAAGGGCAGTCATCAAATGATGTTTTTCCAACTGCAATGCATATTGCAGCACTGCAAGCTATTGAACATAATTTGAAGCCTGCTATTTATACAATACGCCAAACACTCAATACTAAATCAGAAGAATTCTCAAATATAGTAAAAATTGGTCGCACACATCTGCAAGATGCCACACCCCTTACTTTAGGGCAAGAATTCTCAGGATATGTATCACAACTTGACCATATTGCTAGTCATTTAGAATCATCTCTACCCCATTTATGTGAGTTAGCAATAGGTGGTACAGCTGTAGGCACCGGACTAAATACTCATCCAGAATTTTCTAAAAGAACTACAGAGGAACTTGTTAAAAAAACAAATCTTCCTTTCATCACTTCTCCTAATAAATTCGAATCACTAGCCTCAAATGACGCACTAGTTAATGCACATGGAACGCTTAAAACTCTTGCAGTATCTTTAATTAAAATTGCTAATGATATTCGTTGGCTAGCATCTGGTCCTCGATGTGGTATTGGAGAGCTCAAGATCCCTGAAAACGAACCAGGCAGCTCCATAATGCCAGGAAAAATAAACCCTACTCAATCAGAGGCATTGATCATGTTATGTTGCCAAGTTATGGGTAACGATGTAGCTATAAATATAGGTGGGTCAATGGGAAATTTTGAACTTAATGTGATGAAACCACTCATAATTAACAATTTTCTACAAAGTGTTCGCCTACTATCAGATGGAATTATTAGTTTCAATAAGAACTGTGCTGTTGGAATAGAGGCTAATGTTAAGCATATTAACAAGCTAATGAATAATTCGCTTATGTTGGTAACAGCACTAAACCCACATATTGGTTATGATAAGGCAGCCGAAATTTCTAAAAAAGCATACATTGAAGGCATTACATTAAAAGAGGCTTCAATTGCATTAGGCTATATAACTGCAGAGCAATTTGACACATGGGTGCAACCAAAAGATATGGTATGAAATAAGAATAATAAAACTACCATCTAATCGACATAACAAAACAAATCTTTATCTTACATAATTACCTAACTAACCTAGTATTATCTTATCTAAAAAATATCTTAAAATTATCAGCAATATTACATAGAACGTTACCAATAATAAAATAATCCTATCCTGAAATAACTACATTAGTTAATGAAATTAAACTATTCGAGTTCTCTTATAATACTAATTCTATAAATACCACTCTATGCAAGACCTAAATCTCTACTAACGATCTAATTAACATAAATTATATATTAGAAACAAAATAATAATTAAATTATAAGACTCATTCTAACTTCATACATATACTGATTCTGTTATATTGCATACTTTTACATACCATAAAAATACTGAGGGTGGGAATGGGCCATACTCTACATGAAAGAAAAATTTCTATGTTAGAAACTGAAATTAAGATATTTATGAATAAACGCCAAGATTTACTCAGAGTAACAGGTGCAGCAGCTCTACTAATTGCCACCCTAGATTACAGTAAATTATCAAAAGAAACTTGTAGCGCTGTTGAAATACTATCTAACAGCCTAAATAAGGTTAGCGAAGAAAATTTGCGCTATGCACTAAACAGAATAAAGCCAGAACTAATTTTAAACTAACAAAATTAAAATTACAGATATTTTATTATAGTGGAGTTACCATTTAAGTATTTGCTATGGTATTAAAGACTAGTATAAATTGGCATTAAAATAGAATTTAAATTCTTTGAGATTAATTAATGGACATCACTAGCCCACAATTCTGGGTCGCAGTAATACAAATAATTGCTATTGATATAATACTTGGTGGTGATAATGCAATTATAATAGCGCTTGCTTGTCGACAACTACCTGAGGGTCAACGTAACCGCGGTATATTCTGGGGCGTCTTTGGTGCCATCGCCCTACGGGTAATCTTCATTTCATTTGCACTGACTTTATTAACAATTCCTTTCTTAAAAATTATCGGATCTATATTATTAATTTGGATCGGAATTAAATTACTTCAACCAAGCCCAGAAAATAGAGCACATAAAATAGATGCTAGTGCCACATTATTAGGGGCTATAAAAACTATCATTATTGCTGATGCTGTAATGAGCCTAGACAATGTTATCGCGATTGCTGGTGCCGCAAAAGACAGTGTTGGTTTAGTAATATTTGGCCTAATAATAAGTGTTCCTATCATTGTCTGGGGAAGTAAAGTGATAATGAAATTAATGGATCAATTTCCAATTATTGTCACAATTGGTGCCGGATTACTTGGATGGATAGCTGGTAATATGATAATAACTGATGTAATTATCAATGAATGGATAAATACTAATGCAACCTATCTACAATGGCTATCTCCAATTCTCGGGGCTTTTGTTATAGTACTAACTGGAAAATGGCTGGCAGCTAAATCCCTAAAAATAGAGCGTCTATGACTGATCAAACAAAAAACATAGATAAATCTTAGAGTATTGATCAAATCATAATTTTTTAGTTGTAGACAAGAATAACTCTTAATTTAAGTGCGCGTAGTAGAGCTTAAATCTATATTATTCTTCTGATAGTGACAGCTGATGCCGAAGCTCTTTAAGGCGTGCTTCAGCACTAGATATCTCATAGAAATCCCCATCTTCACTTTTTAGTGCAATTTCTAATTGATTTATTGCTCTTGGAAGATCCCCTTGACGAATATAAGATTCTGCTAATGCACGATGTAGCAACATACTATTTCCATCTGCTTCATATGCTTTTGCCTGTAATTGATATAGCCTTATATCATTTGGTGTAAACCGAAGCTGCCGATTTATAAACCTAAGTGCGTCTTTCTGATTCCCATCATATAATAAAGCAGCAGCATAATCATAAATTAATGCACGATGTTGCGGATAAATTTTTAACGCTTCCCTATAAATATGCAAGCCTTCAGAATAAAGCCCTACAGAGAATTTAACACGAGCTGCAAGCGTTTCAATCATTGCGCTTGAATATAATATTTTCTTTTTAATCTGAATCTCATTTCCTAACAGATGATTTTCTTGTAATTTAACCATTGTGTCATAATGACCAGACTCATAAAGCAATTTCAGCTCCTCATTTGCTCGTAAATTGTTTCCTTCCCGCAACAAAGCACTTATTAGCCCATAACGCTCAACTGTCTCATTACTATAACGCCTCTCTTTCAAATTAGATTCAAAATATTTTACCGCTTCTAAGGGTTTTCCCTCAGCTGCACGTAACTTGGCGCGAACTAATTGAAATTCAATGCTATCAGCAACCTGCTTATAAGGTAAACCTTGTATTCGATTTTCGATATCTGCTATGCGCTCATAACTAAGTGGATGAGTGCGTAAGTAAGAGGGAATATCACCCTGGAACCTACTAGCTCTCTGTAATCGACCAAAAAAAGATGCCATGCCAGCAGGATCAAATCCAGCTCTCATGAGTACAGCTAAGCCAATACGATCAGCTTCTTTCTCATTTGCACGAGTAAAATTTAATTGTGACTGGGCTAAAATAGCTTCAGAAGTTGCCATAACTGCAGTCCCTGCTTGCGGATTCGCCCGTGACGCCATAATTGCAAGTGCTATAGATGCTAGTGTAGTTAACATGCCATATTTCTGGCCTGATATCATGCGAGCAAGGTGTTTTTGTGTAACATGTGAAATTTCATGAGCCATTACCCCAGCTAATTCTGATTCACTCTGTGCTGCTAGAATCAGCCCACTATTAAAACCCATGAAACCACCCGGCAAAGCAAAAGCATTTAATGATGGATCACGAACAGCAAAAAACTCAAATTCTTGATCTGGATGGGCCTCATCAGAGGCAGAAATTAATTTGTATCCTAAGTTAGTAAGATACCCAGCTATTTCAGCATCATCAAGATACCTACTATCAGAACGAATTTGGGACATTATTTCCAAGCCAATCTGCCTTTCTTCATATGGGGAAATATCAGCTTGAGATGCTTCTCCTAAATCAGGCAATTCATTAGCAAGAACATTTTTACCAAACAAAAATAATAACACTGTAATAATAAAATTTATTTTCATACTGATTTGAGAGGCCTTTCCATAGGAGCTTTGAAAATGATATGAGTAGGCAGACATAATAACTCTGAAAAAATACCCCTAAAAAACTAGTAATTAATATACTACGCTATATACTTCTATTTAAATCTAGCTTAAATTGCTGCCTCATTTAGCTCTCCAGTACGTATTCTTATTACTTGCTCCACAGGCGTGACAAATATCTTGCCATCACCGATCTTACCGGTACGCGCAGCTTTAACTATTGCCTCTATAGTACTATCAACAAGACTCTCTACTACTACTATTTCAATTTTTACCTTCGGTAGGAAATCAATAACATATTCAGCTCCACGATAAAGCTCAGTATGCCCTTTTTGTCTACCAAATCCCTTAATTTCTGTAATGGTCAAACCATTAGCCCCAATTTCATTAAGAGCTTCGCGCACCTCATCAAGCTTAAAAGGCTTAATTATGGCTTCTATTTTTCTCATGTTACATTTCCTTTATTAGATAGTTTGAATCTGATAATTTATACTAAAATTCTTCACACCGTGTCTTTATATTTAGATGTAATTGGGTAACGCCAGCCCTTACTAAAGCTTTGTTTAGTAATACAAATTCCCAAGGGTGATTGACGCCTTTTATATTCATTCTTACAGAGTAAACTTACGATATGTCGCACATCAGCCTTAGGATAGCCCATATCAACTATCTCATATAGTGATTTACCATTCTCTATATACTCCTCAATAATGCCATCAATAATATTATAAGGTGGGAGATTATCCTGATCTATCTGATTTGGTCGCAATTCAGCAGAAGGTGCACGCTGAATGATACGCTCTGGAATCACCATACTTAAACTATTACGGTAATTACAAAGCTTATAGACCATACTCTTGCTGACATCCTTGAGTACAGCTAACCCGCCAGCCATATCGCCATAAAGCGTACTATATCCTGTTACCATTTCAGATTTATTACTAGTGGTAAGTACAATTGCTCCATATTTATTTGATAATGCCATTAAGATAGTTCCACGAATTCGTGCTTGTATATTCTCTTCAGTAACTCCTATTTCATGTTGATCTTGAGGCCACTGAAATTTATTAACAAGTGAATTTAATAATTGATCAAACATTGTATTAATTGAAAATTCACTATAATTCACACCTAAAGCCTTAGATATAGCCCGTGAATCTTGCAAGCTTATACTTGCTGTATATTCTGACGGCATCATTACTGCCCATACCCTATCAGAACCCAAGGCATCAACTGCAATTGCTAATGTAAGGGCAGAATCAATACCCCCAGATATGCCAAGAATTACATTAGTAAAATCATTTTTATTAATATAATCTTTTACTCCAAGACACAAAGCTCTGTATATATTTTCTTCTTGAATATCTGTATTAGTAACCAGCCCCTTCATAGGCAAGCCACCTTGAAATTCAATCAAACCTAGAGTCTCAATAAACCCATCAAATTGATGAATAAGGTCCCCTTTAAAATTTACTACAAATGAAGCCCCATCAAATACTAATTCATCCTGCCCTCCCACTAAATTTACACAAATAATGGGTATTCCTATTTTATGAGCGCGTTGACATATTAAATTATGCAATATAGCTTGCTTATTAACGTGATAAGGCGAAGCGCATAATAATATTAATGCTTCTGCCCCCTCTCTTTTAACAGCAACTGTATTAATTTCTTGCAATATATCAGTAGAAATATTTATTCCAAATTTTATTCCCTCAGAAGTGAAAACACAGCTGTCTAAACCAGCCTCAAAATAATAAGACTCTGTAAACCAATTATCATTTAGAAGGTTATTCTTAAAGTACGTCGCAACAACCTTCCCATCACAAATTAATGAAGCAGCATTATAAATACGGTTGTTAATAAAATAAGGATGCCCTAATAATAGAGAAATCCCATTTATTTCTTTTACTAGATTATCAAATGCTTTTATGCAGGCCAGACGAAACCCATCTAGCAACAATAAATCCTCAGGAGGATAGCCAGATAAGGCTAATTCAGGCGTGATAACTAATGCAGTATCTTTGTTTTTTGCCTGATTAGTGAAATCAAGAATTTTCTTTGCATTACCGGTAAGGTCACCTACTGTACAATTGATCTGGGCAATGGCAATTCGCATGGCGCAATGATTAATTTAATTTATTACCTATAATTTGAGCATACCAGAATTAAATTTTCTTCTTAGATGCAATATTATTGTAATTTATTATATTAATAGAAAGAATATTTAATAATTGTCTCATTAATAACAACTGTAAGAAAGTATATTTCCACGTGTTAGAATAAAATTAATCATTAGATTTTATGAGTAACTAATCTCACAGAGATATTTCAATGAAATATTGTAGTAATTGTGGAACCCTTGTTGATATACGTATTCCAGAAGGAGACACACTGCCACGCCATGTGTGCCCTACATGTAATCGTATACATTATCACAACCCTAAGATGGTAGTAGGTTGCATACCAAAATGGGAAGATAAAGTATTGCTATGTCGAAGAGCAATTAAGCCCCGCTGTGGGCTTTGGACTCTACCGGCAGGGTTTATGGAAAACTCTGAAACTCTAGAGCAAGCTGCCTCTCGTGAAACTATGGAAGAGGCTAATGCCCGAGTAAAGATTGGTAACCTCTACACCATTTATAATCTTCCAGCTATAAATCAGGTATATTTTCTATTCTTAGCAGAACTATTAGACTTAAATTTCCAACCAGGAATTGAGAGTCTAGAAGTAAAACTTTTTAAAGAAAAAGAAGTTCCTTGGGATGAAATAGCTTTCCGAGTTATAGGCATACCTTTAAAGCGTTATTTTAAAGAATGCCATACTGGTGAACCTAGTTTTTATATAGACACTTTAGATAATATAGATCGTTGATGGAAATAATAAAGAATGTGTCTATTAATTAAATATAAATGAATAGATGAAATTTAAATTCCTCCCCCTTTTTCATTTTTTAGTAGTAATGCCATTTTATATAATTGATTCTTATTTTCAGAAGTAATATCTGATGTAATTTTTACTGCTTGCTTTAAAGGCAGATCTTTCAATAATAATTTGAGTGTATATGTAGCATGATTACTAATTCTTTTTTTATCTGGAGCTTCAGCACCAGAAATGATTAATACAAATTCACCTCTTTGTTGATTAGTATCTGAATTGAACCAAGTTAATGCATCACCCAAAGTACAGGTATGAATAGTCTCAAATAATTTTGTCAATTCTCTGCCTATAGTTAATTGCCGATTTACCCCCAATATTTCAGATAAATCAAGAATACATTCTAATATTCGGTGTGGTGCTTCATAGAGCACTAAAACGTATGGAAGCGATTTCAATTCTTCCATTTTCTTCCTACGCATACTCTTTGAAGTAGGGAGAAATCCACAGAATAAGAAATTTGATAGAGAAATTCCAGCTGCAGATAGGGCGCATAATGCTGCATTAGCACCAGGAATCGGCACCACACGATAATTTTTTCTTACTAAATTAACTAAAATTGCCCCAGGATCAGAAATTCCAGGTGTGCCAACATCAGTAATATAGGCAGCAGATTTTCCTGCTTCCAGTAACCCCAAAATCTTCTTTGCAGCTATTCGTTCATTATGCTGGTGTAGAGCTATCATTTTTTTGGTAATAGAATGATGTGCTAACAATTTTCTAGAGTTTCTCGTATCTTCAGCAGCAATTATATCAACAGCCATAAGAACATCTAACGCCCGCAGACTAATATCTCGTAGATTTCCAATCGGAGTAGCAACCACATATAATGTACTTTTCTGTATCATTTTCAGCTATAAATAAGACCCATGTTAATATTTCTGGTAATGATAACTATGCCATATGATAGCTTGTTGCTATTTCCCATTCCACAAATAAATAATTTATGGAAGTTATAAATGTCTATCCTTCTTACCCAGCTTCAGTCTATGTTACCCCCCGATAGGATTTATACAGATCCAGTAGATTGTTACGCCTATGCTTATGATAATAGTCAAAAAATATATCCACCGGATATAGTGGTATTTCCACTAAACTCCGATGAGATTGAAGCAATAATTTTGTTATGTAATACTCATAGAGTTCCGCTCACACCACGTGGACGTGGTACAGGAACTGCTGGCGGCAGTATACCAGAGCAAGGTGGTATAGCATTATCACTAGAGCGTATGTTACAAATCCCTATAATTGATCCTGCTAATCGTTTAATTGTAACTGAGCCTGGGGTTCTCAATCAGACTATACAAGACACCGTTAAGCCTCACAATTTTTTCTGGCCACCTGATCCCTCTAGTGCTGCATATTCTAGTATCGGTGGAAACCTTGCCACATCTGCAGGAGGTCCTCATGCAGTAAAATATGGGACTACTCGTGATCATGTTTTAGGTGTAAAAGCAATAACGGGTAAAGGGGAGAAAATTAAGACTGGTTGTTATACAACGAAAGGCGTAGTAGGCTATGATCTAACAAGACTTTTGATTGGCTCTGAAGGTACATTGGCAGTAATTACTGAAGCAACACTTAAACTTACCCCCCTACCACAATCTACTGGAGGAATAGTTGCTCATTTCCGTGATGCCTCAAATTGTGCTAAAGCAATAGTCTCAATTATGTCTCTTCCACAGGGCCCTAGTGCACTTGAATTTCTAGATCAAGGTTCACTTAACCTAATTCGCAACCGATCTCCAGAAATACTACCAGATGATAGTGCCGCTATGCTTATGATCGAAGTTGACGGATCTTATCAAGAAGTAAATGATACAAGCACTGCTATATTATCTTCTTGCCAAAACAAAGGGTTATTACAGGCTGATTGTGTGCCAGATTCTGTAAATTTATGGAGAATGCGTAAAGCATTGTCACCATTATTACGGGATATTGCACCAAAAAAAATTAATGAAGATGTTGTCGTACCAATATCCACTCTACCTACATTTCTGAATGGCCTCACTAAACTAAGCTCAAAGTATCAAATTAGTAATGTTAATTTCGGCCATGCTGGAAATGGGAATATTCATGTAAACCTATTAGTAGACCCAAATAATACTAAAGAAATGGATCGTGCTGAAAAATGTCTAAGTGAAATTTTTGACCTAGTAATTAACCTGAATGGTACATTATCAGGAGAACATGGTATTGGTAGAGAAAAGCGTGCTTATATTGACCGAGAAATTGATGGGCAAACGATACAATTAATGAAGAATATTAAACAGGTTTTTGATCCTAATAACATACTTAACCCAGGAAAATTATTTTTATAAATTTAAAAATATAATAAACCCATCATGACCTATAAAATTAAATAGAAAATATGGGGGTTTAAAAAATATATGCCGAAATTCTGACTAATTACCCCTATTAAATTCTTGATATCTACATAATATGATAAGAAAGATATCCATTATTCAACAAAAACTAGTATTAATACTGAGCTAAGAATATTAAAAATACTAATCAATCTATTAAATAATGATTAAAAATAAAAATAATGATCAACTAATAATGCCGTAAATAACGCTGTCAAATAAAAAATTGAATAACGAAAAGCGGCACGTGCAAGCTTATCACTATAATTAAGATAAATTTTTACTGCGTAGTATAAAAATATGGCATCTAAAACTATCGCACTAATAAGATAAATCAATCCTCCCATTTGTGTTGCATAGGGCATAAGCGTAACAGCACACAGTATAAAGGTATAAAGAAGGACATTAAGTTGAGTAAATTTGTCTCCATGTGTTACCGGAAGCATTGGCATTCCCACTTTAGCATACTCATGTTTCCGGTAGAGTGCGAGCGCCCAGAAATGTGGTGGGGTCCATGCAAATATTATGAGAAATAAAAGCAGCGCATCAGCTGAAACCTCTCCTGTTACTGCTGTCCATCCAAGTACAGGCGGCATTGCGCCAGAAGCCCCACCAATAACAATATTTTGCGGCGTTAGAGGTTTAAGTAACACTGTATAAATAATTGCATAACCAACAAATGTAACCAAAGTAAGCCACATTGTTAAGGGATTTACCCATTGATATAGTATGAATAAGCCCCCTCCACCAATCAACGCAAGAAAAAACAAGGTTTCTGGGGAGGTTACTTCACCTCTTGGTAAAGGCCTACCACGTGTACGAGCCATAACAGAGTCAATTTTTTGCTCTACTAAACAATTTACTGCCGCAGCTGCACCAGCGACTAGAGCAATCCCTAATGTACCAAAAATTAATGCATTTAAAGGAACTGCGCCTGGCACTGCAAGAAACATACCTATAAATGCAGTAAAAACAATAAGTGACACAACCCTAGGCTTGGTTAATCGATAAAATTGGTACAATCGTGCGGCTTTATTTTGCCAAGTTATACTAATAGCCATAATATCTGTCCTTATCCTATTCGCGAGACCTTAAGTAATCTCTTAATATCTTTTGCCATCTTAGATGGGTCAATATCTTTTGGAAAACGCATCATCAAATTCCCTAATGGATCAATTATATAAATATGATCATGCTGTGAAACTTTTGCTGGAATTTCATTTAATAATTTACTTTTATGAGCATTTACAAAAATAGTCCCTTTAAAATCTTCTTGAATACTAGTTTCTAAAGTCTTATTATCATCAATTAACCATACTCGCTCTATACGGTCCATTTTCTTATTTTGCATTAACCTTACCTGACGCATATAGTAGAGCTGTTTACGACATAACTCCGCACACTCTCCAGAGTCTATAACTAACATTACCCATTTTCCACGTAACTGACTAATATTAAATGCTTCGCCATTTGTTTTATGTAAAACTACGTCTGGTAAAGCTTGTTTGATCTTAATTAGTTCTCCATAATTTACAGTAGCTGGAGCCCCCCCCAAATAAAATAGGATGTAAGAAACTGCTATAGGCGCAATCATTACTGTTATTAATAAATATAATCTAATCTTATTATTCCCTTGGTTGGTCTTTTTTAACATTTAACACCAAATATAATATTAATATAGCCAATGCCATAGAATACCACTGAAACGCATACCCCCAATTTCTACTAGCCCCAGAATCAGGACGGACCCATTCACGAGTCAGCCCATCATCTATACCTTTTTCTTCCAATACTAATAATGGCTGAAGCGTAAGCCCCGTTGCCTTACGGTAACGATCAAGATGTAAATTTTCCCAAACTTGCCCAGCCACGGTTTCTGTAGAAAGCTCTAAAGTCCTAATTGTTGGCGATTCTACTATACCTGACACCATCACTCGGCCAGTAGGAGTAGAGATATCAGGCAACTCATACCGAGTGCGACCAGCAGCAACCCAGCCACGATTAATTAAAACATGCATAGAACTTCCACTTAATCTTATTGGTGTGATAATTTGATACCCTACGATACCTTTATGTATCTTATTATCTAAGAATATTGTATGGGCGGGAACATAAGTTCCATGCACTTCAACCTTACGATACTGATAATCTTTAAGCGTAATTGGTGTTGTAGGTATCGATATTACTGGCCCCTGTGAAAGTTTATTTAACTGCGCCTGACGAGCCTCTTTCTCCTCCGCTCTAGAAATTTGCCAGTTGCCTAACATCACAGTTAGAACAACAAAAAAAACAGCAGCAACTGTTGGCAAGAAGTTTCCTCTAAACTGCCAACCAAAAATAGTCATTGGTTAGAACACTATTCTCGGCTAAAATTCTGCCCAGAACCTAAATTTATAAAACAGGCGGAGTCCAAATTGAAAATTATTGCAGCCGTATTTTTTCTTTTCATATTTTATAGTCTTGCATCCGCATTATTCTTCATGCTTAAAGACAAAGGCCAGAGTACGCGCATGGTTAAATCTCTTACTATACGAATTGGTCTATCAGTTGTTCTTTTTATTATCCTTATGACAAGTTATTATTTTGGCATTCTTCCTAAAAGCCAATAGACCAGTTCAATTTACATGCTAATTTCTATTTTTATAGTAAGTAAACAAATATAAATAAACCCAACCAAACTACATCAACAAAATGCCAATACCATGATACCCCTTCAAATCCAAAATGATTTTCTGGTTTAAAATGGCCAGCTAAAACTCGAAAATATATTACTGTTAACATGATCGCGCCAATCGTTACATGAAAGCCATGAAACCCTGTTAGCATAAAAAATGTAGCGCCATATGCGCCAGATGTAAGCTTAAGGTTTAAATCTGAATATGCATGCATATATTCGTAAACCTGACAACCAAGAAAAACAGCACCAAGTGCTATGGTTAAAAATAAAGCCCATTTTAATTGGCTACGCTTATCTAGTTTGATCGCCCAATGTGCCCAAGTACAAGTTACACCAGAAGTTAGTAACAGTGCAGTATTTATAGCTGGCAAGCCCCATGCCCCCATAGGAGTAAAAGTATCAGTTATGTAAGGCCCTGATGTTGGCCATCCAGCAGTAAATTCTGGCCATATTGAATCCCCATACATTACTCCCATGTCACCCAGCCACGGAACTGATAACACACGCATGTAATATAACGCGCCAAAGAAACCAGCAAAAAACATTACTTCTGTGAAAATAAACCAACTCATACTCCAACGAAATGAAGTATCTACCTGCTTGTTGTATTTTCCACCTTCACTTTCACGTGATACATCACCAAACCAACCAAAAAGCATATAAATTAAAATCGCAAAACCTATGGCCAGCAACCCATACCCAATTGGAAGTTTATTGACGCTAAAAGCCGCACCAAATCCCATAAAGAAAATGGCTATAGAGCCAGTAAGAGGCCATGTTGATGGCGTTGGAATATAGTAATGATTTGCTTCTTGGCTCATGCTTATTCTCCTGCGTATATTTTAATCAATTTTCAATTTGTTATTAAATTAACTATTAACAGTAAGACCCCAACAAATAAAGCAGCACCGATAATTCCACCAATTACTACTTGCTTCATTGTTAATGATTCTACATCTGCAGCATGATCTTCATGCTTTCGAATACCAATAAAGGCCCAAAATACTGCTTTTGCAACTTGTATCTTTCCCGCTTTAGCAGGCTTATTAATAATTTCCTTCAAATTTTACTTATTGTATTTTTGCTCAAACTTAAGTTGCTTCCATTACTTAGCCCTATTTCAAAAAAAGTATATGAGATTGATAAAGTAGTAATCTCTTCTGGAAAGCCTGCTTCAATTAGAAACTGAACTGGCATTTTCCGTACTTCATTTGGTTTCAAAACCTGTTTAGTAAAACAAAAACACTCGAGTTTTTTAATATACTGCGAAACCAATAATGGTGCATAGCTTGGAATCGCTTGGCCAGTTATTTCTCTGTTTGTAGTGTTTTTAATTTCATACATCACTTCTACTAACTCACCCGGATGCATTTTAACCGTTGATTGCAGTGGCTTAAATTTCCAAGGTAAGCCACGAGTATTTGCATCAAGCTCAACTGTCAGTAATCTGCTTGTGTCTATCTTTTGCGTTTCTTCCGCTACAGTATCAGGCTGTAGTAGATTATCTAATCCAGCTACCTCACAGATCTTTTTATAAAACGGTATCATTGCATAGCCAAAAGCGAACATCACCATAGCTACTACTAGTAATTTTTTTAGCATTACTAGATTTAATTTTACTACACTCATCCCCAATGCTTAGAGAAAAATGAAATTATAATCATGCCTACTATTGCCCAAAGAACCAGCGCAGTCTTAATATTTTTACTGCGCCTAGCCTTTGATTCACGATCCTCCATACTTTATTTTACCTGTGGTGCCGTTTCAAAACTATGATACGGTGCCGGTGAAGGTAAGTCAGTGAATTCTAGCGTATCTGCACTTTCCCAAACCTCATCTGTTGCTTTTTCTCCACCGCGTATACATTTAATAATAGCGTACAGAAATATTAACTGACTCAAACCAAATCCAAAAGCACCTATACTTGAAATCATGTTGAAATCAGCAAACTGTAAAGCATAATCTGGTACTCTACGAGGCATCCCTGCTAGTCCCAAGAAATGCTGTACAAAGAATGTGACATTAAAGAAAATCATAGAACACCAAAAGTGTGTTTTGGCTAAACCTTCGTCATACATATTACCAGTCCATTTTGGTATCCAGTAATAAGTCCCTCCAAATAGTGCAAATAATGAACCAGACACAAGCACATAATGAAAATGAGCTATTACATAATAGGTTTCCTGCAATTGTATGTCTACAGGTACTACTGCAAGCACTATTCCGCTAAATCCACCAATGGTAAACAAGAAAATAAAGCCAATAGCAAACAACATAGGCGCTTCAAATGTCATGGATCCACGCCACATTGTAGCAGTCCAATTAAATACTTTTACCCCTGTTGGAACGGCTATCAACATCGTTGCATACATAAAAAACAGCTGTGCAGTAACAGGCATACCTACTGTAAACATATGATGCGCCCATACAATAAATGACAGAATTGCAATAGATGCAGTCGCATAAACCATTGACGAATAGCCAAACAATCTCTTACGAGCAAATGTAGGAATAATGTGAGATACAATTCCAAATGCTGGCAGAATCATTATATATACTTCTGGGTGCCCGAAAAACCAAAAGATGTGTTGAAACATGACTGGGTCACCACCACCAGCAGCATTAAAGAAATTGGTCCCAAATTGACGGTCAGTCAATAACATCGTAACAGCCCCTGCCAATACTGGCATGACTGCAAGAAGCAAATATGCAGTAATGAGCCAAGTCCATACAAATAATGGCATTTTCATCATTGTCATACCTGGGGCTCGCATATTTAGAATAGTTGTTACAATATTTATTGACCCCATGATTGAAGAAGCACCTAATATATGAATAGCAAAAATTGTCATATCCATACCCATCCCCGTCTGGATAGATAACGGTGGATATAGTGTCCAACCACCTGCTGCAGCGCCTCCTGGTACAAAAAATGAACTAATTAATAATATAGCTGCTGGAGGTAATAACCAAAAACTCCAGTTATTCATACGAGCAAAAGCCATGTCTGGAGCACCTATCATCATTGGTATCTGCCAGTTAGCAAATCCAACAAAAGCAGGCATAATCGCACCAAACACCATTACCAAACCATGCAAAGTTGTAAGCTGATTAAAAAATTCTGGCTCTACAATCTGTAAGCCTGGTTGAAATAACTCAGAACGTATAGTTAGAGCCATCACCCCACCTGTTAAAAACATTGTAAAGCTAAACCATAGGTATAGCGTACCAATATCTTTATGATTAGTAGTGGTCAACCAACGCATGATGCCACTAGGTGGACCATGATGCTCATGTTCATGCGCCTGGCCGTGATCAGGATGGTGTACTGCTGCCATAATATTCTCCTCGTTCCTTAATTTCTAAATGCTTTAATTTCTCAAGGTTTGCACTATATCTGCTATATTACCTTTGGTATTGCGTTCATAGGTAATTACTATAGCAAAATTTACTGCATATACTTTTTCGCCCTTGGCTTCTAGCCCGTCTATTATAAAAAAAACATCAACCATCAGCAGCTGCTTGTTGAGCAGCCACCCATTGAGTATATTTTTCTTGCTCCATTACTTCTACAACTATTGGCATATATGCATGCTCCTTACCACAAAGTTCCGAACACACACCACGATATATACCTGGCTTTTCAGCTTTAAACCAAGTATCACGTATGTAACCTGGAATAGCATCTTGTTTTACACCTAGCTGCTGTACTGACCACGCATGAATCACATCATTTGCAGTAGTGAGTATTCGAATTTTTTTCCCAACAGGCACAACAACATTATTATCAACCTCCAATATATAATGTTCGCCTTTAGGAGCTTCATTTCTGATTTGCTCTCTTGGGGTAGATGACCTACTGTAGAAACTAATTCCTTCTCCTTCCCCAGTTAAATAATCATACCCCCACATCCACTGATAACCAGTTGCTTTAATAGTAATTTCTGGTGCTGATGTATCCTTCATATCAACAACTGTTTTAGTAGCAGGGTAACCCATACCTATAAGAATAAAAATAGGGACAGCTGTCCAGATAATTTCAACAGTGGTGCTATGGTGAAAATTGGCAGCCTTGTAACCTTTAGACTTTCTGTGAACAACAACAGAATAGAACATTGTACCGAATACGCCAATAAAAATTACGACACAAATGTACATAACATACATATGTAGATCATACATTTCTGAGGCAACTGCTGTATTTGGTGCCGGTAAATTAATTGTGCTTAATTTTTCAGCCGCCGCCAAACTTGGGTACATAAAAAGTGCTGAGACCCACACCAATATAGTTGTTACTTTACTGCCCATATTCCCCCCCGCTTAATTTCCTCAACTTCATATTTCTAATTTTTAGTGTGAAATATAAATTTATTAAATATTTCCTTATTAGTCTCTGCACCTATCAAATTTAATATAACTAATTAATTTTAATGTTTATGTTTGTTTAAATATATGATTGCGTAGCTAAATAACAGCGAATTTTAACACGCCGGAAATACCCAGACAAGCTTCAATTTATCTTTAATTTTTATTCCTAACAACTTTATAATTAACCCATATAAATTCATATAAAAATAATATTTTGAAATTAGCATGGCACAGTTCGTATTATTTCTAAATAAGATATATAAAATTTTTTCTCCCTATCCTATCCAAAACACAATCTTAATATTCTAGACTAGGAAATCAATACAAATAATATGTTATAACTACAACTATTTTATATATTATTTCAAAGGAATAAAAATTAGATAAAAGGTTATTAATGTCCTATTTGGAGAGTTAATATACATTAGGCTTTAACCAATATCAATATTTCCTAACAACTTGCCAAATCGTTTTTATTTTTAAAATGATTAAATCATGCCCTTGAAAATTAAATAGCCACAATCAAAAAATTTCAAGAACTCCTCAATTTGAACCAAAACTAATAAAATAACTACCTATGTTTTAATTAACTTCATGACAACCCATTTATACTAATATCCTACAAATATTTATTCAAAAGAAAAATTTCACAAACTGTTCTTTTAAATTACGAGGATTGTAATGGAGAAATACTCTAGAAAAGAAAAATATAATACGAATAAACTGTATAAACGATTAAGACGCCAAGTTGGCTCTGCAATTTCGGATTTCAATATGATTGAAGAAGGCGATAAAGTCATGGTATGTCTGTCTGGTGGCAAGGATAGCTATGCATTGCTTGATATTTTACGCAACCTTCAATCACGCGCACAAATGCAATTTGAATTAATTGCTGTGAATCTGGACCAAAAGCAACCAGGATTTCCAGAGCAAATATTGCCAGAATATCTAACTAAAATTGGCATTCCTTTTCATATTATTGAGCAAGATACTTATAGTGTAGTAAAAAGGGTTATTCCTGAAGGTAAGACCACCTGCAGCCTATGCTCTCGTCTAAGGCGTGGAGTTTTATATCGGGTTGCCAGTGAAATAGGTGCGACTAAAATTGCATTAGGTCATCACCGAGATGATATCCTTGAAACCCTGTTTCTTAATTTATTTTATGGTGGAAAGCTAAAAGCCATGTCACCTAAATTAATAAATGATACTGGCCAACACATTGTGATTCGTCCACTTGTTTATTGTAAAGAAAAAGATTTGGAGGAGTACGCGAATATTGAAATATTTCCTATTATTCCTTGTAACTTATGTGGCTCACAACAAAACCTACAACGCCAAAGAATTAAAAAAATGATGCGAGAATGGGAAAAGAATTTCCCCGGAAGACTAGAAACCATGTTTACCGCACTACGTAATGTACAGCCCTCGCATCTAATTGATAATACACTTTATGATTTCCAAGGTTTCCAAATTAATAACAAACATATGATCGAGCTTCCTGCTACAACAAATTAAATTGTTAAATGATTTTAAATAGAAAAAACATGATTAATTGAATAACGTTCAGATTAAATTTGGATTAACTACCAAATTACCATCAATAAAACAACATATCATATGCGTGTATTTTTATAATATGGTGGGATTAATAAGAATGTAGTGACAATCAAAATTGCATATAACAAATAAATTACTGTAAACACCCATTCTGGCAGTTCATAAAACACTATGTAGTGCAGCCACCTTTGAATAAACCCGAGCTCAGATTCAGATTGCCGTAAATTATCTTCCCATATTGTCAGAGGGCAGGCCACACCAAGAATAGACTCTCCAACAACAACAAAAATGGCGGCCAGATGAATGATTCGAAACCAAATATTTCGCACAAATTCCAACCCAATCCATTCCCCAATCCAGATTACCGGCAACCCTCCAACAACAAAAATTACAAATAGAAAATGGAAAATAAGAATTGTGTCAGCAAGCAACATTTTTACCCCTTTACACTTCTAATTCATTTATATAAGAGACTTATCAACACTAGTGCTAAGCAAATTAAGCTCACCTCTTATATTTATAAACTATAAGTGTCCTACCACGCCATGTTGCTGTAAAGCCCATCTCACATGCTCACGAACCAAAGGCGAATTATCATTATATCGAGCTTTTAATGCATTAGATATTTTCTTAGAATATGAAGCATTCCCTAATCCTACAGCCAAGTTACGAAGCCATTGTTCATGCCCAATTCTCCGAATTGGGCTACCAGCTAATTTTGTATCAAACTCTTCTCTACTCCAATTAAATAACTCTACTAAAGATGAGTTATCTAAGCCATTACGTACAGCGAAATCTTGTTCTCCAGTAGCTGCAGCATATTTATTCCAAGGACAAGCCAACTGGCAATCATCACATCCATAGACTCGATTTCCAATTAAAGGACGCAAGGGTTCCGGGATACTACCTTTTAGCTCGATAGTAAGATAGGAAATACAACGTCTAGCATCTAATCTGTAAGGTTCAATAATAGCCTGGGTAGGACATATATCGATACATTTTGTACAAGTACCACAATAATTTTTGATGGGTTTATCTACAGGCAATGGCAAATCAGTATATATTTCTCCAAGGAAAAACATTGAGCCAGCCTCACGTGAAAGTAGGAGGGTATGTTTTCCACGCCACCCAAGACCAGATTTTTGCGCCCATTCCACTTCCATAACAGGTGCGCTATCAGAAAACACGCGATAATTAAAACAGCCTATTTGTTCAGCTATTTTATCAGCAAGCTTTTGTAATCGGCCACGTAATACCTTATGATAATCTCGGCCAAGCGCATAGCGAGAGATAAATGCTTTCTCACGATCTTTTATTACTTGCCAACTATTTCTTGTTTTAGGCGGTGAATAATTCATCCGTACCGAAATTACTCGCAGTGTGCCTGGTATCAATTTGTCTGGATGAACGCGCTTAATACCATGTTTTACCATATAATCCATGGTGCCGTGATATCCTATGTCTAACCACCTTAATAGGCCTGATTCAATATGTGATTTTTCAGATTTAGCATCAGATATACCGATTTCTTGAAATCCAAGCTCTTTGCTCCAAATTCTAATATTATTTGTAACTGAAGCTAAATCTAAAAGCAGATAATTGGAAATATTTTTTTGCATAATTCTCATCATAACAATTCTATTGCATCATGCCACTTAAAGAGTGAATCTGTAACACTAGCTCTTGGTGTAAAGATATCCCCTATACTACGTCCGGGGCTTATAATTTTCTTAAAAGGCAACCTTGGCTCAGGCAAAACAACATTTACAAGAGGTATCTTGCGTGGTTTAGGTTATAAAGGAAAAGTCAAAAGCCCTACATATAATTTGGTTGAACTTTATAAAATTTACAGGTTATACTTTTATCACTTTGATTTCTATCGTTTCACTGATCCTGAAGAATGGGAAGAGGCTGGGTTTCGTGAGTATTTTAATAAAAACTCCATTTGTCTGGTGGAGTGGCCTGAAAAAGCAGAAAAACTATTACCCATACCAGATATAGAAATTTCTTTTACTATAAATGAGATGGGGCGCGATATTGAAATTCAAGCTGGCACGGAGGTAGGTAGACAGTGTTTAAAAGATTGGAAAATCTAGAAATCTCATTAGCTAGGATATCGCCCGATTGTCCGAGAATATCTTTTTTAGCAAAATTTTATATCATTTTTATTGTAGCAGCATTTCATATATTTTTAGCTACTGGTACAGTTTTAGCTGACACAACAGTAAATTCTACTCGTATTTGGCCAGCATCAGAATATACCCGCCTTACCCTAGAGTCAGATACTCCCATAGATTACTCACTTATTTTACTTAAAAATCCAAATCGGGTTGTGCTAGATCTAACAGATGTTCAGCTTTCTTCTGAAATTAAAAAATTACCCAGTAAAATAAGTGCTGATAATTTATATATTCGCGCGATCCGTATTGGTAAATTTAAGTTAGGGACCCTACGGCTTGTCCTGGACTTAAAAAGCGAAATTAAACCTCAGGCATTTGTTCTTAAGCCAGTAGGAGATTATGGTCACCGCTTAGTGCTAGACATTTACCCTATTACCCCACCTGACCCTTTAATGGCATTAATAAATAAAGGAGCGGTAAAATCAGCACAAGCTAATGCTTCTGCACATATCCAATCAGATAGAAAATCAAAAGTAGCCTCAACTAGAAAAAAGAAGCCTGATTCAGCCATACGGATCATAACTGTTGCAATTGATCCCGGTCATGGAGGAGAAGACCCCGGGGCAATAAGTAAGAGGGGTACACGTGAAAAAAATATTACTCTTGCCATTGCGCGAAAACTCAAAGCTAAAATAGATGCTGAACCCAATATGCAAGCAGCATTAACTCGAGATGGAGATTACTATCTGTCTCTCCGAACGCGACTAGAAAAGGCGAGAAAAATAAATGCTGATTTATTTGTATCAATACATGCCGATGCTTTTGTTAAGCCTCATGCAAGAGGTTCTTCTGTATTTACATTGTCTGAACGTGGCGCAACTTCTGCTGCCGCACGATGGCTAGCAAAAACTGAAAATGATGCGGATCTAATTGGAGGAGTAAATATTGATACTAAGGATCCCTATCTTAACAAAACCCTTCTAGACCTTTCACTATCACAAACAAGAGAAGACAGCCACAATCTTGCAAAAGAAGTATTATCAGAGATTGGTGAAATCAATCATTTACATAAAAGTCATGTAGAACAAGCTGGATTTGCAGTACTTAAATCTCCTGATATTCCTTCGATTTTAGTAGAGACCGCTTTTATTAGTAATCCAGCTGAAGAGAAAAAGCTTCGCAATAAATTTTATCAGGACAAAATGGCCAAAGCAATGCTCGATGGAATTAAGCGCTATTTTTCCAAAAATCCACCTCTTTCACGCTCAAAAATAGTGAGGCTAGAGTAATTTATAGCTAGAAAACACTACAAAACTCCAAATAGATCTCTAGCAGTAACGTAACTTCTACGCCATAATCACCACATCAAAATTTCAAAGGCGCTCCTGTGGCAGAAAAAGATTTATCCAAATTAAAAATAGACAGAAATAGCTCAACTAGAATTACTAGTCGTAATAGAAAACCAAAATCAATAGCTACCTTTTCAATTATTGTCACGCTAGCATTATTTTTGTTTCTATATTTCAAAAGCATCACACCTGTTGAGATAGAATCTGCTACTGTTACTACAGCCTACCCTTCTCAATCATTCACGCTACTTAATGCCACAGGATATGTCACTGCACAAAGAAAAGCAGCTGTAGCATCTAAAGCAACTGGGCGTGTTGAATGGCTGGGTGTTACCGAGGGCAGCAAAGTGAAAAAAGGAGAAGTAATTGCACAGCTGGAAAATAAAGATGTCTCTGCCACAATGAAGCAGGCCGCAGCTAAAATTAAAGTTGCTGAAGCAAATCTTCAGCAAGGAAAAGCTGAATTAATAAATGCAGAAGCATCACTTAAACGAAAAAGAAATTTATTAACAAAGAATTTTATTTCTCAATCCACATATGATATAGCTGTGGCTCGCTTTCGTGCTGCACAGGCTGCTGTTATTGGATATAAAGCTGCAATTGGGGCAGCAAAGGCAGGATATCATGTGGCACAAACCTCTGTAGAACATACATTGATTCGCGCACCATTCGATGGGGTAGTATTGACAAAAAGTGCGAATATTGGTGATGTGGTTACGCCTTTTTCTTCTGCACTTAATGCAAAAGGTGCCGTAGTAACTATGGCGGACATGGATACATTAGAGGTTGAGGCCGATGTATCTGAATCAAATCTACATAAAGTAAGATTGGGGCAACCATGTGAAATCCAATTAGATGCACTGCCTGCATCACGATTACGTGGCGTTGTACAACGAATAGTTCCAACAGTAGACCGTTCAAAAGCCACTGTACTAGTAAAGGTAAAATTTATTGATCGTAATCCCAAAATTTTGCCAGAAATGAGCGCAAAAATAGCATTTCTTGAAAAAGAAATGCCCGTTGATCAACGCATGCCCCGTACAGTCATACAACCCGATGCTATAACTAAGCGAAATAATCAAGAAATAATATTCCTTATAAAAGAAAAAAAAGTAATTGAAATGCCAATTGAAACAGGTCAAAAAATTGGGGACATGATTGAAATATTAACAGGACCCAAACCAGGAGACAAAATCGTATTAAGACCAATCAATGATCTTACTACTGGCGATATAGTTAAAACCATATCGAAATAAATGAAATCTTAATAGAATGGAAAATTTTTCAGAGTCTATTATCCATATTAAACATCTTACAAAATCCTATCGCAGGGGCGAACAAACTGTGCCTGTATTAACTGATATTACTTTTGATATCCCTACAGGAGAATTCATTGCTCTGATGGGACCCTCAGGGTCTGGTAAAAGTACATTACTTAACTTGATTGCAGGAATTGATACGCCGGATAGCGGAATACTGGAAGTAGGAGGAAAAAATATTGCCCTTTTATCTGAGAGAGAATTAGCTGATTGGAGAGCAGTAAATGTAGGCTTTATTTTCCAGTTTTATAATTTAATGCCAGTATTAACAGCATTTGAGAATGTGGAACTTCCACTATTACTAACACAACTTTCATTTAAAGAACGACAAGAACGAGTAGAATTAGCTCTAGCAATGGTTGGGCTCTCTAATCGCATGGAACATTATCCTTCCGAGCTATCTGGCGGACAACAACAACGTGTAGCAATTGCCCGCGCCTTTATTTCTGATCCAGCAATATTAGTGGCAGACGAACCTACAGGCGACTTAGACCGCACATCAGCAGAAGAAATTCTCGCTATACTTGATCGCCTAAATAAAGAAATGGAAAAGACTATCATCATGGTTACACATGATCCTCATGCTGCCAGAACTGCACATCTGACTCGGCACCTAGAAAAAGGGGAATTAGATGTAGAAAATTAATTCATATAAATGAAGTTAATTATTTTATTTATTTCTTTTCTTTGTATATAAACTACATGCAATGCATTTCCTGAAACTTATTCTCCGTAATACTTTACGCCACAAATTACGGACTGGTTTAACTATTCTAGGCATTATAGTAGCAATAGTGGCTTTTGGATTATTACGAACAGTAGTGGATGCTTGGTACTCAGGCGCCGAGGGCTCCTCAGAAGCACGATTAATTACACGTAATGCTATCTCACTTGTATTTCATTTACCTATAAAATATCAAGACAGAATAAGAAAGATCCAAGGAGTTACAGAAGTTACTCATGCCAGTTGGTTTGGAGGAGTTTATATTACTGAAAAGAATTTCTTTCCTCAATTTGCGATTGATTCAAAAACTTACTTTAATGTTTACTCCGAATATATAATTCCACCAAAAGATCTAACTTCATTTATAAATGACCGGAAGGGCTGTGTTATAGGCCGTAAGATTGCGGATATATATAATTTAAAAATAGGTGATGCCGTACCTATACGAGGCACAATTTATCCGGGCGTATGGAGATTTACAGTCCGTGCTATATATGATGGTATAGAAACAAAAACAGATACCTCTCAATTTTTCTTTCATTGGGATTATCTAAATGAAACAAAAAAAAGAGTAATAGCGCGATCAGCCAATACTACTAATTGGGTTGGTGTATACGCCATCAATATATCAGAGCCAAGCAGGGCATCTCAAATATCAGAAGCAGTTGATAAGCTATTTAAAGACTCACTTGCAGAAACGCACACAGAAACTGAAAAAGCTTTCCAACTAGGATTTGTTTCCATGACTGAAGCAATAGTGGTGGCAATTCGAATTGTTTCATATCTAGTCATATTAATAATCCTTGCCGTTATGGCCAACACTATGGCAATGACAGCACGAGAGAGAACAAGTGAATACGCCACTTTAAAAGCATTGGGTTTTAGCCATAGTTTTATCTCAGGATTAATTTATGGAGAATCTCTAGTTATTGCATTTTTAGGTACATTAATTGGCATTTTATTAACTTTCCCAGTTGCTTCTTTGTTCAAGACCAAAGTTGGAACACTTTTTCCCGTATTTGGTGTGTCACTAGAAACAATATATATGCAAATAATTGCTGCAGCTTTAATAGGAATTACAGCAGCAGCTCTACCAGCATTACGCTCAGCGCAAGCCTCGATTGTAGAAGGGCTAAGAAATATAGGATAAAAATTCATAGATAAAAAATATGACCATACCAATTTCATACATAATTCGTAATTTAATAACTCGTAAACTAACCACAATACTTACAGCCAGTGGCATGGCGTTAGTAGTATTTGTCTTTGCCACAGTATTAATGCTAGAAGAGGGACTTAAAAAAACCTTAGTTGAAACAGGATCCCCTGATAATGTTGTAGTTACACGCAGATCTGCTGAAGCTGAAATACAAAGTATCATAAATCGTGATCAAGCTGCTATTGTTGAAAGCCAGCCAGAAGTTGCATATGGAGACAACAATATACGGCTAACATCAAAGGAATCTGTTGTTTTGATTTCCCTTACTCGTAGAGAATCTGATAAACCCGCAAATGTATTAATCCGCGGGATTGAACAAAGTGGAATTTTATTGCGCCCACAAGTAAAGATTATTAGTGGGCGCATGTTTAAACCAGGACTATCAGAAATAATTGCAGGTAAAAGTATTGCGGACAGATATAATGGCGCAGGGATTGGTGAGAAATTATATTTTGGTAAACGTGAGTGGACAGTAGTCGGTATTTTTGATGCAGGTAAAACAGGATTTGATTCAGAAATTTGGGGAGACGTAGATCAATTAATGCAAGCATTTCGTAGACCGGTATACTCTTCAATTATTCTAAAATTAAATGATCCAACAAAATTTCAAAATATTAAAACACGTATTGAAGGAGACCCTAGGCTTACTCTCGGAGCTAAAAAAGAAAGTGTTTTCTATGCTGAGCAATCACAAGTACTATCAAATTTTATTCGTTATCTAGGGGTAGCATTATCAGGATTTTTCTCTGTTGGCGCTATTATAGGAGCAATGATCACTATGTATGCATCAGTTGCCAACCGTATTATGGAGATTGGAACATTGCGTGCGCTTGGATTTCGTAGAAATAATATTTTATCTGCCTTTCTAACAGAATCATTAATTCTTGGGGCAATAGGGGGGATAGTCGGCTTAACACTAGCATCATTCATGCAGTTTTTCACTATTTCAACAATGAACTGGCAAACGTTCTCTGAACTTGCTTTTGGCTTTACATTAAACTCCTCAATAATCATAAAATCTTTTGCATTTGCATTAATTATGGGGCTAATTGGAGGATTTCTGCCTGCAGTAAAAGCAGCCTATCTTAGTATCGTAGAATCTTTAAGGGCAGTATGATTTAATATTAAAAATTATTTAGTTATTAAAATAAGCGGCCCATATGACATGGAAATGCTCATTTAGACTATAATTAAAGTATTACAACGTCACATATAAATTAATTATTGATGATGTAAATTAACCAATATTTTTGATTCTTATGGAGATTATCTATGAAAACACCTGCTATTTTTTATCACGCTGGCTGCCCTGTATGTATTGAAGCAGAACACCAAATAGCTGAGGCTCTAGACGCTGCCCGCTATGATGTGCAAATGGTACACTTGGGCGAGCAGAAAGAGCAGATTGAAACGGCTGAAGCAGCTGGAGTTAAATCAGTTCCAGCAATAGTAATTGACGGAGCGCCTTTCCATATAAATTTTGGTGCCCCAATGTCTGCATTAAAGAACTAGAAAAGAAGCATAAGTTATTCCGTGCCTTAAGAAAGGCACGGAATACGTGTGTATCAAAATTTGCATCCATTCGATACCACGATAAATTATAGTTTCTATTTCATGCTTGCCGGCAGGAGAACATTATGTACAACAAAATTTTCACTTATATCGCCTTGAATTCTATTTTTAGAATAGCATTAATTGTTATTTCAATTAGCTTTGCTGCTGATGTAACTTCTGCTTCACATTCCAGAAACATGCTTGCCTATGCTGATTTAGCAGAAGCAGACAAACCAAAGAAAACTGAATCAAGTGGTGGTGGATATGGACTATCATTAATGGACAAAAATAAAGATGCCAAGGTCAGCAAAGAAGAGTTTTTGAAATATAATGAAGCTATATTTGATAAGGTAGATGCCAATGGTGATGGTTCCGTTGACAAAACTGAAGCAGATAATTACATGTCAAAAAGAAAGCCAAAACCAGTTCCAGGTCACTAATCACTATACGGGTGATTTAAAATAATTAACTATATTGACATTATTCATTTAATCAAAGGGAGCTATTTAATAAAATTATTTGCCAATTAAATTCTAAGAAATATACCTAACACCTAGCCAATCTCTTGCTAGCTTAGCTTATGCTAAATCAAGTTGTGACCACTTATACTTTACTTTTTAAATATTATTATAAAAATACTTGCAATTTTTTTTTAACTAACTAGAATTGTAAAACCAACTAAAATTATAAAATCAACTATAGTTAGTTCTAGTTGACTTTATTAACCACTATATATAGTAGATAATAAAATTGAAATAATAGCCAATTAAATTGATGGAAAATCATAATTTTCCTATACAAAAACAATAGAATTAATGGGGGAGTAATCAAATATGCAGCTTGCAACAGAGAGCACTAGCTCCACAACAGTACCTAATTACGACTCTTCATTTACCTCTCCTTATCAAGACTCACACTATTCTCAATATAAAATTATTCGCCGTAACGGTTCAGTAGTTCCGTTCATGCCAAATAAAATATCAATTGCACTGACTAAAGCATTTATTGCTGTTAATGCTGGCCAGAACACCGTATCTGCTAGTGTGCGGGAAGTTGTAATTCACCTGACAGGTAACGTGATTAATGCATTAATCCGACACCATCCTGTAAGTGGAACTTTTCATATAGAAGATATTCAAGATCAGGTGGAACTTGCCCTCATGCGTTCTGGTGAACATGATGTAGCACGTGCATATGTGTTGTACCGTGAAGATCGAGCTCGAGAGCGAGAAAAACAAAAAGAAGACATTAAAGCAGATACAACAACAAAGGCTATAAATGTACTAGATAATGGCAATAAAGCCCCATTAAATATGGAGTCATTGCTAGCATTAATTGAGTCCTCATGCATAGGATTAGGAGATAAAGTAAATAGTGAATTAGTATTAAATTCCTCCCTAAAAGATCTATATGATGGTGTGCCTATAGAAGAGGTAAGGAAATCAATAATCCTTTCTGCCAGATCTCTAATTGAAAAAGAACCAGCTTACCGTTATGTTACTGCTAGACTCTTGTTACACAATATTCGCCTAGAAGTATTAGGAGAAGAAGTAACTCAGCATGAAATGACCTCACGTTATTCAGAATATTTTCCTAGCTTCATTAAACGTGGAATTGATTCAGAATTACTAGATAAGCGTTTAGCCAAGTTTGATATCCCGCGATTAGCAAAAGCACTTGATGCCTCCTGTGATCTTAAATTTGACTATCTTGGTCTACAAACTTTATATGACCGTTATTTTTTACATGTACAAGATCAACGTATTGAACTACCGCAAGCATTTTTCATGCGCGTAGCGATGGGACTTTCTATTAATGAAGATGACCGAGAAGCAAGAGCTATTGAATTCTATCAAACTCTATCAAACTTTGATTTCATGAGCTCCACACCAACTTTATTTAATTCCGGAACCTGTCGCTCTCAATTATCCTCATGTTATTTATCAACAGTACCAGACCATCTTAAAGGGATTTTTGAGTCAATTAAAGAAAACGCTTTACTTGCTAAATATGCTGGGGGCTTAGGAAATGATTGGACTCCTGTACGAGGCATGGGTTCATATATCAAGGGAACTAATGGCAAATCACAAGGAGTAGTACCTTTTCTAAAAGTCGTTTCTGATACGGCAGTAGCAGTAAATCAAGGGGGTAAGCGCAAAGGGGCCGTTTGCTCATATTTGGAATCATGGCATCTAGACATAGAGGAGTTTCTTGAATTACGTAAAAACACTGGTGATGATCGACGCCGGGCTCATGACATGAATACTGCAAACTGGATCCCTGATTTATTTATGAAACGAGTGATGGAAAATGGTGAATGGACTTTATTCTCACCTTCAGACGTACCTGATCTCCATGAAAAATTTGGGAAAGGGTTCGAACAGTCTTACATTGCTTATGAAGAGAAAATTAAGCTCGGTGAATTTGTTGGCTTATATAAGAAAGTACCTGCGACACAATTATGGCGAAAAATGCTTAGTATGTTATTTGAAACCGGACATCCATGGATTACTTTCAAAGACCCCTGCAATATTCGCTCACCTCAGAATCATATAGGCATCGTGCATAGCTCTAACCTTTGTACCGAAATTACTTTAAATACAAATGACCAAGAAATAGCTGTATGTAATTTGGGATCTGTCAATTTGGTAACTCATATCAAAGACGGAAAAATAAATATGCATAAGCTCCAAAAAACTATCAGCACAGCAATGCATATGCTAGATAATGTAATTGATATAAATTTCTACCCTGTTGAAAAAGCAAGAAACTCTAATCTTAGACACCGCCCAGTAGGATTAGGTGTCATGGGCTTCCAAGACTGCCTACACAAGCTACGTATTCCTTATGCTTCTGAAGAAGCGGTGGAATTTGCTGATCGTTCTATGGAAGCAATAGCTTACTATGCCTACTGGACTTCTACCAAATTAGCTGAGAAACGTGGTCCATATACCTCCTATAAAGGAAGTCTATGGGATAAGGGAGTTCTACCACAAGACTCACTAGATCGCTTAAAGGAAGAGCGCGGGGGATATGTAGAAATAGACAGAATCTCTACACTGGATTGGGACAAACTACGAGAACGTATAAAAAAATACGGTATGCGAAACTCTAATTGTCTTGCTATTGCACCGACGGCAACTATTTCTAATATTATTGGCGTATCTGCAAGTATTGAACCTACCTACCAAAACCTCTATGTAAAATCTAATCTATCAGGGGAATTTACCATCGCCAATGAAGCTTTAGTAGAGGACTTAAAAAAACTTGAGCTTTGGGACGAAGTAATGATCGCTGACCTTAAATATTTTGATGGCTCATTAAGCAAAATAGACCGTGTGCCAGCTGATATTAGAAGGCTTTATGCCACTGCCTTTGAAATCGACCCGCAGTGGTTAATTGAAGCTGCAGCAAGGCGACAAAAATGGATTGATCAAGCCCAGTCACTCAATATATATATGGCAGGAGTCTCAGGTAAAAAATTAGACGAGACTTATAAGCTTGCATGGATACGCGGTTTAAAAACCACCTACTATCTTCGTACATTAGGTGCGACATCAACAGAAAAATCTACAGTCAAAACAGGGACCTTAAATGCAGTGCCAGCAGATAGAGAAATAGCTGCAACAAATGTAGAACCAACAACAGATATAAAATATTGTGCAATTGACGATCCTGAGTGCGAATCTTGCCAGTAATGAATGCGCTATAGGAAATAAAAGGAGAAAATATGCTGACATTTGAAGACAAAAAGCTACAATCTGAGCACTTAGGGATGTTAAATAATACTCAAGTGGTAACAAATACTGATTTAAATATGAAAAATATTAGTTCTATAACTAGTGCTAATAATGAAGAATCAATTAAGGACAACAATCGTCGCGTATCTGTAGAAGACAAAAAAATTATTAATTGCCAGTCAGATGTAAATCAACTTGTCCCATTTAAATACAAATGGGCCTGGGAGAAATATCTTGCAGCTTGTGCCAACCACTGGATGCCCCAAGAAATTAATATGAGCCGTGATATTTCACTCTGGAAAGACCCTAATGGGTTAACTGAGGATGAGCGACGGTTAGTTAAACGTAATCTTGGCTTTTTTGTTACTGCTGATTCACTAGCGGCTAATAATATTGTACTTGGAACTTACCGCCACATTACTAACCCAGAATGCCGTCAATATTTATTGCGACAGGCCTTTGAGGAAGCAATTCATACACATGCTTATCAGTATATTGTCGAATCCCTTGGGTTAGATGAAGGTGAAATTTTCAATGCCTACCATGAAATAGAATCAATTCGTGATAAAGATGAATTTCTTATCCCATTTATTGACACTCTCACAAATCCAAATTTCAAAACTGGCACACCAGAATCTGATCAACAACTATTAAAAAGCTTAATTGTATTTGCATGTATCATGGAAGGCATGTTCTTTTATGTGGGATTCACACAAATCTTAGCATTAGGCAGACAAAACAAAATGACTGGATCCGCAGAACAATATCAATACATATTACGTGATGAATCTATGCATTGTAATTTTGGTATTGATGTGATTAATCAAATAAAAATGGAAAATCCTCATCTTTGGACAAAAAACTTTCGTGAAGAAATTAATATGCTTATTAAAAAAGGGGTGGAACTAGAATACCGTTATGCTGAAGATACTTTGCCACGTGGTGTTCTAGGCATGAATGCGCCAATGTTTAAAGAGTGTCTTCGCTATATCGCTAACCGCAGATGCCAGCAAATTGGCCTAGATATTATTTATCCAGGAGCCAAGAACCCATTTCCATGGATGTCAGAAATGATTGATTTAAAAAAAGAAAAGAACTTCTTTGAAACTCGGGTAACTGAATACCAAACAGGCGGCGCGCTAAATTGGGATTAAATTAAAAACTATTTATATAAAATTAATTCATATGAATTAATTTTAGCTATATTAAAGAAGATTATAAGTTGCAAACACATTGAATAAATAAAAAAAGGAATATTTAAAGAATTTATAATCTAATAAGAAAAATGATGTTATGTTAAGGTGGAATTAATTTAGGATCTAACGTACTCTACGGATACCGTGTTAGCAAAGTCTAAAAGCTATGCTACATTAAAAAAGAACTACCGCGAGATTTAGGGAAAAATATCTAATAATTATTAGTTACTCTATAATTAAGCATGTAGTAAGGGGTGATGAAAGTAACGAGTAATAATCTTATCTAATTTTAATTTGGAGGTTGAAATGGCAACTACCAAGAAGAAACCTGTAGCTAAGAAGAAAGTAGTTAAAAAGAAAATAGTAGTTAAGAAAAAAGTAGTCGCGAAAAAGAAAGTAGTGGCGAAAAAGAAACCAGTAGCTAAGAAGAGAGTAGCTGCTAAGAAGAAACCAGTAGCTAAGAAGAGAGTAGCTGCTAAGAAAAAACCAGCGGCTAAGAAAAAGGTAGCTGCTAAGAAAAAACCAGCGGCTAAGAAGAGAGTAGCTGCTAAGAAGAAACCAGCGGCTAAGAAGAGAGTAGCTGCTAAGAAAAAA